>NZ_JBNYXO010000023.1:0-49776 GCF_051380715.1 Janthinobacterium kochi
GGGCTTGGCTCATGGCGCTGGTAGTTGGGTGACAGGATTCAACAGTGTACTCAAAAGCAACCTGGCCCTGAAAAATGGCAGGCTGCGAGTTGGAATATGATCACCCATATCTAAACAACTACGTAGTACATTAATGATGCGCATGACCGATTGCTGGTCGCGCAGCAAAATGGCAATGCTAATTAATTGAAGCGTATTTTCGTATTCAAAAAGATTGGAAAATTGCGGGGCGCCGACATATTCGTAAGGCCCAAATTCTGGAAATTCGAGTGCAGCATCCTGTTGGAATAATTGATATGCATCATTCCATTTTTCAAATGCATCGACAATGGCGACAAGGCGCGAGGCAAGTTCATTGATGGGGATGCCTGCGGTGTAGTCCAACATCCAGATCCAAAATAGTTCGAGATGCAAGAACTGATAAATCGAATTTTCACTTTGCGTTGTACTGGCTACTTTTTTATTATCATGTCCTACTTTAATGAGAAGAAGTTGATTTTCCCGTGTTTTATTGTAAAGCTCTTCGTAGAGGAATTGTTGCCGACGCCGTTCGTGAAAGACGCTATTTTTCATGGCGAAGTACCATTTTTCTTGTTTGGCGCAGATTTCTGCAAGATTTTGTCTGACTTGCGTTCAATGTAAATACCTAAGATACCTGGTTGTGCGAAATGGAAAATGGGCTATTGTTTTTCACTCCAATGCCAGATGGTTTCACCGTATGCCGCATCATCAAAAACAGGCATGATTTGGCCTTGCTCAAAATGGCTGCGGCTGTGTAACTTTGCTGGGGTTTCCCAGAAACCTGTTTGAGAGCAGGGCTGGCCACCCTCGACGCGTCCCTTGCGTATCAGTGGTTCTGTTTCCTGACTGGTGTAGCGGCCTTCTTCCCATAACTGTCGTGCATAATCGACCAGATCTTTGGGGTAGACCAGATGGTCGATCCGGCTGTCGTCCAGGTCGAGTATAAAGACGGTCGCACCCGCTTCAAAGGCCCAGTAACCGTAATACGCGGCATAGCCTTCCTCGTTGATGTTGAGATGCTCATCGTACCAGCGTGGATGATTTTTCATGGCCGGATACCACTGTTTCAAATACTTCTGGAGCAGGGCTAAGGCAGCGTTGTCGTCTTCTTCATAGAATACTTGCAGCAGGGTGTTGTAGGGCTTGCTGATAATGCAGGTCTCCAGGTCTTGACTGTCCTCGACATTTGCGCCAATCAATTGTTCGAACAGCCCATCGCGGCCACGGTGGCTGCGCAGTACGTGAATAATACGTCGCACCGAACGCTGATCGCGCAGCAGGATGGCGATGCTGAGCAGTTGTAGTGTGTCCTCATAGTCGGAAAGGGTGGAAAACTGCGGCGCACCCTCATATTCATATGGCCCATCTTCTGGAAAATCGAGCGCTAATTCTTGCTGATAGAGTTGATCCACCTCATTCCATTCTTCAAATTTATCCACGATGTCTGCAATGCGCGGCGCCAGTGCATCAATCGGTTCACCTGCCGTATAGTCGAGTATCCATATCCAGAACGCTTCCAAATACAAAAACTGGTAAATGACAGTTTGACTTTGTGTCGACTCAGCGATATTTTTGTTGAGAAGTTGTCCTTCAAATAATTCGAGTTGGTTTTTTCGCGTGTTATGGTAAATGTCTTCATGGAGAAATTTTTGCCGGCGCCGCGCATTGAATGAACTGGTACTCATTGTTTCCCTGTAAGCTAAACACCGTGGAACATCAATATATATATATATATATATATATCAGCGCTGACGAATTTCGAGGGAAGCATCTCCCATGCTGTCATTGAGGTTACTGTTCCGTACTCCAATACCAAATGGTTTCTCCATATCTAGAGTCATCGAAAACTGGCATTCTGTCACCTTCCTCAAAATGGCTACGGCTGTGTAACTTTGCTTGGGTTTCCCAGAAGCCGGTTTGCGGGCAAGGTTGGCCTCCCTCGACACGACCGGCCTTATTTATTAAGTCAGTATCCATGCTTGTGTAACGGTGTTCCGCGCGTAACTTGCGGCCATAATTGACCAGGTCTTTGGGGTAGACAAGATGATCAATAGCGCTGTCGTCCAGGTCGAGAATAAAGACCGCCGTTCCGACTTCAAATGCCCAATAGCCATAGTAGCCGGCATAGCCCCCTTCGCTGATTCTAAGATGCTCGTCATGCCAGCGTGGATGATCCTTCATTGCCGGATACCACTGTTGCAGATATTTCTTGAGCAAGGTGAGTGTGGCCGTTTCATCTTCTTCATAAAACACACGTAGCAAGGTGTCATAAGGGGCGCCAAGTACACAGGTATCGCGCTCGACGACGTTGTCGGCATAAGCACTGATCAATTGCTCGAACAGGCCATCTTGACCGCGATGGCTACGAAGTACGTGAATGATACGTTGGACCGAACGCTGATCGCGTACCAATATGGCAATGCTCAGCAGTTGCAGCGTGTCTTCGTAGTCGGAAAGTATCGAGAAATCGGGCGCCCCCGAATATTTATACGGACCATATTCAGGCAGCTTCAGCGCACACTCCTGTTGATACCTTTGATCCACTTCGTTCCACTCTTCAAATTTGTCCACAATATCGGCGATTCGAGGCGCCAGTTGATCGAGGGCTATGCCTGCCGTGTAGTCAAGCATCCATATCCAGAGCAATTCCAGATACAGAAAATGATGAACGGAGGAACTTTCGCCTATCGAATATGCATCCTTTCTGTTTTCCTCTCCTCCCCGGATCAAGGAAAGTTGATTTGTCCGTGTTTTTTGATAAAGTTCTTCATGGAGAAAATGCTGTCTACGTCGTTGATGAAAGGGTAAATCTTCCATGGTTACGTGCTTTTCTCTTGGGTAAATTGTATTCGTGTCAAAGAAGGTACGCGTATCTCGAACCGCAATGCATGATTGCCTTTTTCAATCGAGCATCAGGTCGATGGTCTCGAATCTCAGTACCGTCGCTGTTTCTTCATGCGTTCAGGAAGCGCCACACCGTCAAGCCATAGGCGGAATCCAGACTGCTCATAATCTCGCCCTGTTCAAGTCGCCGGGTTTGCGGCGGAATGTCCAGCGCTTGCCATTGTCCGGCCTGCGGGCAGGCCTCGCTGGCGTAGGCGCGCAATTCCAAAGGCTCCGGCGCTGGCGCGGCGTCACTCGGGCCGCCGTTATTTTGGCGCTGACGCAGTTCGGCGCTGGGCCAGTCGCTGTCGGCATCGAAGCGCCGCATCCAGCGCAGCGAGTCGGCGTCGTTGAAGCGTTCGTTGGGGTCGCCGTCCCATTGGCCAAAGCCCAGCAGCGCCATGTGATCGTCGCGGATCGGCTTGAGCAGCTTGTTGAGTAGCGCCGGCAATTCCGGTACGCCATCCTCTACCGGGTAGAGTGCCGGCTCCTCGCCCAGTTCGATCCATAGGCCGGAATCGAGCTCGTCGATCCGGATTTGCGGATGCTGCAGGCTGAGTTTTATCTGGTCGCGGCTGAGGTCCAATTTTTCACGCCACGTATCCGATAGCAAAAAGCCCCAGGTTGGCGGGCGGATGCCGTCTGCCAGCGAGCCGTTCATGGAAAAAGGATAATCAATATCCAAACCAAAAAATCGCGGCGCCAGAGAGCGTTCCCACACGGCCACTTCTGAGCGGGTGCCGAAGGCAAGCGGATTGGCCATCGAAAAGCCGCTGTAAACCTGATCAGGTTTTAGTTTTTCTATGGTTTCCAGAACAAACTGCCGCCACGCATTCTTGTTGTCCTTCCACCATGACCAGCGATAGTAGAATTGAATGGATGTGTAAACCTTGTTTGATGGTTCGGGATTGTCATTCATATAGTCCCGCATTTTCCAGAAATATCCAGCAGTAGAAGGAGACGAGTTATGTTTTTTCTGATCGGTAAAATTGAAGGCGAAATAGTCTGTTTTTCTTGTTTTTCGAGCAAATTCACGCAGATCTGGCAAACGCTTTGAGCCGTAAGGGTGAGGACGTTCCGAATCGGGATGCGTGCCAATAAGATAGGGATTCCTTGTCAGTCGTTCAAATTCCTCATGAATACCCACCATCAGCAGTGACGTATCAAGGTGATGCTTAGTGTTGTAGAGGAAATAGAAAGTAATAAATGGAGACACACCTAGATCTTGATTTCCATCGTCACAGGACATGTTTGGCCATTCCTTGAGGTCCGCAACCATTCCCTCTACATCTTCGGCAGTAAAAAAACGTTCCGTTGTGCTCATCTTTTCTCCTCTCACGTCGTTGTTTTTTATACCTTCAGAAAATGCCATACCGTCAAGCCACAGGCAGCATCCAGATTGCTCATGATCTCGCCCTGTTCCAATTTGCGGGTTGGCAGCCGAATGTCCAGTGCTTGCCGCTGACCGGCCTGCGTAGTCGCGCCATTTCAAAGGCTCGTGCGCTGACGCAGTTCGGCGCTGGGGCAGTCGCTGGCTGTGCCAGATGGGAAATTGGCTATTGTTCTTCACTCCAATGCCAGATGGTTTCACCGTATGCCGCATCATCAAAAACAGGCATGACTTGGCCTTGCTCAAAATGGCTACGGCTGTGTAATTTTGCTGGGGTTTCCCAGAAGCCAGTTTGGGGGCAGGGTTGGCCGCCCTCGACGCACACATTGCGTATCAGAGGTTCTGTGCCCAGGCTAGTGTAGCGGCCATCTTTCCGTAGCTGGCGTGCATAATCGACCAGGTCCTTGGGATAAACCAGATGGTCGATTTGGCTGTCGTCCAGGTCGAGTAAAAAAACCGTCGCACCCGCTTCATATGCCCAGTAACCGTAATAGGGCGCGTTGCCTTCGTCCCGGATTCTTAGATGTCCGTCGTACCAGCGGGGATGATTTTTCATGGCCGGATACCACTGTTTCAGGTATTTTTGGAGCAGGTCGAGCGTGGCCTTCTCATCTTTCTCATAGAACACTTGCAGCAGGGTGTCATAGGGCTTGCCGATGATACAGGTGTCGAGGGCTTGTCCATCTTCAACATAGCCATCAACTAGTTGCTCGAATAATCCATCGACGCCACGATGACTGCGTAGGATGTGAACGATACGTTTGACCGTATGTAGATCGCGCAGCAAGATGGCAATACTGAGCAGTTGCAGTGTGTCCTGATAGTCGGAAAGGATGGGAAACTCCGGTGCTCCCTCATATTCGTACGGCCCAAACTCTGGAAACTCGAGCGCTGCCTCCTGTTGACAGAATTGATCGACCTCATTCCATTCTTCAAACTTATCCACGATGCCGGTGATACGCGGTGCCAGTGCATCGATCGGCTCACCCGCCGTATAGTCGAGCATCCATATCCAGAACGCTTCTAAATATAAAAACTGATACACTGAGGAATTTTCCAGCGTCGAGTCGGCTACTTTTTTGTTTTCAATGCCCCCATTAATTAACGAAAATTGATTTACCCTCGTTTTGTTATAAAGATCTTCGAAGAGAAATTGCTGTCGGCGACGCATGTCGAACGGGGTTGTCATCATTGTTTTTCCGTCGTTTTTTCTGATTGCTGGCGCAGCTCGGCGCTGGGCAAGTCGCTGATTGTGCTAGATCGAAAATGGGCTATTGTTCTTCACTCCAATGCCAGATGGTTTCACCGTATGCAGCATCATTAAAAACAGGCATGATTTGGCCCTGCTCAAAATGGCTGCGGCTGTGTAACTTTGCTGGGGTTTCCCAGAAACCTGTTTGAGGGCAGGGCTGGCCACCCTCGACGCGTCCCTTGCGTATCAGTGGTTCTGTTTCCTGACTGGTGTAGCGGCCCTCTTCCCATAACTGTCGTGCATAATCGACCAGGTCTTTGGGGTAGACCAAATGGTCGATCTGGCTGTCGTCCAGGTCGAGTATAAAGACGGCCGCCCCCGCTTCAAAGGCCCAGTAACCGTAATACGCGGCATAGCCTTCCTCGTTGATGTTGAGATGCTCATCGTACCAGCGCGGATGATTTTTCATGGCTGGATACCATTGTTTCAGGTATTTCTGAAGCAGGACTAAGCTAGCTTTCTCATCTTCCTCATAGAATACTTGCAGTAGGGTGTCGTAGGGCTTGCCGATAATGCAGGTATCCAGCTCTTGACTGTCCTCGACATATGCGCCAATCAAATGCTCGAATAGCCCATCGTTGCCACGGTGGCTGCGCAGCACGTGGATGATGCGTCGCACCGAACACTGATCGCGTAGCAGGATGGCGATGCTGAGTAGTTGAAGCGTGTCTTCATAATCGGAAAGGATGGAAAACTGTGGTGCTCCCTCGTATTCGTATGGTCCATACTCTGGAAGCTCAAGCGCCGCTTCCTGCTGATAGAGTTGATCCACTTCGTTCCATTCTTCAAATTTATCCACGATGTCTGCGATGCGCGGAGCCAGTGAATCAATCGACTCGCCAGCCGTATAGTCGAGCATCCAGATCCAGAATTCTTCTAAATACAAAAAATGATGGACTGAAGATTTTCCCTGCATTGAGTCGGTTATTCTTTTATTTTCGAGTTCAACATCTATTATCGCGAGTTGATTTTTTCTTGTCTTCGCGTATAGATCCTCGTAAAGGAATTGCTGGCGGCGGCGCTGGTGAAATGGCAGAATTTCCATTGTTATTTTCTCTTGGATCTATTATTTGAAATTGGTTTGCCTGATTTTTTATCTTTTTCTGGTGGCTCTTGTTGAGTGGTGATATTCTTCGATGATATTTTTTTGGCGCGCCTACGATTTTTTTCTATGAGGTCGATTTCAATATAATCAAACGTATCGCTTATGCCGTGAGTTTTTTTGTGTTTGTCATGTATTTTTATATTGTAGTGATCGCCTGAGGCGAGTAACTCCAATGTCGCTTCAAGATGATCGACAACTCCAGGCGCTGCTACTAACTTGAGCTTGCCGTTTGGGTGGCCTGCCGTCACGAAAGGATTGGAGAACGCGGTGCTTCCCAGCATCAGATACACCCAGCGGTTTTTTAAGTTTCTGTCTAATTTCATTGCGGGGGTTTTTGTGCTGTTGCGTAGCCATTCTATGCCCATCTGTGTACCCTTGATACGATCACTGAGCAAAGTCCATAACATCAGCTCTCTATCGTTGAGGGATGCTGGGGGGCGTGGGATGTTGCCACGTTCCACTTCCTTTTGCAGCCGCTGGAACAGCGTGTAGGCACTGCCACTGAATTTTGCTTCGATGAAATGGAAAGTATCACTATTCGTCTGCCAGATGGTATCCACACCATTCTGTACCATTTTTTTTAAGTCTTCGGGTACAAGCTCTGTCGGGCGTCTGTGTGCGTTATCGGGGCCAACAATGCGCGGGTAGTCAAAGCGCCATTTTCCATTAACGTTACCGTGCGGCCAGGCGGTGGCTTTTTTAAGCACGTGTTCCATATGGTAATAATCTGCCATATGCTCGCCGAGGAGTCCCTTTGGCCCGAATGGCACTTCAGACAGCAATTGCCGAATCGGCCGCGACGTATTCTTGGCCGGCGCGGTGCCGCCGTCGCTGCTCTGGCGGTGCGAGTCGTCCACGGGTTTGTGTTCCTTGCCCTTGCCCGGCGAGTCCCGTTCTTTGGTTTTTGCTTTGGCATCCACGCCCTTGGAATTTTTATCTGAGCTTGTTGTGGGCGACTTGAACTGGGCGTTGGCGCTGTGCGGATGCGTGTTGCCTGGCTTGTGATTGTGCCTGGCTGCCGTATTGGCGCCGGTGCCGGCTGCGACGGCGATTTTTTTTGCAGCCCACAAGGCGTCTTCACCCAGCATGTCTTCGATCAAGTCCTGCAGCGCCTTGGCGCCCTGCGCAATGCCGGCTTTGAGCGGACCGCGCACCGCCTCGACTTGCGGCTTCATGTCGCGCGCCAAGTGCTGCAAGTCCGACGGCAGCCACCAATGGCTGGTCGACAGGTAGCCGAGCAATTGCACGCAGTTGTCCAGCGCGCTCATGGCCGTGCTGATTGCCAGCTGGGTGTTTTGCGCCCACTGGAAGGTTTTCAGGAATTTGATCGCGGCGCCCTTGCTCTTGCCCAGCATGGCTTCGATCATGACATTGCCGCCAGCGGCCGCCGCGCCAACCTCCTTGCGGTACTTGCGCAAAGGCTTGATGATGGTCTTGAACAGGCTGCCGACTTCCGGAATGCAGCCGAACGCCGCCAGCGCCATGTCGACCCAGTCATCGCGGGTCGCGCGCGACACGCCTTTCCTGCCGACGCGGTAGATCATGCCCGAGACATCGCGCACATCCATCACCTGGTCAACCACGGGGATCAGGGAAATGGCGCCGCCAACGATCATGGCGGCCTTGCCCTGGTCATCCTCAAAGTCGCCGAGGATCAGGTCCTTGAAAAACTCCACGATCTCATCGACAAAGTTCTGGCTCATGGCTTGGGCTCCGGCTTACTGGTTTTTCGGGCTGCCTCCAGCAATGCGGATGCCTGTTTCAACTGCTGCCTCGCTTGCTGTAGACGTGGCTCCGCTACCAATGGCGGCGCCACCCAGTCGCGCTGGTCCTCACCATATTCAATGTGATACGCGCCGGGAGGAATGTTTTCGAGGCGGGCATGGCCCTTGTCGTTAAGCAATCCACTCAGCGACGTGCCGTTGGCGAACGTGATTTTGTAGGGGGAGTTAATGACAGGTTCGAGATCGCCATAATGCAGGTTCAGCTCGACTGCCCGGCCCAGGTCGGCCGCATTCGGCATCGCCGGCAACGTGGGCTGGCTGCTCGCTGGCCCCGTCAATTCCTTCATGCTGGCGTTGAAATCGATCTTGCCCGGTCCATGCAGCATGATGTTGCCGCCTTCGAGGCGCATGTACGCGCCCTGGGCTGTCATCAGGATGTGCTGCTTGGCCGCCGCCGTGACGCTCTTGGCAGTGCTGCTGACGGTAACGGCCTTGTCCGCCGTCAGCCGTGTCGCATCGGACTGGCTTTGACTGCTGACCTTGCCGCTGGCCGCATGCAGGCGGATGCCGGTTTCCTGGTTGGGCTTGTCCTTGCTGCTGGCCTTGCCGTAGGTGAACAGGCTGATGCCCTTGCCCAGCGCGTACAGGCTGTTGCCCTGCGCGGCAAAGTTGAGGTCCGCGCCCGCCGCCAGACTGCCATTGCCGCCAGCGACCAGCACGGCGTTGGCCGGCGTGGTGGCGGCGATGCCGGACGGACTGGACAATTGCAGCTGCGGGTCGCCATACGCGCTGGCCTGGCCTTCGCCGCCCGCCGCCTGCTGACCCTGGCCCATCGTGGCGGCGCCCTCGGCCGTCGCGCCCAAGACCTCGATGCTGTGCTGCATCTGGGCGAGGGCGGGGAGCTGGGCGGCTGGCGAAGGCGTCTCCGGCTGCTCCGGCGTGGCAGCGGAAGCTGACTCGGCCGCACCGGCTGTGGCCGGGCTGGGCATTTCGAGTGCGAAATGTTTTTGCGCCTGCTCGGCCAGCGAAGTCTGCAGTTGCAAGCTTTGCGTGAGCTGTTCCAGCGCTTCCTGCGCATCCATGTGGCTGCCGCCAGCATCGCGGCCATGCGCCGACAGCAGCATGCCCGCTCCCGCGCGCAGGGCGGCGCTGTGTTCCGTTTTCAGCTCGGCGCCAAAGCCTGTCGGCGCCAGCCGCTGGTTGTCGCTCTGGTGTCGCAAATGGCCCAGGTTCAGTTCGGCCGTGCCCTGGTGAGGGCCGGCGTGGCGCTGCAAGGCGACGCGGCCCTGGCCCGGGCTGTCGTCGAACACCAGCTGGCTGTAGGCGCCGCCGCCGCCCTGGCTGGCCTGCATGGCTTGCGTCTTGATGCCCGACAAGGCGGCCGGATGGGCATGGGCGCCGGCCTGGCCGGGAAACCAGGCCGGCGCGTTGCCCGTCGCCGCGCCCGTGCCTTGGCTGACCTGGTTGTTTTGCGCGTCGGCCTGGCCGCGGCCGTTGTACAGCGTGCCGATGACGACGGGGCGGTCGATATTGCCTTCCAGGAAATCGACGAGCACTTCCTGGCCCACGCGGGGCAGGGCGTTGCTGCCCCAGTTGGCGCCGGCGACGGGCGCCAGCGGCGTGGCCACCCTGACCCAGGTGCCGGCGCTGTCGTCGCCGGGCGCACCCGTGTGGCCGTCGGCCGCCGGATGCGCCAGCCGGCTATGGCTTTGCGCCCCCCGCTGCCAGTGGAATTGCACCTTGATGCGGTGGTCGCGGTCCGTATGCAGCTGGGCGCCGGCCGGGCCGACGACGATGGCGGTCTGCTGGCCCATGATGACGGGGCGCGGATGCAGCAGCTGGCCGTGGTCGTTGGCATAGGTGCTGCGGTAGGGGACCTTGCTGCGGATGGCGTCGATGCGGTTGCGGTAGGGCGGGCGTTCGCTGATGGAGTCGCCGACGGCGTGCAGGCTGCCGGCCGCCTCTTCGCCGATCAGCGCGTCGAGCAAGCCCCGGCCGAAGCGCTGCAGCATACCGCCGCCCAGTTCCGCATCGAGGTTGTTATGCATCAGGTGCACCGTGCGGGTGACGAGGAAGCTAGCAGCGTCGCCACCGCCCGCCGCATCCGTTTGCGCCTGGCCGCTCAGGGTAAACGTGGTGCCGGGCACCAGGGTGCGTACGGTGCCGGCGCCGGTAAACACTTCCCTGGCCGCCGTCAGCGCCTGCAACTGGCGCTCGGCCAGCCGTTGTCCGTGTTCGCGCGACGGGTAGGCATAGGCGCCGGGCGCGTCTCGGCTGACCAGCGCCATCGTTCCGTCATGGGCGCAGGCGGCGCTGATGGGGCGCTGGCCCAGCGCGCGGTAGTCCCAGCTGGACAGTTCGATACCGTTGGTTTGCTGGCGCAGCTGCATGCGCCAGCGGTCCATCGTGTCTTGCGGCATGACGGCGCCTGGCTGGCTGTAGGCGATGCTGGCCTGGGCGTTGGGCTTGAAGCTGCCGTTGTGGTCGGCGATGACGAGGGTGTGGCTGCCCAGGCTGGCGCTGCCCGCGTCGCCCGTGTGTTCGGCATAATAAAACAGGCCTTCCTCGCTCATCAGCCGCTCGGCAAAGGCCCAGTCGCTTTCCTGGTACTGGCTGCAGATACTGCGTTTCGGATAGGCCGCGCGGTCGAGCAGGTCGAAGCGCCAGGCGGGCGCCAGCATGCCCTGGCCCTGGTAGCGGGCGAAGATGACTTCGAGGATATCCGGTACCGCCAAGTCCTGGAAGACGCGGCTGTCGCGGCCGTGGGCCAGGAAGGCCGTCCATGGCTGCATGGTCAGGTTATAGCGGGCAAAGCCGCCGTTCGCGCCCGCCAGTTCGGCCGCGGTGACATGGCCGTGGAAAGGGCGCCAGTCCTCGGTGCCGGCGGCCGTGCGCAATTCCAGCAGGATGGGCTGGCCGATCAGCGACTTGAGGGGAATGGCCGCATCGAGTGACAGGGCGGCGACGTGGAAGACATAGCCCAGTCCCAGGCCTTCCTCGCCGCGCACGCATTCGGCCAGCAGCTTGTCCGGGCCCAGGGGCGTGCTCAGCTTCAGCCGGCGCGTGGCCTGCGAAAAGCCGCCCGCCGGCGACGGCGAACTGGATGACGAGGATGCTGCGCTTGCGTGGGTGGTATCGGGCATTGCCTGGCGCTCCGTGTGGCGGATGGTACGGATTTGCAGTGGACGCGATGATTTATTTGTAAGATTACACCCTAGAAATAATTATTTAACAAGCGCGATTCGATTGAAATGCATATATGCAAGGATGGGTATCTCACTGGCTATACCCATGCCAGCAGCGCGGCTCAAGCACAAATAGAAATGATTCTCATTTATAATTCAGGCAAGGTCGTGAATGATGGGCGGGCGCCAGCGCGCCGCGGGCAGTGGAGGAGGGCACAATGCACAGTTTGTATGGTATCGAGGAGAGCATCGCGCGCGAGCATCGCGTGCTGATGGGAGAGTACGGCCGCGCGCAGGCGCGTTGCAGTGCGATGCAGGCCGAACAGGCGGCACAGGCGGCCCGGATTGCGCAGCTTGAAGCGCAACTGATGCGCGCGCAGGCGCAGGTCGTCATTCGCGACACGAAACTGGCGTTGGCGCGCGAAGAACTGGCCGAACTGGCGGCCGCCGCGCCGGGTCTGCCCACGCGGGCACGGCTGGCGCGCAAGGTCGAGTGGCTCAGCGAACGGGTGCAAGACCTGATGCGCGAGTTGCTGCGCCTGCAGTGGGTGCCGTCGCCCTCCGTCACCCCCTTGCCCTTGCTGCAGCCCGACCTGCTGGTCGGCCTACGCGAAAAATCCGTGCTGTACGTGGGGCGGTATGCCGACCAGGCCGTCAGCGAGGATGTCCATGACGCCCAGGGCGCCAATGTAGCGCAGCAGGCCATCGAGCAGGCTGGCGGGCGCTTCCTGCACCACGCGGGTGGCGACGATGGCGCCGATGATGCGGCGGCGCTGGAAGCGGGTCTGGTGGCGGCCGACCTGGTGATTTGCCAGACGGGTTGCGTCAGCCACGATGCCTACTGGCGCGTGCATGACCATTGCAAGCGCACGGGCAAGCAATGCGTGCTGGTGGACCAGCCGCAAGCCATGCATTTCGTGCGCAAGGAAGCACTGGCCGCTTCTTGACGCCGGATTAACGCACGCTTAATCCGCATGGGCCACAATGACCGTCCATTCGACGTTATAGAAAGCGCCCATGCTGTCCCTGCAAATCGGTCCCCTGGCCCTGCCTACAGGCTTGGTCCTGCTGTTCGCCTCCCTGTGCGTCGCCTATGGCGTGGCGTGGTGGTTGCGGCGGTATCGCCAACTGCCGGACGCCGGCCCCCTCGTTTCCGACCTGCTGATCGCCGGCCTTCTGGCGGCGCGCCTGGCGTTTGTCTTGCGCTGGCACGAACAATACCTCGCGGCTCCCTGGTCCATTTTGAATATCCGCGATGGCGGCTTCCTGGCGCCGGCCGGCATCGCCGCCGCGCTGGCCATCGCCGCGTGGCGCTGCCGGCGTCCCGCCATGGCGGCCATGCGCCGGCCGCTGGCCATCAGCGTCGCGTCCGGCGCGCTGGCCTGGGGCGTGTTGAGCGCAGGGATGGGGCTGGCGTATGACAAGCCGACGGCCTTGCCGGCCGTGGCCCTGCAGACGCTGGCCGGCGCGCCGACGACCCTGGCGGCGCTGGCCGGCGGCAAGCCGATGGTGGTCAACCTGTGGGCCAGCTGGTGCCCGCCATGCCGGCGCGAAATGCCCGTGCTGGCCGCCGCGCAGCAGGCGCGTGCCGATATCGTCTTCGTGTATGCGAACCAGCGCGAGGATGCGGCTGCCGCCAGCGCTTTCCTGAACAGCAGCGGCGTGACCCTGCGCAATGTGGTGCTCGACAGCGGGGCGGCGTTGGGCAAGGCGGCCGGTTCCTCGGCCCTGCCCACCACCTTGTTTTATGATGCCCAGGGGCGATTGGTCGATACCCACCTGGGCGAACTGTCCGATGCTTCGCTGGCCAGCAAGCTGCAAAAGATCGCGCCGCCCGGTTCTCTCTGATAGTATACCCCCCTATGGTATTTATTGGGGTGGAATCATGGGACACACGACGCATAACAAGACCAAGCTGCTCAATCGGGTGAAGCGTATCCGCGGCCAGGTGGAAGGCCTGGAGCGGGGGCTGGAAGAGGGCCGCGACTGCGGCGAAGTGCTGCAGCTGATCGCCGCCGTGCGCGGCGCCGTGAATGGCCTGATGGCTGAAGTCATCGAAGAACACTTGCGCGAGCACGTGGCCAGTCCCGACCTGGCCAGCGACGAGCGGGCCAGGGGCGCCGACGATATCGCCGCCATCCTGCGTACCTACCTCAAATAAGGAGAATGGCATGCAAACGCAATCCTTCAGAGAAGACCTCTCCGCCTGGCAGCACGAACACGTCTTTGGCGGGGCCAGCGACAAGGCGGAACGCCGCGCGCGCATCGTCATGTGGATCACCCTGGCCACCATGGTGCTGGAAATCGTCGCCGGCTGGTGGTACAACTCCATGGCCCTGCTGGCCGATGGCTGGCATATGAGTTCACACGCGCTGGCCATCGGCCTGGCCGCCTTTGCGTATGCGGCGGCGCGCCGCTATGCGCGCGACCCCCGCTTTGCCTTCGGCACGTGGAAGATCGAGGTGCTGGCCGGTTATACCAGCGCCATCCTGCTGCTGGGCGTGGCCGTGCTGATGGTCGTGGCCTCGCTCGAGCGCCTGTTCTCGCCGCAACCCATCCACTATCCGCAGGCGATGGCGGTGGCGGCCTTCGGCCTGGCCGTGAATCTGGTGTGCGCGCTGATCCTCGGCGGCCACCATGACCACCACCATGGCCACGGACACGATCATCACGATCATCATGGCCACCACGATCACCATGGCCATGGCGAAGACTTGAACATGAAAGCCGCGTACCTCCACGTGCTGGCCGACGCCGCCACGTCCGTGCTGGCTATCGTCGCGCTGGGCGGCGCGTGGGCTTACGGCTGGCAGTGGCTCGATCCCGTGATGGGCATCGCCGGCGCCGTGCTGGTGGCGCTGTGGGCGAAAAAGCTGATGCACGAGACGGGCAAGGTCTTGCTGGACCGCGAGATGGACCACCCCGTGGTGGATGAAATCCGCGAGGCGGTGGAGGTGGAAAGCGCCGGCGACACGCCGCGCATCGTCGACCTGCACGTGTGGCGAGTCGGCAAGCAGCTGTATTCGTGCGCCTTGTCCGTCGTCAGCCGCGACCCCGCGCTGACAGGCGCCGAGCTGCGTGCGCGCATCGGCGTCCACGAGGAGATTGTCCACAGCACCATCGAGATTATTCGCCGCCCTTGATAATGATGGTGAAAAAAGCAAGCTGATGCGGGGCGTAGGCAGTATAATGTCGGCTTTTACAGCACGCGCTGTTCACCAGACAGAGAAAAAAATGAGCACATTACCACCATGCCCGCAATGCAAATCCGAATTCACGTATGAAGACGGCAGCCAGTTGATCTGCCCTGAGTGCGCGCATGAATGGTCGGCCACGGCTGCAGATGCGGCGGAAGAGGGCGCCAAGGTGTACCGCGATTCGGCCGGCAATATCCTGCAGGACGGCGACACGGTCAGCGTCATCAAGGACTTGAAATTGAAGGGCGGCGGCGGTGTCGTCAAGATGGGCACCAAGGTCAAGAACATCCGCCTGGTCGACAGCGACCATGATATCGATTGCAAGATCGACGGCTTCGGTTCCATGAGCCTGAAGACGGAGTTCGTCAAGAAGGTGTAAGGCTTTTACCTGTAACACGGCGCGCTGGTTTCATTCCTGCGCGCCGTTTTTTTATTCAGAATCCATGCAAATCGATCATCTCCGCCAGCGCCTGCGCGCCCTCGGCGCCAAGCCCCTGCACGAACAGCGCGTGCTGCGCGACTGGATCCAGGGGCAGCCGCACGACCAGGGCCGGCGCCGCGCCGAGGATTTTTTGCCTTTGCCCGTGCGCGAGGCCTTGCCCGCGCTCGACCTTGAATTGCAGGGCATGCTGAAACTGCTCAGCACCCATCCGGGTGCGGACGGTTCCGCACGGCTGCTGGTGGGACTGCACGATGGCCAGACGGTGGAAAGCGTACTGCTGCCGCGCGACGGCCTGTGCGTGTCCAGTCAGGTCGGTTGCGCCGTCGGCTGCCAGTTCTGCATGACGGGCCGCGATGGCTTGATACGGCAAGTGACCAGCGGCGAAATCGTCGCGCAGGTAGTGCTGGCGCGTACCCTGCGTCCCGTGAAAAAAGTCGTCTTCATGGGCATGGGCGAACCGGCGCATAACCTGAACAATGTGATGGAAGCGATCGAACTGCTGGGCACCGAGGGCAATATCGGCCACAAGAACCTGGTGTTTTCCACGGTGGGCGACCCGCGCGCGTTCGAGCGCCTGCCACAGGGAAGGGTCAAGCCGGCGCTGGCGCTGTCGCTGCACACGACCAAGCCGGACTTGCGCGAACAGCTGCTGCCGCGCGCGCCCAGGCTGTCGCCGCGCGAACTGGTGGAATTCGGCGAGTCGTATGCGCGCCTGACCGGCTACCCGGTGCAGTATCAATGGACCCTGATGGAAGGCGTCAACGATGGCGACGACGAGATGGACGGCATCGTCGCGCTTCTGCAGGGCAAGTACGCGGTGCTGAACATGATCCCGTACAACACCATCGACGACTTGCCGTTCAAACGTCCCAGCTGGGAAAAGGCGCGCGCCATCGCCGCCGCCCTGCATGCGCGCGGCGTGCTGACCAAATTGCGCGATTCGGCGGGGCAGGACGTGGAAGGCGGCTGCGGGCAGTTAAGGGCGCGCGCAGCGAAAGGCAAGGTCATTCCCATCCGTGCCAGCGCCGCTTAAACTCCACCGAGCAAATCGTTTTCATTCAATATCGCGAACGCGATCTCGGGATGCGCGGCCAGGCATCGCCGCACGGCGGCCGGAATGGCGGCGCGCGTCTTGCGGCACAGGCCAGGTTGCTCTTGCAGGCGGATCTGGAAGCCGCGCACGGTGCGCACTTCCCCGCTGCCCGGCGCGATCTGCAATTGCACGCCCAGGTTGCTCTTCAATAACAGCTGCAGCTTTTGCAGCTGCGCATGCGTGGCGATGCCTTCGATGTGCGCCAGCAGGCGCTTTTCTTCCGTCAGGTTCAGCCGCAGGATGGCAAGGTCCGCCTGCGGATCGTCGAGCAGGCGCTCGCGTTTGCAGTCGCACAACTGCGGCGGACATTCCTTGCGGACTTCAAAGTCGATGATGCGCATGCTGGTGTTCCAGTGACGTTCCAATGGCGATGCCGGATGAATCCAGTATCGTCCGCCACCTGGCGCGTGTCAATCAGCGCGGGCTGACGATCAGGCGCCAGCGGATGGCACCTTGCTCGCTGCTGTGCTGATGGTGGTTTTGCGGCGGCATGATGTGGCCTTCCGTCGACACGATCTCGTGCGCGCAGCCGTCGCAGCGGTAGATACCCGAATACGGCACGGCTTCGCCGGGCGAGGTCAGTTCATCAAAACGCGGGTGCATGGAGCGGGCCACGTAGCTGGGGTTTTTGTAGTCGGCCATGGATTCCTCGGGAAGTGGGCAATGCAGCCATTCTGGCACACTATCGTGCGCGGCCTTGACCGCGTGTCTTGGCGTGCGTGTCACCCTGTGTTGTAATGTTGCTCAGCCCATTTGAACACGCAAGGCCATGAGAACCCGCATCAAGATCTGCTGTATCGCTTCCATCGACGAAGCCCAACTGGCGATTGCCGCCGGCGCCGATGCGCTGGGCCTGGTGGCGGCCATGCCGTCCGGTCCCGGCCCGATTCCCGACGCGTGCATCGCGCAAATCGCCGCCTGGACGCCGCCACCCGTCGCCACCTTCCTGCTGACCGCCGAGACGACGGCGCAGCGTATCGCCGAACACGTGCGCGCCACGCAGCCATCGACCGTGCAGATCGTCGGGCATATCGAGCCGGGCGAGGTGGCGCAGCTGGCGCGCTTGCTGCCCCACGTGCGGCGCGTGCAGGTGATCCATGTGGAAGGGCCCGAGGCTTTGGAACTGATCCACGCCTATGCGCCTCATGTACATGCCTTCTTGCTCGATTCCGGCCGCCCTGGCGCGGCCGTGCCGGAACTGGGCGGCACCGGCCGCACGCACGACTGGTCCGTCAGCGCGCGCTTCGTGCGCGCCAGCTCGCGTCCTGTCTTCCTGGCCGGCGGCCTGGACGACACCAACGTGGCTGATGCGCTGCGCCAGGTGCGTCCCTACGGCATCGACCTGTGCTCGCGCGTGCGCACCGATGGCAAGCTCGATGTCATGAAGCTGGCCTTGCTGATGGCGGCCGTGCGCGACGTGGATGCGGCGCTGTATGCGGAAGGTTAATCCGTCGTTGCCAACGCGTTCATCTCGCGCACGAACGCTTCCGTAAATGCAGCCACCATGCCGCTGGCCGCGCGCGGCGAGATCAGGCCCACGACGGAATGCGACTCCTCGTCCGGCAGCGCAATAAAACGCACGCCGGGCGGCGCCACCAGGCGCATGCTGTCGGGGACGATGGCGATGCCCATGTTGGCCTCGATCAGGTTCAGCTGCGAGGTCTTGCGCGACAGGGCGCGCGCCGCCTTGGGAAAGAAGCCCTGTGCCAGGCACAGGCCCGCTACCAGGTAGCTGAGGCCGCCGCGGTCCTTGTGCGGGATCGAGACGAACGCTTCGTCGCGCAGGGCGGTTATCGTCGTGCGCTGCAGCGCGGCCAGCGGCGACATCGCTGACACGGCCACCACCAGCTTTTCCGCAAACAGTTCGCGCACGACGATATTGGCATGCTTGCGCAGGGTTGGCAGGCGCACCAGGCCCAGGTCGGCGCGGCCTTCCTCGATGTCAAACGCCTGGTTTTCCGACGAGCCCTTTGATACATCGAGCGAGACGCCGGGGAACTGCGCCAGCAGCCGGTTCAGCACGGCGCCGATGGCGGGCGTGAGGGTGACCGAACTCGAATGCAGCAGGCGGATGATGCCTTGCGCGCCTTGTCCCACGTGGCGCGTCTGGCGCACGGTTTCATCGATGTCGTCGAGGATGCGCCTGGCCCGTTCATAAAAGACCTGTCCCGCGGGCGTGAGTTCAATATGGCGCGCGTCGCGCGTCAGCAGCAGGGCTTGCACTTCGCCCTCGAGTTCCTTGATCTGGCGGCTCAGGGCCGACTGCGCGATGTACAGCTTTTCCGCCGCACGCGAATAGCTGCCCGCATCGACGACTTCGACAAAATAGCGGAACTGTCTGATGGAAATCAATCGTATGCCTTTTCGAGATCGGTGACTGCCTGATTTGATATTAGCCTTGCCCCGGCGTTCAGGCTACAGTGGATTGGTCTGCTGTCACTGCAAAGGAAAGACCATGCTGGAATTGATCGGGGTGCTGGGATTGCTCGTCAGTATTATCGCAAAACTGATTTTCGTCCAGATCGGTGGGGCGGCTGACGGTAAAGAGGATTGATAGGGCGTCAACCCAACAGCGTGAAGCTGGGGTCAGACCCGTCGGGTCTGACCCCAGTCTCCGTCTTTGGGGTTGCCAGCATCGCGATAAATCCGTCCTGCAAGGCGATGTGCTGTACATTGCAATTCAGTGACATTTCATTCCATTCCATCAATTGTAAACCCGCACATTTGAGCGCCGCCTCGCGCGCCGTCCACGCCTGCGCCAGGGCCAATGGACGCTGCGCATCGGGGCAGGCGGCCAGCTCCTGCGCCACCTGCGGCCCCAGGTAATCGCGCGCCAGATTCGCCCAGTCGGGAACGTCCTGCACCCGCATCACGTCGATGCCGACCGCGCCATGCAGGTGGACGGCAGCCAGCGAGATCCCCTCGTCATGGCTGAACGACAGGCCCACAACGCCGCCAGCCAGCAGCAAACGGGGAGAAGAACCCGGCGTCGACTCCACTGAAATAGCTTCGATGTCCATGTTTTGCCATTGTGCGGCCGCTACGCGCACGGCCTGGCGCAGGTGTGCGCGCGCTTCCATGCGGGACGGCGGTGGCACAATGCCGATCACCAGCACGCCGTCGCCCGACCACAGCACGGTGGCATCCATCAGCTGCGATCAGCTACGCAAAGGTGCCGCTGGGCAGCCGGCCCAGTTGCTGCCGGCGGGGATGTGTTCGCCCTTCATCACCAGGGTCAAGGGACCCAGGCGTGCATTGTCGCCCACCTTGGCGCTGTACAGCACGGAGCTGCGCGGGCCCATGTAGACGCGCTGGCTGATCTCCACGTGGTCGATCTTCATCACGCGGTCTTCGAACAAATGCGTCTGCGGGCAGGTCAGGGCATTCAATTCGCTGTAGTCGCCGATGTGCACACAGTCGAATTCCGTGATGTCGGTGGTGTCCATGTAGACGCCGCGGCCGATCTTGCAGCCGAACAGGCGGAAGGCCAGCGGCAGCCACGGCGTGCCGCGCAGGTAGCGCATGAAGTTGGGCACGGCGATGCCTTCGTACAGGTTGGTCACGCCTTCCGATATCCACACGAACGGCGTCCACATGGGCGCCGCGTGCTTGCGGTAGCGTCCCAGCAGCAGCCACTTGAACAGCACGACCACTAAAAAATTGCCGATGCCGTAAGCCAGGCCGGCGATGGCCAGGTCGCTCACCACTTCGCCCCAGCGTCCCGCGCCCGCAATCGGCATCACATCGAGCACCAGTGTGTAGCCGACGGCGATCACCACCGCGTGCGGCGCGACGATGCGGAACGCTTCGATCAGGCTGCGGCCCAGGCGGCGCAACAGCGATGGCTTGAAGGTCAGGTGCTCGGCAAAGCCGCTGACCTGCTCGCGCGCGGGCAAATGCATGGGCGGGGAGCCCAGCCAAGTGTCGCCGCTGTGCATCTGTTCATTGCGCGGCGCATGCGTGTGCACGCCGATCAGCACGTGCTCGGGCAGCGTGGTGCCGTCCGGGATATAGCTGCCGTTGCCGACAAAGCTGCGGTGCGAGATGATGGTGGGACGCATGGTCATCCAGCCGCCGTCGATCTGCTCGTCGCCCAGCATGACGGCGTCGGCGATGAAGGTGTCGTCGCCCAGGGTCAGCATGTCGGGCACCACGCCCAGCGCCGTGGAAATCTCGGCGCCCTTGCCCACCTTGGCGCCCAGCAGGCGGTACCAGTACGGCGCGTACACGGTGGCGTAGATGCCGTGCAACACGTTCAGGCTCGATTCCTGGATATGGCTGACCAGCCACTTTGCGCAATAGATATTGCTGTGCACGGGCGAGCTGCCCGGCTTCAAGCGGGGCAGCGCGCCCCAGCGGATGGCGGCCGACAGCAGGGCGGTCAGCACGATCAGCACGGCGCTGGCGGGGAAGGCCAGCAGGAAGTAGCGGGCCAGCTGGGTCGTCACGTCGCGGCCCTGCAGCCACGGCATCATTTCACGCTCGTCGAACCAGTCGATCAGCACGAAGCTGGGGAAGACGGGCATGAAGAACAGCACGGCGATCAAGACCATGCCGAAGCAGAAGAACAGGGTTTCGCCCGTCAGGCGCAGGCGCGAGACGGCGGGGCGCGGCGGCTGGCTGGCCGGGTCGTAGGGGCCGATGTCGCGCGCGGGGGAACCGGTCCAGACCCTGCCCGCCGGCACGCTCACGCCATCGGCCAGCGCCGACTGGCCCTCCAGGTGGCCGAAGGCGCCTACGCTGGTATTGCCTTCCAAAATCGCGTAAGAGCTGATGCAGGCATCGTCGCCGATGCTGATCTGGCCCAGCAGCAAGCGGCCCCGTTCCACGCGGGCGTTTTCAAAGTTGACGGCATTGCCCACGCTGACGTTGTCGCCGATGACCAGCAAGTCGGGCGCGCGCAGGGTCATCGAGCCGATGACCACTTCCTTGCCCACTTTCGCGCCCAGCGCGCGCAGCCACCAGCTATTCAGCGACGAGCCGCTGAGCAGATAGGCGGGCGCCGATTCGACCAGGCGGTCGGCCAGCCACCAGCGGTAGTAGGTGACGCCCCACAGCGGATAGCTACCCGGTTTCAAACGCCCGGCGATCAGCCACTTGCCGGCAATCGCGATGGCAAATTCGGCCAATGTCGCCAGCAGGAACACGCCGATCGAGGCGGCGATGGCGCGCGGCACGGTGTCGCCCGAGTCGCCCGTGAAGAAGTGGTAGGTGAAAAACGGCGCCATCCACTGCGCCATGCGCAAGGTGACGAGGCCCGGCACGGCCGCCGCCTGGGCCGCGCCGCACAGCCAGCGCTTCATGGCCGATGGCGGCGTCCAATCCGCTTCCGGCGTGGCCAGCGCGGGCGCTTCGTTCAGCACGGCGGCGATCTTGCCGATCTGGCGATTGTGATAAATGTCGCGCACCGTCATGTGGGCGTAAGCCGGATTGGCGCGCAGGGCGGACGCCAGGCGGGCGGCCAGGAAGGAGTGGCCACCGAGGTCGCTGAAGAAGTCAAACTGGCGCCGTATCGGCTGGCCCGGGAACAGCTTGGCCAGCGCCGCGAACAGGGCCGCTTCGGCCGGCGTTTCCGGCACGTCCGATTCGCCCGCCTCGCCTGCCGGCGGCGTCGAGAGCGGCATGGCCTTCAGCGTCTTCCTGTCGATCTTGCCGGAAGTGAGGCGCGGCATCAGCGGCAGCAATTCAAAACGGCCCGGCACCATATACGGCGGCAAATGCAGGTTCAGGGCCGCGCGCAAGGTTTTCGTGGCCAGGGCATCGTCGCTCGCCTCGTCGCTGCCGACGATGTAGGCCACCAGCTGGTCGATGCCGTCATCCTTGCGCAGCAACACGGCTACCGTGCCCACGCCCGCCTGCTGCGCCAGCACGGCTTCGATCTCGCCCAGTTCCACGCGGAAGCCGCGAATTTTCACCTGGTCGTCGGCGCGGCCCAGGCACAGCACCTGGCCGTCGCCATCGATGCGCGCCAGGTCGCCCGTGCGGTACAGGCGCGCGTCATCCTCGCTGGTCGCCCACGGATTGGGCAGGAATTTTTCCAGCGTCAGGTCGGAGCGGCCCAGGTAACCCTCGGCCAGGCCGGGGCCGATGATGCATAGCTCGCCCGTCTCGCCGCGTGGCAGCAGAACCAGGGGACGGTTTTCTCCCGGCTCGGCCACCTGCAGCACCAGCAAGCCATAGTTGGGCAGCGGCGTACCGATGGTGACGGGCACGCCGGGCCGCAGGCGCGCCAGGCTGCACGAGACGGTCGCTTCGGTGGGGCCATAGGTGTTGAACATGGCGCGGCCCGGGCGCGACCAGCGCTCGACCAGGGACTCCGGGCACATCTCGCCGCCCAGGTTGATCAGGCGCAGGCTCGGTACTTCCGCGGCGAACAGGGCCAGCAGGGTCGGTACGGCGTGCAGCACGGTGACGTGGTTGGCTGCCAAGGCGCGCGGCAAGGCTTCCGGGTCTCCCGAAATCTCCTTCGGACCCAGCCACAGGGTGGCGCCCACCAGGTAGGCGATCCAGATTTCCTCGAACGACATGTCGAAGGCGACGGAAAAGCCCTGGTAGACGGTGTCGTCCTGCATCACTTCCAGCACGGCGTTTTCGCTGCGCAGGAAGTGGCAGATGCTGCGTTGATTGATCAGGATGCCCTTGGGTTTGCCCGTCGAACCGGAGGTGTAGATCACATACGCCGGGTGTTCGGGCAGGACGGCGCCGCGCGCGGGCAGGTGTTCGCCCGGCGCGGCGGGGGCCAGCAGGCTTTCCGCCGTCCACACGGGGCGTTTGATGCCAGCATCAAACAGGCGCGGCGCGAACTGCGCGCAACTGATGACGCCAGCACCGTTGGCGTCATCCAGGCATACTTGCAGGCGTTCGACGGGCGTGTCTTCATCGACGGGCAGCCAGGCGGCACCCGCCTTGGCGATCGCTGCCTGCATCAGCAGCAAATGCTTGCCGCGCGGCAGCCACAGGCCCACGATGTCGCCGGGCTTGACGCCGGCCGCCACCAGGCGCGACGCGGCGAGGCCCGCTTGCGCATCGAGTTCCGCATACGTGATGCGGCGCTCGCCGTCGATCAGGGCGGTTTGTCCGGGACAGCGGCGGGCGGTTGCCTCGAGCAGGTCGGCCAGCACTTCCTCGCGCAGCAGATCCGGTCGCGGCGGGCCGTACAGGATGTCGGCGTGGGTGGAAGGGGTGCCTGGGCTGACTGCGGTGAAATCGTTCATGGATGACGCTTATCTGTAATGCGGTGTGAGGAATCTGACGGGCTGCGCGTGGTGCGCGGCACAGTTGATACCTTACAGCACGCCAGACATTTCAGCGTTGCAGAACGGGGAATTTTGTGGATCTTTCGGCAATTATGTGGCGGCAGGATCAACTGCCATGATTACGGAATGTAAATCGCGGAAACATGGCGCCGATTTGCGCCACAGTGTGCGCCGCCGGATAGCCGTGCAGGGGGCGGCCGGCCAGCGCCGCATCCTGGCAGCCTTCGGCGCGGAACTGCTGCAGCACGTAGTTGTCGACGCCTTTCGCTGCCAGGGTGGTGGCCAGGGCCAGCAGCCGTTCGTCCGGCAGCAAGTCCGGGTGGGTGGTGGTGCGGCATTCGTAGGCCACGCCGCTGGCGAGGATGGCGTCCAGGCAGGCGCGCGCCGGGTCGCCGCTGCCGGCTACGCGGGTCACATGACGATAGTCGGCAAACGGCGCCTTGATGTCGAAGCCCACCCAATCGACCAGGGGCAGCACTTCCTGCAGGCGCTGCGGATAGATGCAAGCCGTGTGCAGGCCGACGCCGAACCCCAGCGCTTTGACGTCGAGCATGGCGCGCGCCAGCGCCGGGTCCATGCACGCTTCGCCGCCGCTGAAGACGACGGCGTCGACCAGGCCCACGCGGCGGCGCAGCCAGGTCAAGACGTCCTGCCAGGGCATGGCGCCTTCCGGCGTGCGCGCCTGCAAGTGCGGATTGTGGCAATAGCCGCAACGCCAGGGGCAGCCCTGCACGAACACCACGGCCGCCAGCTTGCCCGGATAGTCGGTGGCGGAAAAGGGCGTCAGGCCGCCCACTTTCAAATCAGCTGCCATGGCAGGCTGGCTGGCCAACCCGGGCGCTCGCTTCCGTAAAATACTGGCGCTCATGGAATTCGCCCTGCTTGCCGATGTTGAACGAAGCGACGGGGCGGTGATAGCCCATCACGCGGGTCCAGATTTCGCAGCGCTGGCGTTCGGTATCGAGCAGGGTGATGGCGGGAGTGAAGTCGGGACGTGCGTTCATGGTGTTTCCTCAAGTGATGGAACAGGGTGGGCTTGCTTGCGGGCGATCAGCTCCGCGTCGCAGGTGGGACAGAATTCATGTTTGCCGGCCAGGTAGCCATGGCGCGGGCAGATGGAAAACGTGGGAGTGACGGTGATGTAGGGCAGCGAAAAGCGGCTCAGGGCGCGTTTCACCAGCTCGCGGCAGGCATTCGCATCCGACAGCGCTTCCGTCATGTACAGGTGCAGCACCGTGCCGCCCGTGTACTTGCGCTGCAGCGCGTCCTGCAACTCCAGCGCCTCGAACGGGTCGTCCGTATGGCCCACGGGCAGCTGCGACGAGTTCGTGTAATACGGGTTGTCGCTGGTACCGGCCTGCAGGATGGCGGGATAGCGCTTGCGGTCTTCGCGGGCAAAGCGGTAGGTGGTGCCCTCGGCCGGCGTCGCTTCCAGGTTGTACATATGTCCCGTCTCTTCCTGGAATGCCACCATGCGGGCGCGCACGTGGTCGAGCAGGCGTATCGCCAGCGCATGGCCCTCGGCGGACGTGATGTCGTAAGCGTCGCCGCTGAAATTGCGGATCATCTCGTTGATGCCGTTCACCCCCAGGGTGGAAAAGTGGTTGCGCAGGGTGCCCAGGTAGCGCTTCGTGTAGGGGAACAAGCCTTGCTGCATCAGTTCCTCGATGGTGCGGCGCTTGATTTCCAGGCTGGTCTTGCCCAGCTCCAGCAGGCGGTCCAGGTCGGCCAGCAGCGCCGCCTCGTCGCCGCGCCACAAATGGCCCAGGCGCGCGCAGTTGATGGTCACCACGCCCAGGGAGCCCGTCTGCTCGGCGGAACCGAACAGGCCATTGCCCCGTTTCAGCAGTTCGCGCAAGTCCAGTTGCAAGCGGCAGCACATGGAGCGGATCATGTTCGGCTTGAGTTCCGAATTGATGAAATTCTGGAAGTAGGGCAGGCCGTAGCGGGCCGTCATTTCGAACAGGCGTTCCGCATTCTCGCTATGCCAGTCGAAATCCTCGGTAATGTTATAGGTCGGGATGGGGAAGGTGAAGACGCGGCCCTTGGCGTCGCCCGCCATCATGATCTCGATGTACGCGCGGTTGATCATGTCCATCTCCGCCTGCAGCTCGCCATAGCTGAAGTCCATCTCCTGGCCGGCGATAACGGGAATCTGCTCGCGCAGGTCGTCCGGGCAGACCCAGTCGAAGGTGAGGTTGGTAAACGGCGTCTGCGTGCCCCAGCGCGATGGCACGTTGAGGTTGAAGATCAGCTCCTGCATATACTGGCGCACGTCTTCGTAGCGCAGGCTGTCCTTGCGGATATAGGGTGCCATGTAGGTGTCGAAGGAGCTGAACGCCTGCGCGCCGGCCCATTCGTTTTGCAGGGTACCGAGAAAATTGACGATCTGGCCGATGGCGCTCGACATGTGTTTCGGCGGACCCGATTCGATCTTGCCCGGCACGCCATTCAAGCCTTCATGCAGCAGGGTGCGCAGCGACCAGCCGGCGCAATAGCCGGCCAGCATGTCGAGGTCGTGGATGTGCAGCGCCGCTTCCCGGTGCGCCGCGCCCACGTCCGGTGGATATACCTGGTCCAGCCAGTAATTGGCGATGACCTTGCCCGAGACATTGAGGATCAGGCCACCCAGGGAATACCCCTGGTTGGCGTTGGCGTTCACGCGCCAGTCGCGCCGTTCCAGGTATTCATTGATGGACGCGGCGACATCGACCTGGCCGCGTGTGGGAGAAACTGCATTCGTCGTCATGAAACCTCCAATAAACACAACATACGGTGTTTTTATGAAGGTTATCCACTAAATGTAGTGCAGTCAAAGGTGGCGTGCAAGCGATTCGCGTATCCTTGATCCAGGTGAAAAAACCACCTCAACCGGTTTTGTTCCAGCGCGTTTCGCGCAGGATCAGCCAGCTCGCGCAAAAGAACGCGGCGCCACAGGCGGCGATGCTGGCGACGGAGGCGGGCAGCACGTGGGCCCAGATTTCCAGCGGCGTATAGGTGCTCCAGCTGGCCACGCGCGCATCGAAGGTGACGTAGTTCGCCAGCAGCCAGTAGATGGCCAGCAGGCCCGTACAGATGGCGGCCTGACGCAGCAGCGGCAGTTGGCGGCGCGCGAACACGGCCAGCAGGAACAGCAGCAGCACGCCCGGATAGGCGCCCAGCACTTCCGGCGACAGCACGGAGATGGTACCTGCGTCATAGCCATCGGCCGGGCCGGCCCACTGCACTTGCAGCGCGGTGAGGAACAGGGTCAGAAGGAAAATTAGCAGCGGTTTGCGAGTCATGGTGGGCACTTAAACAGGAGGAAAGATGGGCATGTTACAGCCAGGTCAAGCAAGTTGAAGGTGCGCCAGCCATGCATGCATTCCTTCACCTGCGTCAAGGACTGGGCAGCATGGGCGGGGCTATAGTCTGCCCCCTGAGCCGATACAGGACTGTGAACATCATGATGCTTGAATCTACCCCCGCCACCCGCGTGGCCGGACCGCTGGAACTGGTCTGCCCCGCCGGCAGCCTGCCTGCCCTGAAAGCGGCCGTCGACAATGGCGCCGATACCGTTTACCTGGGCTTTCGCGACGCCACCAATGCGCGCAATTTCGCCGGCCTCAATTTTGACGAGAAGGCCATCGCCGAGGGCGTGCGCTATGCCCACCAGTACGGACGCAAGGTGCTGCTGGCGCTGAACACCTATCCGCAGCCGCACAACTGGGCCGTGTGGCGCAGCGCCATCGACCGCGCGGCGCAAGCGGGCATCGACGCCATGATCGTTGCCGATCCGGGCCTGATGGCCTATGCGGCCCAGCACCAGCCGCAGCTGCGCCTGCACCTGTCCGTGCAGGGCTCGGCCACCAACTACGAAGCCATCAATTTTTACCATGAACACTTCGGCATCGCCCGCGCCGTGCTGCCGCGCGTGCTGTCGATGGCGCAGGTGGAACAACTGATAGCCAAGACGGAAGTCGAGATCGAGGTCTTCGGTTTCGGCAGCCTGTGCGTGATGGTAGAAGGGCGTTGCGCCTTGTCGTCGTATGCGACGGGCGAGGCGCCGAACACCCACGGCGTGTGCTCGCCAGCGAAATCCGTGCGCTGGCTGGAAACGCCGAACGGCCTGGAGTCGCGCCTGAACGGCGTGCTGATCGACCGCTACGCGCCCGGCGAAAACGCCAGCTATCCCACCCTGTGCAAGGGCCGTTTCGAAGTCAACGACGAAGAGTATTACGCGATCGAGGAGCCGGCCAGCCTGAATACCTTGGCGCTGCTGCCGCAACTGATCGCCATGGGCGTGCGTGCCGTGAAAATCGAAGGGCGCCAGCGCAGTCCCGCCTACGTGGCGCAGGTCACGCGCGTGTGGCGCGAAGCGATCGACGCCTGCCGCGAAGGCAAAGCGCGCTACGCCGTCAAGCCGGGCTGGATGGCGGCCATGGACAAGCTGGCCGAGGGCCAGCAGCACACTTTAGGCGCTTACCATCGCTCCTGGAAATAGCAAAACCTACTGCGCGTCCCGGGGCGCGGCCTGCGATGCTCACCGTGCTTGAGCACGGCTGCGCTTCTCGGCCTCGCCGCGAGCCGCTCGCTACGGTTTTGTAACTTAAAAAATACTGGAAAAGGCATGCTAAAACTATCGTTGGGTCCTTTGCTGTACTACTGGCCGCGCGCCACCGTCTTCGAGTTTTACCAGCAGATCGCCGGCACCGCCGTCGATATCGTGTATCTGGGCGAAACCGTGTGCTCGCGCCGGCATGAGGTGCGCCTGGCCGACTGGCTCGATATCGCCGACATGCTGGCCGCTGCCGGCAAGGAAGTGGTGCTGTCGACGCAGGCGCTGATCGAGGCGGGCGCCGAACTGGCGACCCTGCGCCGCATCACGGGCAATGGCCGCTATACGGTCGAGGCCAACGACATGGGCGCCGTGCACTGCATGGAAAAGGGCGCGCCCTTCGTCGCCGGCCCCCATTTGAACCTGTTCAATGGCCCCAGCCTGCAACTGCTGGGGCGCCTGGGTGCGCGGCGCTGGGTGATGCCGCTGGAAATGGGGCAGACGGCGTTGGCCGAGATGCAGCGCCAGAAACCGGAAGGGCTGGAGACGGAAGTGTTCGCCTATGGCCGCATGCCGCTGGCGTTTTCCGCGCGCTGCTTCACGGCGCGCAACCGCAATCTGCCGAAGGACGATTGCGGCTACAGCTGCCTGGAAGAACCGGACGGCCTGCTGCTGCGCACGCGCGACGAAGTGCCCTTCCTCGTACTGAATGGCACGCAGACGCAGTCGGCGCTGGTCTACAACCTGGTGCGCGAACTCGACGCCATGCGCGACATGGGCGTGGCGGTGGCGCGCATCAGCCCGCAGGCCATGCATACGGAACAAGTCATCGCCATCTTCGACCGCGCCCGCCGCGGCCAGGTCAGCGGCGTTGGCGCTCAGGCCCAGCTGGCAGCCTGCCAGCCGGCCGGTGCCTGCGACGGCTACTGGCACGGCCAGCCCGGCATGGAACAGCACGCCGCTCATTGAACGCATCGAAAGGAAGCATCATGCAAGATCAATTGGAAAGATTGCCCGTCCCGGCCAAGCCCGCCATGAGCAAACCCGCCATGTCGTACCGGCTGCCCCAACCGCTGGCCGAATTGCTGTCCAAGCTGCCGCCGTATCCCGCCTCCTGGCTGTTCGTGCAAGGCTTGAACCGCTTGCTGGCGCCGCAATTGCCCGACGATGTGCGGCGCAGCCTGGAGGGGCGCAGCCTGCGCCTGCGCTTGCTCGATGCGGGCATCGCCTTCGATTTCGAGTGGCAGGGCACGGTGTTCGTGGCCGAGCGCTATGTGGACGTGCCGGACTTGTGCATCGCCGCCAGCGTGCATGACCTGATGCTGCTGGCGCGGCGCCAGGAAGATCCGGACACGCTGTTCTTCAGCCGTCGTTTGAGCCTGGAAGGCGATACGGAGCTGGGCCTGTTGTTCAAGAATACGCTCGACGCCATCGAGCTGCCGCCGTTCGATTTACAGGCGCTGGGACCGCGCCGCGTGCTGGCGCATCTGCGCGACCGGGGCGCGCGGGAAGGCTGAGCGGAGCAGGGGGGGAGAAGGGCTGGAGCAGGCGTTCAGTGGCGGCAGTGGCCGCAGGCGCCGCTGCAGGACGGCAGTTGTTCCTCATCGGAGGCCTCGCCCATGAAGCCGGCGTCGTTGACGGCCGCCAGCAGGCGTTCCTGCGTGGCCAGCCGTTCGTCAAATTGCACCGTGGCGCCGTGGCGCGCCAGCGAGACGCACACGGTGGCCACGCCCGTGACGGCTTCGAGCGCGCCCGTCAGCCTGTCGGCGCAGCCTTCGTGATCCATACCGATGATATTCAAGCGCGCTGTTTGCATGGGTTCCTCTTGTCTTTCAAATAAAAAAACAGCGTAGGCGAGAGGCGCGCATGCCGTCCAGAGCAGCACGCAAGATTTATTTTCTATGTGCGTTTTTATTGATCTGGATTAATTTACTCTCTCCGGGGCAGTCTGGAACTGCTGTTGTTTTATACACTGTTTCCTTATTCCAGTCGACAAGTGTGGCGTGCTGCGCGATACTGTCATTCTGATAAGAACGCTGATGAAAGCGCTGGAAAGGAGGGGCCATGCAACGCCGCCCCCTGCTCATGCTTGCCGGCCTGTGGCCATTGGGCGCGGCCGCCGGCACGCCGTTGCCGCTCGTGTATCCGCGCCATCAGGCACTCAATGATCCGCAGCAAGGTTACGTGACGGCTTTGCTGCAACTGGCGCTGGCGCGTGCGGGCCAGGCGTATGCATTGCGCCGTTCCGAACTGCGCATGGTGCAGACGCGCGCCATGCAGGAAATCGCCACCGCGTCGGGCAGCGTTGATGTCGTGTGGGCCATGACGAGCCGCGCGCGCGAAACGCAATTGCTGCCGGTGCGCATCCCGATCGACCGTGGCTTGATCGGCTGGCGCGTGGCGCTGATCCAGGCGCGCCAGCCGCAGTTGCTGCGCGCCGTGCGCAGCATCGCCGCCCTGGCGCGGCTGTCTGCCGGCCAGATGCGCGACTGGCCCGACTCCGCCATCCTGCAAGCGAATGGCTTGCGCCTCGATACCTCGAGTACCTACGAAGGCCTGTTCCAGCAACTGGCGGCGGGGCGCATCGATTACTTTCCCCGTTCCGTGATCGAGGCGCAAAGCGAGCTGGCCAGCCACGCGCAATTGCCGCTGGCGCTCGACACCCACCTGGTCATCCGCTACCCGGCCGCGCTGTACTTTTTTGTCGGCAGGCACCGGCCGGAACTGGCACGCCACATTGAAATCGGACTGGAAACCATGCTCGCCGATGGCAGTTTCGCGCAGCTGTTCCAGCGTCATTTCGGGCGCCTCGCGCAGGGTCTGAAGCTGTCCCATCGGTATGTATTGGAGCTGGCCAATCCCGACTTGCCGGAGGAGACGCCGCTGGCGCGCAAGGCACTCTGGTATCGTCAGAATTATTATTAGTGGTTTTTTTATCGGTGTCAGATTGGAAATGGCAGGCCACTTTATTCTCAAGCTGTAAGCGCCCGTGCTGCTGGACCGAGAGTCAAGGCTTTTTCCTCGTCACCCCCAGCAATCTTCCCTCCGTCAAGATCGATGACGAGACGCTGGAATACATCGCCAAGATCATCAAGAAGCGCCCGGACCTGATCATCCTGACCGATGACGTGTATGGCACGTTTGCCGATAATTTCGTTTCGCTGTTCGCCATTTGCCCGTTCAACTCCATCCTCGTATATTCGTTCTCGAAATACTGCTGCGTGACGTGCTGTTCCGCCTGGCCGAGGAATCGGGCGTCAAGAAGGCGATGCAGCAAGTCGGTAGCCGCTTACTCTGAGTCAAACGGGTGCCCCGCAAGAGGCGTCCGTTTTTGGGTGGCAGCCGCAGTAACCAATAGTGCAGCCTGGAATGGACATCCGTGGATATAATTGCTATTGTGAAAGTATAAACATGGCAACCCCGTGCTTTCCCCTCATTCATTGACTGGACGCTACATGGGCAGATTGCAAGGACACTTATCATTATTGCTGGCGGGCGCGCTGGGCGCGGCCATGCCCGCCCTAGCGGAACCGCTGACATTCAACGAAGCGCTGCAGCAAGCGGCCAAGGCTTCGGGCGCCGTGCAAGGCGCCGCGCTCGACGTGCGCGCAAAAACACTGAAGGCCGAAGCCTTGTCGAATATCGACGGCCCATCCGTGGACTTGACGGCGTTTCGCGGCCGCTTGTCGACCGATTTGAGTATCGATACGAGCGGCCTGGCCGGCGTGGTGGGCGGCATCGAATCGGTGCTGCCACCGATTCCCGGTTTGCCCACGCCGCACATTCCCAATTCCCTGAACCGTGAAGTGGTGACGGACCTGACCTCGTTCGGTTTGCTGGGCATGTGGCCCATCTACACGGGCGGGCGCCTCGATGCCGTCAAAGGCCTCGCTTCCAGCCTCACCCTGGCCGCCCAGGCCGAGCACACGGAAGCGCAAGAACAGCTGGCCACCCTGGTGGCGCAGCGCTATTTCCAGTTGTTGCTGGCCAAGCGGGTGGTGGCCGTGCGGGCCGAAGTGACGGCCGGCGTGACGCAGCACCAGCGCGATGCGGCCAAGCTTGAAAAGGGTGGCCTGATTTCGCGCGCGGAACGCCTGCGTGCCGACGTGGCACTGGACAGCGCCCGTAGCGAGGAAGCGCAGGCGCGCAGCGACGAAGAAATCGCGCAAGTGGCGCTCGATCATTTGCTCGCCGTCAATACGCAAGTGCGTCCCAGCACACCGCTGTTCGTCAACAGCTTGCCGGTCGGGACCTTGCAATCGTTCATCAGCACGGGCATGCGCGAAAATGCGAACTGGAAAAAGATCGACAGCAAGCGCGTGCAGGCTGAGCAAGCCTTGAAGCTGCACGGCAAGGAATACGCGCCCACCGTCTTTGCCATCGGTAACTACAATTTGAATCGCGGCAGTGAAAAGCTTGTGCGCTCGAACTGGGCCATCGGCCTGGTCGTGTCCGTGCCCCTGGTGCACCGCATCAATACAGGCAAGATGATCGCCGCCGCGAAGCTCGACCAGGAGCGGGTGGAAGTGGTGGCGCGCCAGGCCGAGCGCGATATTCCCACCCTGATCGAAAAGAACTGGCGCGCGCTGGAAAACGCCCGCATCCAGTACCTGTCCACGGCCTCGTCGGTGGAACTGGCACGTGAAAATATCCGCTTGCAAACAGTGGCTTTCCAGCAAGGGCAAGTGACGTCGCTGGAAGTGGTCGACGCGCGCCTGAACCTGGCCAAGGTCGAGACCCAGCGCGCGCAGACCGCCTATAACTATGTGATGGGGCTGGCGCAATTGCTGGAAGCGACGGGCGAGACGCAGCGCCTGGGCAGCCTGGCGGCCGCGGCCGATATCCAATTACCTGTGGACACCAAATAATGAGTACTTCCAAAAAACCCTTGGCCATAGTCGCCGCCGTCATCGTGCTAGCCTTCGTGGGCTGGGGCCTGTACCAGGCGTTCCAGCCGCAGCGCCTGCCTTTGCAGGGACAGATGGATGCGCAGGAAGTCAATGTCTCGTCGAAAGTGCCGGGCAGGGTGGGCGAGCTGTACGTCAAGCTGGGCCAGACGGTGCCGAAAGGCCAGCTGCTGTTCCAGCTGACGAGCCCGGAAGTGGACGCGAAGATCGCGCAAGCGACGGCCGCTACGCAGGCAGCCGATGCCGTGGCGCAAAAGGCGCAAGCCGGTGCGCGTCCGGAAGAAGTCGCCGCCGCGAAAGCCAATTGGGAACGGGCGCAAACGGGCGCCACCATCGCCAAGACGACGTACACCCGCGTCAACAATATGTTCGAGCAAGGCGTGATCGCCCAGCAGAAACGTGACGAGGCGCAAGCGCAATGGCGCGCCGCCGACCAGCTGGCGCAAGCTGCCCGGGCGCAATATGACATGGCGCAAAAAGGCGCCCGTCCCGAGGACAAGACGGCCGCCGCCGCCCAGGCGCGCCAGGTGGGCGCCGTGCTGACGGAAGCGCAGATCGCCCTGGCCGAAACGAAGATCGCCGCGCCCGTGGCCGGGCAGGTCAGCAAGATCCAGATACAGCCCGGTGAACTGGCGCCGCAAGGCTTTCCCGTGATTACCCTGGTGAACCTCGATGACGCCTGGGCCGTGCTGCAAGTGCGCGAAGATGAAATGGCCGCGTTTGCCATGGGCAGCACGCACACGGCCAACGTGCCGGCGCTGAAACAGCAAGTGAGCTTCAAGGTCAGCTCCGTGGCCGTGTTGCCCGATTTTGCCACATGGCGTGCGGCCCGTCCGGGCGGCACGGACTTGCGCACGTTTGAAATCCGCTTGCGTCCGGCCATCAAGGTCGATGGCTTGCGTCCGGGCATGTCGGTCGTGTTTCCGCCGCTCTGATACGCGATGAACGAAGCGGATAAAGGCCCGGTTTCTACGCTGGCACGCGAGTGGCGGCGGCTGCGCGGCGACTTCTGGGACTTCGGCATGCTCAGCTGGATTCCGGTGGTGCTGTGCGGCATGTTGTGGCTGGTATTTTCCGCCGGCATCGCGCGCGACTTGCCCATCGTCGTCATCGATAACGATAATTCCGCCTTGTCGCGCCAGCTCACGCGCTGGCTCGACGCCTCGCCAGGCATCGAGGTGGCGGCGAAAGTGGCGTCCAGCGACGAAGCCCTGCATCGCTTGCGCGAACGCACGGCGTTTGGCTATCTGCTCATTCCCGGCGATTTCGAACAGAAACTGCTGGGCGGCCGCCAAGCCACCGTGCAATGGCTGTACAACGCGCAGTTCTCCTCGCACGCGGGCGCCCTGTTGCGCGACGTGCGCACGGTCAGCACGACCTTGTCGGCCGGCATCGAGATGACGGCGCGGGTGAAAAAGGGCATGTCGGGCGTGCAGGCGGCGGCCCAGTTCGAACCGATCCGCACGACACTGAACAGTTTGTACAATGAAAACACCAGCTATGAAGCGTTTTTGACCCTGGCCCTGATGCCCGCCATGCTGCAGATTTTCATCGTCGTCGCCGTCGTCACGAGCATCGGGCGTGAATTGCGCGACGGCACCGTGCCCCAATGGCTGGCCTCGGCCAACGGCAGCTGGCTGCGCGCCGTCGGCGCCAAGCTGCTGTTTCCCCTGATTGCCTACAGTGCGCTGGCGCTGCTGTACTTGCTGTTTTTCAGCCTGGTGCGGGACTGGGCCGTGGCGGGCAGCTTGCCGGCCTTGCTGCTGAGCATGTTGCTGCTGGTGCTCGCCTACTGCGGCCTGGCCACCTTGCTGATCGCCGCCACCTTGTCCCTGCGCCTGGCCCTGTCGGGCGCGGCCTTCATCACGGCGCCGGCCTTCGCGTTTGCGGGCCAGGCCTTTCCCTTGATGGCCATGCCGGCGCCGGCCCGCGCCTGGGCGGAAGCCTTGCCGCTCACGCATTATCTGCAGCTGCAAACCAAATACTGGCTGGCCGGCGCGCCGTGGCGCTATGGCGTGCAGGAAATGCTGATATTGGCCGGCTTTGCCATCGGCTGCGGCGCCGTGGGCGTATTCCTGCTGGCGCGCCGCGCGAATGCGCCTGCCGCCTGGGGGCGTGCATGATGTGGCAATCCTTCCTCGCCACTTGGCGCGCCATGCTGACGGACAAGGGCGCGTTGACCTTGCTGTTCATCGGCGGCATCATCTATTCCTTCTTCTATCCGTTGCCGTACTCGACGGAAATCGTCCAGCGCGTGCCCGTGGCGGTCGTCGACCAGGACCGCAGCGCCATGTCGCGCCAGCTGACGCGCTTCGCCATGGCCCATCCTTCATTGCAGGTCGTGGCAGTCACGCCGGACTTGCCCGTCGCGCAAGATTTGCTGTGGCGCGACAAGGTCATGGGTGTACTGATCCTTCCCGACGGCTTGCAGACGGACGTGCTGGCTGGCCGCGCTGCCCACGCGCAGGTGGCGGGCAATGGCTTGTATCTGATGCTCAACAAGGTGGCCTTGAACGGCCTGGCCGAAGTGGTGGGCACCGTGTCGGCCGGTATTGAGCTCAAGCGTTTGGGCGCGGGCACGCCATCCACCCTCCAGGCCAACCAGCAGCGCGCGCCCATCGCCTTTGATGCCGTGCCCCTGTTTAACGTCAAGGAAGGCTATGGCGCGTATGTCGTGCCAGGAGTGGCCACTCTCATTGTGCAGCAGACCTTGTTGATCGGCATGACCATGCTGTTCGGCACCTGGTACCTGCGCAAGAGCTTTCCGATAGCGGGCCGGCGCACGGCGGGCGGCTATGCGGGCATGCTGCTGGCGTTTGCCTGCGTGGCGTTCCTCAACTGCTGCTATTTCTTCGGTTTCGTCTTCTGGTTCCAGGATTACCCGCGTGGCGGCAACTTCGGCGGCATGCTCTTGCTGCTGGTGCTGTTCTCGCTGGCGGAAGCGGCCTTCGGCATGCTGCTGGGCATGCTGTTCCGCACGCGCGAACGGGGCACGCAGCTGATGATCGCCACCTCGATGCCGGTGCTGTTCCTGGCGGGCCTGACCTGGCCAGTGTCGTCCATGCCCGTCGTGCTGCAATGGCTGCGCTGGCTGCTGCCATCGACGGCCGGCATCCAGGGTTTTGTTGCGCTTAATCAAATGGGCGCTTCGCTGTATGAAATCCGCCACGAAGTGGCAGGCTTGCTGGCCTTGCTGATCGCGTGCGTGGCGCTGGGTTGGTGGCGCTGGCGCAAGCTGGAGGAAACGGTTGTTGATTTGAACAAGGCGTAATGGGAACGATATGCAATAATTTCGTACCCGGGGTCAGACCCGCCGGGTATGACCCCATTTAAAGTAAACGAACCATGTCTCCTTTCAACCTGTTCCAGCGCGTCTCCCAGGCCCCCACCAAACCCAAGTCCGCGCCCGTTGCGCGGCAGTTCGACGTGGCGGACCTGTACCAGGGCCCCATCGCGCTGGGAGCAGAAGGCGAGGCGCAAGCGCGTCCTTTCGATGAAAAGCTGCGCCAGGCCTATTTCTGGATCGTCAACCACGCCATCATCAGCCCCCATTACGATATCGAGTACAACGATGGCCCGTCGCAGACGTACTCCGTGGGCGACAGCCGCCGCACCCTGAATCTGCCGTCGGCGCAAAGCTATTCCAGTTTTATCTTACTGCCGCTGCTGACGTTTGCCACGCGCCGCAAATGCCTGTTCGTCGGCGGGCCGGGACGGGGCAAGACGGCCAGCGCCTTGCTGATGGGCGTGCTGGCCGGGTCCACCGTCAAGGAGGTGAAACGCGCCATGCAGCACGGCCACCCGCAAATGACGGTGGCCGACTTGCTTGGCAACCCGCTGCCGGCGGACCTGGTGAACGCGCAAAGCATGGACGATATCCGCATCGCCTGGCGCGCCTGGCTGGGCATGCGCGTGAAGATTGTCGATGAATACAACCGCATCCCCACGCGCACGCAAAGCGCGCTGCTGACCGTCATGGGCGACAATTACGCGGAAGTGCTGAACCATATTTACGAGTGCCCGGAAGCAGCCTGGTATCTGACGGCCAACGACGACCAGGGTGGCGGCACCTATCAGGTGATCGAAGCGCTGCGCGACCGGGTCGACGTGACGGTGCAGGCGCTGGCCTTCAATCCGCGCTTCCTGAACGAGTTGCTGCTGCGCGTGGAAGAAAACGTGCGCCCCGAAGAGCTGGTGCCGCCCGAGATCATCTTCACGGAAGGCGAGGTGGATCAAATAGGCGTAGCGATCCGACAGGTAGGCATACCCGACGCCGTGCGCCGGCGCCTGGAATTTTTCGCCAGCCAGTTCGAGCTGTTCGAGACGGCCGGTGGCCAGTTCGAATACATGACCAAGGATACGGCCCGCCTGGCCGGTGCCGACCGTGGCGCCGCGCAGGCGGCCGACAATGGGCGCGACCGTTTGAAGGACCTCGGTTGCCAGACCTTGAATGGCATCTCCGTGCGCACCCTGATGGCGCTCATGATCTACGCCAAGGCCATGGCGTATTTTCGCGGGAACGGTGAAGTGGAGCTGGAAGACTTGCGCCAGGTGCTGCCCTTCGTCCTGCACAACAAGCTGCAGCCGGACCCGGACGCGCCATTCTTCGCGCTGCCGGAAAACGCCGCTTACCGCAGCGACAGGCTGGGCTGGCTGCGCCGTTTGTTCGATTTGTCCAACGATGAATTCAACCGCCTGGACCTGGACCGCGATGACCCTGTGGGCGTGCTGTCCGCCGAATTCGACCTGGGCCTCGATGGCGTCAGCGAGCGCGAAACCCTGGCGCGCCTGAACCGCATCGAAAAGCTGATTGGCGAACGCACGAAGGGTAGAAAACTGTATGGCCCCCTGTACGACGATTTGCTGAAACTCAAATACCTGCATCAGCGCTATACGAATTACCGCAGTTGGCTGCGTTCGCAATGAGTGTCCTGCATTGTCAAGGCTTCCTGGAAGCGCTGGCTCTACTGAATAGTGAAGCCAGCGACCTGTGTGCGAGCTACGAGTTGCAGCGCCTGCCCGATGCGCCGGACCTCGCCACGGCGCTGGGCTTGCGCGTCGAAGATTACGCCTTGCACGTCATCGTACCCGCACGCGACTTGCCGGCAGCCCTGTGGCACCTCCATGCGGCGCCGTGCGGGCGCGCGCACCTGGAGCAAGTGTGCCAGCGCTGGTTTTTCTCGTCGCGGCACATGCAGGCGGCGCCACCCGGGCGCTTTCGCGCGCAGCTGGTGGCCGCGTTCCTCGAGTCGCTCGACGATGCGCTGGGTGGATTTTCCCTGTACGCCGTGACGATGACGCCGCCTTCCGGTTTCTGGTATGCGATTCATTGGGACGAGATTGCCTTCGAATCAGGGAACGAACGCTATCTGCTGCACTTCTCGCACAGCGACTGACAGGCCGCGATGATCTCTCCTGCCTTTGCCTCGATACTCGCCAGCGGCCGCGCCCAGTTCAATGTGCGCGCTGTGGAAGCGCGCCGGCGCTTTCCCTCGCTCGACATGGCCGCCTTCGGTGCCTTCTTGCACGACAGCGTCGATCCGCTCGTGGTGGCCGTGGCCGCCGCTGCGCCCGAGCGCGTGGGCGGCGTCACCCTGGCCGCCTATGACATGGCTTTGGCGCTGGTGGGCCATGGCCTGGCCGGTCCGGCGGCGAAAAATCCCTTCCTCAACACCGTCTGGCGCGAACTGGCGCCGCAGTTTGCTCCGCTGCTGGCCACCGCCCCCGTCGAGCTGCTGGGCATGCTGAGCAACGCTGCCATCCACCTTTGCACCGTGGCGGGAGCGCGGCCCGCGCAGTGGCAGCAGGAGCTGGCCGCCGTGGCGCCGCAAGTCGGCAGCGTCGTGCAGCTGCGTGCCGTGGGCCAGGTGCTGGCCTGGCGCGCCGGCGTCGCGCATTTCCGCCTGGGCGCGCTGGCCGCCGCCGACACTTTGCCACAAGCGCTGGCGCTGGCCGCCTTTGGCGAGCCGGGCGCGCAATGGCCGCAGGTGCGTGCGCAGTTGCTGGACTATCCCTGGCGCGGCAATGCCGATGGCCGGGAGTTTGGCGCATTCACTGGCCTGGGCGGCAACTTCGCCACGCCGCCGCAAGTGCGCGCCACAAAGGACGGTTTTATCGTGCGCAGCGGCGAACGCCATTATCTGCTGGTGGCCGATGCCTATGGCGCCGTGCTGCATGGCGCCACGGCGCAGGAGTTTGAGCAGGCGAATGCCGAGATGCCATCGGCCGTGCGTCTCGAAGGGACGACCGTGCATATCGGCGCGCGCAGCATCGCGCTCGACCTGCCTGCCGGCGACATCACCATCGCCGCGAATGCGCATACGCTGGCCATCACCTCGCCCTGGACGCACGCGATCCGCCTGCTGCCGCTCGCATGAAGAAGGACGCCGACACCGCCCTGATCGACGCCTGGCGCGCCGCTTGGCCCGAGGCACTGGCCGTGTGGAGCAAATTTACGCGCTTGCGCGACCCGAGCCTGTGCGCCAGCCATGTTCAGGCCAGCAAACAAGGCCTGTCCGGCAGCTTCGCCATGATCCGTTTGCTGGACCAGAGCGTGGTGGTGGACTTGCCGCTGGTGACGGAGCTGGGCCTGGACGACTATGCGCTGGAAGTGCTCGCCCATGAAATCGGCCACCACATCCTCGCGCCGGGCAGCGCCAGCGACCAGTTTCGCCTGCTGGCGCGCATGCGCCGCGCCTTGCCCACCCTGGAGCAGCACGCGCCCATGGTGGCCAACCTGTACACGGACCTGTTCATCAATGACCGTTTGCAGCGCCAGGCGAACCTGCGCATGGCCGACATCTACCGCAAGCTGCAGCAGGGGCGCACGGCGCAAGCTGACGCTAAAAGCGGTGGCGTGTGGACCTTGTACATGCGCATCTATGAAAACCTGTGGCAGCTGGAAAAGGGCGAGCTGGGTGGCGCCAATGTGGATGAGCGCCTGGACACGGATGCCTGGCTGGGCGCGCGCCTGATACGCGTGTATGCGAACGACTGGATGCTGGCGGCGGGCCGCTTCGCCACCTTGCTGCTGCCTTACCTGGTCGAGGATACGGACGCTTTGAGCCCGAGCCGCTATCTGCAGGACACGCGCGACGCTGCCCGCGGCTGCCAGACGTATGGCGCGCAGCAGATCGAGGATGACGAAGAGGGCGGCGCCATCCACCCGGTGCACGACAAGCGCATATCCGGCCTTGATGGCGAAGAGCCGCAAGCCGAGGCGCCGGCCAGGCCGGGTGGTGGCCAGTTGCGCGAACCGTTCGAGCTGGGCGATATATTGAAGGCCTCGGGCGTGGACTTGAGCGACCATGAAATTGCCATACGCTACTACCGCGAACGGGCCTTGCCGCACCTGGTGGCGTTTCCTTCGCGCCCCGCGCCCGAATCGCAGGAGCCGCAGATGGAAGGGCTGGAACCATGGGAAATCGGCGACCCGCTGGAAGACATCGACTGGCTGCAGTCCGTGATGCAGTCGCCCCGGCCCGTGCCGGGCGTGACCACCGTGCGCCGCGTGTATGGCCGCGAACCGGCGCGCACCAGCGACGCCGTGCCCGTCGACCTGGACATGTACGTGGACAGTTCCGGCTCCATGCCGAACCCGCAGGCGCATACTTCGTTCCTGACGCTGGCTGGCGCCGTCATCGCCTTGTCCGCCCTGCGCGCGGGCGCGAAAGTGCAGGTGACTCTGTGGAGTGGCAAGAACGAGGTGATGCAGACACCGGGTTTCTTGCGCGATGAAGACTTGATCCTGGGGGTGCTGACGGAATTTTTCGGCGGCGGCACCTGTTTCCCCATCCACCGCCTGCGTCAGACCTATGCGGCCAGGCGCGAACGGCCCGCGCACATCTTGATGATTTCTGACGATGGCATCACCACCATGTTCGACAAGGATGAACTGGGCAACAGCGGCTGGGATGTTTCCGCCAAGGCGCTGGCCCAGGGCGGCGCGGGCGGTACCATGGCCCTGAACCTGGAGCACAACTGGGATGGCGCGGCCAGCCACAAGTGGCTGCAGAAAACCTATGACGATTTAAAACGCGCGCGCCGCGAACAGGGCTGGGATATCCACGCCGTCGAGCGTTACGAGGACTTGCTGGACTTTGCGCGGGCGTTCAGCCGGCGCCACTATGTTTAAATCCGGGGTCAGACCCGCCGGGTCTGACCCCAGCCTTTGCTTTTTGGGCTAAATTTGCACATCACTGTATAAGAAAAGGCCCATGAATATCTCTGGTCCCCACCTTGAAACCTTAACCCACCGCCTGGCCGACACACCCGTCGAATTCCTCGCCGAGCCGCGCATCGCCGGCGTCGCCAACGCGCAGGCCGTGGCGGTTACCGCGCTGGTCAACGATATTTTGCTGCTGCATGGCGCGCGCGCGCCGGCCGCGTCCCTGCAGGGTTTTATCGGCGCGCAGGTGAAGGCGGACCGCAACCGGCTGGCGCTGACCATGATCCTGTGCTGGCTGCTGGCCGACGACTGGTTCACCGGCCAGCAGTTGCCGCAACCAGCCTTGTTGCAGGTACTGGGCGAGGCGGCGCGCGAACTGGCTGCCGCCACGCCGGCCCACCAGTTCACGCAAGACCCGGAGCGGCGCGAGGAACTGGCGCGCATCGTGCTGGCGCGTCTGGGCTTTCGGCCCCGCGAAGAAAGCGTGGCGCAGGCCACGGACCGGTTGTCTGCCATCAGCGGCACGGAACGGCGCCGCCTGCTCGAAGCGAGCCGGCTGGCCGAGCAGCGCGCGCGGGAAATCCGCGAGGCGCTGGCGAAAAAGGCGGCCGAGGAATCGGCCGACAAGTGGTCGCGCGAATGACGCTCGCTGGCAAAGCTGATGTCAATCTGCCCGGCGGCGCCTGGGAATCGGACCTCGATTACTGTCCCACCCTGACGCCGGTGGGCGCGCGCATGCTGGAAAAACTGCGCAGCCATCCTGCGGCGCCCCAGTACCGCAACCGCAGCGGCAACAAGCTGTTGGCCGCAGAGGTCGAGGCACTGCGCGCCTATGAACAGGAAGTCATGCAGGCGGTAGTCGCTTGGAGTGCCGCCGCGCCCCCGCCCTGGCTGGCGGAGTTTCTCTGGACCGTCTACGCCACGGTGCCGTACTACCGCGCCTGCGGTTCGCCGCCTTCTCGCCTGGCGGACGTGGCGCCCATCAGCCGCGCCGAGCTGGCGCACGATATCGCCGCTTTCGTGCCCGACGATGCGGACCTGGCGCGCATGATCAATTTCCAGACCACGGGCACCACGGGCCACCCGCTGCTGATCGCTTCGCACCCGCTGGTGGCAGGGCGCTACCTGGCTTTCCACAAGCGCGCGCTGCGCCGCTTCGGCGTCACCCTGCGTCATGGCGAGGGCCAGGTGGGCGTGATGCTGCTGGGGCACCAGCGCCGCTGCTTCACCTATGTCTCCGTCACCCCGACGATGCACGAATCGGGCCTGGCGAAGATCAATCTGCACCCGGACGACTGGCGTCAAGCTGAAGACCGCGCACGCTACCTGGACGCCATGGCGCCCGAGCTGATCGCGGGCGACCCCATCTCGTTTGCCGAGCTGCTGACCCTGCGCATGACGCACAAGCCGGCCGCGCTGCTGTCGGTCTCGATGATGCTCTTGCCCGGCATGCGCGCGCGCCTGGAACAGCGTTTCGGCTGTCCCGTGCTCGACATCTATTCGCTCAATGAAGTGGGACCGGTGGCCGTCTACGACGAGCAGGCGGGTGGCCACGTGCTGCTGCAGCACCGCTTGTATGTGGAAATCCTCGATAGTGCGGGCCAGCCCGTGCCGGAGGGCGCACGCGGCGAAATCACGGTGACGGGCGGTTTTAACTTTTGCCTGCCCCTGGTGCGCTATCGCACGGGCGACTACGCCTCGCTGGCGCATGGCCCGCACGGTCCCGTGCTGGTGGGCCTGGCGGGCCGCAGTCCCTTGCGCTACAGGACGATCAACGGCGAATGGATCAACAATATCGATATCACGCATGCCTTGAAACCGCTGGCCATCGCCCTGTTCGGCGTGCACCAGCATGGCGATGGCGCCATTGCGCTGCGCCTGGCGCCGGGCGCCATGCCGCAGGCTGACCGGGCGCGTACCTTGCTCGCGCCTTTTTTCGGCGCCATCACGGTCGAGACTTTGCTGGCGGAAGACAAGATCATTCAATACACCTCGGATTTGCGGGAAGCAGTGGCATGAACCTTTATAAACGCGGCCTCGTGGTGGGCAAATTCTGTCCGCTGCATCTGGGCCACGAACTGTTGATCAAGCGTGCGCGAGACGCTTGCGAAGAATTGCTGGTGGTTAGCTACACCAGGCCTGAATTTCCCGGCCTGGAGCCGGCGCGCCGGGAAACCTGGCTGCACGCGCAATTTCCGCAGGCGCACATCGTCGTGCTGGACGAGGCGCGCCTGGCCGCCCTGTGCGCGGCGCGCGGCGTGCCTGCGCGTCCGCTGCCGCACAACGACGACGAGGGCGACGCGCATCGCCATTTCATGGGCTGGCTGTGCTGGACGGTGCTGACGCTACCCGTCGATGCTGTGTTCAGCAGCGAGGATTACGGTCCCGGCTTTGCGCAGGTGCTGGAACGGCATTATGCCGCTGGCCCGGTGGCGCATGTCAGCGTGGATCAGGCGAGAACGCTGGTGCCCGTGTCCGGAACGCGGGTCAGGCAAGACCCGCAGGCGCACAGCGCCTTCCTGTCGCCCGTCGTGCGCGCCGACTTTGTCACGCGGGTGTGCGTGCTGGGGGGCGAATCGAGCGGCAAGACGACCCTGGCGGCCGCGCTGGCAGCGCATTTCGATACCGGCTGGGTGGCCGAATATGGCCGCGAGCTGTGGGAAAGCCAGGATGGCGTATTGAACTATGACGATCTGCTGAAAATCGGCCGGGAACAGCTGCGCCGCGAGGCGCAGGCGCTATTGGCGGCGCGGCGCTGGCTGTTTTGCGATACCTCGCCCATGACCACGTACTTTTACTGCGTCGAGATGTTCGGCAAGGCCGAGCAAGAATTGGCGCAGCTGGCCGAGCATCGCTACGACTTGGTGCTGCTGTGCGCGCCCGACTTCCCCTTCATCCAGGATGGTACCCGCCGCGACGAGGATTTCCGTGCGCGCCAGCATGCGTGGTACAGGGACGAGCTGGCGCGGCGGCGGATCGCATTTATCAATGTGTCAGGTGCGGTGGACGAGCGGGTCAGGCAGGTGGCGCAGTTATTGGCGGAGCGTAATCCGACATGACCGCGACAGCGGCCGCACGGGAATGCATATCTCGCAAGAGAATTCTCCGCTGGCCGGGTCCATCGCCGTGGGGGCGGAAAAGCGCTCGAAGCAGGCTGTCGGCGTGCACCGTGTTGTCGACCATCTGCAATGCCTGGAACGGCACCATCATTTCATAATCTTCTGCAAAATCGCCCGTCAAAAAACAAGATTTTTTCGCTGCCACGTGGTTTTCCTGCGAAAGTGTCTACTCCACGCCGCCCCGGCCGTGGCGTTGTCATCCCTCCTGCCTGGCAAGACGGCCCGGTACGGCAGACGCGGGGGAGTAGTGGGATCGGAATTAAGATTTATAGTTGTACAGCAGTGCCGCCAGGACGGCGCCCAGCAGCGGGCCGATGACCGGCACCCAGGCATAGCGCCAATCGCTGTCGCGCTTGCCCGGGATGGGCAGGATCGCGTGCATGATGCGTGGACCGAAGTCACGTGCCGGGCTCATCGCGTAACCCGTGGTGCCGCCGAGCGACACGCCGATGCCCAGCACCAGCAGGGCGACGGGCAAGGCACTCATGGCGCCCAGTCCGAAGCTTGGCGCCGCCATGTTCAACACGGCAAACACGAGAACGAAGGTGGCGATCATTTCGGCGGCCAGGCTGCCGAAGGTGCCCCGGATCGCCGGGCCGGTGCAAAAGACTGCCAGTTTGGTGTCGCCATCGGGGGTGGCCTCGAAGTGCTTGTAGTAGATGACCCATACCAGAAACGCCCCCATCATGCCACCGAGCATCTGCATGGCGACATAGGCGGGAACCTGTGTCCAGGGGAATTTCCCGACTACTGCCAGTGCCACGGTCACTACCGGATTGAGGTGGCCGCCGCTGGCGGCGGCGGTACACAGCACGGCGACAAACACCGCCATCGCCCAGCCGATGGCGATCACGATCAGGCCGCTGTTATGGCCCTTGGTTTTTTGCAAGATGACGTTGGCGACCACGCCATTGCCCAGCAGGACGAGCAAAGTGGTGCCGATGAATTCGGCGAATAAGGGATGCATGTGAAGCTTCCAGTGAAATGTGGAGGATGGGCGCCTGACGGATCAGACCGCATCGGCCCAGGCTTTGCTGGCGTTGACCGCACGCTGCCATCCCTGTATGTGGGCCTTCACTGTGTTCGCGTCGAGCGCCGGCGTGAAACGGCGGTCCAGTTTCCATTGGTCCTGTATGTCGCTGACATCCTTCCAGTAGCCGACCGCCAGGCCAGCCAGATACGCCGCGCCCAAAGCCGTCGTTTCGGTGATTTGCGGGCGCACCACGTCGACGCCGAGCAGGTCCGATTGGAATTGCATCAACAAATCGTTGGCCACCGCGCCGCCATCGACGCGCAATTCGGTGATCTTGCCGCCCAGGTCGGCTTCCATTGCCTTCAATACATCCAGCGACTGGTAGGCGATGCTGTCGAGCGCAGCGCGCGCGATGTGGGCCGACGTGGTGCCGCGCGTCACGCCGAACAGCGTGCCGCGGGCGCGCGGATTCCAATGCGGTGCGCCGAGTCCGGCGAAGGCCGGCACCAGATAGACGCCGTCGCCATGCGGCACCGAGCGTGCCAGCGCCTCGATTTCAGCGGCGCTCTTGATGATGCCGAGTCCGTCGCGCAGCCATTGCACGACCGCGCCGCCGATGAAAATGCTGCCTTCGAGCGCGTAGTTGACTTGCTCGCCGATCTGCCACGCGATCGTGGTGACGAGATTGTTCTTCGATTCAATCGGTTTGTCGCCCGTGTTCATCACCAGGAAGCAACCTGTGCCGTAGGTGTTCTTGACCATGCCTGGCTTGGTGCACATCTGGCCGAACAGCGCCGCGTGCTGGTCGCCGGCGATGCCGGCCAGCGGCACCGCGGAGGCAAACAAGGTGGTTTTGGTGGTGCCGTAGACGGCCGAAGACGGATGGACTTCAGGCAGCATGCTGCGCGGGATATTCATCATGGCCAGCAACTCGTCGTCCCAGTCCAGCGTGTGGATGTTGAACAGCATGGTGCGCGAGGCGTTGGTGACATCGGTGACGTGCATTCCTTGCTGTGTGAGATTCCACACCAGCCAGCTGTCGACAGTGCCGAAGGCGAGCTTGCCCTGGTTGGCGCGTTCGCGCGTTCCTGGAACATTGTCGAGTATCCAGCGGATCTTGGTTGCGGAGAAATACGAATCGATCGGCAAACCGGTTTTTTCCCGCACGATGGCTTCGAGGCCGCGGCCTTTCAGTTCATCGCAGAAATTGGCCGTGCGGCGGTCTTGCCAGACGATGGCGTTGTATACCGGGCGGCCCGTCTCGCGGTCCCAGACGATGGTCGTTTCGCGCTGGTTGGTGATGCCGATGGCGGCGATCGATGCGCCATTCAGTCCCGCGTGTGTGACGGCTTCGGCGGCGACGCCGGCCTGCGTCGACCAGATATCCTGTGGGTCATGCTCTACCCAACCCGGCTGCGGATAAATTTGCGGGAATTCCTTTTGTGCTACCGAGACGATGTTGCCGGCCCGATCAAACAACACCGCGCGCGAGCTTGTCGTTCCCTGATCGAGCGCAAGAATGTATTGGTCCTTCATCGCCATCTTCTGCATGTATTCTCTCCGTCTATAGTTGATTTTTTTTGCCTGTCTTTGCCGCGCCGGTCACTCGGTAAAACTGTCATCCCGTGTCCATGGAGATGGCCCAGGCAAGGCAAAGCTGCCTGGCTCTCAGGCTTGTTTTTTCAAGCGCTCATCTCAGGCATCGACATCTGTCTGATCCATTCCTCCAGACGCGCCACATGCCGCGGCTGGCAGTACAAGCCGCATTTGGTTCTGCGCCAAAGGATGTCTTCGGCACAGCGCGCCCATTCCACCTCAAACAGATAGCGCGCTTCCTGTTCGTACACGCCGGGCGTCAGTTCCTCGCCCAGATCCGTCATCTTCTTTGCCGTGCCGAGCATGCGCCTGGCGCGGGTGCCGTAACAGCGCGCATAACGCTGCGCCAGCTTGCCCGGCAGCCATGGGTATTGGGCGTGCAGTTGTTGTGCAAAGCGTTCGAAGTCGATGTTCTCAACCAGTGCGCCCGCATGCTGCAGGTCGCCGCCCGGCAACGGTGCCGAGGCGGTCCAGTCCGGCGCATCGCGGCCCAGGCGCGGCTGCAGCATGGCCAGCGCTTCTTCCGACAGTTTCCGGTAAGTGGTGATCTTGCCACCCCAGATATTGAGGAAGGGGGCGGTGTTCGGGTCGCATTCGAGCAGGTAGTCGCGCGTCACCGCCGAGGCGTTTTGCGCGCTGTCGTCGAGCAGCGGCCGCACGCCGGAATAGGTCCAGACCACGTCGCCCGGTGCAATCTGTTTGGTGAAGTAACGGTTGGCCACCTCGCACAGGTAGCTCACTTCGCCGTCGCTGATCGTCACCTTGCCGGGCGCGCCGGTGTATTCGAGGTCGGTGGTGCCGATCAGGGTGAACTCGTCCTGATAGGGAATGGCGAAGATGATGCGTTTGTCCTGGTTTTGGAAAATATAGGCGTAAGGATGATCGAACAGGCGCGGCACGATGATGTGGCTGCCCTTGACCAGCCGCAGGCCGTGCGTATTGCTCACGCCCGAGGCAGCGTTGGCGAATTGCGCGGTCCAGGGGCCGGCGGCATTCACGATGGCGCGCGCAGTCACCTCGATGCGGCCATGCTGCTCGCTCTCCAGCGTGGCGTGCCAGCCCCGGCCTTCCTGGCGTACCGACGCGCAGCGGGTGCGGGTCAGAATGTTGGCGCCGCGTTCGCTGGCGTCCAGCGCATTGAGCACCACCAGTCGCGCATCGTCCACCCAACCGTCGGAGTACACGAAGCCCTTGCGGAAATCGCCTTTCAGCGGCCTGCCCGCCACGTGCTGGCGCAGTGACACACCTTCCGAGGCTGGCAGGAAAGCGCGTCGCGCCAGATGATCATACAAGAACAGTCCGGCACGGATCATCCAGGCGGGCCGTTGTCCGGCATCGTGAGGCATGACGAAGCGCAGCGGCCACATGATGTGCGGTGCAGTGCGCAACAGCAATTCGCGTTCCTGCAAGGCCTTGCGCACCAGCTTGAATTCGTAATACTCAAGATAGCGCAGGCCGCCGTGTATCAGTTTTGTGCTGGCCGAGGAGGTGTGCTGGGCCAGATCGTGCTGCTCGCACAGGATGACGCGCAAACCGCGGCCGGCCGCATCGCGCGCGATACCGACGCCATTGATGCCGCCGCCGACGATTAAAAGATCACAGTCCTGTTGCGCTAGCTGCTTGATTATCGATTGCATCATGATCCTGGAGGTGGTGATAGGCCGCTATGGGCTACAAAAAGTGCATGGTTTCAGCTTGTTTTTTCATCCGGCCACGCAGTCGCTACCATGCGCCTGCCTGCCATTGCCATGAGCGCATCCAAGCGTTCATGCGAACAGGAAGCAAAATGCGCTGAAGCGAAGAATAACGCGCTTTTTTTCATTATTCTACGCACGTTCGAAAATTTAACAACACATAATTATTCTTTTTTGTTCGTTTTGGTTCGTTTTAGCGGCACAATTCCACGCCATCATCCATTTCGCGCGCTGGCGGATGTGCGTTTGCTGGCGCGCTGTATCGGGGGGCATGCCGTCCACGGGCGAGCATGTCGGCCATGAGCGGCGGCGCTTGGGCCAACTGCTCGCCACTTGCCTGGAGCATGAGGGGGGCTGATCATCGACAAGTATGGCAGTGTGGAAATGGTTGCTCTCGCAGCGCCGACCAGTTGCAGCATTGGAAGCGGACACAGCTTAAATGCGCTGAAAATCTGTCTTGACCGATGGGGTCACTTTAGTTGGTGTCATCGAGCGTCGCCGCACAAATGAACAACTGGCCCGGGCGTTTGCAAGCTCCAAAAAAAATGCCGTCCAGTCTTAACTGAACGGCATTCGCTTGCAGGCGGCGATTTTCAGCGATGGCGGTCCGGGGACTGCCATGTGAAATCAGCGATTATTTAAACTTGTAGCGTGCGTTCAAGTAAATATAACGGCCGACGATATCGTTCATCGAGTTGACATAGGTATCGACATACGCACTGTTCGAGTACACGGTGCCTTTATCGAACATGTTGTTGACGCCGACACTCACATCCAGGTCTTTGACGGGCTTGAAGTGGATATTCATGTCCCACACCGTGTACGCGCCAATACGGTTGTTGGTAATGGCGGCGTTCTGCAGTTTCGTCGGATCGTCAATATTCTTCGTGCTGGAGCGGGTACGGGCGGTCAGGGCCACTTCGTTGCTATTGCGCTCGAAGCCGATGCGCAGCGTGTTCGACCATTTTGGATGGTTAGTGCCGTCCCGGCGGTCGGTTGGCTCGCTGCCCGGCGCGATGCTTTGCTCGTATTTCAAGTTGTAGCTATTGGACTCACGCAGTTTCACGGTGCCGTATTCACCCACTTTGAAGGAGTACTTCACATCCAGATCCAGACCTTTGAGGTGTACTGTCAATAGCGGACACTCTTGTTTCAAGCCACCCGTGGCTGTTTGCTGAATTTCTCAGCGAACAACGCGGGCGGAACATTGCCAAGGCGCGAATGGCGTCGCTGGC
>NZ_JBNYXO010000024.1:0-33199 GCF_051380715.1 Janthinobacterium kochi
CTACGCAGGACCAGGCGGACCACTGTACGCGGGTCCGGGCGGTGCCATGTACGCAGGACCTGGTGGTCCGCTATATGCAGGCCCAGGTGGTGCTTGTTATGCGGGTCCCGGCGGCGCTTGCCAGACCTTGAATGAGACAAGCAAACAATGCCCGTCAATTTGCAAACCCGTGGTATCGGCAACGGCCCCAAGCAACTGACACCCGTCAGCTCGCTAGCCAGCATCTTCATGCCAAGCCGTTGAATTAGCCTTAGATGATAGTCAGGTATGCGGGCGGAACGCCACCAACGACAGCTGCCGGCCACAAGCGGACTGATACCTTTTTTGAAAATTGCTTATGCAACGCCATTTCTACGCGACAGCAAAGGACCTTCTTCCAGTTTTCGAACTTGTTGAGGCGAAGATTCCGCTTGGCTATACTCGAACTGGGCTATTTGATGAGGATACTTACGCGACGTTTGACAGCGGGGCTGAACTTCCGACACTAACAAAAGCCTTAGTTGTTACTAGTGCGGTAGCGGGGCCAGGATACCTTGTCACTGAGCGGGCGTCTCTTATCCGCAGTAGGGGCATCCAACAAAATGATGGGCGAAAAAAATTCGCCATCGACCAGTTGATGAATCCTGATAGTATTGTTTTCCAGCACGGCGGCTTTTATTCTGACCAGATTTTGTTATCTGGTCGTATCTCGACGGCGTCAGACACTCCGGTGGCCACGAGGCTACAACGTGCGTTCTCTACTGCGTTGACCAAGAAATTTGTCCGCGTTAAAGCTTATTGGGTTGGACCAGATGCTTTGGCAATATTAGAACGAGGTGCACGCTTAACGATTGGCACTACCTCGCCAAGTGAATTCGATTTGGCGCTTGACAGCTAATTGCTCTAGGCCCGGTACCGGCCAACAGTGGACATTACTGAATTGACGAGTAAATGATAGAAACAAAGCGGAAGAGTACGATTGTCGTGGATGCCGTGAACGCGGCTGGACTCGCTGAAATCGGTGGGTTTTACGAGACCGTACGATATGGCGGAGGGGTGTTCCCTGATGACGTAACGCTCGCCGCGAGGTTAGATGGCCGTTTAGTGGGAGCGGTTCGCATATGCAGTGAAGGCGGTGTTTTCGTACTCCGAGGCATGCAGGTTGCCCCGGCCTCTCAGGGGCAGGGTATAGGCCGTGTTTTGTTAGACTTTTGCGTGCCTTACCTAAACAGAGGCCTAAGCTATTGCGTGCCATACGAGCACCTTACGGATTTTTATGGCCAGGTCGGCTTTGTAGTAACGCCACCGGAATTGCTTCCAATATTTCTTGCAGAGCGAGTAGCCCAGTATGTCGCGACGAATCGGCCGACGCTCGTAATGAAACGCGTGCCCTCGTAACCTGCAGGTATTTAAACCGTCACGCATCAGCGTCCGCTTTGGGGCGAAAGCGGACTTAGCGACATCTGAGGCAGTACATCAACGATAGCCGTAGCCACTAAGCTGCATATCAACCCGCCCCAGCGTGCATCCGCACGCGGACTTCGGCAACATGCACTGCATGAACGCCGACCTGTCCGACCTCCTCCGCTTGCTGCAAAACCTGATACGCCTGGGCACCATCGCCGAGGTCAAAGGGACCAAGGCGCGCGTCCAGCTCGGCCCTAAACTCACCACTGAATGGCTGAAATGGGCCACGCGGCGCGCCGGTAGCACGCGCACCTGGTCGGCGCCCACAGTTGGCGAACAAGTGATCGTCTTTTCCCCAGGCGGCGACCTGACACGCGGCATCATCGTGCCGGCGCTGTACTCGCAGGCGTTTGACGCGCCCGAAACCAGCGACACCATCCACACCACGCACTACCCCGACGGCGCCGTGGTGCAGTACGACCATGCGGCCCATGCCCTGACAGCAATGCTCCCCGGCGGCACCGCCACCATCACCGCCGACAAGGTGACGTCGAACGCGCCCAGCACCATCTGCACCGGCGACCTGACCGTCATGAAAAACCTGATCGTCAAGCAATCCACTACCGTGGAAGGCGCCACCACCCTGAACGGCGGCGTGAACGCCAAGGCCGGCGGCGCTGGCGGCGTGGCCATGGCCGTACAAGGCACAATCAAAGCCAGCGAGGACGTGCTGGCCGGCACCATCAGCCTGGCCAAACATGCGCACGGAGGCGTCAAAGCTGGCGGCGACCAATCGGGCGGACCGCAATCATGATGGGCATGCACGCCGCCACCGGGCGCAGCCTGACGGGCCTGGGCCATCTGCGCCAGTCGGTCACCGACATTCTCACCACGCCCATCGGCTCGCGCATCCGGCGCCGCCGATATGGCTCCGAAGTGCCCGAGCTGATCGACCAGCCCCTGAACAGCGCCACGCAGTTGCGCATCTACGCGGCCACGGCCTTCGCCCTGCGCCGCTGGGAGCCGCGTTTGCAGCTCGCCAGCGTACAGCTCACACGCGACACGGACGGCGCCATAGCCCTGCTGCTCGACGGCACGGCGAATGGCCAGGGCATCACGATGGCCGTGCCCGTCAAGCAAGGGGTCGCCGTATGAGCACGCCTATCGACCTGACCCAGTTGCCGGCGCCCAGCGTGGTGGAAGTGCTGGACTTTGAGTCCATCCTGGCCACACGCAAAGCCCACCTGGTCAGCCTGCTGCCGGAAGCCGAGCGCGCCGCCGTCACGGCCCTGCTGGAGCTGGAATCGGAACCGGCCACCAAGCTGCTGGAAGAGAACAGCTACCAAGAAACCATCTTGCGCAACCGCGTCAACGAGGCGGGCAAGGCCGTCATGCTGGCGTTTGCCCTCGACGGCGACTTGGACCAGCTGGGCGCCAACGTCAACGTGGCGCGCCTGGTCATCACGCCGGCCGATCCGAACGCCCTGCCGCCCGTGGCCGCCGTCATGGAAGATAACGACGCCTACCGCCTGCGCATCCAGGAAGCGCCGGATGGCCTGTCCGTGGCCGGCCCGAAAGCCTCGTATGAATTCCACGCGCGCAGTGCAGACGGCCAGGTCAAGGACGCAAGCGCCACCAGCCCTTCGCCAGCTCACGTCATCGTCACTGTGCTGGCCAACAACGACACAGGCATCGCCGACGCCGCGCTGCTGGCCACCGTGGAGCGCGCGCTCAACGCCGAGGACGTGCGCCCCCTGGGCGACCGCCTGACGGTGCAGGCCGCCCAGGTGATCGACTACCAGATCGAGGCCACCTTGTTTATCGGCGTCGGCCCGGAAGTGCCGATTCTGCTGGACGCGGCGCGCGCCAACGCCGCGCGCGTGTCGCAGCCGCGCCGCCCGCTGGGGCACAGCATCTACCGGTCCGCCTGCAGCGCCGCCGTCCACGTCGAGGGCGTGCGCAAGGTCGTCTTGACCAGCCCGGCCACGGACATCGAGCTGGACGCCACCCAGGCCGCGCGCTGCACCGCCATCCATCTGAATGTGGTGGTGCTCGATGAATAAGGTCGTGCCCACCCTGCCGCCCAACACCACGGCGCTGGAGCGCGCCATTGCCGTGGCCTGCGCCGAACTGGTCAACGTGCCCGTGCCGCTGCGCGAGCTGTGGAACGCCGACCGCTGCCCGGTCGCCCTGCTGCCGTTCCTGGCCTGGGCCTGTTCCGTCGACCGCTGGGACGACGCCTGGCCCGAGTCGACCAAGCGCGGCACCATCAAGGCGGCCTATTTCATCCACAAGCACAAGGGCACGATTGCCGCCGTGCGCCGCGTGGTGGAGTCCCTGGGCTATCTGATCCGCATTACCGAATGGTGGCAGACCACGCCACCGGGCGTTCCGGGCACTTTCCGCCTCGATGTCGGCGTGCTGGACTCGGGCATCACGGACGCCATGTTTCAGGAAATGGAACGCCTGATTGCCGACGCCAAGCCCGTCAGCCGCCACATGACGGGCCTGGCCATTTATTTGGAAAGTCGCGGCAGCATTTACGCGGGCGCTTGCGCCTACCACGGCGACGCCATGACCGTGTATCCCTGGATCGCGGAAACCATCGAAGTGCGCGGCACGCTCTTGCTGGCCGGCGCATCCCATACCATCGACACCCTGACTATCTATCCATGAGCACATACTTTGCCATCCTGACCGAAGTGGGCGAGGCCAAGCTGGCCAACGCCATCGCCCTGGGCCAAACCCTGAAACTGAAAAGCCTGGCCGTGGGCGACGGCAACGGCAATTTGCCCATGCCGGTGCGCACGCAAAAGGCGCTGGTGCGCGAGGTGCGCCGCGCGGGCCTGAATCAGCTCACCATCGACCCGGCCAACACCAGCCAGATCATCGTCGAGCAGGTGCTGCCCGAGGACGTGGGCGGCTGGTGGATTCGTGAAATCGGTATCTACGACGAAGCCGGCGACCTGTGCGCGGTGGCCAACTGCCCGCCCAGCTACAAGCCCCTGATGGCCGAGGGCAGCGGGCGCACGCAAGTGGTGCGCATCGTGCTGATCGTCGCCAGCACGGCCGCCATCGAGCTGAAAATCGATCCGGCCATCATCCTGGCCACCCGTAAATATGTCGATGACCAGGACATCATCGTGCGCGCCTACAGCGATGCGCAACTGGCCAAGCACCTGGCCGCTGCCGACCCGCACCCGCTGCTGGCCAAGGTCGCCTATGTCGATCAACAGGACACCAGCGCACGCGCCTATGGCGATCAGCAACTGGCCAAGCACCAGGCTGCCGCCGACCCGCACCCGCTGCTGGCGAAGGTCGCCTATGTCGATCAGCAGGACACCAGTGCACGCGCCTATGGCGATCAGCAACTGGTCAAGCACGCAGCGGCGGCCGATCCGCATCCGCAATACAGCATGAAGGAGATCGTGACACTGTCGAAGTTTGACGCGTCGAAAAAACTGGCCAATACCGAGTTTGTGCAGCAATCACAAGGCAATATTGTTGCGCATGATGCTGTGGGAGTATCCCGCAGCCTGACTCCTGATGATATCGGCAAAGCGCTGTACTTTTCCGCGCCAAACCTGATTTTTACATTGCCGAAGCCTAGCGATCTTGGTTTACCAACAAATTCAGGCAAGTGCATTCACTTCTTTGGATTTGGTGGCAATACGGCGAAAATCGTCCCAGGTGCGGGTGCCGACATCAGCTTCACTGTGGGGGGCGTCCCCTTCATCGAATTGAAAACGGGGCAATACCTCACGCTCACTGCAGCGTCTGATGTTGTATGGCAAGTCATCGACTCGACCGCCGAGCTGTGGCGCAATGCGGATTTTCAGATGTCCGTCACGGGCGCGGGCGTGAGCTCATCTCAGGCATCCCCCGGCGGCTTGATTTGCCAGACAGGCACCTTTCTAGCCAGCAAGGCCGGTTATTCCATCCTGACGTTTCCTACTGCATTCCCCAACGGGCTGCTGTCCATTCACGGCAGCGTCATTCACAACGCCCTGGGTAACGGTTCCGTCAATTTCAACATGGATGCAAAAACGCGCAGTGGCGTGCCGATGGCGGTGGTCAATTCCAGCGCCAGTGATTACTTGGCCTACCCCATCACCTATACCGCGCGCGGCTATTAACAAAAGGAAGCCCCCATGGATATGCTTGCCCCCGACAACCTCGATGCCGTTTTTTACTCCATGCAAACGGCAGGCTTCTACCCCGAACGCCTACGCGCAGCCTATGACGCCGCCGGATCGTGGCCCGCTGACGCTGTGCAGATTCCTGCCGAGCTGCTTGCCAGCATGCAAGCAGCGGTGGCCGAAGGCGCCACCGTCTCGCACGATTCCCATGGCCATTGGATCGTGACAGCACGCCCGCCCACGCCATATGCGCTGCTGGCCACCGCCTACCTCAACGCGGTGCGCGCGGCGCGTGAAGCCGTCTTGAACCGCCTTGCCGGCATCGGCTTCGCGGCAATGATGAACGGCGAAACGGACATCGTAGAAGGCGCCATTGATGCGCGCCAGGCGCTGCTCGACATCACCATCTGCCCATCAGTCGTCGCCGCACAGGATATGCAAGCGCTCCAAGCGGCCATCAAGGACGAATACGACCGCATCGCCGCCAGCCTGCCGGATGAAGCCCGGCGCGCCTTCGACGACGCCGGCATCGCTCTTGTGCCATCCATTGCCTAGTAACGCCTCATTCACCACTCACCAGGAGAGCCCTATGGCCACCGACTACCACCATGGCGTGCGCGTCATTGAAATCAACGAGGGTTCGCGCCCCATCCGCACCGTGTCCACCGCCGTGCTGGGCCTGATCGCCACGGCCGACGATGCCGACCCGGCCGCTTTCCCGCTCGACACGCCCGTGCTCGTCACCAACGTGCTGGCCGCCATGGGCAAGGCCGGCAAGACGGGCACCTTGTATCGCAGCCTGGCGGCCATCGCCGCGCAGACCAAGCCGCTCACCGTCGTGGTGCGCGTGGCCGAAGGCGAAACCGAAGCGGAAACCACCAGCAACGCCGTGGGCGGCGTATCGCCCAATGGCAAGTACCTGGGCGCCCAGTCGCTGCTGGCCGCGCAAAGCAAACTGGGCGTGAAACCGCGCATCCTGGGCGCGCCGGGGCTGGACACCCAGGCCGTCACCAATGCCCTGGCCAGCGTCGCGCAACGCCTGCGCGGTTTCGTGTACGCGTCGGCCTATGGCTGCGCCACCGTCGCGGCGGCGACCACCTATCGTGGCCAGTTCGGCCAGCGCGAGGTCATGATGATCTGGCCGGATTTTGTCAACTGGAATACCGCCACCGATGAAGAGGCCGGCATTTCGGCTGTCGCTTACGCCATGGGCCTGCGCGCCAAGATCGACGAGGAAACGGGCTGGCATAAAACCCTGTCCAACGTGGTTGTGAATGGCCCGACCGGTATCAGCAAGGACGTGTTTTTCGACCTGCAAGACCCCGCCACGGATGCCGGCGTGCTCAACGCCAAGGAAGTCACCACCCTGATTAACATGGGCGGCTATCGCTTCTGGGGTTCGCGCACCTGCGAGGCACCGGGCGGCTTCTTCTATTTCGAAAGCTACACGCGTACGGCCCAGGTGCTGGCCGACACCATCGCCGAAGCGCATTTCGCCTATGTCGATGTGCCCTTGCATCCGTCCCTGGTGCGCGACCTGCTGGAAAGCATCAACGCCAAGTTCCGCGACTTGAAATTGCAGGGCTACATCATCGATGGCCATGCCTGGTATGACGAGCAGTACAACGACAAGACGGCGCTGAAAGACGGCAAGCTGGCCATCGATTACGACTACACGCCCGTGCCGCCGCTGGAGAACCTGAAATTCCAGCAGCGCATCACCGACCGCTACCTGGCCGACTTCGCCTCGCGCATCGCCGCATAGGCCTACTGGCGTCACCATCCTGCCCGCGCCCGCGCGGGCACAACTGAACAACGGAGAACACTATGGGCCTGCCCCGCAAACTGAAAAATTTTAACTTGTTCCAGAACGGCGTCTCATTCATGGGCATGGTGCCCGAAGTCACCTTGCCGAAACTGAGCCGCAAGATGGAAGAGTACCGCGCCGGCGGCATGAGCGGCCCCGTGTCCGTGGACTTCGGCAACGAGTCGCTGTCGCTGGAATGGAGCGGCGGCGGCCTGATCGCCGAAGCCCTGAAACAATACGGTGCGCACTCGCACGGCGCCGTGCAACTGCGCTTTGCCGGCGCCTACCAGGAAGACGATGACGGCACCGTCGCCGCCGTGGAAGTGGTCGTGCGCGGCCGTTACAAGGAAATCGATATGGGCGGCGCCAAGATGGGCGACGACACCACCCACAAATACACCATGGCCTGCAGCTATTACAAGCTGCTGATCGACGGCGCCACCGTCATCGAACTGGACTTCATGAGCGGCACCGAGAACTTCGGCGGCGGCGACACGAATGCGGCCATCCGCAAGGCCATCGGCCTGTAATCCCCTTTTACTTTTCACCTCCACCTTACCAGGACAACATCATGCACAACGATACCCAAAACCAAGCCGTCATCGAACTGGACGATCCGATCAAGCGCGGCGACAGCTTCATCACCTCGCTCACCGTACGCAAGCCCAAGGCGGGCGCCCTGCGCGGCATTTCCCTGATCGAGCTGGCCAACCTGAACGTGTCGGCCCTGCAGATCGTACTGCCGCGCATTACCGAACCGACCTTGACCGCGCACGACATCGCCAACATGGACCCGGCCGACCTGCTGGCCGTGGGTGCCGAGGTCGCCGGTTTTTTGGCGAGCAAAGCAGATCGTCTTTCGGTATCCCCGGCGAAGTAGAAGACGCCATGGCCGACATTGCGGGCGTCTTCCACTGGACGCCGGCAGCGATGGACGGTTTTACGATTGATGAACTGATGGCCTGGCGCGAACGCGCCAGGCAGAGAAGCGGAGCGGAATAGATGGCTGGTCGGGATTTGAAGTTACAGGTAGTGTTTGCAGCGCTGGACAAAATCACCGGCCCGCTCAAGAAAATCATGAGCGGTTCCAGCGATACGGCCAAGGCGTTGAAAGCGACGAGCGACCGCTTGCGCGACTTGAACGTGCAGCAGAAAAACATCAGCAAATTCCGCGAACTACATGGCGGCCTGGACGCCACCCGCGCCAAACTGGAAGCGGCCCAGCAGAAGGTGGCCAGCCTGGCCACGAAAATGAAGCAGGTGGAAAACCCCACGCGCGCCATGACGCGCGAGTTTAACGCCGCCGTCAAAGCGGCCGGCGCCTTGAAGACGGCCGGCCAGCAGCAGGCCCAGCAACTGCAGATCATGCGCGAGCGCCTGGCGGGCGCCGGCATCGGCACCAAAGACCTGGCCAACCACGAGCGCACCTTGCGCCGCGAGATCGAGGCCACCAACAAAACCATGACGCAGCAGCAGCAGAAGCTGGCCAATGCAAACGCCAAGCAACGGCGCGTCACCAACGCCACCCAGCACGCCGACAAGTTGCGCAACAAGGCGGGCAACCTGGCCATGGCCGGCGCGGGCGCGACCGCCACGGGCGCCGTCATCGGCGCGCCTGTCGTCAAGGGGCTGAACGAGGCCAAGCACTATCAAACAGAAGTGGGCAGAGTCAACGCGCTGGGCCTGGGCGACAAGGTGTCAGCCGAGGCCGTCGCCTTCGCGCGCAACATGAAAACCTACGGCACCAGCCAGCTCGACAACCTACAGCTCATGCGCGACGGCATGAGCGCCTTTGCCGACGTGCACCACGCGGAAATGGTCGCCCCCACCCTGGCCAAGATGAAGTTTGCCAATCACGCCTTCTTTGGCGAGGCCGAGGGCGCCGACAACGAACGCAAGTTCATGGACATGCTCAAGGTCATCGAGCTGCGCGGCGGCCTGGAGAGCAAGGAAAAGTTCGAAGCCCAGGCAAATATCGTGCAGCAGGTCATCACCGCCACGGGCGGGCGCGTGGGGCCGAATGAATGGCTGAACATGATCAAGACGGGCGGCATCGCCGCCAAGGGCTTGAAAGACGATGCGTTTTACTACCAGATGGAACCGCTGGTGCAGGAAATGAGCGGCAACCGCGTCGGCACGTCCCTGATGAGCGCCTACCAGAACTTGTACCAGGGCCGCACGACGAAGCGCTCAGCCAGGAAGCTGGAAGAGTTCGGCCTGATCGGCGACAAGAGCAAGGTCAAGCACGACAAGGCGGGGCAAGTCTCGTTCCTCGATCCAGGCGCGCTGCTGGGCGCGGAACTGTTCCGCGAAAACCAGTTCGAATGGCTGGAAAAGGTGCTGTTGCCGCAACTGGCCAAGAAGGGCATCACGGAAAAGAAACAGGTGCTCGACGCCATCGGCAGCATTTTTTCCAACCGCACCGCGTCGAACCTGTATTCGCAGATGTACTTGCAGCGCGTGCAGATCCACAAAAATGAAAAACTCAACCGTGGCGCCGCCAATATCGGCAAGCTGGAAAAGCTGGGCCGCGACTCGGCCGCCGGCAAGGAACTGGAAGCACAAGCCAAGCTGGCCAACTTGAAACTGACCATGGGCGAAAAAATCCTGCCGCTGTACGCGCAGGGGCTGGAAATGGCCATCAGCGCCGTGCAGCGCCTGAATGGTTTCATGGAGCGCAACCCGACCCTGGCCAAGGTCATGATCGCCGGCTTTGCCGTGCTGGCGGGCCTGCTGCTGGTGCTCGGCCCGCTGATGCTGGGCATCGCCGCCCTGATCGGCCCGTACGCCATGCTGCACGTCATGTTCGCCAAGATGGGCGTGACGGGCGGCGTGCTCACGCCCATCTTGCGCAACCTGGGCGGCGCCTTCATGTGGGCGGGCCGGGCCGTGCTGTGGCTGGGCCGCGCCCTTCTGATGAATCCGATTGGCATCGCCATCACGGTCATTGCCGGCGCCGCCTTCCTGATCTATAAATACTGGGAGCCGATCAAGGGTTTCTTTCGCGGCCTGTGGTCGGACGTCAAGACGGCGTTTGCCGGCGGCTTCGTTGGCATCAATAGCCTGATCGCCAACTGGTCACCGCTGGGCCTCTTCTATCGGGCCTTCGCGGGCGTGCTGGGCTGGTTCGGCATCGCGCTGCCGGCCAGGTTCACCGACTTTGCCGCCAACATCCGGCACAGCATTGTCGAGGGACTGGCGCCGCTGACAGGCTTCATCGCCAGTCTGTGGTCGCAGCTGAAAACCACCTTCAGCGGCGGCATGGCCGGTATCACTGCCCTGATTATCAACTGGTCGCCCGTCGGCGTGTTTTACCAGGCGTTCGCGGGCGTCATGAGCTGGTTCGGCATCAAGCTGCCGGCCCAGTTCACCGAATTCGGCGCCAACATCCTGCGCGGCTTGGTCAACGGCATCACGGGTTCCATGGGTGCCGTCAAGGACGCCATCAGCAATGCCGGTTCCAGCACCATTGCCTGGTTCAAGGAAAAGCTGGGCATCCATAGCCCGAGCCGCGTGTTTGCCCAGCTGGGCGACTACACCATGCAGGGCTTGGCCGTAGGCCTGGACCGCAGCGAGGGCGCGCCGATAGCCAAGGTGTCCGGCCTGGCGCAGCGCCTGACGCAACTGGGCGCCGGCATCGCCATCGGCACGGCCACCGCCCTGCCGGCCAGCGCCTTCGACACGCGCGCGCCGCTGCCCGTGGGCGGTTTCGGCGCCGGCATGACCATCCAGGGCGACAAGATCGAAATCACCTTCCACGTGCAGGCCGGCACCGATCCGCAGGCCATCGCGCGCGCCGTAAGCGTGGCACTCGATCAGCGCGACCGCGAAAAGGCGGCGCGCATCCGCTCGTCCCTGCGCGACCACGATTAAGAAAGAACAGCACACCATGATGATGATTTTAGGAATGTTCGTGTTCAGCCTGCCCACACTGGCGTATCACGAGCTGCAGCGGCAAACGGAATGGAAGCACGCCAGCACGGCGCGCGTGGGCCTGCGCGACGCGCACCAATACGTGGGGCCCGGCGACGACACGATCACCCTGTCGGGCTGGGTGGCGCCGGAACTGACCGGCTCCCTGTATTCGCTCGATGCGCTGCGCATGATGGCAGACACGGGTAAATCGTGGATTCTGATCCAGGGTACGGGCCGCATTCTCGGCTCCTACCGCATCACGAGCATGACCGAGGGCCGCACCATCCTTGACGGGAGCGGCGGCGCGCGGCGCGTCGAGTTCTCGATTGCGCTCAAGCGCGATGACGACGGCGTGCTGGCCATGGTCGGCCTGGGCGATATCGGCGACCTGAAAAATATGCTCAGCATCGACGGAATGACCAGCAGCATTGCCGGCGCGGCCAAGAATGCCGTGGGCAGCGTGGTGGGCAATGTCGTCGGCGGCATTACGTCGAAATACGGCGGCGTGGTCAGCGAGCTGAAAGACAAGATCGGAGGCAGCATCAGCAGCGCCATCGGCAGCGCGGCGGACAAGTTCAAATGAGCGAGCATATCCCCGCCTTCAAGGTCAGCATCGAGGACAAGGATTTGACCGCCATCGTTTCACCGCGGCTGATTAATCTGACCTTGACCCTGTGCCGTGGCGACGAGAGCGACCAGCTCGACATTTCCCTGGATGACAGCGACGGCAAGTTGGCCATGCCGCCGCGCGGCGCGCAGATCGCCCTGGCGCTGGGCTGGCAATCGTCCGGCCTGGTGGATATGGGCAAGTTCACCGTCGACGAGGTGGAGCACAGCGGCGCGCCCGACACCATCACCCTGCGCGCCAGGTCGGCCAACCTGATCGACACCTTCAAACAGCAGCAGGAACACAGCTTTCACAAGACCACCCTGGGCGCCATCATCGAGGCCATTGCCTTTCGCAACGAGCTGGCGTCGGGCGTGTCGGCGCGCCTGCGCGATACCGCCATCGAGCACATCGACCAGACCCACGAAAGCGATGCGGCCTTCCTGCGCCGGCTGGGCAGGAAATACGACGCGGTGGCCACCGTCAAGAATGACACCTTGCTATTCATCCCCATCAACCAGAGCCGCACCGCCAGCGGCAAGGCGCTGCCAGTGATTCCCATCACGCGCGCCCTGGGCGACGGCCACCGTTACCACAGCGCCGAAAGCGACGCCTACACGGGCGTGCGCGCCTTCTGGCACGACGAGCGCTACGCGCGCCGCCGCAGCGTTGTGGCCGGCGTACCGGGCAACAGCAAGCGCCTGCGCACCACCTTCGCCAATGAAGCCGACGCACGCGCGGCGGCCGTCGCCGAATGGCAGCGCATCCTGCGCGGCCTGGCCACCTTTGAAATGAGCCTGGCCCTGGGCAACCCAGCCGTGTTCCCGCAATCGCCCGTCACCGTCCAAGGCTTCAGGCCCGAAATCGACGCCACCGAATGGCTATCGGTCAAGGTCACGCACAGCCTGGGCGGCAACGGCTTTACCACGCGGGTGGAGTTCGAAACGAAGACGGAAGCGGTCGAGGCCGAGCGCGAGGACGAGAAAGACCCGGATGAAGGCGTCACGGGCGTGCTGGCGAACTGGAAGGACGTGGCGGCGAAGAAGAAAAAGGCGGGGCAGGAAATGGCCGGCGCCAAGGGTACGCTCAAGGCGCTTGAGCATCTTTACCATAGCAAGCAGGCCGCCAAGCGGGCGGTCCTGAATGCGTGGAGGCATATTGAGGAAGTGCGGGACATCATCAAGGAAAACAGTGAGGTAGCCTGGAAGCCAGGTAAGGAAACTTCCAATCACATCACAGATGCAGTATGAATTCCAATACACGGAGATAACTATGAGCGATAACCAGCAATGCACTAATCACGCGAATGCGGCGGAACGTGAAGAAAAGGAAATCCGTAATCACATCCACCGCCAAATACTAGGGGAGTCAGACCAAGTTCATTCCAGAGAAATCTGGCAAAGAATTCTAGAGCAAGCTGATCCAAGGGCTATTGCAAACGCGCTGAGTACGCAATTAACGCATTTCAACTATCAGGAGGTGCCGAGCCGAAAAAAATGCAACTGCTGTTGCTAATGCTAACGATTTTCAGGAAGCCACATTGAGGGTAACTCGCCTGCCGGCCCGACACATTCCATACCTCTCCCGCGTGATCGCTCAATGTGGCCGATAGAGTAAGCCTTTCCGGCGATGTAGCATTTTTCTTCTTTTGCCGTGCTGGCATCATGATCTGCGAACGGTGGTTGTTCCTTGTAGAGTAGCCAACCACAAGCGATCAAGCAGGTGATCAATGCGGCAAGTTGGAAGCGTGCGGTGCGTTGTAGGCGCGAAAAACTCAACGATTTTTCAGCGCACGCCAAGCAGGGAAATGCCGTGTGGGAATGATGGATTGTCACCGGGTTAGGTTCAGCAACTGAGGGAGGGGCCAATGGAAGGGGTAGCGGGGTAGTTGCCTCGTCGATGCGTCCCTCTAAAATCGCTTTAACCTCCTGATATTTGCTTCGCGGTAGTTCCTTGAACTTTTGCAAGCCATAGTCAGTGATGAGTCCTCTGTAAATCTTAATCTCTTCATCGCCAACTAGAGCGGCAAGTCTGTCCACAAGCGATTTTATATTGGAGCGCTGATAAGATGTAATCAGCTCTATCTCTTTTTCTTTATCGCCAACGTGAAGCGTCACAACATTGCTAAGCCGTGGCGCCTCGTTCATATTTCCCATTACAGCACTATTAACGTCCCGTTTAAACTCTACTTTGTCCACCATCTTTTACCCGATCAATCTTTGCATGCTGCAGCTACTTTCGTTATTCCAGTTCTACTTCTTTACTTTCCGGTAGTTAGGTTCGGCGATATGAATACCATTTGCAGCTCCTTTTACTGAAACCGGAACGGCTTCGATAAGAGGAGAATTCTCAACGGTTATCACTTTTAACTTCTCTCCTGGCCCGGTGAGCAAACACCTCTTGGAATCAAACAGTGCTTGCAGTCGGGTCTGCTCCCCAGCGCTTGCGTATTTGAATCCGGTAATCAAATCTTCAGCAGATATGCAAGCTATAGTAGGTGCTATCGGTTCGACAATATCCTCCGCCTTAAATTTTGACGAAGCTGCAAAAACACTTGACACACCAAAGCCTAAAGTGACGGTCGTAACGGTCAGCAATATTTTTTTCATCATTTAATAGTCTTCTTATTGGCGACATTCACGGTCAAGGGTCCAGCAACGTCACCATTAACCTGGTGTCCGACCGCGCCTTTGATGGTGATTTTTTGCTTACGCTGAGTCTGCGGAGCTGCCGCTGCAGCTAGAGTTGGCGCAGTTCCTTCTATCATCCCCTCAACCAGCCCGAGCAGACGCAACTTTCCCCGAAGGTCTAGCTTTCGAAAGCCTAGCAGCAACTCGCTTTCCTCTGCCGGTAGCTCGTCCGAAGATGGCGTGCCATGCAATAAAAAGTGGGAATCCACCCCGGCCCCGCAAATAGCTATCAGGTAGTCCGAATCGGGCTTCCTAGAACCACTCTCATAATTTAACTGTGTGTCTTTTGTTACGCCAGCCAGGGCCGCAAACTTCTCTTGGCTCAAGCCCAAACGCTTTCGTTCAGCGCGAAGACGATCTTTGAAATACGGCATATGCCCACTTTTTTATTTGACATGTGGACATTCGTCCACTATAGTTACGCCATCCTGTAGCGATTACACATCATAACATTATGAAAAACGTATCCAAAATCGGGCGCACTGCCAAGGGCGCCACTTCGCAGCCTTTGGGCGTCCGCTTGGCGCCTGATGAAGTGCTGGAGGTCGAAGCAATTGCCGCCAAGCAAGAACGATCCCGTGCCTGGTTATTGCGCTTCCTGATCTTGCGCGGCCTCGCCGACTACAAGCACGAAATCGCTTCCCAAATCCCCCACTAAGGACGACGCCATGTACCCAGATGCAAAACGTATCCGAAACCACCGCGTCATGTTGCGCCTGGACGATTACGAACACCAGCTTGTTTCCTCGCTCGCCGATTACCAGGGCGAAGCGCTTGCTGTGCTGGTGCGTCAGATCGTCATGCGTGAAGCCTTAGCAGTTATTGCAGGTGACGAAGCCAACATCGACAGCGTACAGCTTCGCAGTGCTTAATCCGAGACACTGAATAGTAACTTTTAAGCAACTGCAAAGCTACCCACATGCCAGATCACCAAATTAATCTCAATGACGACGAGCGCGCGCTGCTAGAAATCGTGCGCCAACGCCAGGGGCTGGCAAGTATCGATCAGGCGGCTGAATGGCTCGTCAAGTCGCGCTTACGCAAGCAGGCAAAAAACATGACAGGTCGTGGTCGCGCCCTGTACCAAGTGGAAAGAAAGCTGAAATGAGAGTCATCGGCCTGCCCTGCCCGCACTGCAGCTACACCGTCCGCGCCGTCAAAAGCCGCATGATGTCTGCCATGTTCAAGGAAATTACCTACATGTGCCAGAACCCCGACTGCGGGCACGTCTTCGTGGCAGGCCTGGAAGTGCTGCGCACCCTCTCACTGTCCGCCATGCCGAAGGCCGATATCCGCATCCCTATGTCCCAGCATGCGCGCACGGCAGCCACCAGCCAGCTTGCCTTTGACCTCACGGCGGGCTGCTGATGAATACCATGCCGATCCTCGCGCCGCCGTAGCTCGGCCGCTGTAACTCCCCTCTTTTGCTGTGCCCTGCAGCGCTCCCTTTTGAGCGTGCGGGATTCGTTCAACCTGAAATAAGGAAAACCGATGGAAAACACGCTGCACGCCACCAGCCAATCCGGAATACCTGCAATGCCGAAGCCAGGCCGACCAGTCCTTGAAAAATGCGTCGTGCCCGTCGCTCCTACCTGTTTCCTGTTGCTGGCCAATGCTCAAACTCACACCCGCACTCCTGACAGCATTGCCGTGCTGTCCGATTATCTCCGCGAGATCGTCAAGACCTATCACGCCTATGGCGCGGCCAATCTCACCTTCATCATCAGCGATCTGCACGCGCTGCAGCATGGCGGTTTCTTCTCGCCAGACAGCCAGCGTGCACTGGTCGGTAATCTGCCCATCGAGCTGCGCTACCTGTTCGCCAGCGAATCCGGCGTCGTGCAATGCACAAGCTCGTCGCGCACGCTGACTTACTGGGCCAAGTATTTTGCCAAGGAAGGAGCACTCTAATGCTGCGACTGGCCAAGACCTGCGGCATCTGGGTGCTGTCGCTCCTGATCGTCATTACCCCTGACGTTTTGCGGGCCATCGGCGCCATCAAGGACTGAACCATGCCGGCGTCCCTTATCGACAATCACCTGTCCTTCCAGCCTGCCGCCGAGATTCTGGCCGCGCGCGACAAGGACATGCCCACGCCACCAGGCGCCGGGCATGCGCTGGCCGCCATCGCCGAAGCCAAGGCCCAGCTACGCAGCATCAAGCCGCGCAACCTGGCGCCCTTCATGGCCCAAGCCTGGGGATTGTCGCCGCGTGGCGCGCGCCGTTCCGTGTTGATCGCCGCCGGCCTGGACGCCGACCGCTGGGAATCGCCCATCCACTCATTTACCGAGGAAGAGCGCATCGAGCTGCGCGCCGCCACCTCTGCCGCTATCCGTGTGTACGAAAGACTGTTGAATGCAATCTAAACAAATCCTGCTGCCTGCCCCGCAGCGCCACGAAGCCTTTTTGCGATCCGCCCAGTTCGCGCCCGAGCTGGCCCGCATTCCATATAAATGGCGCAACCGCGTCATTACGGCCGCCCTGGCCAAGATGGCGTGGTCGTCCTGGTACAAAGTATATGAGTCCGTCGCCACCGGCTTTGTACGCGAGTTCGCCGACCTGTACGTGCCGGCCGGCGTCGACCTGTCGCAAAGCGACGCTGACATCGTGGCCACCGCCGAGCGCGCGGCGGCCGGCGTGACCAAAATGCTGTGGATGGCCGTGTCGGACACGCACGCCCTGCAGATCATGGAAGACGAATGCGCCTCGTATGGCATCGAGCTGCCTGAATTCGACGATCAAGCCGACATCATCGCCCGCCTGGTGGACGCCCGCTGGTGGCGCCGTCAACTGCGCAAGCGGGTCAAGCGCGCTTTTGAAGCCGGCAATATCCGCCTGGGTTACGTGAACTATCGCGGCGAACCCTACGCCAGCAATGACGCCGTGCTGTCGCGCCTGGCGCAGAACCGCCGCAACGCCGCAGCGCTGGCCGCCACCCTGGTGCAAAACGAGAACGGCCAGCAATTCAGCATCGCCGAGCTGGCCGAGAAAACGACTGCAAATAAAGCCATCCGGCGCGGCGAACTGATGTTGCGCATCAACGGTTTTGAGCAGATCGCCCGCGAGTGCGGCGACCAGGGCATTTTCATCACCTGGACGTGCCCATCGCGCTTTCACGCCATGCAGCACAGTGGCAAGCCAAACGACAAGTTTGACGGTTCCACGCCGCGCGAAGCGAATGCCTACCTGGGAAAAATGACATCGCTGTGCCGTTCCGCACTGGCGCGCAGGGGCATCGGCCTGTATGGCTTTCGCATCGCCGAACCCCATCACGATGGCTGCCCGCACTGGCATCTGCTGCTGTTCGTGCGCCCGACCGCGAAATACAAGACGGTCCACCTACAGGACGTGGCCGGCCGCGCCATACGCATCATGAAGCGCTACGCGTGGCGCGTGGACCGTGGTGAACCGGGCGCCTTTGCGCGCCGCCTAGACGTGAAGCGCATCGACTGGGCCAAGGGCAGCGCCGCCGGCTACATCGCCAAGTACGTGGCCAAGAACATCGACGGCGTGGCCGAGCACAAGACGAAGGAAGGCTATGTCGTCACGGCCGATACCGAAGGCGATGTCGAGCTGACACCGTCGGCGCGCGTCGAGTCCTGGGCGGCGTGCTGGGGCATCCGTCAATTCCAGCAATGGGGCGGCGCGCCCGTTACCGTGTGGCGCGAACTGCGCCGCATCGAGAAAAGCATGCTCAACGAAGCCCCGCCCGCCATGCGACGCGCCTGGAACGCCGTGCAAAAGATCGACGGCGAAAAGCGCGCCTGCTGGGCCGAATACCTGCGCGCCCAGGGCGGCGCCCTGGTGCCGCGCAAGGAACTCATCGTCACCCTGGCCAAGGACGAAAAAACCGTCATCGGCCGCTACGGCGAAACGCTGCGCACCACGCCCTACGGCGTGCGCTGCAGCGACCTGATTGGCGTGGTCTTCAAGTCCGTGCGCCATACGTGGACGCCGGTACAGGCCACAGGCGGGCGCGGGGTGGCTGTTGGGGTTGCCGTTCCTCGGACTCGTGTAAATAACTGTACGCACCCCGACCGCCCTGCCCCGGCCACGCCGCCAGCGGCGCCCGTGCACGATCTGCCCGACGAGGCAAAAAGAGCGCTGATTGCAGCCTGGGCGGCCGTCAACGCCTGCCCGTATCCCCGGCTGATTGTCCCCGACAACCCACCCCATGAAGGAAATGGCACATGAGCACCTATGCCGTGATCGTTCGCACGCAAACCGAACGCTTTGAATATGCCGCGATTGCCGCTTCCAGCGGCGACGCGATCCAGGCCGCCCTCGACCACTTCGGCGTGTGCGGCGTTACCGCCAAACTGAAAGGAGCACCGCAATGCTGAACACCCTGACCAATTCGCCGCGGCAAATCGCCCTGGGTGACCGCGTGACATTCGATACCGACGAGGGCTACCAGGCCGGCACCGTCAACGACCTGCGCCGCGACGTGGGCAATGGCGAGCTGCATGCCTGGGTGGAGCTGGACCACCAGTGGGCGGGCATGTTCCGCGCCGTGCCGCTGGGCGCCATCGAGGCGGTCAAGAAGGCAACCGCGCCTATCGGGTGCCCAGCATGACAGCGGAACGCTCATTACCTGCCGTGGCGGCCTTGTTCGTGCGCGCCAATTCCATCTACAAGACCATGCCGGCGGTCGATGCCTGGGATGCGGAACGCGACGCCCGCGCCTGGCCGGGTGGCGTGCCAGTGGTAGCCCATCCGCCGTGCCGCTCCTGGGGTACGCTGCGCCACCTTGCCAAGCCGCGCCCGGACGAAAAGGAACTCGCGGTGTGGGCCGTCGCCCAGGTGCGCAAGTTCGGCGGCGTGCTCGAGCACCCAAAGCGCTCCACCCTCTGGCCACACTGCGGCTTGCCAGCGATCGGCGAGCGGGACAAATTTGGCGGCTGGACGCTCCCAATTTTCCAAAGCTCCTTTGGCCACCGCGCGGAAAAGGCCACCTTGCTGTACATCGTCGGCTGTCCGCCAGCTCAAATACCGGCCATGCCCATCGTCCTGGGCGAAGCGTCGCATGTGATCGCCCCATCCGGCCGCAACCGCGCCGGCGAGCGGCGCCGGAAAGGCGATCCGGGCTGGCGCCCGGAATGCGGCAAGGCAGAGCGCGAGCACACGCCGTCCGAACTGGCGCATTGGCTGGTGGCCCTGGCTCAACGCTGCGCGGTGCAAGCATGAGGAAATCCGCATGAGCACGTTCCTGTCCATGGATGAAATCTGCGCCCTGACCGGCCGCAAGATGAAAACGAAGCAAATTGAGGCACTGCGGAAGATGGGCCTCCCCTTCTGGGTCAACGCCATCGGGCGGCCGATTGTCGCGGTTGCTGCAGTAGAGGGGCGCAAGGAAGCGCCACGGGAAAAAACATGGGTAATGCCAAGGATCAATAAAAATGGGCCGACGAAACACACGTAATTTGAACATGCCGCCGTGCATGCACCCTCGCACCCAACGCAGCGGCCGGGTGTATTACTACATGTACACGAAGGATAAACCGCGCAAAGAAATTCCGCTTGGGCCCGACTTCATCCTGGCACTTAGGAAATATGCCGAACTGAACATCGTGGTAGAACCAACCGCCGGCGCGACATTCTCCGATGTGCAAAAGCGCTATCTAGTTGAGGCCGTGCCGAAGCTGGCAGTCAGCTCGGCCCGCATGTATCGCTCAGACATCAAGCATCTGCTGGCCGCCTTTCACGAGGCGCCACTGGACCAGATCAAGCCGATGCACATTCGTCAGTTTCTTGATGACCATGCAGACAAACCGACTACGGCGAACCGCTGCAAGCGGGTGTTTTCCACCATGTGGAACCACGCCAGGGGCTGGGGCTATACAGACCTGCCAAACCCATGCGAGGGAATTCAGGGCCATTCTTTGGCAAAACGAACCGTCTACATCACTGACGAGGTATTTGCCGCGGTACGCAAGCACGCAAGTGCGCCGCTAATCGATGCGATGGACTTGGCGTACCTGACCGGCCAACGTCCTGCTGACGCGTTACGTATGACAGAGCGTGACATCGTCGACGGCTACTTGATCATCACGCAGCAAAAGACCAAGCAGCCGCTGCGCATTACGATTACAGGCGAGCTGGCCAAACTGATGGAACGCATCCAGATGCGTAAGGCGACGCACAAGGTCGTGACAGGCGCGTTGCTGACCAATATGCATGGCAAACGTCTGACCGCACCGGCACTACGTACACAGTTCGACGCGGCAAAGAAACGAGCGGCTGAACATACGCCAGAGTTGGCGCAGGAAATCATGGAATTTTGGTTCTACGACCTGCGCGCGAAGGCGGCCGATGATACTTCTGATGACCGAGGTGACCAGGCGGCCAGCGATCTTTTGGGGCACGACAGCGTGAAAACGACCCAACGGCACTACTTACGACGAGGCAAGATTGTGGCTCCAACGAAGTAAATTTCAGATGAAGGTTCTTGTGATGTGTGGCGCCGCAAGGGGAGTATGTTTCCCAATTGCGGACGCGACATAAAGTAGACCGAACACTTGTAGATCAACTATTAATCTTCAATCACAAATCCTGCTTCACCCTCAAGTTCCGTGAGGTTGAAGAACCGTACTTGTATGGGGAAGTCAAATTCAGACTTCAGACGATCGATTTGGGCAAGCGCCTTCTCTCGATTTATTACTCCCTCATAAATTGCTATTGCGAGCAAAACTCGAAATCTTTCGGTCTGCTCACTTGGGAGAAGTAGTATGCCTTCTTTAATACGAGAAAGGGTTGCTCTCAACTGCACTAAAGCCATCATACTTTGACGCAAGACCTTGACCTCTATAACAGTCGTAACCCCTCTTTCTCGAACAATACCATCAAAAATGTAGCGTCGGCCAGTTCCCTTAATTATCACTTCCCTTTGAATTTCGGATGAATACTCTTGGCTCAGTTTTTGGAAAATTAATTCCTCTGCGACAATGTAGCTAGCTTGGGGGCTTCGACGCAAAAATTCATGGTAAGTAGTTGGTACATTGTTCTGGATCGTAGCTGGAGCTGGAGCTGGGGCTGGGGCTGGAGCTGGGGCTGGGGCTGGAGCTGGGGCTGGGACAGATGCAGACGTGTTGAGCACTGCTGATCCAGGTGAGGCCAATTCAGCAGCTGCTAAATTCTGTACAGTTACTTCATCCTCAGCGATTTCCGCTTCTATCTTTAGAACTTTCTCAACCAACGACGCTTTTGGTAGGGAACGTAGAAAATTGTCTTCGTTCTGATAATCAGACGGTGCGTAAAGAACCTTGTGATTGAAGTTTAAAGTTAAGAAAAAAAGAATGATTAAAAGGATAGGAAATACAATCAGGAACCATACGTAAATCGACTGATTGGCCGCTGCAATAAACGGCAGTACGATAGTTCCACTTATCTCGGCAATAGCCGCGAAAATAGCAATAATCGTAAGCGGATTTTTAATTGGACCTATTTTTTCAACCACGAATCCTCCTTAAGGGGCACAACTAAGATTGCGAGCGAGCAGTTCTGAGCCATGTCAGCCCTAGATCATAGCAAATTGCCAAATGGAAATAGTCACTCATTGTCACAGCCAAGCAAAACTTGCCATCTGGTGTGACGCGAACGTTGGGGGAAAGTTGAAATTCATCCGGAGCCGGCAGGAAGATCAAAGAAACTTTGTGCATTTAACACAATTTTGAGGAGCGGATTGGCTTTGTGGAGCGGCGAAAACAGGTTTTTCGCCATTTCTGACTGGAGCGGGTGAAGGGAATCGAACCCTCGTCGTAAGCTTGGGAAGCTTCTGCTCTACCATTGAGCTACACCCGCGAAGCCTGCATTTTACGCGCGATGGCAAGGACTTGGCAAACTTGTGGATCGCTTTCGAACTCATCAGGAATTCTCGCGATATTTGACAAAAACATAGACTTCCGTATCTGCACGGTGCTGTCTTTGTTGATACAGAACAACATCTCTGGCAGCGAGACACGGTGAATGGTCTGGTATGCAGCTAAAATAGAATAAATTATTGTCGACATGGACCGTGCAGCGCAGACTGGCCAAAGAAATGTTGCTACAATCGTGTGACAGTTTAGCATTCCCGCTGTTCAACCTAAAAGGATATCCCATGAAGAAAATTCTGATCGCTTCGGCAATCCTGTGCTTCGCTTCCGCACAAGCCATGGCTCAAACGACGGCACCAGTTGGTGGCGCACCTGTTCCAGCAGCAGCGGCACCAGCTGCTGGTGCTACTGGCGCTGCTGTTGGCGGCACCGTTGCCGGCCTGAGCACGAGCGCACTGATCGCCATCGGCGCAGCAGTTGCCGTTGTGGCCGGTGCAGCAAGCTCGGATTCGACCACCGCGCACACGACCCCAACCCACCATTAATACCTCGCTGCCTAGGCAGCGACAGGTAGGTCCATCCTGCAGCTTGATGTCGAGCCGAAAGGTGAAGGCCTGGTACCGCAATGGTTGACATACTCAAATATGCCAAGCCTTGCAACAAAAGCCCTTTTCATTTGAAAATGGGCTTTTTTTACTTTTTATCAAACATCAAAAAGATTGGCACCAGTCTTTCTGCTGTGGACGAATGATGTCATATCGTATGGCCATGCCTGCGATCCTCATCTATTCATTGAGAAATCCGCCTTCATGTCAATAAAATATCCCTTGCCATTGCTTCAGTTGCCATGAAGAACCAATCCGTCTTCAAGCGCATGGGATTTGCCCTGCAAGGCATAAACGCTGCGTTCCGCATGGAATCGAGCTTCCGCCTACAGTGTCTGGCCGCCCTGATGGTGATCATCGTACTCTGCTGGTCCCGACCTCCCCTGATATGGTGGGCTTTGCTATTGCTCAATTGCGGCATGGTTCTCGCTGCGGAATTGTTCAATACCGCGCTGGAGCACCTGATCGATCACCTCCACCCATCCCTACATCCGAGCATCAAGATTGCCAAGGACTGCGCAGCAGGAGCAGTGTTGCTCCTCAGTTTGACAGCCATCTGCGTGTTTGTTGCTTTTTTGCTTGAAAACGTTGCGTGCCAAGTAGGAATACAGGGCTAGCAAACTACAATACGGGACGCGCCAAAGTACCTGCCTCTCAGATTCCATAGAGTCGGGAGAAAATACAAAGATTCCTGCAATTTATTAAAGCATTGCCCCTATTGGCAATATTGATCTTTTCCAGTGCGTATGCCGCCGTATACGAGCGCGGCAAGCCGGACAACTTTTAATGCATGCCGAATGACCAATTATTCAGCTCTATACAATATCAAATCTAAATTGATGCATAAATGACTATTCCCCTCCTACCAGTAATTCTTTGTGGTGGTTCCGGCACACGTTTATGGCCGCTTTCGCGCGAGGCGTTCCCAAAGCAGTTTCTGCGCTTGTCGACTCAGGGCAGCATGCTGCAACAAACCTTGCAGCGCCTGGCGGGCATCGACACGGTGTCGCCGGCACTGCTGGTATGCAACGAATCCTCGCGTTTTATTGTCGCGGAGCAAGTGCGTGAGATCGGCCTGGAACATAGTCGCATGCTGCTTGAACCCATGCGCCGCAATACGGCGCCAGCGATCGCCTCAGCCGCCCTGCATGCGATGGAGAATGGCGAAGATCCGCTCCTGCTGGTGCTGCCATCGGACCACGTCATTCTGGATACCCCGGTTTTCCATCGTGCCATCGCGCTGGCGCGTTCTGCTGCAGAGGCGGGTCATTTGCTGACGTTCGGCATCACGCCAACGGGACCAGAAACTGGGTACGGCTATATTCGCGCCGAAGGCGCCGCAACCGGGCCGGTCCAGCGCGTACTTGAATTCGTGGAAAAGCCGGCCCTGGCGCTTGCAGAACAATATATCGCCAGCGGTGACTATTTCTGGAACAGCGGCATGTTCCTGTTCCGCGCCAGCCGCTACCTGGAAGAACTCGAACGTTTCCAGCCGGCCGTCCTGGCAGCATGCCGCGCCGCCCTTGCGGATGCAAAGAGCGATCTCGACTTCATTCGCCTGGACAAGGACGCTTATGCCGCCAGTCCCGATATCGCCGTCGACTACGCCGTCATGGAACGCACCAGCCATGCCTCTACCATCGCCCTCGATGCGGGCTGGAATGATATCGGCTCCTGGAAAGCCGTACTCGACGTGGCAGAAAAAGATGCCAGCCAGAATAGCACCCAGGGCGATGTACTGATCCAGGATTGCAACGATTGTCTGGTACACAGCAGCGGCCGCCTCGTCACCGCCATCGGCATGCGCAATACCGTTATCGTGGAAACCGCCGATGCCGTGCTGGTCATGGATGCGGATCAGGCGCAACATACCAAGACCGTGGTGGCGCAGTTGATTACCAAGAACCGTGCTGAAGCCACCATGCACCGCGAAGTCTTCCGACCGTGGGGATCGTACGATTCCATCGGCAACGGCGAGCGCTTCCAGGTCAAACGGATCACAGTCAAGCCTGGCGCCAAGCTATCGTTGCAAATGCATCACCACCGCGCCGAGCACTGGATCGTGGTATCCGGCACGGCCCAGATCACCAATGGCGACAGAGAGTATTTGCTGACCGAAAACCAGTCCACCTATATCCCCCTCGGCGTCGTCCATTCTCTGGCCAACCCAGGCAAGCTACCGCTGGAATTGATTGAAATTCAATCAGGTAGCTATCTTGGGGAAGACGATATCGTCCGCTTTGAAGACCGCTACGGCCGCGCCTGATCGAACAAATACACAATCGCCATGCATGTGGCATCGCAAGAATTCACACTGAAGTTTATAAGGTTTAGCCAGTCATCATGAAACCAATCGAAGGTATCTTTGTACAAGAAGTGAAATGGTATTGCAGCCGGAGGTCAGAAAAATATTTTCTCACCTTTGCCGATGCACTTGCCATGTTCATGGCATTCTGGCTCGCTGGGAAATGGACGCTCGATGGCGGCGACTTGAACGGCTTCGGGTTGGATAGTTCGCGCCTGCTCAGCTATAGCCTGCTATCCCTGGTCACTCTGGCGATCTTCAAGCTGAAGGGCCATCATGCGAAACGTCGTCCATATTCGAATGAAATCAAGGAGCTCCTGAAGGTCGCCATGGTCATGGGCTTGATCGACGCGGCCCTCGTCTTCCTCGACAAGCGCGACTCCTCGCGCGAGGCACTATTGGCCACCTGGCTGCTGGTGCCATGCTTTGTCTTGCTGCTGCGCGGCATCGTCAAGTACCTGTTGATGAAAGCGGGCGGCTGGATACGCCCCATGGTCATCATCGGATGGGGCGACAATGCCTTGCAAACAGCACGTGCCTTCGATGAGGAAGCGTTGATGGGCTATCGCCTGATTGCTTTCCTGATCCCTGAGGGCCAGGAGCACCTGGAACAGCATTATGTGAACCGCAGAAAACAAGCGGTGCCCTGCATCCCGCTGGGCGATAACCCGGAACAAACGTTCAAGCTGCTGGGCGACCCGCATGCGGTTGTCGCCCTGGAGCAGGGAGGCATTGACGCTTATCAAGGCATGATCCAGCAAGTCAGCCGTTGCGTTGCCAATATGCAAGTGGTACCGGCGGTACGTGGCCTGCCTCTGTACGGCATGGAGGTCAACCATTTCTTTACGCATGAAGTCTTGCTGCTGACCATGCGCAACAACCTGGCGCGGCCAGGCTTGCAACTGATTAAGCGCTGCTTTGATCTGACGGCCTCGTTCTGCGTGCTGATCGTCGGTGCGCCCATCTTGCTGTGGATCGCCGCCAAGGTATTGGCATCGGGCCGTCCCATCTTCTACGGCCACAAACGCGTGGGCCAGAATGGCAAGCATTTTCTCTGCTACAAATTCCGCACCATGGCCGTGAATGCCGATGTGCTGTTGAAAGAGTTACTGGAACGCGACCCGCTCGCCCGCGCTGAATGGGACCGCGATTTCAAACTGAAGAACGACCCGCGCATCACCTCGATCGGTCATTTCCTGCGCCGGACCAGCCTCGATGAATTGCCGCAACTATGGAACGTGCTGAAAGGCGAAATGAGCCTGGTCGGGCCGCGTCCCGTTGTCGATGCCGAACTGGAGCGCTATGGCAACCAGATCGACTATTATCTTGAGGCGAAACCTGGGATCACTGGCCTGTGGCAAGTCAGCGGCAGGAACGATGTCAGCTACGATACGCGCGTCTATCTCGACGCCTGGTATGTCAAGAATTGGTCTCTGTTCAATGACATCGTCATTTTGCTAAAAACGGTCAAAGTCATCTTCAAGAAAGATGGCGCGTATTAATTGTTATACTTCATTTTTCAATTTCCATTGAAAAAGCAATAACAACTTAAAGGAAAATAATGAATAGATTAGAAATAGCTGACATAATCGTCGAAAAAATAAATTCATCGATTGAAAATATATCATTACAATATAATAAATCTATTGACAAGATAGGACATTTTTACATAGATGATTTATTACCAGAAGATATAGCACGAAATATATTTAGCTGTTTTCCTGATGGGAAAAATATGCGTCTAAAAAAGAGTCTAAAGGAATACAAGTTCATCGCTGCGCAAATGGATCAATACAATCCAATTCTTGAAGAAGCTATTTATGCGTTTCAAGATCCGCGCGTGGTTGAATTAATTTCGAAAATCTGCAACATAGATGGGCTTTACCCTGATGAACACCTGTATGCAGGTGGCATTTCACTCATGGGCGATAAACATTTTCTGAATCCCCATCTTGATAACTCACATGATAAAGAACGTGAGCGCTGGCGCGTGCTGAATCTTCTTTATTATGTCACACCTGACTGGCCGCTGAAGAATGGAGGGAATCTTGAACTCTGGCCTGATGGATTGCAAAATCCACAAATCACGATCCATAGCAAATTCAATCGTCTCGCTGTAATGGCTACGCACGACGCCTCCTGGCATTCTGTAAGCCCTATTTCATCTAACGGCACTGCACGCGGTTGCGTTTCGAACTACTATTTTTCTGATGTTTCACTCAGAAGTACAGATCAATTCCACGTCACCTCGTTCCGAGGTCGTCCAGAACAAGTCATGCGAGATATTTTTTTACAAGCTGACATTAAAGCGAGAATGGCAGTACGAAAACTATTCAAAAAAGGCATCATAGAAAACCCTCACGTTTATAAAAAATAGAATTATTTTTATAAAATAGAATTTTAAATACATTAATGGCTTACAGGACGAATAAAAGGATAACAGCATGATTTTAGTTACCGGCGGAGCAGGCTTCATTGGTTCCAATTTTGTACGAGATTGGTTGATGCTCAATGATGAGCCCGTCATCAACCTCGACAAACTGACCTACGCAGGCAATCTCAGCAATCTTGCCAGCCTGGAACAAGACCCTCGACATATTTTTGTGCGCGGCGATATTTGCGACACCGCCCACATCTCCCGCCTGCTGGCCGAACACCAGCCCCGCGCCATCGTGCATTTTGCCGCAGAGAGCCATGTTGATCGCTCGATCCATAGCCCCGGCGAATTCATTTCGACCAACGTCAACGGCACCTTCAGCCTGCTCGAAGCCGCGCGCGCCTATTGGTCCGGCCTGACGGGCGAGGCCAAGGATGGCTTCCGCTTCCTGCATGTCTCGACTGACGAGGTCTATGGCACCTTGGGACCGAATGACCCGCCATTCACGGAAACGACGCCGTATGCGCCGAACAGCCCCTACTCGGCATCGAAAGCAGCCTCCGACCATCTGGTACGCGCCTATTTCCATACGTATGGCATGCCCGTGCTGACGACAAACTGCTCAAACAACTATGGCTCTTTCCATTTCCCGGAAAAACTGATTCCCCTCATCATCAGCAACGCCCGTGCCGGCAAGCCATTGCCTATCTATGGTGACGGCATGCAAGTGCGCGACTGGCTGTATGTGGGCGACCATTGCTCGGCGATTCGCCGCGTGCTGGAAGCGGGACGTTTGGGCGAGGTCTACAACGTGGGCGGCTGGAATGAAATGGCCAATCTGGAAGTCGTGCACACCTTATGCGACATCCTCGATACGCTCGACTCCAAGGCATCGGGCAGCTATCGCGAACAAATCACCTATGTGCAAGACCGCCCTGGTCACGACCGCCGCTATGCCATCGACGCGCGCAAGATCGAGCGCGAACTGGGCTGGAAGCCGGCCGAAACCTTCGCCACCGGCATCCGCAAGACCGTCCAGTGGTACCTGGACAATCAGGCCTGGGTACGCGATGTTCAGTCTGGCGATTATCTGAAGTGGGTAGAGAAAAACTACGCGGCGCGCGACACGGCACAGGAGCAGCAATAATGAATGCAACCATCGAACGCAAGGGCATCATCCTGGCCGGCGGTTCAGGCACGCGTCTGTATCCCGTCACCATGGCGGTGTCGAAGCAGCTGCTGCCCGTATATGACAAGCCGATGATTTACTATCCGCTGACCACCCTGATGCTGGCCGGCATACGCGACATCCTGATCATTTCCACGCCACAAGATACGCCGCGCTTCCAGGAGTTGCTGGGTGACGGCAGCCAGTGGGGCATCAAGCTCAGCTATGCCGTGCAGCCCACGCCCGACGGTCTGGCGCAGGCGTTCATCATTGGCAAGGAGTTTGTCGGCGATGCACCATCAGCCCTGATTCTGGGCGACAACATTTATTACGGCCACGACTTCGAAACGCAATTGCGCGAAGCATCCGCACGCACCAGTGGCTCGACCGTGTTCGCCTATCATGTCACCGATCCGGAACGTTATGGCGTGGTCGACTTCGACGCACAGCGGCGCGCCGTCAGCATCGAGGAAAAACCGCTCAAGCCAAAATCGAACTACGCCGTCACCGGCCTGTATTTCTACGACAGCCAGGTGTGCGATATTGCCGCAGGCATCACCCCGTCCCCACGTGGCGAGCTGGAAATCACGGATGTCAACCGCACTTATCTGGAGCGGGGACAGTTGAACGTCGAACTCATGGGCCGCGGCATGGCCTGGCTCGATACTGGCACGCATGAATCCCTGCTCGAAGCGGGTCAGTTCATCGCCACCATTGAAAACCGCCAGGGTTTGAAAGTTGCCTGCCCGGAGGAAATCGCTTACCGCCGCGGCTATATCGACGCGGCCAAGCTCGAGGCATTGGCGCAACCCTTGAAAAAGAACGCTTACGGGCAATACCTGCTGCGCCTCCTTGAAGAGAAAATGTACTAAAACTTCCCCAGCGACTAATGCCGTTCAGTTAAGGGTTTTGGCGTGATTTATGAGCGCCAGTAAATTCGCTAACCCCAGAGGCAGAGAGCTGGGGTCGGACCCCGGGTCCGACCCCAGTCCTTGTTCTTGGGCTAAAAATAGCATCACTAACACTAACTGAACGGCATTACTCCCCGGCAATCATCAAGCTTACCCAAAACCATGCAAATTCAAACCACAGCTATACCTGACGTCCTGATCATCGAACCGACCGTATTTGGCGATGATCGCGGCTTTTTTTATGAAAGTTTTAACCAGAAACACTTTGCCGAACTAACCGGCGTCACGCGCGATTTCGTGCAGGACAATCATTCCAAGTCCGCCAAGGGCGTCTTGCGTGGTCTGCATTACCAAATTCAGCAGCCACAAGGCAAGCTGGTGCGTGTGACCGCCGGTGAAGTCTTCGACGTTGCCGTTGACCTGCGCAAAAGCTCACCGACCTTCGGCCACTGGGTAGGCGTGACCTTATCAGCGGCCAACAAACGCCAGTTATGGATACCCGAAGGTTTCGCCCATGGCTTCGTGGTCACCAGCGACAGCGCCGAGTTCCTGTACAAGACCACCGACTATTGGGCGCCGGAATTCGAGCGCAGCATCCTGTGGAATGACCCGGCGATCGGCATCGACTGGCAGCTGGACGGCGAGCCGTTACTGTCGGCCAAGGATAAAATCGGCACATTGCTGGCCAACGCCGATGTCTTCGCCTGAGTACGGCAATACAGCCGCACCACCACTCACTGGAACAAATATGAGCCGTATCTTAATTACAGGAAAAACCGGCCAGGTCGGCTACGAACTGGAACGCAGCCTGCAGGGCCTGGGCGAAATCATCGCTGTAGACCGCAGTCAGATGGACCTGGCTGACCTGGACCAGGTACGCGACGTCATCCGCCGCGTCAAGCCGACCCTCATCGTCAACCCTGCCGCCTACACCGCAGTGGATAAGGCAGAGAGCGAGCCGGACCTGGCGCTGCGCATCAATGGCGAGGCGCCAGCTGTCATGGCCGAAGAAGCAAAGAGACTAGGCGCTGCGATGATTCATTACAGCACCGATTATGTCTTTGACGGGTCGAATGACGGTCCCTACGTCGAAACCGATCCGACCTGCCCTGTCAATGTGTATGGCAGCAGCAAGCTGGCCGGCGAGCAAGCCATCCAGGCGGCGGGCATCCCACACCTGATCTTGCGCACCAGTTGGGTCTACAGCACGCATGGCAAGAATTTTCTGCTGACCATGCTCCGCCTGGCGCAGGAGCGCGAGGAGCTGAGCATCGTTTCTGATCAGTTCGGTGCACCAACATGGAGCCGTACCATCGCCGACACCACGGCACATATTGTGGCACAAAGCCTGACGGCAAACGACCAGCAAGCATGGTGGCAGGCACGCTCCGGTCTGTATCATTTGACGGCACAGGGACAAACCACATGGTTTGGTTTTACCGAAGCGATCATGGCCCATGCATCGATCGAGAAAAAGCCAAGGCTCAAACCGATATTGGCGCAAGACTACCCGGTACCGGCCAGGCGACCGACCAATTCTGAACTATCCTCGCAACGCCTGATAGATACTTTTTGCGGTCTGCCGCATTGGCAGGAAGCCTTGAAGCTGTGCCAAGAGTAAATGAACCAATCAGACTACTTGACTGATAAGATAGGAGTACAGCCAAAGGCTTGCCGCAACGCGGAAAACGCCCCCGCAACTGTACGGACGCGTTTAAAGCGCTGTGCTCGCGGGTCAACGTCGTTTCGTGTGGAACTTGACTTCTAGTACCATACCGGGCAGTGCCATTTTGAAGACAAAGAGCGAGAGCGCCCGATAAGTATTGCCGTTGAAGCCCAGTGTACAAGCGCGCGGAGTCTGCCAGCGCCATGGTCCGTGACCAAAGTTGAGCTCGCCACGTCCAAGCGGCGGATCGATTTTGAAGTGCCGTGCGACGCGAAGAAGTTGCCTTGCCCGGCCTGCTGCGCATGCATATCTACGGTGACATAAGCGATAAAAGCAGCGTAGACTTCCTGCGGCTGCTCAAGCTGGCCTCGCCGATCAAGATCATCAAACTGCTGACCGACAACGGCTCGCAATTCGCCGACCGCTTCATAACAAAAGACAGGAAGCCCAGTGGCCAGCACGCCTTCGATAAAGTCTGCGCCGCCATGGGCATCGAACACCGTCTGGCACTGCCCCGGCATCCGCAAACGAATGGCATGGTCGCAAGATTCAACGGCCGTATCAGCGAACTATTGCAGCAGACCCGATTCGACAGCCGGGCCGATTTGCAGGCGACCTTGCTCAACTATTTAAAGCTTTACAACCACCACGGTAATCCCCCCACCAAATGATCGCGTTTAAAAGTAGAATTTTCCAAACTCAGATTTTTTGAAAGTTCTGCATGAAGACGTCCCGTTTTACCGATAGCCAGATCATCGCCATCCTCAAGCAAGCCGAGGGCGGCTCACCAGTGCCTGAGCTGTGCCGCGAGCACGGCATCAGCAACGCCACGTTCTACAAATGGCGCTCCAAGTTCGGCGGCATGGACGCTTCGCTGATGGCCCGCATGAAGGAACTGGAGGACGAAAACCGGCGCCTGAAAAAGATGTATGCCGAGGAGCGCTTGAAAGCCGAGATCGTCGCGGAGGCCCTGACAAAAAAATGGTAGCGCCATCTCAGCGGCGGGAGATGGCGCAATGGGCCGTGGCCCAGCATTCAGCCACCATTGGAATGGCCTGCCAGGTATTTGGCATTAGCCAGACCTGCTATCGCTATCGCGCTAAGCTCGATGCGGAAAACGCCGTCGTGGCTGACTGGCTGGTACGCCTGACCAACAACCAGCGCAACTAGGGCTTCGGCCTGTGCTTCCTGTATTTGCGCAACGTGAAGGGTTTTAAATGGAACCACAAGCGCGTATATCGGATCTATCGCGAGCTGGAACTGAACCTGCGGATCAAGCCACGCCATCGGCTGGTGCGGGAAAAGCCGCTGCCGCTGGCCGTGCCTACACAGATCAACGACACCTGGTCGATGGACTTCATGCATGCCCAACTGGCCGACGGCAGAAGCATCCGATTGTTCAATGTGATCGACGACTACAACCGTGAGGGACTCGGCATCGAGGTCGATTTCTCCTTGCCGTCCGAACGCGTCATCCGCTCCCTCGACAGGATCATCGAATGGCGTGGCAAACCCCTGGTCATTCCCTGCGATAACGGCCCGGAGTACATCAGCGCCGTGACGCTGGCCTGGGCCGCCAAGCGGGGCATTCGCATCGACTTCATCCAGCCTGGCCAGCCGCAGCAGAATGCTTATGTCGAGCGCTATAACCGCACGGTGCGCTACGATTGGTTGGCCCATCACCTGTTTGATACGCTCGATGAGATCCAGGATTTTGCAACCCGCTGGCTGTGGACTTACAATCACGACCGGCCCAACATGGCACTTGGCGGCATCACACCAAAACAGAAGCTTGCCTTGGCCGCTTAA
>NZ_JBNYXO010000025.1:0-32947 GCF_051380715.1 Janthinobacterium kochi
TGGCTCATGGCGCTGGTAGTTGGGTGACAGGATTCAACAGTGTACTCAAAAGCAACCTGGCCCTGAAAAATGGCAGGCTGCGAGTTGGAATATGATCACCCATATCTAAACATCTAACCATGTGGCCTACCAGCCATGATTCGAATCCCCCTCTCCCTTTTTGAGGGACATTCGGCCCGTCGGCGAAACATCCCGGCTACTCTCCACGAATACTCAAGCTCCCGCAAACCTTGTCCTTTCTCAATCCCCCCATAGTTTCCCCAATATATCGTAAGCCTCTCCCACCACCCCCGGTGAGTCCCGTGTCCTACACCTACACCAAAGTCACCGACCTGGAAAAAACCACCATGGTCGGCAATCATCAATGCATCGCGCTGGTCCGCCACTACGCGGGCGCGCCGGCCACGTTGGCCTGGAAGCAGGGGGAAGCCGTGCTGGGAAATCGCTTGCTGCGCAAAGGCACGGCCATTGCCACGTTTATCAACGGGAAGTATGCGAATCATCAACAAGGCAATCACGCAGCCCTGTATTTGAGGCAGACGCTGGACGGGATTACTGTCATGGATCAGTGGTCGGGCAAGCGCCTTGGCATCGTGACTTCGCGCACCTTGCGTTCCAAAGGCCAGTACAAGAATGGCTTGTATATCGACTCCAGCAACAATGCCGATGCTTTTTTCGTCATCGAATAGAGGAGCATCCATGCAAGCTAAACGTTTGTTGACCGGCGCCGCGTGCTGCATTTTCCCGGTGCTCGCGCAGGCAGCCATGACCGCCTCGCTCGCTTGCCCGGAGAGCGTGCCTGCAACATCGATTAGTCTGAATGCCGTGCCGGCTGGCTGGACTCCGTATATCGGCAGCCCGCTCTACCTGAGTGCCGCAGCACCGATCGATGGCGCACCGGAGCGCAGGGGACAGCTCGTACCCAGCGGGGAGCGCAAGAAGAAAGGGTACACCACGCTCACCTACCGACTGGAAGGCCGCTATCCGGACGGTAAATGGCTGCAATGCAGTTACGGTGCGCATGGCGAGGTAACACTGTCGAAGAGAATGGACGACAGTGTCAGCCTTTGCGAATTCACCTACTGAAAAGGCAGCAAGGCCGGGCAGAACGAGATCGATATCGATTGCCGTTAAGGCATTTTTGGCATCTGCGATATCGCTTGGCGAACCTGCAGGCTTTCTCGCAAGCAGCGCAGAAAGCACAAACTCACCATCCGCCCATCTATTTTCTGCCCTCAGTCGCCATCTTCACCGCCAACCCCGTCAACACGCCCCCCATCATCCAGCGTTGCAGCATTACCCAACCCGGCCGGCTCGCCAGGAACCCCGCAATCGCCCCCGCCATCACCGCAATCACCGAATTGACGGCGACGCTGACGATGATCTGCACGCCACCGAGCGCCACCGATTGCACCAAAATACTCCCATGCCCCGGCGTAATGAACTGCGGCAGCAGCGACAAATACATGACGGCAATCTTGGGATTGGCCAGATTCGTGATCAAGCCCATGAGAAACAGTTTGCGCGGCCCATCGACAGGTAAGTCGCGCACGGCAAACGCCGAGCGTCCGCCCGGCTTGACGGCTTGCCAGGCCAGGTACAGCAAATAGGCGGCGCCGCCGAAGCGCAGCGCATCGTAGGCGTAAGGCACGGCAAAGACAAAGGCGGTAATGCCGAAGGCGGCGCACAGCATGTAGAACAGGAAACCGACGGCCACGCCGCCGAGCGAGATGAAGCCGGCGCGGCGGCCCTGGCTGATGGAGCGGGAAATCAGGTAGATCATGTTGGGGCCGGGCGTCAACGCCATGCCCAGGGCCACGAGTCCAAACATCAGCAAGGCTGTGACATCAGGCACTACGCACCTCCATGGGAAAGTAATGATGGTAGCCCGCCACACGATGCGCGGCCGTTCCACGCACGGTGTTCGTGTGTCGCAGCTATCCGAAGGCCAAGATTAGCACAGCTGATAATAGCCTGCCGGACATGGCATTATTGCGACGATAGAGCCGGGCGCGCCACTTTTCAGCAGTGTTCGCCGACGCCAGCCGACAGGCGTAAAAAAGCCCATTGAATAAACTGACCTCGCGTAATCAGTCATTGTTGCGGGATCAGCGGTAGTAACTATTTTTCTGGCTACGGGAGGGGCGAAATCTGTATTCCCGGCAGCTTATGCGCCAATTTTATTGCCTATAGGAAAATTTTATAATATATTGATAGCATAAAATGCCGTATAAATAATATTTCCCAATGCCTAAGGTGGAACAATTGAAAAAAATAGTAATCGCTCTGTTATTCGTGCCTGTGTTTTCCATGGGACAGAACCTTTCTTGGACGCAAGCATCGGCTACAGCTTGTTATCAGGGCAAGAGCACCAAGAGCGAATTGATGGAAGCAGTTGCTTGTCTCAAGAGTAATCCGGCCGCGGGTTCTGTCATCATCAAGGAGTTCATGAAGGCGAAGTCTGAGTTGCCAGCTGTCGATGCTGAAGTCACCGCCGCGCTCAATGATCTGGAACGGCAAAAGAATAGCCGACTTTACATAAGCTATTTTTCTGACAATAAATCCCCCAAGCTTATGCTGGTAGAAAGCGTTACCTTGGGCGGCCAGCGGACGCAGGATGTGTTTGATCTTGCTGCACTGGATATAAAATTTACGCACACATCGGCCATGCTGGGGAAAGATAAAACAGTGGAATGGAAGCAGGTTCGCTCTTTCCATTATCAGCAATCGGGAAATATGCGTGGTATAGGTAAATTGCTTACCACGCTGGTCGATAACACCCAGTTCATCGATAAAAGTTATCAGGGCCGCTACCCATTGAAAGAGCATGAATCCAGTGATTATTGGCGCGCCATTACTCAGTTTAACGGGACTACCTACCCAGGTAAAAATAAGAATGATTACCTGCGACTTGGCCAGGACGATTTGTCCAGCTATGAGGTAACCTTCCTGACTGAAGAGGATGGAAAGCAGCAAGTTGCCAAATTCGAAGAGGCGATTTTGGCGCAGCAGAAGGAGAAAGAACAGGCTGACCGGGTTGCGGCAGAGAAATTCCGAATGTCGTCTGAAAAAGAGACTGAGCGGAAAGCAAAATTGTTGGCGGAGATGTCATCGGCAAAGCGTGGCTCAGAGGATTCCTGCAAGCGACTGGAGTTTGGTACCTACATGGTTAAATTGGATCCAGACTCAGTCGACATTGACTGTCAATTTGGCGGCAAGATCAATTTGACAGACCTGAAAGGTGCAGGCTGGCTGATTGTCAACAAGCAGAAAGATAATGAGGGCATTGTGCGAGAATATTATATTCGCAAGGCACGTTAACATTGCATTGTTGAGCTTTTGCAAGTAGCAAGCGCACAGTGAGCGATGGCTGTCAGGGCCATCACTGTCTCGGCGTATTTTCGCGGCCCGGCAAGCAGTCGATTGCGAAAGAAAAACAGCGATTCCCTGTCTTTACAGGCCATCTTGATGGCCGGCCCCTTCGACAGGCAGCCCATCACTAGGTTGCCGCCGCCCGCCCGCAGCGCAGACGCAAAAAAACCCGCCGAAGCGGGTTTTTTACTCTACAGCCAAACCAAAAACTTAGAACTGGTTCATGGTGTTGTCTTTACCAGCTGCCTTCAGCGCCGCTTCGCCGCTGAAGTAATCCTTGTGATCGTCGCCGATGTCCGAGCCGGACATGTTTTGATGTTTCACGCAGGCGATGCCCTGGCGGATTTCCTTGCGCTGCACGCCGGCCACGTAGCCCAGCATGCCCTGGTCGCCGAAGTATTCCTTGGCCAGGTTGTCGGTCGACAAGGCGGCCGTGTGGTAGGTCGGCAGGGTGATCAGGTGATGGAAGATGCCGGCTTCGCGGGCCGAGTCGGCCTGGAAGGTGCGGATTTTCTCGTCGGCCGTGATCGCCAATTCCGTCTGGTCGTATTCCACGCTCATCAGCTGGGCGCGTTCGTAGGCGGACACGTCCTTGCCGTCAGCCTTCATGATGTCATACACCTGCTGGCGGAAGTTCAGGGTCCAGTTGAACGATGGGCTGTTGTTGTACACCAGCTTGGCGTTCGGGATGACCTTGCGGATTTCGCTGACCATGCCGCCGATTTGCGCGATATGCGGTTTTTCCGTTTCGATCCACAGCAGGTCGGCGCCGTTTTGCAGCGAGGTGATGCAGTCGAGCACGCAACGCTCTTCGCCGGTACCGGCGCGGAACTGGAACAGGTTGCTCGGCAGGCGTTTTGGACGCAGCAGCTTGCCTTCGCGCTTGATGATGACGTCGCCATTGCCCAGCGCATCGGCCGACACTTCTTCGCAGTCGAGGAAGGAGTTGTATTGGTCGCCCAGGTCGCCTGGTTCATTGGTGACGGCGATCTGCTTGGTCAGGCCGGCGCCCAGCGAATCGGTGCGGGCGACGATGATGCCGTCGTCCACGCCCAGTTCCAGGAAGGCGTAGCGAATGGCGCGGATCTTGGCCAGGAAGTCTTCGTGCGGCACCGTGACTTTACCGTCCTGGTGGCCGCATTGTTTCTCGTCGGACACCTGGTTTTCGATCTGGATGCAGCAGGCGCCCGCTTCGATGAACTGTTTCGCCAGCAAATAGGTCGCTTCGGCATTGCCGAAACCGGCGTCGATGTCGGCGATGATGGGCACGACGTGGGTGATGTGGCCGTCGATCTTGGCCTGGATGGCTTGCTTTTCAGCACCTTGGGCCGCGTCCAGCTGGCGGAACAGGCCGCCCAGTTCGCGGGCATCGGCCTGGCGCAGGAAGGTGTAGAGCTCCTTGATCAAGGCCGAGACGGCGGTTTTTTCATGCATCGACTGGTCTGGCAGCGGGCCGAACTCGGAGCGCAGGGCGGCCACCATCCAGCCCGACAGGTAGAGGTAGCGGCGGTCGGTGCTGTTGAAGTGCTTCTTGATCGAAATCATCTTCTGTTGACCGATGAAACCGTGCCAGCAACCGAGCGACTGGGTGTACTTGGATGGGTCCGCATCGTAGGCGGCCATGTCGTTGCGCATGATCTTGGCCGTGTAGCGGGCGATGTCCAGGCCGGTCTTGAACTTGTTCTGGGCGCGCATGCGGGCGGCGGACTCGGGATTGATGGCGTTCCAGGCGCTGCCTTGTTGCTCTTTCAAACCAGCAACAGCCTTGATGTCGTCTTGATATTGGGACATGTGAATCTCCTAAAAAGAAAAGCTATGTTTGAGAAAATCGCCGAGTGCGCCACAACGTCTTGTCGAAGCAAACTGCATGACTAAATAGTAGGCCGATTCGCGTCGATGTTCAAGTCTTATATAAGACATATAACTTAAATTAAGTCTTTGTTTTTCAATGGGTTAATTATTCTTTTTCATGATGTGAAATGAATTTTCAAAAAGTGAGAGAATTTATGGCTGAGTCTGGTGGTTCATATTCCGCGATGTGAAACGCCTTTTCAGAATTTGGTGCAGCGCGACAAATCGGGGCGAAAAAAAGCCACCCGAAGGTGGCGCAGAGGCAATTTTGTTTTAATATCATGATCCGATTGTGAAAGGTAAAGCCAGCGATGCAGATGAACGGTATGGATTTACCCGTCGAGTATGTTGCATTTGCAGCAAGGTATCTAGATGCGGAAGGATTTTGCAATTTGAGACTGAAAGAAGAGCTCGATTCTTTCGGTGGCGTCTTGCAGACGGAACTGGCTCAAATCTATACGGATGTCGTCGAATTGACTGTCCAGACAGCGAAGCTTGGGGCATGTTTCGTAGGCGATGGCTGCTATGGAGAGCCTGGAAATGTCAGTGCTGGCCAGGGAGCCATACCGGACATCGTTGATTTTACAGAAATCATTTGTTTCGGCATGGCCGGCGACGGGAGTCAATTCTGCTTCGATTTCAGGGGCGCCCGAAGCGCGCCATCTGTCATCGTATGGGACGATGATTACTGGCGAAAGATTTCAAACTCCTTTGAAGACTTCCTATTGCTATTTTCTTGATAGCTTGCCGGGGCAGCTGCTGATGTGAAACGCCTTTTCAGAATGTGGTGCGGCGCGACATATCGTGGCGCTGGCTTGTATGCCTGCTGGCAATGTGTCGAGGACCCTGCGGGAATGTTTTTTTCAGCGCAGTTGTCGTATGCCGGCGACAGCTGAGCGGACAAGGTGGGGCGCCGGCGCAGCACAAGGGCGGGACAGTGCGTCGATCACGTCCGCCGTTGCCACCACTTGCGCATACTCGCCATGCAAATTGGCCAGCGCCATCGCATGCACCTCGTCCGCCGTTCTTGGCGTGCCCGCGTAATCGACTTGAGCAAACGCAAAGCATGCATCGGCGACGACTTGCGTGGCAAAGCCCAGATTGCCCGCCGTGCGCGCGCTTGACTCTACGGAATTATTGGTGCTGACGCCCACGATGACCAGCTTGCTGATGCTGCGTGCGCGCAACCAGCGTTCCAATCCCGAGTGGATGAAGGCATCCGGCACATTTTTCTCCACGACATGCTCTTCCGGCAAAGGCGCCAGCGCTGCCTGAAATTCTACGCCGGGCTGGCCGGGCCAGAAGGGCGAGCCTGGCGTTCTGGAAATGTGGCGCACATGTACGACGGTGGCGTCCGCTGCGCGCCAAGCTTGCAGCAAGGTGGCAATCTGGTGTTCCGCGCCGGGATTGTTGCGGCTTCCGGCAGCGGGGCTGGCCATGCCTTGTTGCATGTCGATGATGATGAGTGCGCGATGGTGGGCATGCATGTTGGTAGCCTGGGCGGAATGGCAGGCGCACTGGGCGCCTGCCTGGGGAAATAGTGCTGCAGTGATTGCCGCAGGGGCGCGAATCTAGCGTCCCACGGTCTGCCGCTGGTCCTTGATGAACAGCGCCGTCAGCATGCCGATTACGCACACGCCGATCACATAATAGGCGGGGCCCAGCACGTTGTTCTTCAGCATCAGGGTCACGACCACGGGCGTCAGGCCGCCGAAAATCGCGTACGACAAGTTGTAGGAAAACGACAGTCCCGAGAAGCGCACCTGGGCCGGAAACGCCTGCACCAGTACATAGGGCACGGCGCCGACGACGCCGACGAACAGGCCCGTCATGGCGTACAGGGGCAGCAGCAGGTCGGGCCGGCTGCCGATGGTAGTGTAGAAGAGATACGTACTGATGGCCAGCAGCACCGAGCCGACGAAGATCACGCGCTTGCCGCCCAGGCGGTCGGCCAGCATGCCGGCGATGATGCAGCCGAAGGCCAGGCACAGGGTGGCCACGGTATTGGCCACCAGGGTGGTGCGCGGCGCGATGTGGTGGATCTTTTGCAGCAGGGCAGGCGTCATCAAAATGACGACGACGATGCCGGCCGACAGCATCCAGGTCAGCAACATCGACACGGCGACGGCGCCGCGGTGGCTGCGCAGCACGGATTTCAGGGGCATTTCCGTCGCCAGCGCCTTGCGTTGCTGCATTTCCGCAAAGACGGGGGTTTCATGCAGCCAGCGGCGCAAATACATGGCACCAAAGCCGAAGAGGCCGCCCAGCAAGAACGGATAGCGCCAGGCGCCATCGGTGATTTCTGCCGGCGTGTAGACGGTGTTGAGGCCCGTTGCGACCAGCGAGCCGAGCAGAATGCCGACCGTCAGGCCGGCTGTCAGCACGCCGCAGGCAAAGCCCGTGAAACGGCTCGGCACGTGTTCGGACACAAACACCCAGGCGCCCGGCACTTCGCCGCCCACGGCCGCGCCCTGGAAGACGCGCATCAAGAGCAGCAGCAGCGGGGCGGCCAGACCGATGGTGGCGTAGGTCGGCAGCAGGCCGATCAGCAGGGTCGGCACGGCCATCATCAGGATGGACAGGGTGAACATGCGCTTGCGGCCCAGCAAGTCGCCGAAGTGGGCCATGACGATGCCGCCCAGCGGACGCACCACGTAGCCGGCGGCGAAGATGCCGAAGGTTTGCAGCAAACGCAGCCATTCCGGCATTTCCGGCGGGAAGAAGAGCTGGCCGATGGCGTTGGCAAAGAAGACGAAGATGATGAAATCGTAGAACTCCAGCGCGCCACCGAGGGCGGACAGCGACAGGGTCTTGTAGTCTTGTTGGGTGAGGGGACGGCTTGCGGCGTTGATTGCGGCGGTATTGGAAGTAGGCATGTGTCTCGTTCTTGTGTGTTATCGGAGATTGCCAGACCTAGCATACGCATTTCCACCGCGTGAGTAAATGCGGTGCGTATGGGGATCAGCCTCAGCTGTGCTTAATACAACGCCGCTATCATCAGCGTTGACTTCATTGGAAAGGACACACAATGCACATCATGATCGTGGGCGCCAGCCGGGGCCTGGGACGCGCGCTGGTGGACGGTTTGCTCGCTGACGGACATACCGTCATCGGCGTATCGCGCCAGCAACCCGCCGACTTGCCTGCCGGCCAGGGCGCACAGCTGCAATGGATCGCGGCGGACCTGGCCGCACCGGCCGAGGCCGTCGAACGCATCGCGCGTGTAGCGCCCGCCGTGCTGGACGCGGTGATCTACAACCTGGGCGTGTGGGAAGAGAAAGCCTTCAGCGATGACTACGCTTTTCTCGGCGATGCGGACGACGCCATCGTCGACATGGTCAATACCAACATCACGGCGACGATATTGCTGCTCAAGCGCCTGGTGCCGCGCTTACTCAACAGCAGCAAGCCGCAGCTGATACTCACGGGGTCGACGTCCGGCCTGCGCCAGAGCGGCCGCCCGGAAGTGACGTTCAGCGCCTCGAAATTCGCCTTGAACGGCATCGCCGATGCCTTGCGCGAAGGTTTCCGCGCGCAGGGACTGGCCGTGACGGCGCTGCAACTGGGCTACCTGAATACCTACGATGGCTTGTCCGTGCCGGTGGCGGACGCTGCCGCGCGGGGCGAGGGCGAACTGATTCCCGTGCATGACGTCGTTGCCGTCGTGCGCATGCTGCTGAGCCTATCGAATGCCTCGTTCGTGCGCGAACTGGTGCTGCCGGCGCTGCGTGACGAGCGTTTCTGACTCTCAAGCGTCCTTGCCGTAGACCTCGGACCAGCCCAGCCGCTCTTCCAGCCATTCATCCACTTCGGAGGAATCCATCTGCAGCAGCAGGGCGCCTAAGCGCAAGTTGCCCTTGGCGAGGGCCAGCACGGCGAACACGGATTCCAGCATGACGGGGTCATGGCCCTGCAAGTCGCGCGCGGCGATGGCGGGCAGCTGCGCCCAGGCTGCCTGGTAGCTGCCGGCCAGCCAGTCCGGCAGGGGCGGATTGTGCGGGCGGTGGCGCTCCAGTTCGATCAAGGCGATGAGCGCATAGAAATCTTCCTCGCGCGATTCAGCGCCGCCCAGCATGTGGACGAGCTGGGGCACGGCCGCATACGAGGCGATGCCCACGTCGCCCTGGTGGTGCAGCTCTTCCCACAGTTCATGCCAGACGTCTTCGCCCGCCTGCATGGCCTTGAGCGCCTCGGCCACGTCGTAGGGCATGCGGTAGCCGCCTTCCAGGGTGGGCCAGATGGGGTCTTCTAGTGATAACAGCATGGGTTTCCTTGTTTAAACTGACAAGTCTTTATGCCTGGCGCGCATACGCAAACATATGCTGCACATATTCAGCCTTGCCGAGCGGCACGCCGTTATGGCGCAGGATGTTGTAGGCCGTCACCAGGTGAAAATAGAACTGCGGCGTGGCCCAGTTGAGCGCATATTCCAGGCCCGTCATGTCGAAGCTCAAGCCACCGGCCAGGGTGATCGATACTTGCTGTTGCGCGCCAGCGTCGATTGCTGCGCGGTCCGCCGCAGCGAGCATCGCCAGGGTGTCCTCGATCAGCGCCTTGGCTTGCGACATGTTGGCGGGCGTGGCGAGCTGGGGCAGCGCTTGCCGCGTCAGCCGGCACACGGCTTCCTGCGCCTGGGTGCACGTGAATTCCACCTGCCGCGCCAGCGTGTGCATGTCGGGTGCCAGCCGCGCGTCGAGCAGGTTTTGTACCTCAAAACCCTGTGCCTGGGCGCGTTCCTCGCCTTTAGTCAATAGCGTCGTCAGGGAGCGCAGCATCTGTGCAAAGCAGGGGATGGTGATGGCGTAGACCGACATGGACTTCCTCAAGTATGGATGTGGATAGCGCGCGGCGCGCGGCCATGCGCTCAGGCGCCGACATTTAACAGTTGCGCTTTCCAGAGTTCAAGGACGGTCGGCATAACAGATAAAGGGGCGAGAGCGATGCCAGCATTATGCCCGGGCCTGCCGTGTTTCAGCGTGCCGGTTGAATATGCTACAGTCCGCGATTGCCGCCAAGCTGGAGCGGCACCCTCTGGATCATGCTTGATGCCCACCTGGACTTCCCCGCCACAACTCGTCGCCCTGGCCGCCTTTTATGCGCAGGCGCAAGCCCATCCTGAAACGCTCAGTGATGCAGTCTTCCTGGATAACGTGAAAGCTGCGCACTGGCCCACCAATTGCTGGAGTTACGCGGAAGCGTCGTTCGCCATCATCGCGCCCGCCTGCCTGCTGCGTCCGCATCTGACCGCCGAGCTGATTGCTTTCCCCATCGATGCCATGATCGCCTGCGGCCTGGAAGATGCGGAACAAGTCATCGCCATCGGCCTGGACTGCGCCATGCGCGACGCGCCGTATGTGGCGCCGAGCGAGGAGGGCAAGCGCTGGCTGACGCAGGTGTGGGCGGGGCTGGGGGAGGTGGTCCAGACTGTGTTGCGCGCCAGGCTGCAAGCGGCGCTGGCCGATGATGAGGACTAGGCAAGCCTGTGCTTGACCTGGAAAGCCGGTTTACGTTAGGGTATACGTAACTACTTACATATATCCCGATCTCATGTCCTCCAACTTGCAAACCTACGGCTCCCTGATGCTGGCCAGCCGCCTGCGCCGTCTTTCTGATCAACTGTATGCGGGTGTCGATACCAGCTATCTGGCGGCCGGCGTCGAGCTGACGTCGCGTTGTTTCCCCTTGCTATTGCTGCTGCGCGACAACGGTCCCACGGCGATTACGGCCCTGGCCGCGCAGATCGGGCAGACGCATCCGGTGGTGGTGCAACTGGGGCGCAAGCTGCTCGATGCTGGCGTGGTGGTGGAGATGCCGGACGCCAAGGATGAGCGGCGCCGGCTGCTGGCGCTGTCCGACGCCGGGCAAGCCTTGCTGCGCACCATGGCTCCCCTGTGGGACGACGTGCGCGCGGCCGTTGATACGGTATTCGAACACGGTACGCCGCAGTTGATGGCCAGCCTCGACCGCGCGGAAGCGCGCTTGCAGGCGCAAGGCTTTGGCGAAACGATCGCCGCCTGCCGCCGCCAGCGCGAGCGGGCCGCCGTGGAAATCATCGATTACGCCGCGCCGTATGCGGCCGACTTCAAGCGCCTGAATATCGCCTGGCTGGAACGCTATTTCTATGTCGAAGCGCTGGACGACAAGGTGCTGTCCGATCCGCAACGCTCGATACTTGACGCTGGCGGGCAGATTTTCCTGGCGCGCCTCGATGGAAAAATCGTTGGTACCTGCGCCCTGATACGCGCCGGCGACGCCAGCATCGAGCTGTCGAAGATGGCCGTCACACCCGAGTGCCAGGGCCTGGGCATCGCGCGCCGGCTGATCGAACGGGCCTTCGACGCCTTCGAGGCCAGCGGCGCGCAACTGTTGTTCCTGGAGTCGAACAGCAAGCTGGCGCCGGCCATCCGCCTGTACGAAAGCAGCGGCTTTTCGCACGTGGCGCGGCCCGCCGGCGACGCCCATTACCAGCGCGCCGACGTCTACATGGAGTGGCAGGGCCGGCAGCGAACTTGATGCCGTCACGCGGCGCTCCCTATCGGCCGTCTCCCGCGTTACAATACGCGCACCCATAACGGAACTCAGGTTCCACTATTCGAGACGCCGACGCCGCATGCCTTCCTTCCCGATGCCCTTCCCGCAGATGATCGTTCCTCCGGAACCCACCCAGGCGCGCAGCAAGCAGGCGTTCGAGCGCCTGTTGCAGGTAGGTGAACAGTTGCTGGCGGAAAACCGTTTCGATGAAATCGGCGTGGCCGACCTGGCCCGGCTGGCGGAAACCTCGGTCGGCACCTTTTACCGCTTGCTGGGCGACAAGGACACCCTGAGCCGCTTGCTGCTGCAGCGCTTTTTTTCCGACATGGTGGACAAGGTCGAGACCCTGACGGAGCTGCGCCAGTGGGAAGGGCGCAGCCTGGAAGACTTCATCCGCGCGCTGGTGGCCATGTTCGTGGCCGTGAATGGCGGGCGCAGCGGCGTCTTGCGGGCTCTGATCACGCGCGCGTCGCAGGATGCACAATTTCGCGACAGGGTGCACCAGATCAATCATTTGATCTCGCAACGCACGGTCGCCGTCCTGGCCAGCAAGTCGGCCAGCATCCGCCACCCGAACCCCACGCAGGCGATGATGGTGGTGCCGCCCGTGCTGCTGGGCATTCTGAACCAGCACACCCTGACGGGTTCGCTGTCCTTTTTGTCGGGCGCGGCGCTGGAAGATGAACTGGTGCGTGTTGCTTTAAATTACCTGACTTGAGATATTTAGCGATTTAACTTGAAATCGGAATTCGGATTCCGTATTATGTTTTCCAACAGCAGGAAAACATATTCCTGCACCTGAACACAAAGCATGTTCAACAGCAAGGAGACAGAATGCGGCGTCACACGACATCCGATGTTCCATTGCACTACCTCGACCTCGATCCCGGCACAGAGACAGGGCAGGGCGAGCCCGTGTTTCTGTTGCACGGCCTCGGTTCCTGCGCCGCAGACTGGCGCCCGCAGATCGATGCCCTCGGCACCAGCTATCGCCTGATCGTGCCCGACCTGCGCGGCCATGGCCGCAGTCCCGCGCCAGTCGGCGACTGGCAGATCGGGGACTTTGCCAATGACCTTTTCAACTTGATGGACCAGCTCGACGTGCCGCGCGCGCACATCGTCGGCTTTTCCCTGGGCGGCATGGTGGGCCTGGAAATGGCCAACCGCGCCCCTGGCCGGGTGGCCAGTTTGTGCCTGATCAATTCCCAGCCGTTTCAGGGCAGCAAGCCGGCGTCTTTGCTGTTTGCCTACTGGCTGCGCCGCACGGTGATCGCCACCTTCGGCTTGAAAACCATGGGCAAGATCATCGGCAAGAAACTGTTTCCCGATCCGTCCCAGCAAGCGTTGGTCGAGCGCTTCGCCACGCAGATGGCGGGCATGGACAAGCGCGCCTACCTGGCGGCGCTGGATGCCATTTTTCACTGGGATATCGAACTTCATTTTCAGGCCCTGGCCATGCCCGTCTTCATCATGGCGGCCGACCAGGATTACACGCCCGTCGCCAGCAAGCGGGCCTTTGCCGCACAGTTTCAGCAGTGCGAGATCGAGATTATCGCGAACTCGCGCCATGCCACGCCCTTGGACCAGGCGCAGCGTGTGAATACCTTGTTGCAGTCCTTCCTCGCCACACATTCAAAATAAACAGGCCACTCGCCGCACGGGCCGGGGGCCGGGAAACAGTCATCGCAGGGCAGGTGCTCGCATTGCGCGCGCCGGTACCGTTACGTCTTGCGAATCTGTAAACCGGCCGTCTTCCCTGGTGGCAGGCAAGCCTGACATTGGAGACGCTATGAAACTTGCTTTGAAATTGATGCCCGCCGCCCTCGCCGTTGCCTGCGCCTTTACCACCCAGGCACTGGCGCAGGAAACCGGCCCTGCCACCGCGGTCAGCGCCCAGGAAGCCAGCGATGCGAAAGAACGCATGGAAACCGTGACGGTCTCTGCCCGCCGCCGCGACGAGCGCCTGCAGGACGTACCGCTGGCCGTCACGGCGTTTTCCGCCAAGGCCCTGGAAAGGGCGAATATCCAGAACCTGGCCGACTTGCAGGAGCGCGTGCCGAACCTGACCGTGTACGCTTCGCGCGGCACGAATACCACACTGACGGCCTTCATTCGCGGCGTGGGCCAGGCCGACCCCGTCTGGGGCGTGGATCCGGGCGTGGGCATCTATTTTGACGACGTCTACATGGCTAGGCCGCAAGGCGCGTTGCTCGATGTGTTCGACGTGCAGCGCATCGAAGTGCTGCGCGGCCCGCAAGGCACCCTGTACGGCAAGAACACCATCGGCGGCGCCATCAAGTACATTTCGCGCCCCCTGGCGAAGGAAAACGGCGCCTCGGCGGAAGTGGGCCTCGGCAATTACAAGCAGCGCAACTTCAAGGCCGCCTTCAACCTGGCCAACGAGAACGGCACCTGGCGCGCGCGCCTGGCGGCCGCCAAGCTGGACCGCGACGGTTTCGGCCGCAACACCTTCAATGGCGAACAGGTCAGCGACCAGGACAGCACGGCCGCGCGCCTGTCCGTCGGCTATTTTCCGCAAGACATACCTTTGACTGTCGTGCTGAGCCTGGACGCCACGGATGACAAGTCGGGCGTGCGCGGCTTCCAGCGCATGGGCGTGAGCGCCTTCGATCCGCTCAGGCGTCCCGCCAGCACGGATGCGTATGACATCCAGAGCGGCATGCCGGGCAACAACTTCACGCACAACCGGGGCGGCTCGCTGGTGGCCAACTACACGCTGTCGAACGAGTGGTCCGTAAAAGTGATCGGCGCCAAGCGGCGCAGCACGTCCGAGCAAACCATCGACTTCGACGGCTTGCCGCAACCGATTGCCGACGTATTCGGCGACTCGCGCGACGAACAGAAAAGCCTGGAATTGCAGGCCTCGTACAGCGGCGATTACGGCGCCGGCGTGATCGGCCTGTACCGCTTCGAAGGCACGGCCGGCGGCGGCATCTACAACAACTTCCTGGGACGCCAGTTCACGGCGGCCGTCAGCACGGTGGAGACGGACAGCACGGCGCTGTACACGGACTGGACCTGGCCGCTGGGCAAGGTGTGGAGCATCAATGCGGGCTTGCGCCACACACGCGAGGAAAAGCGCGCCATCGTGCTCAACCGCGCTTTTGCCGACGTGGGCTTCACGCGGCCCATCCAGACGGCGGCCGACTTCGACAAGTCCTTATCGGTCAGCAATACCTCGCCGAAAATCTCCGTGCGCTACGAAGCGTCGAAGACGACGAATTTCTACAGCAACCTGTCGCGCGGTTTCAAGTCGGGCGGCTACAACGTGCGCGCCAACAACCTGGTGGTGCCCGATTCCGCGCGCCCCTACAAGGATGAAAAACTCGACGCGCTGGAAGTGGGCATGAAGTACGCGGCGCCCGACGATACGTTTGACGCCAACGTGGCCCTGTTCACCAACCGCTACAAGGATATCCAATTGTCCGTCTTCACCAGCTATGTGCAGCCGGGCGGCGTGCCGGGCTTCTATGGCGACTTCACGAATGCGGGCAAGGCGACGGTGAAAGGCGCGGAATTCGAATTCTCGTGGCGGCCGAACCGCCAGTGGGAAGTCAACGGCTTCCTCGCGCTGCTGAACGCCAGCTATGACGAGTTCATGAGCGGCGGCAAGAATATTGCGGATACGCAAAAGTTCAGCAATACGCCAGCCCGGCAAGTGGGCTTGAACCTGACGCGCACGGACCGCGACGTCTTCGGTGGCGCTTTGCGCAGCATGGTCGGCTACGGCTACCGCAGCAAGGTGTATCCGACCACGGACCTGAGTCCAGCCCTGGCGCAAGGCGGCTACAGCATCTGGACGGCCGGCGTCGTGTGGGAAGCGCCGAAGAACTGGACCTTCAGCCTGCACGGCAGCAACCTGGGCAACAAGCGCTACCGCACGGATGGCTACAACATTCCCGCCGTCTTCATCCTGGACGGTTTCTATGGCCCGCCGCGCCAGATCATCGCCAAGGCAGGCTACAAGTTTTAATGTTCTTTACTGCCGGGGCCGGACCCGTTGGGTCGGGCCTCGCCGGTCAGAAGTGCCGGCTTGATGTGCATCAGGCTGGTTCATTGTCGCTGTTTTCGTCGTGAATAATAATCAGGAGACTGGCATGGCACATCTGCATCAGCAACTGCGTCACTTCTTATCCGCAATCATCGCCGCTTGCGGCTTGCTGGCCGCGCTGCCGGCGGCCGCTGGCCAGTGGGACTTCGGCCTGTACGCGAGCCTGTGGGGTTCGCGCGAATACCAGGTCTGGCTACCGAGCAACTACAATCCGAACACGCCGCTGCCCGTGGTGGTGTTGCTGCACGGCTGCGGTTCCGAACCCAACAGCATGGCCGCCGTCAGCCGCTACAACCAGCTGGCCGACAGCGAGAATTTCATCGTCGTCTATCCGCGCCAGAACGCCACGGCCAACCCCATGCGCTGCTGGAATTTCATGTTGCCGCTGAACCAGGAGCGGGGCACGGGCGAGCCGGCCGTGCTGATGGGCATCTTGAACAAGGTCAAGAACAAGTATGCGGTGCAGGATAGCCGCGTGTATGTGACGGGTATCTCGGCGGGCGGCGCCATGGCCTCCATCATGGCCGCCTGTTATTCGGACGTGTTCGCCGCCGTGATGGTGCATTCGGGCGGCATGTACAAGGGCGCCATCGGCATGCTCACGGCCGCCGATTCGCTGTTCAACGGCAGTTCCTTCGACCCGAAAGTACGCGGCAAGGATGCCTGGCGCTGCTCCGGTTCGCCGCGCCGGCTGATGCCGACGATGGTGTTCCACGGCACGGCCGACATCGTCGTCAATCCCGTCAACGGCGAGCAAACCATCGAGCAATTCCTGCAAACTAGCGATGTTGGCGACGATGGCCTCGACAATGACAGCGTGCGCTACCGTGCCGACAGCATCGTGCGCCAGACGGTGCCGTACGGCCGCAGTTACTCCATCGATACCTACCTGCACAACGGCGCCGTCCTCGCGCAAAAGTACACGGTCGAGGGCATGAACCACGCGTGGAGCGGCGGTCCTCCCGGCTGGCCATTCAGCGATGAGCTGGGCCCGGACGCCACCGTGATCAGCTGGAATTTCTTCAAGCATTACCAGCGCTGATGCGTTGAGGAACTTGCAGCTTGTGCGATGGGGCGCAGCGATTGCGCCCCGTCGTGCTGGTCAAGCGGCAAAGGCTGACGGAAATTATGGGAACCTTGGCAGGTTCTTACTAAATATCAAGTATTTCCCTGCCATCCCGTGGCATTGTCGGTTCTCCAGCTTTATGAGATGCAAGCGCGCATGAGGAGAATGCCATGGACGGTGACGAGTCGATATCGGGTGCCCAGCGTCCCTTGCGCCTGCGCCTGGGAGTGTCGCCCAAGGTGCCCCCAGGCGTGCTGTTACCGCAGCGCATCGCCGGCAGCGAGGCCATTTGTGGTAGCGTCGAGTACCGCGTGCTGTGCGTCTCGACGCATGCAGACTTGCCGCTCAGTAGTTTGATTGCCTTGCCCGCCGCACTCGATATCGTCACTGACCAGGGCCAGCTGCGCAGCATCTGCGGCATCGTCACGCAAGCGAGTGCCGGCGATAGCGATGGCGCGCTGGCCAGCTACCAGCTGGTGCTGACGGACGCCTTCGCCATCATGGAAAAACGCTGCAATACGCGCGTCTTCCGGCGCCTGACGGATATCGAGATCGTCAAGACCCTGCTCGATGAGTGGATACGCAGCAATACCGTGCTGGCGCACGCCTTCCAGTATGCATTTGCCGATTTCTTCGAGGCGCAAACGTATCCGCAGCGCGAGTTTGTCATGCAGCACAATGAATCCGATGCAGCTTTCGTGCGGCGCCTGCTCAAGCGCAGCGGCGTCGCCTGGTTTTTTCGCGCGGAGGGCAAGACGAATGCCCATGCCGAGCCGGCGCATACCCTGGTGTTATTCAACCACGCCGATGGCTTGCGGAAAAACATGGCGGACACCGTGCGCTATCACGCGGATCGGGCAACGGAAGAACGCGACACCCTGACGTCGTGGAACGAAATGCGCAAGCTGCAGGCGGGCAAGGTAACGCGTCATAGCTGGAATGAAGAACACCCGCGCGCGCGGCCGTTCATGACCGCCGATGCCTTGGGGCGGGGGCAGCAGGGCATGCATGGCAATGCGCTTGCGGCCACGCTGGATGATTACCGCGTGCTGCCGCCGCGCGCGGGCAACGATCATGAGGCATTGTGTCAGCTGGGCATGCTGGCCATGCAACAGCATGATTACGAGAGCCATTGTTTTCACGCCGAAGGCAGCGTGCGCGACCTGTGCCCGGGCGAATACTTCAGCCTGGCCGAGCACCCCGACATCGACGTCTTGCCAGCGGCCGAGCGCGATTTTGTCGTCACCTCGCTGCAGGTGGCGGCGCAAAATAATTTACCCAGGGAGCTGGCCGCCAGGGTGGCGCGTTTGTTTGCGCGCAACCGTTGGCTGGCCGATGACGCATCGTTGTCGCAGCGCGAGTTGGCGGTGGCGGTGGATGGTGGCCCCTTGCGCATGCAGATTGAACTGATTGCCGTGCGGCGCGGCGTGGCCATCGTGCCGGCCTACGACACGCGCATCGACCTGCCGCCAGTTTCCATGCAAAGCGCCGTGGTGGTAGGGCCGGCGAATGAGGAAGTCCATTGCGACGCGATGGGCCGGGTCAAGGTGCGCTTTCCCGCCACGCGCAAGCTGGACCATGAGCATGCAGGCGGCACGGGCGCCTCCGACACGGATGCCGATTCGGCCTGGGTGCGCGTCGCGTCGAGCTGGGCGGGAAACGGACCTGGCAGCATGCAGCAATGCGGCTACCTGGGCTTGCCCCGCGTCGGCAGCGAAGTCTTGCTGGCTTTTCTGGGCGGCGATCCGGACCGGCCTATCATCGTGGGCCAGTTGTACAACCATAATGCGCAGCCGGTCGCCCTGAGCAAGGCAGGCGACTTGCCCGGCAACCGTTATTTGTCCGGCATCAAGAGCCGCGAGATCCGTGGCACGCGCGGCAACCAGCTGCGCTTTGACGATGTGCATGGGCAAATCAACGCCCAGCTTGCCAGCGATCATGGTTCCAGCCAGCTCAACCTGGGCTGGCTGACGCACGACCGGCGCAATGGCCAGGGCGAAGCACGCGGCGAGGGCGCCGAGCTGCGCACCGATGAGCAACTGGCCATGCGCGCGGGCAAGGGCATGCTGCTCTCGGCCTGGAAGCGCCTGAACGGCGATGGCGGTCACATGGCGCGCAGCGAATATCTGGGCCTGATGGAAAACTGTCTGGAATTGTTTCGCTCGCTGGGCAGCTATGCGGCCACACATCAGGCGCTGGAGAACGCGGACGAAGCGCAGCAGGAGTTGCAGCAAAGCTTGAAAAGCTGGGAAGGCGGCAGCAATACGCAGCCCCGTGCCGAACTGGGTGGTGCGGCGACGATTGCCGTCACGGCGCCGGCCGGCATCAGCTTTGCCAGTTCGAAGGCCATCGTCAGCTATGCCGTCAGCAATATCGATACGGTGGCGCAGCAGCACCTGCAAGCGGTGGCAGGCCAGCGCTACAGCGTGAACGCCGGCAAGGGCATCTCGCTGTTTGCTCATGCGGATGGCATCCGCGCCATCGCCCACCATGGCAAGTTCTTGCTGCAAAGCCAGCATGACGACATGGACCTCAATGCGGGAAAAAACCTGAAGCTGACGGCCAGCGAAGGCAAGCTGACGGGCATGGCCGATGAAATCGTGTTGATTTCCAAGCATGGCGCTTTCATCCGCATCGCCGACGGCATCACCTTTGGCAGCAAGTCGCCGCTGAACTTCAATGCGCCCAATTTCGTCTTCAATGACCCGCAAAGCATGGACGTGCAATTACCAAGCTTTGCCGAGGGCAAGGCGGATCAGCAATTCATTTTCCAATACGAGGGCGACGACAGTCCTGTCGATGGCGTGCCGCCAGCACCGCAACTGGCGCCGCAAGCGCACTTTGCCGTGAAGCTGGGCGATGGCTCGTCGGCAGATGGCCGCAGCGATGGAGGCGGCAAGACGGAGGTACTGGAGCGCGTCGCGATGCACCTGGCCGCCATCGAAGTGTTCAACAACAAGGATTGATGACGCCAGGAGAGTGCGATGGGCAGCTATCCGAAAGTGCCGTACGTGGTGGGCGAAGACGTGACGCTCCTGCATTGCGAACGCACCGTCTGCGAGAAGGTCAAGATACGCCGCAACCTGCCGGGCAATATCATCGTCATCCATGGCGTCAACGATGTAGGTGTCAGCTACAAGGCGGTGGAGCATGGCTTGTGCGCCGGCCTGGCCGCCAGGCTGGGGCGGCCATTTACGCCCGCGTCTTACCGTATGCCTGTGGCGGCGGACAAGGACAAACTGGAAGACGATCCCGACGCCGTATTCTTCAAGCGCACGATAGCCAAGGATACCAACAGCCCCGTGATTCCGTTTTATTGGGGTTACCGCGAAGTGGGAGAGAAATGCCGTACCGTCAACGGTCAGTTCGTCGATCGCTATGGCAACCGACTGGACAAGGATCTGTCGAAGGAAGGTGGGCCCTTCGGCAACGCCACCAGCAGCTTGCCCGACATGTGGCGTCCGGGCATGTATGCGCCTGCGGACCCCATGGGCGATGCCTTGCGTCCGCTGAAGACGGCGCCAGGCCGCATGTACATGGTGCTGGCGGCGCAGCGGCTGGCAGCATTGATTTCCATGATCCGCGATTACGACGCGGATGATACCGTCAGCATCGTTGCGCACAGCCAGGGTTGCCTGCTGTCGCTGTTGGCGCAAGCCATGCTGATGGAGAAGGGGTTGGCGGCGGCCGATAATTTGATACTCACGCATCCGCCATACAGCCTGGTGGACAGCCTGCCGCTGTTGATGCGAGGGGCAGCCTGGTTCGATGGCGGTGAGGATGCGGCGATGAAGCCCTATTACCATTTGCTCAGTGGAGCGCAGACCATGGGTGCGCGCCTGAAGACATTGGTGAACATAGTTTCCGGCGTGGCGAAGGGGAACGGCCAGGCTTGCAAGCCGCCGTTTGCCGAGCTGAAAAAGGACGAACATCGTGGCATGGTCGGCAGCCGCTGGCAGAGCGCCGACGACCGCGACAACCGCCGCAAGGTTTATCTGTATTTTTGCCCTGAAGACATGACGGTGGCGCTCGATAACATCCAGGGTATAGGGTGGGATGGCGTGCCCGATCATGCATCGGGAAGTGAATTGGTGGAAGAAGAGGAGACATCGAGTCTGGATGGGTACAGTATGTCGTCCGGACATACCAAGCTCGTGGAGCATAAGCAGGTACGCGCCGCGCTGGCGGAACTGGGTGGCAGATTTTATCAGCGGGTATTCAGCAACAAGACCCGGCTGGATCCGGCCACGGGAAAGACCACGGTGTCGTTGGTAGGCAAGCCGCCACCGTTTGACTTTCCGTTGCGCCTGTCGACGGAAACGGAGCAATCGCACGTGGAGGTTTCTCTGCGAAAACACCGCGCACAACATCAAGCGGTGGCCTGGCCTGTCAATACCCGGTTGAGCAAGACGGAGCAGCGCAATGGCATTCGTACTATCACGGGCGAAGCATTGAAGCAGCCCGTAGCCGCCGACCTGCGCGGCACATCGCAAATCGATCCGGAGAATATCCCGGCTACGTCCATGATGAGAAACCGTCCTGTTGCCGATCAGGGACCTGCGGAGGAGGTCGATCCCTGCGATGCATCAGTGGCACTTACCAGCGGAAGCGGCCTGCATGCAACCGCCGAGGATCGCCCGGACCCGGCCGGCTATCGCCGTTTCCCAGAGCGCGATGAAGCCATACGCGGGGCTGAATTGGCCTTGATGACGGCTGCCTATAACAAGGAAAAGAAACTCGATGGCAAAGGACCGCTCGTTCAACGCAAGGTCATTGCCGCTACGCGCTACACGGAAGGAAATGTCTTGGCAACCATCCAGGAAAGCCCGAATGAGGCACGCTTGCGCTGGCAGCGGGAAGTCAGTGCCAAGTCCTTCCACAGTTCGATTATCGGAAGCGCCAAAAATCACAGCCAGGTAACTGCGTACGACGTGGCGATTGGCAGCGGCAAGGCATCATCCGATCCGCAGTTCTATGCGTATTTATGTGCGGTGGCAGATTGGCGAGTGAAGGACCTGAAGAACAACGAAAAAGGGCGTAAGGGTATACGGACAAAAGAAGAATTCATATTTGAGTTTGCTCCATATTTATCCGTAGAACCTGGATGGAGAAGTGCTGCGATCAATGGCAGCATTGGCTATTACAACACCGGGATTTTGCCGGCAGGACTGCCCTTGCTATCAGGACCGTTGTGGAAAATTGTAGTGTCACAAACAAAAAACATAAAAATAGTGACCGAAAAAAAAGCAAGATAAATGGACTGTTGTAGCCCCGTCGGTAGCAACTTGCTTGGGCCGATTATTGTCTCGCCGGAATTGCAGACCAAAAGGTGATAGCTATGATGACGCTTCGTTGGTTGGGAATATCATTAGTTGTTGTAATTTTAATTTTTGGTTTTTTATGGCTCAATGCCTTATCGAAGGGCCAGGCGCGTGAAATTGCATCCCAGTTGCAGGCGCAACAGCCAAAGAAGCCGATAGAACCGAGGCAAGAGTACGTGCTGGAAGTGATCGGATTGGGTGTGACGCTGGACAAATACCGTCAGGGTAAATTGTGGGACGCCTTGCAAAAAGGAAGTCCTTACACAAGCATACGCGAACAAGATCCCAAGAAATACCCATGGACGGGCGATGATAAGAACGGGGAAGGCGGTGGCAGGGCCTATGATGCGCTGGAAAATGGTGTCAATTTTACCCCGTTATACTGGGGGTTACCATCGTTCTATGCGGGTACTCCCATCCTCGACCCGGCCGCACAACCGAGCTTGATCGAGCCGATGGCGGGACTCGTGGCTGGCGCTGGCACCTCGGGTATGGCTTGGCACTTGTTTTCGATTGCTACCTGGAAGTTGGATGAGCATCCCGACCAATTGCTCATTGATGTGTTTGATTTTTTCGATAAGCATCCTGACGTACCCTACATCGTTTTGCACTCTGAGGACAGCGTAGGCACGCGGGATGGCAACCGGAAGCCAGGTACTGCAAGGAAATTGGTCAATGGATATTTCATCCCGGATATGCCGGATGCCACGGCCGTATTCATCCTGGCACGTCGCGAACGAATAGAGCCGTTGCGCCCTTTTATATGGGAGGATCCGGAGAATAAATTTGTCCAAGAGCAATTCCGCGCCATGTACTACAAGCTGATGCAATCCCTTCCTTCGCGCGCGAAGCAGCAGCAACCCGAAGCTTTTAGCGAACGTCAACCCACCGTCGCCGAATGGCTCGCCGCTGCCGCCGCTTTCGCCCAGCGACCCGATATCCGTGGCGTGGGCCTGCATACCTTCGACAAGCTCAATCCCTGGGAAAATCGCCCCCCGCGTGACTGGAAACCGACGCCGTGGTTTCCCATTCCCTGGAACCGGGAACAGATGGAAACATTTGACCGCCTGCCCTCGTTCGGTTTCGTGCACCGACCCGTGTTCGTCAAGTTCGCGGACGAGGAAGGCAAGCCCGTCACGCGGCGCGACGCGCGCCAGAGGATATTCAATGCAGGCTGGCAGCAGGCGCTGCAGACCTTGCCGGAAGCCGAGCGCGGCAAGGGGCCGGCGCGCATCGTGGTCGGCACGGGAAACCAGCCGGAACAGTTGTTGATGTTGGAAAGCATGCTGCATGACTATGCGTCACAGGGCGGTCCGGAAATCGACAGCAGCAAGAGCGCGCAGTTCATCAATACGGATCTTCGCCTGGGCAACACGGGTGCAGCCACCTGGTTCATGCAGATGGCCATCGGCGTGATGGGCAGCTATCGCGATGGCGGCGCCAGTGCGGCGATCAATCTGCGCGATAGTAACGAAGCGAGCATCATCTTCATCACGCCGCCATCGGACGCAACCCGCAAGAAACAGGATGCCGGCGGCGACATTTTCCGCAGCCGTATCACGCCAGCCGTCGACCCGGCCAACTACGCGGCGCCATCGGTGGAAGCCATCCTGGAAAGCTCGGCGGAAAAGTAGAACGGGAGGCAGCATGCGCAAAGTCATCCGTCTGGGCGACGCCACGTCACACGGCGGCAAGGTGCTCAGTTGTGCCGCCACGCATTTTACGGTCAAAGGTATCCCCGTCGCCTGCGTCGGGGACTTGTGCAGCTGCCCCATCAAGGGACATCAGGGCTGCAAGATCGCCAGCGGCTCGTCCCGGCATAGCATCAACGGCATCGCCATCGCCTTCGAAGGCGACACCACCACCTGCGGCGCCAAGTTGCTCGCTGGCGGCGCCACCTTCCGCACCTCTTGACGCGGCGCGCTCCTGGTATTTCCTGCTAACTATATAATCTGCGCTTGGGCGATACCCGTCCCTGAACGTCGATTGAAGGAATGCCATGCCAGGATCCATGCCAAGATATATCGTGCGCCCCTTGGCGCTGTGTGTAGTGTCGGCCATGTGCCTCTCTGCCAGTGCCGCCGAGGTGGTGGATGCGCAGCAGCGCGCGTCCTTGCTGGAATTTTATGCGCAGCAATATCCGGGCGAGCCGGCTGCGCGCACCGTGTTCGAGAGCGTGCCCGTGGTGGGTGGCTACGGCAGCGAAGTGGTGGGCAGCGTGGAAACGTCGCCGTATCGCGGCCATGGTGCGCTGTGCCGTACGCAGCGCACCAAGTTCGTGCTGCACGGCGAGGGCAAGCAGGCGCGCTGGCAGGAGGCGGGCATGGAGTATTACGCCTGGCTCGACCGTGGCACCTGCCGCGCGGTGGCCGAACCCGTGCGCATGCTGCAGCGCATTCCCGATGTGGAACTGGAAGGCGTGCTGCTGTACCAGAAGCCGCTGCTGGAGCGGGCACGATTATTAATGTCGGGCAATACGGCCTGCGCCCCGTTGCGGGCGCTGAAGTTTGCACTGGCGGCCGTCGACGTGGGCTCCGCTGCGCCGCGTGCAGAAGAGCGCTATGCGCTGGTGTTCAAGAGCGACCGCGACAGCTACGCCCGCGTCTGGCTGCGCAAGAGCGGTGCCCAGTATGACGCCTGGAATGTGACTTGCCCGCCAGTGCTGTAAGCTGCGCATCCTCGATTTATTTTTTGACTGTTGCAACCATGAACCAGAATTCCACTTCCGCCCGCAGCTGGGGCACCATCGTCACGCATAGCGACGAGATGGCCATCATCTACCGCTATGTCGACGCCTTCCATGACGACTGGGACCTGTCGTCGCAGCCGGACCGCATCATCATCGCCTGGCGTTATGAGGATGAGACGGGCATGCCCGCGCCGAACGAGCGCGAGCATATGGAAGAGCTGGAAGCGGCGCTGGCACCCGTGGTGGAAGAGGCCGGTTTCGCCACCCTGGCGCTGGTATCGACCGGTGAAAACTTGCGCGAATGGATTTATTACACGCAGTCGGGTGAAGAGTTTTTCAATCGCCTCAACACGACGCTGGCGTCGCGCCCGAAATTCCCGATTGAAATCCGCAGTGCGGCCGACCCCGCCTGGTCGACCTACGCGGGCTTCATGGCCGCGCTGCCGAAGTAATTACACCAATGCGGCAACCACGATGCGCGTGGCGGCCGTGATGATGTCCTGGTTGGTGTCCGATTTTTTCTGTTCGCGCGTGTAGTACACGGCGATGACCAGCGGCGCGCCGCTGGCCGGGTAGGCCACGCCGATATCGTTGACGCTGCCGTAGGCGCCCGAGCCCGTCTTGTCGGCCACCTGCCAGCCAGCCGGCACGCCGGCGCGGATGCGCTTGTCGCCCGTCGTGTTGCCGCGCATCCAGGCGTCCAGTTGCTGGCGCTGCGGCGCCGGCAAACTATTTCCCAATAACAATTGCTGCAAGCTGTGCGCCATCGACGCAGGGCTGGCCGTGTCGCGCTCTTCGCCTGGGATGGCGCTATTGAGTTCCGTTTCCCAGCGTTCCAGCTGGAACACCGTGTTGCCGATGCTGCGTGCAAACGCCGTCACGGCTTGCGGCCCGCCTAATAATGTCATCAAGAAATTGGCTGCGCTATTGTCGCTGTACTGCAAGGTGGCGGCGCACAGGTCGGCCACGCTCATGCCGTCGGCCAGATGCTTTTCCGTGATGGGCGAATAGGTGACCAGTTCCTTTTTCTCGTAACGCACGTGCTGATCCAGCAAGCCCGGCTGGCTGACGCTGCGGGCCAGCACGGCGGCCGCCAGCATCGCCTTGAAGGTGCTGGCCAGGGGAAAGCGTTCGTCGGCGCGATAGGCAACGCGCAGTTCGCTGCCGTGGCGCCAGGCGGCAACGCCAAGGCGTCCGCCGGCGGCCTGTTCCAGCGCGGCCAGTTGCGTCCGGGCGGTGGCGATGCTGGTGGCGGGCGCGGCAAACAGCAGCGGTGCCGGGCACAGCAAGGCGGCGCCACTGGCCAGCAGGAGGTGGCGGCGGACGTGGTTCAGGGATTCAGTCATGGTTTGTCGGTGTTTTCGGTGTGGAAAGGGTGGCCAGCAGTTCGCCGATGGCGAGCAGGTTGGCCGGTTTGGTCAGATGGTGGTCGAAGCCGGCCGCGCTCGATTGGCTGCGGTCGTTTTCGGCGCCCCAGCCCGTCAATGCGACGAGCACGACGTTGGCGCTTGCCGGTACCCGGCGCAGCGCGCGCGCCACCTCGTAGCCGTTCATGCCGGGCAAGCCGATGTCGAGGAAGATAACGTCTGGCAAGAATTGCGGCGCCACGGCCAGCGCCTGCGCGCCGTCGTGGGCCACTTGCGTGGCATGGCCCATCATGTCGAGCACGGCGGCGAGGGTATCGGCCGCATCGACATTGTCGTCGACCACCAGCACGCGGAAGTGGGGGCCGCTGGCGCTGTGGACCGGCGCGACCGGTGCGGCGGACGCTTTCGCTTCCTCCTCCAGCAGGGGCAGGCGCACGCTGAAGGTGCTGCCGAGGCCGGCGCCGGGACTGGCCGCCGTGGCGCTGCCGCCATGTAACTCGGCCAGGCGCCGCACCAGCGACAGGCCGATGCCCAGACCGCCCTGCGCCCTGCCCATGTTTTGCCCCACCTGGGTAAACATGTCGAACACGGTGGCGATCGACTCGGCGGGAATGCCCACGCCGCTGTCCCTGACCTCGATCAAGACCTCGTTGCCGTCGCGTACCGCGTGCAAGCTGATATGGCCGCCGGTGGGCGTGTACTTGGCTGCATTGTTGAGCAAATTGCCCAGTACTTGCGCCAGCCGCGTGGGGTCGGCCTCAAGCGGCAGCGCCTGCTCGTCGAGTTGCACCTGCAACTGGTGGTGGCCCGCTTCGATCAGCGGCATACTCGTTTCCACGGCGCCCGCGATGATGGTTTTCAAGTCCACGCGTTCCAGCTTGAGTTCGATCTGGCCCCGCGTGATGCGGGCCACGTCCAGCAAATCATTGACCAGATGCACCATCTGATTGACTTGCCGCTCCATCACGTCGCGCACGCGTGCCAAGGTGGCGGGCTTGTCGGCGGCCAGGCGCATGATCTGCAAGCCGTTGCGGATGGGCGCCAGCGGGTTGCGCAATTCGTGCGCCAGGGTGGCCAGGAATTCCGTCTTGCGCCGGTCCATTTCGGACAGGTTATCGGCCAGCTGGCGCAATTGCTGCTCCGAGCGCTTGCGCTCGCTGATGTCGCTGAACAGTATCGTCAGCAGGCGACTGCCGGGGCCGCCCAGGCGCGCGGCGAAGACTTCAAACCAGCGCTCCATGGCCACGGCTTCGTTTTCGTAGCGCACGGGCTCGCCTGTCTTGACGACTTGGTCGTACAGGTCGAACCAGTGCTGGTCGTGGTCGGGCACGAAGCTGCGGATGGTCTTGCCGATGGCGTTGTCCAGTCCCGACTGCTTGACGAAGGCGGCGTTGCCTTCCAGATAGCGGAAATCCACGGGGCGGCCTTGCTCGTCGTACAGCATTTCGATGACGCAAAAGGCCTGGTCCATCAGCTCGATCAGGGTGCGGTAGCGTTCCTCGCTGCGGCGCAGCGCATCTTCCACCTGTTTCTGGCGCGTGATGTCGAGCAGGACGCCGGGAAATTGCAAGGGCGTGCCATCGGGGGCGTATTCTGCGCGGCCCCGCGCGATGACCGAGCGGTACTGGCCATCGCCGGTGCCGATGCGGTAGCTGGCCTCGAACGGCGCGTGCGCGTGCAGCGCCTGGGTAATCTGCGCGCTGACTTGCTCGCGGTCATCGGGATGGATGATGTCCAGATAGCGCGCCAGCGGCGCCGCCGTGGCCGCACCGGCATTGACGGGGAACAGGCGCGCCATGTTGCTGTCGGCCGTGACCCGGTCGGCCACGATGTCCCAGTTCCAGGTGGCCACTTCACCGGCCTCCAGGGTCAGGCGCAGGGTTTCCTCGTTCTGCTTGCTGGTCGTCAGGTCGAGCGAGATGCCGGACAAGGCGATCACGTTGCCGGCGCCGTCGCTGGTGCAGGTGCCGCGCATGTGCGCCCAATGCAGCGATCCATCGGGCCAGCGCACGCGGATGTCGATCTCGAAATCGCTGGCGCTGGCGATGGCGGCGTGCACCACCGTTTGCCAGTGCTGCAGTTCGCCGTCGAGCATGGCGCCCGTCAGCTGCGCGTAGTCGACGTGGCTGGCAGGTGGCAGGCCCAGATTGGCCTTGAACGCGTCGGAGCCGGCCATGCTGCCGCTGCCCAGGTCGATCTCCCACGTGCCCATGCGGCCGCCCTGCATGGCCAGGCGCAGCTGCTGTTCCGTCTGCCGTTGCTGCGTCACGTCGCAATGCGAACCCAGCCATTCAACGATGCTGCCGTCGGCTGCCAGCACAGGCAGCATGCGCACGACCATATTGCGGTAGGTGCCGCTGACGTGGCGCAGCCGGTATTCCGCTTCGAACACGCTCGTCAGATGTGACGGCATGACGTAAGGCAAGTTGCGGTCGTCCGGATGCAGCGCATTGAGCCAGCCGCGGCCCAGCAGTTCGGCTTCGGTCTGGCCCGTGAAGGCGCGCCAGGAGGGCTGGTCGGCATCGAACTGGCCGAAGGTTTTCGTGCTCCAGACGATGTCGCAATGGGCGCGCAGCAGTGAATGGGCGGCTTGGGCGGCCTGGGCGGCAGCGATGGAGGACGGGACGGCGTTGCTGGGCTGGCTCGGTTCTGGCATGGAGGCGATCGACGATGGTGCGGGGTGCCGCCGCCGCACTGGGATGGGGCGGCATGGCAGCTCAATTCTGGCGATATTACAACTATTTTTACTCTCTGGGCTGTCTTGCAGGACGCCAATTCTACTTTCTGCAGGCCACGAGAAAAAGGCGCGCCGTGCAGAAAATCATCGGGTGAAACAGCACGGAAATAGCAAAACAGGGGCGCTATTGTGGCTGAATAACCACTAGTCAGCCCTTTATGTTGATGAATGAATATTTTACATAACAATATTCTTGCAGCGCATAAGGCGCTTGAATTAAATTGGCGCCTTACTTAAAAGTTGGTGTTCATCAGACATCCCAGAGATGCGGCCGCCACCGCTGTCAGCTTGGACGACAGCCAGGGCAGAGCCAGTGACGCCAGGAGCGGAGAAACATCCGCTCGCGCTGCTGCACCGAGATGGTGCAAACGATCATCCAGCGCCGTACATAAGCCGGAGACAGGTTTCGCAATACTTTTTTAAACTTCTGGGAAACAACATGATCAAGATGTCCAAGATGCACCAGCGTTTGTGCGCCAAAAGCGCCGCCATGCTGGCACTGTCCGCTGCCTTGCCTATCGGCTCGGCCTATGCTGATGAAGTCGCTGCTGATACGACCCCTGCCGCCAGCCAGCTGGAAACCGTGACCGTGACGGCGCAGCGCCGCAAGGAAAATATCCGCGACGTGCCCGTCTCCGTATCGCTGCTGCGCGACGAGAAGCTCGACGTGCTGGTATCCGGCGGACAAGACATTCGCGTGCTGGCCGGCAAAGTGCCTAGCCTGAACGTGGAATCGTCGAATGGCCGCACCTTTCCCCGTTTCTACATCCGCGGCTACGGCAATACCGACTTCAACATCTTTGCATCGCAACCTGTTTCCCTGATCTACGACGATGTCGTGCAAGAAAACCCCATTCTGAAGGGTTTCCCGATTTTTGACGTGGCTGGCGTGGAAGTGCTGCGCGGCCCGCAAGGCACCTTGTTCGGCCGCAACACGCCTGCCGGCGTGGTCAAGTTCGAATCCGTCAAGCCGAACCTGGACAAGGTTGAAGGCTATTACAACGTTTCCACCGCCACGCACAACACCAGCAATTTCGATGGCGCCGTCAACGTGCCGCTAAGCAAAGAATGGGCGCTGCGCTTCTCGACCCTGCGCCAGCACCGCGACGACTACGTCGACAACACCTTTACTGGCAAGAAAAATGCGCTGGACGGCTACAACGAACACGCCGAACGCGTGCAACTGCTGTACGCACCGAATACCACGTTCAACGCCCTGTTCAATGTGCACCAGCGCAATACGACGGGCAGCGCGCGCATCTTCTACGCCAACCTGATCAAGCAAGGCACGAACGATATCGTCGGCGGCTTCGACCCGAACAAGTCGTTCACGAATGCGCCGAATTTCCAGCGCCTGCGCACGAATGGCGCCAGCGCCCGCCTGAGCTGGGACCTGGACGGCGTCAAGCTGTACTCGATCACCGGCTTTGAACATGTCGGCAATTACGTGTCGCATGGCGACATCGACGGCGGCACGCCGAACGGACTTGGCCCGACCAACCCCAATTTCATTCCTTTCCAGGTTGAAACGGCTGGCGGCATTACCAGCGTGAAACAATACTCGCAAGAATTCCGCGCCGAATCGAAGAATGCCGGTCCGCTCAATTGGCAGGCTGGTGTTTACTACTTCAATGAAGATGCCAACGGTTTCACCGACAACTTCGATACCGACACGCACGTACTGTTCTCGCATCTGGCCAGCCGCCAGAAGAATTCGGCTTGGGCAACGTTTGGTTCCGTCAACTACGCCGTCAACGATGACTTCATGCTGCGCGCCGGTTTGCGCTACACCAAGGACAAGAAGGATTTTGACACGGTATCGGTTTACAACATCGATCAAAAGAATCCGAGCAGCGCCGATGTCAGCAAGGCCAAGGTCAACTGGGATCTGAGCGGTACCTACAAGTACAACAAGGACGTGAACTTCTACGGCCGTATCGCTACCGGTTTCCGCGCACCAAGTATCGCGCCAGCCAGCAAGGATGTGCCCGTGACTGTGGCCGATGCGGAAACGATTACCTCGTTCGAAGCCGGTATCAAGGCCGACCTGTTCGAGCGCCGCGCCCGCGTCGCTTTCAGCCTGTACAACTACCAGGTGAAAAACCAGCAATTGACGGTGGTGGGCGGTACGTCGAACATCACGCGCCTGATCAATGCCGCCAAGACGAACGGCCGCGGCGCGGAACTGGAACTGGAAGGTTTTGTCACGCCTAGCCTGAAGATGTCCCTGGGCGGCAGCTACAACTTCACGGAAATCAAGGACCCGAGCCTGTCGATCGCCACCTGCGACAAAGCGCGCTGCACCGTGACCGATCCTATCAACGCTGCAAACCGGGCCGTCATCGACGGCAATCCATTGCCGCAAGCGCCGAAGTGGACGATCACCGCCACGGGCCGTTATTCGATTCCGATGGAAAACGGCGAATTCTTCGTCTTCACGGACTGGGCTTACCGCAGCAAGATCAACTTCTTCCTGTATGAGGCAACCGAGTTCACCGGCAAGCCGATGGTCGAAGGTGGCTTGCGCGTTGGGTACACCTGGGATGCTGGCAAGTATGAAGTGGCCGCGTTTGGCCGCAACATCACCGACACCCAGCGTATCACGGGCGCCATCGACTTCAACAACCGCACGGGCTTCATCAATGAGCCGCGTCAATTTGGTGTGCAATTCAAGGGCAACTTCTAATTGCCTGATACCAGGCGCCGGCCCTTGCGGCCAGCGCCTGCCTCAACCCGCCCGGTTTGCGCCGCGGCGGGTTTTTTTATGTGCGCTCGGGAAGGCGCGCCAGCCGCTGCGCCCAGGCGGGAATGGCTTGCCGCCAGAAGTCTTCCACGTCGTCGGCGCGCACGTCGAGACCGAGGAAGCGGGCGGCCGGCAGCAGCGCCGACGCCAGCAGTTCGCCGGCATGCGTACCCGTATCGAAGGCGAGGGCGCCCGTCTGCTTCGACAGTTTCTCGCCGTTGGCATTGTTGACGACGGGCACATGCAGAAAGCCCGGATGCGGCAAGCCCAGCACGTCCTGCAGGTACAGCTGGCGCGGCGTGGAATCGAGCAAATCCGCCCCGCGCACCACCTGCGTGATGCCCTGCACGCCATCGTCAACCACCACGGCCAGCTGGTACGCCCAGTAACCATCGCCGCGCAGCACGATGAAGTCGCCCACCTCGCCAGCCAGGTCCTGCCGCTGCGGACCATGCCAGCGGTCGGCAAAGCCATACACGGCTTGCGGCCCTTCTGGCACGCGCAGCCGCAAGGCCCGCGCCGCCTTGCCCGGTGCCAGGCCGTGGCGGCAGGTGCCCGGATACACGGCGGCCCCGCCCTTGGGTAAACGCGCGTGCAACACCGAATCGTGGATTTCCTTGCGCGAACAGCCGCACGCATACACGAGGCCAGCGTCCTGCAAGCGCTTCAGCGCCGCCTGGTACAGCGGCAGCCTGCGGCTCTGCCACGTCGCCTCTTCATCCCACGTCATGCCGCAGCGTTGCAGGGTGGCCAGGATCGCCATATCGGCGCCCTCGACATTGCGGTCATAGTCCAGATCCTCGATGCGCAGCAGCCAAGTGCCGCGATGCACCTTCGCATCAAGATAGCTGGCCATGGCGGCAACGAGCGAGCCCATGTGCAGGGGACCGGAGGGAGAGGGGGCGAAGCGGCCGATGTAGGGGGCGGTGGGAGAGTTCGGAGACGGCATGCTGTGAGTGTAGGCGGTGGTGACAGGCGCTGATGGTTTATTGCTCAGGATGGGGAGCTTTGGTGACAGCGGCAAGTATCGTGCAGGGCGATGGGCAAGTCAAATCCTGGGCGGTTCTCAGTATTATCTAATTGTCAAGACCCGCCTGGTTATAAACACGTTTAACGAATAATTGTGGCTTTTTTGCCTGCCATTTCTTCATTGCCTGAATCGGCGTTTCGTTGTTGAGAGCACGCTGTGGGATGTTGT
>NZ_JBNYXO010000026.1:0-16335 GCF_051380715.1 Janthinobacterium kochi
TTTACAGGCACCGTCATTGCTGACGGGTCGCTCACTCAAAAAACTGACAGGCTACTTCCGAAGAAGTATCCTATTTCATTATTTCTTGTGAACATTTGATATTTTAAGTTAGACGCCTATCCGAAGATTGACGCTGCACTTACATCAAATGCCCACACTTATCGACTGTTAATTGTTAAAGAACGGTATTCGGTACTGCTTATTTACGACTTTCGCACTATCGACAAAGCGTTGTGTTTGTCAGCTGCGAAGAAGGAAGAGTATGAAGCGTTTCGGCCATTTCGTCAACCTTCTTTTTTACCCACTTCACTCAGCATTTGCATGCATTGTTCAGCGAGGGGGCGAATTATAGCCCTGCCCAGCGCGCGCCGCAAGGGCTATTTTTCCGCCCCGTGAAACAGCCCTGGCACCACACTTGCTTATACAGATATAGGCACTGTTCACTGATGAGAACAACTCTGGGCTTGGCAGCAACACTGGGGATAGTCCGGTTCGCTTTGCTTTGCTCCCATCTGTGACAGGTGCTACATTATGGAACACTCTCGATATTCAAAAGAGCGCCGCATTACAGGGCCCAACGGAGGCAACGAGATCATGTATCAACCGTCAGCTACTTACCGTAGCGCACCGTTTTCGTCCATCGCGGACGCGAACATTTTGCCGGCAGGACAAGACAACGTCCCCGTCATCATCGAAACGTCCCATCAGCGTTCAGTCGCCTTTGGCTTGTCGCCCACGGCCACGCCCGACTTTACGCCGGCCGGCAAATCCGATCTGTCCTTGCTGATCGAGCAAAACCGCATGCTGCACACGCACGCAGTGCCCGCCATGGAAACCCTGTACCAGCAAATCGTCAACACGCACAATATGGTGATCTTGACGGATGCCAACGGCGTGATCGTGCATTCGCTGGGCGACGATGATTTCCTGGAGAAAGCCAACCGCGTCGCCTTGCAGCCAGGCGTGGCATGGTCGGAACAAAGCCGCGGCACGAATGCCATCGGCACGGCCATCACGGAAAAAGTACCGACGTTGGTCCATGCGGACCAGCATTACCTGGCCGCAAATCATTTCCTGACGTGCTCTGCGGCACCGATCACCGACCACCGGGGCAATGTTATCGGCGTACTGGATGTCTCGAGCGATCAGCGCAGCTTTCACAAGCATACGATGGCCCTCGTGCGCATGTCGGCGCTGATGATCGAGAATCAGCTGTTTTCCGCCACCTTCGAAGATGCCATCACCGTCCACTTCCACGCGCGTCCCGAATTCATCGGCACCTTGATGGAAGGCATCGCCTCATTCACGCCGGGCGGACGGTTTTTATCCGCCAATAAAAACGGTTTGTTCCAGCTGGGCCTGTCATTTGCCGCGCTGCAATCCCATACCTTCAGTTCCCTGTTCGGCTTGCCCGTTTCCGCCCTGTACGATCATTACCGCACGGCGGCACCCGGTCTGCTGAACCTGTGCATGCACAGCGGCGTGCGCGTGTATGGACGCGCGCAGTTGCGCTTGTCCAATAGCGTCTTCCAGCACGGTTTCACTGCCAGCACCGACCATAGCGATATCAACGCCGTGCCGGCCCAGGTTCCCGCGTCCGCCAGCCATGCGGCCAACGCGGCACGCCGCCTGTCCGGTCTTCGCTACCTGCGCACGGGCGATCCACAACTGGAACTGGTGATCGAAAAGGTCAACAAGGTATTGGGGCGCGACATTCCCATCCTCGTCATGGGCGAAACGGGGACCGGCAAGGAATTGCTGGCGCAAGCCATCCACAACGATTCACCGCGCGCCATGGGGCCGTTTATCGCCGTCAATTGCGCCTCGATCCCGGAAACCCTGATCGAATCTGAACTGTTCGGCTATGAAGACGGGGCGTTCACGGGAGCGCGCAAGAAAGGGGCGATCGGCAAGATCCTGCAAGCCAATGGCGGCACCCTGTTCCTCGATGAAATCGGCGACATGCCCTTTGGCTTGCAGGCTCGGCTGTTGCGCGTGCTGCAGGAACGCATGGTCACGCCGCTGGGCAGCAGCAAATCGATCACCGTCAATGTGGAACTCATTTGCGCCACAAATCACAATTTGCGCGATCGCATGGCCAAGGGTTTGTTTCGCGAAGACTTGTATTACCGTTTGAATGGCCTGGTAGTGAAACTGCCGCCGCTGCGCGAACGCACGGATCTGGACACGGTCGTGAAAAAGATCCTCGCGACGGAAGCGCCCGACACGCGCTATACGGTGGCACCGGACATCCTGCGCCTGTTCCACCAGCATAAATGGCCGGGTAACTTCCGCCAGTTGACCAATCTGTTGCGCACGGCCATCGTCATGGCAGGCGACGAGCATGAAATCTGTCTGCGCCACATGCCTGATGATTTCCTCGACGATATTGAGATGACGCAAGCGACTGCCGCCAGCGCCAGCACGGACCGCATGATCGCCGCCGGCGCCAACCTGGAAGAAATGGAACAAAGCGCGATCCTCAAGTCGCTTGACGCCCACGGCGGCAACGTCTCGGCCACGGCGCGGGCCCTGGGCGTATCGCGCAACACGATCTATCGCAAGGTGCCGCATTTGAAATAGCCTAAAGTAGACGGGCAAAGCCGCGTGACATTTTGCGCTGGCCCGACTTGTCGATGGTCATCAGGTCGACGCCGTGCATGTGTGCTGCCATCGCATGCGCGCGCGCGGCCCCCGTCACCATGAAGGTCGTCGACAAGCCATCGGCCAGCAAGCCCGTGGGTGCCAGCACGGTCACGCTGGCCAGTTCGCCCGGCGAATCACCGCTCGCAGGGTCAAAGATGTGGTGATGCATGAAGTCGGGCGTGAACGTGCATTCGTAATCGCCTGACGAGGCCACGCTGCGCCCTTCCACCTTCAAGGTAGCCGCCAGGATTTCCCTGTCGCGCGGGTCCTGGATGCCCAAGGTCCACGGACGGCGCAGGGAGCGCTGTCCGCGCGCATTGAACTCACCCGTGTCAAGCAGCGCGTGCCGTATGCCGCGCGCCTGCACGGCCGCCAGCGCCATGTCCGCCGCGTAGCCTTGCGCCAGGCCATTCAAGGTCAGCGCCATGCCGGGCTGAAGAAAACGCACTTCGCGTCTATCCCACGCCAGTTGCCGCCAGCCAACCCGCGCCTGCGCGGCACGACGCAATGTGTCCGTCGGCAAGCGTGCCTGGTCTGCCGCCGCGCGAAACAGCTGCCACAAGGGTTGCACGGTGATATCAAATGCCCCATCGCTCCATTGCGACAAGGTTTGCGCCTGCGCCAGCACGGCCAGCAGATGCGCGTCCGGCCGGGCCAGACGGCCATCACGATTCAGCTGGAAGACTTGGCTGGCCGGGCTGTAAATGCTCATCAGCCGGTCGATATTCCTGGCCGCATGCAAGGCATCTTCAATGGCCAGCTCAGCCTGGCGCTGATCGTGGTGCAGTACGGTGACGGCGATCGTCGTGCCAAACGCCAGCGCGGCACCTTGATAAGGCCGCACGCCGGACGCCGATGCCGTGCCGCGCGCCATGCTGCCAGGCAAAGACAAGCCCGCCACGCCGGCCACGCTGCCGATGGCTGCCGAAATAAACGTTCTACGCTGCATTGCTGCTCTCCTCTACCGCGGCCCGGGCTATGGGAATGGTGCGGGCACGCTTGATTTCCAGCATCAAGGGTGCGCATTTTTCATCGCTGGCATAAATCACCACGCAATCCATGCACTGGAAACACTCGCCATAATCGACTTTCCCGCTCGGCGCGATGGCGTGATGCTCGCAACGGTGGCGGCAAGTCTGGCACGGCGTGCCGCATTGCTTGCGGCGGGGAATCCAGTTGAACAAACGAAACCGTCCCAGCAGCGCCAGCGCCGCGCCAAACGGGCACAGGTAGCGGCAAAAGAATTTATAGGAAACACTGCTGAGCAACAGCAAGCCCACGGCATACGCAACGAAGGGCCAGGCGCGCACGAAGGTCAAGGTAATCGCCGTCTTGAACGGTTCCAGCTCCACCAGCTTATCCGTGATCTGGCTGGAAAACATGCTGCTGCCGAGAATGGCCGCCAGCAAGCCATACTTGATCCATTTCAAGCGCCCGTCCAGGCGCGGCTTGACCTTCCACTGCGGCAAGCGCAGCCACTGGCCCAGCTTGCCCGTCACTTCCTGCAAGGCGCCAAACGGACACAGCCAGCCGCAAAACGTGCCTCGCCCCCAGACCAGCAGACTGAGCAGCACGAACGCCCACAGGATCACCGTCATCGGGTCAAACAGGAAAAAGCCCAGGCTACGTCCCGCCAGCAGCGCCTGGATGACACCCGTAATATTGACGATCGATAACTGCCCCTGCGCGTAGTAGCCGATGAAGCCGATGGTAAACACCAGGAACAGGCGGCGGAACCAGACAAATTGCCGGCCATCGCGCACCAGGCGTTTCTGCCAGGCCAAAGCGCCGGCCAGCAGCGCCAGCCCGGCGACCAATAGCAGCAACTCAGCCTCGCGGTTCTTCCACGTGCCGCGCCATGTGGCATCGTCACCTTGCGGTGCGCTATAAAAATCAGCGGGCAAGCGGTAGCTGAAATCCACGTTGCGGGCGATGCGTTCCGGATACACGATGCCCTTGCTGCGCGTGATGGGGAGAGAAAACGCCAGCGGGCTGGCCGCATCGAGTCCCGCCTGGCTGATGATGCGAAACACGGCGACATTTTCCGTTGGCAACGCCGCCCCCTCCGACAAGCTCAATTCCAGGTCCAGGTCGCGCATGTCGATGGGCAAGCCATCCTGCTTCAGCAACAGCCTGTCCGGTACGGTGCCACGCACGAAATCATCGCCCAGCACGCTGTAGCGCCCGCGCGACATGACGAGGATGGCGTGGTCGCCCTCGTCGAGCCGGTTGCGCAATTTGTTCCAGCTGCGTTCCGTCAACAGGTTACGTCCCACGCTGGGCACGGACACATAAGCCAGGTACAGGTCGATGAACACGCCGTCCGGCGCGCCCGTGGCTTCCACATCGAGTCCCGCGCCGGGACTGCCGGCAAACAGGGTTTCCACGTCCTTGTTGCTCAGGCGTACATGCTGTATCAAGCCTTGCCCGAGCATCTGCGCCACGCTGAGTTTCTCGAATACCTCCATGCGGATGCGGGCAATCTGGTCGGGATCGCGGCCTTGCGCGAAGCCGAGTTTTTTGCGCGACACTTTCAAGGCCGAGGCCAGCACGCTCTGATTGATGATGCGCACGGAGGCCGTGGCCTTCGATACGCCGTCGATATCGGCGTGGGTCGCATCTGGCGCACGTTTCTTCTTGGCATCGATGGCGATGTTCTGTTTCAGTGACAAGCCCCGGTACTGTTTGACGAATTGGAACAGGGGCGCTTCACCGAGGCCGTCGAGAAACACAGGTTCGTGCTGCGACAGGACGGATACGTCCAGAAAACTGCCCTGCGGATCGATGGCGATCAGCAGATTGACGGGCACGCCGGAAAAGCCGGGAATGGGCGCCAGGTCCACCGATTCAAAAACGTAGCCAACCAGTTCGGTCGCCGTGGCGTTTTGCCGGAACAAGGGCCAGACGGGCAAGTCGGCCTCCTTGTCGCCAACGACGATGGGAGCGGGAAAGCGCCGTGCCAGCTCGGCCTTGGTCAGTACGCCCGCCCACGCCTGTCCCAGGATAAACAGGAATAGCCAGCATCCGATGAATAACCGCATTGTCCGCATGCACTACGCTCCGTGCGGCGCCCTGTTACAGGGCGCCGCGTTCATTAATTAGAAGAAAATGATGCCGCCCAGCGACACGCCATTCATCTTCGCTTCGCCGCCCGTAAAGCCTTTCGAGCGCGTCTGGCCCAGTTCGCCCACCAGGGTGATCGCACTGTTGAGCGAGTAATACGCGCCCAGAGTCAGGTTGGCGTTCGACTTCAAGCCGCCCGTGCCGGCCGTGTTGTCGTCGTTCTTGCTGATGCCGTAGGACAAGCCCAGCTTCAGCTTGTCCGTCGTTTTATACGTGCCTTGCAGCAGCCAGTTCTTCGACTTGGTATCGCCCTGGTCCGCATCGGAGAGTATCCCCAATCCTTTGCCGCCCTGGAAGTTGACCAGCACGCTAGCCGGGCCCATCTGGTACGAGCCGCCCACTTCCACGCCGCGCATGGTCAGGTCATCGACACCTGGCGTTTTCGAGGTGAATTTTTGCGACTTCACGCCCAGCCAGGCTTTCAAGCCTTCCTGCGCATACGTCAGCTGCGCCTGCACTTGCGGGCTCGACTTCGAAGAATAGGTCGAACCGGCCACGATGGGCGTATCGGAAACAGGGCTGACCAGCGCCACATCGGCGCCAAAGCCGCCCGACTTCGGCGAGCTGTACATGATCTGGCCATAGTTGCCCAGATACGTGTAGCCGGCGCCGATATGGCCCAGGGTCACCCGGCCACGCTGCGTCGCCTGCACCGGTGCGCCCGAACCCAACAAGGTCATGTCGGACAAAATCGCATTCGCGCCGAAGATACCGTAGTCGCGGCCCAGCTTGACAGTGCCCATCTGCTCATTGCCGAATGTAAAGAAGGCCTGGCGCACATCGACCACGCTGTTCTGGCTGATGGCGCTGTCGGTGGCCGTCGAGTTATAGATGCCGATCAAGGCTTTCACGTCGTACTCGCCCAGGCGCGAGCTTGCCGAGGTGATCAAGCCATTCGGCAGCAAGCCGTTGCCGATCGTCGTGCGGTCCTTCTCGCCGCCGCAACCGAGCGCCTGGCCGCCCAGCGCCAGCCCGCCTACCGCATCACCCGAACACGACACTTGCGTGTAGTAGGCATTGACGATGCCCCCCACCGACACTGTCCAGTCGCCCGCCTTGATATCGACGGCCTGTGCCTGTCCCATCGCTGCGATTGTCATGACACCCAGGCTCCCCAGCTTGATCAATGTGTTCATTGCTTCTCCTCTTTCTTCTCTGTTTTTAGTGTGCACACCAGTGATTGATGTACCTCAAGCTTTGGCAATAAGCGTGCCCAGCGCGGCACAGAGGGAGAAAGAGAAAAAGCGTACTCACGGTGTGTGCAGCAGCGGATCAATCGCCATGCACGGTGTTCATTTTTTGACCGCAAGCATGCGTAGCGCAGAGACAGGTAAACAAAAAACTGACGACCTGGGCCGTCAGCAAAAAGAAAGCGCCCGGCGAACAGGGAGACACCCATCCGAGTGGCCCGGGCGTTTCACCCCGTTACTTCGATGCCAGCTTGAAGACCCACACAGAACCGCCCTGTTCCAGGAAGTTGACCTTCTTGGCGACTTCGCCGCCCCACAGCGGCACCGCGCCACCCCAGCCGGATACGACGGCCACATATTGCGTGTCGCCATCCTGCCAAGTGACTGGCGGCGCCACGACGCCGGAGCCCGTCTGGAATTTCCACAACTCCTTGCCCGTCTTCGCGTCGACGGCTTTCAGGAAGCCTTCCGGCGTGCCGTAGAACACCAGATTGCCGGCCGTACTCATCACGCCACCCCACAGCGGCGCGTTGTTCTTGACTTCCCAGACGATCTTGCCCGTCTTCGGATCGATGGCGCGCATGGCGCCGATGTAATCGTCAAACAAGGGCTTGATGGTGAAACCGGCGCCGAGGAATGCACCGCCCTTCTTGTAGCTGATCGGCTCGTTCCAGATGTCCATGCCCCATTCATTCGCTGGAACGTAGAACAGCTTGGTTTGCGGCGAGTACGCCATCGGCATCTGATTTTTTGCGCCGAGAAAAGCGGGTGCGGCAAACACGGTCGTGCCTTTCTTGCCTTCCTCTCCCTTGGTCGGGTCGCCTGGGCGACCGGCGGGAATGAAATTCGGCCTGCCCGTCTTCAGGTCGATGCTGCTGGCCCAGGTGATTTTCTTCACAAAAGGAAAGGCGTTCTGCAGCTTGCCGTTGTTTGCATCGATGACATAGAAGAAACCGTTGCGGTCGGCCTTGCCGCCATAGCGCTTGCCATCCATGTCGAAGGTGACGAACTCGTTGGCGCCGTCGAAATCCCAGGCATCGTTCGGCGTGTTTTGATACGCCCATTTGATCTGGCCCGTTTTCACGTCCAGCGCCACGGTAGATGACGAGTACAAGTTGTCGCCGGGACGCAAGTGGCTGTTCCATGGCGCCGGGTTGCCGGTGCCGAAATAGGCCAGCTTGGTTTGCGGATCGTAGGTGCCGCCCATCCAGGTGGAGGCGCCGCCCGTTTTCCACAGGTCGCCCGGCCAGGTTTTGTTCACCGTGCCAGATACGCCGTTATCGCTCGCCTTGCCATCCTTGTCGTAGCGGTGGCCCATATGGCCTTCCACGGTCGGACGGCTCCACACCAGATCGCCCGTCATCGGGTTGCGCGCCTCGACCCGGCCCACGATGCCGAATTCGCCGCCCGACACGCCCGTCAGCAGCAAGCCTTCGGCGATCAGCGGCGCGGCCGTCATCGAGTAGCCGGCCGCATAATCGTCGACCTTTTCCTTCCAGACGATCTTGCCCGTGTTCTGGTCCAGCGCCACCAGGTAGGCGTCGAGCGTGCCGAAAATCACCAGGTTGCCATACAGGGCGGCACCGCGGTTGACCACGTCGCAGCACGGCATGATGCCGTCCGGCAAGCGATGCTCATATTTCCACAGCTTGGCGCCCGTTTTCAAGTCGACGGCAAAGATGCGCGAATACGATGCCGTGACGAACATCTTGCCGTTGTGAATCAGCGGCTGCGATTCCTGGCCCCGCTGTTTTTCGCCACCAAACGAGAACGACCAGGCCGGCACCAGCTTGGCCACGGTCTTGTCATTGATCTGCGTCAACGGCGAATAGCGCTGCCCCTGCGTGCCCATGCCAAACGACAGCACGCTGGCTGGATTCTTCGCCGTGTTGTCGAGCATGGCATTGGTGACATTGCCCACGTCGGCCGCCTGGGCCAACGAGGCCAAGGATGCCAACCCCAAACCGACGAGTATCCCCATGATTTTTTTCTGCACAATCATCTCCCTCTGTTTTATTAGTATGTGTGTATCAAGTCTTGCGGTGCTCATGCGGCTGGGCATGCAACAGCGCGCACTCTTCATCGGTGAACAGGCGCGAGCGCGTCAGGAAGCGCTTGCCCGTGCCGTTGTCGAGTGAAAACATGCCGCCATTGCCATCGACCACATCGATAATCAACTGGGTATGCTCCCAGTACTCGAATTGCTCGAGTCCCATGTAAAACGGTGTGCCATTCAAGTTGCCGAGATAGATATCGGTATCGCTGACATCGAACTCGCCCAGCGCATAACACATGGGCGCGCTGCCGTCGCAGCAGCCGCCCGACTGGAAAAACATCAGCGGGCCGTGACGCTGGCGCAACTTGTCCATCATTTCCAGCGCCGCATCGGTGGCGACCACCCGGGCAATTGCTGCACTCATGGCATCCCTTTCTGCGCGCCGCCCCCGGCTAAGGGCGCGGCGCCTGTTGCCGGTTTAGAAGAAGCCCAGGGCTTTCGGGCTATAGCTCACCAGCAAGTTCTTCGTTTGCTGGTAGTGGTCGAGCATCATCTTGTGGTTTTCGCGGCCGATACCCGATTGCTTGTAGCCGCCGAATGCGGCGTGGGCTGGATACAGGTGGTAGCAATTGGTCCACACGCGACCCGCCTGGATGGCGCGTCCCATGCGGAAGGCGCGCGAACCGTCGCGCGTCCACAAGCCGGCGCCCAGGCCGTACAAGGTATCGTTGGCAATCGCCAGCGCTTCGGCCTCATCCTTGAAGGTGGTCACGGACACGACGGGCCCGAAAATCTCTTCCTGGAAGATGCGCATCTTGTTGTTGCCCTTGAACACCGTCGGACGCACGTAGTAGCCGCCCTCCAGGTCGCCTGCCTGCGTATGGCGCTCACCACCGGCCAGCACTTCGGCGCCTTCCTGGCGGCCGATGTCGAGGTAGGACAGGATTTTTTCCAGCTGTTCCTGCGACGCCTGAGCGCCGATCATGGTCGACGAGTCGAGCGGGTTGCCCTGCTTGATGGCGGCCACGCGCTTCAAGGCCCGTTCGATGAATTTCTCGTAGATCGATTCCTGGATCAGCACGCGCGATGGGCAGGTGCACACCTCGCCCTGATTCAGCGCAAACATGGTGAAGCCTTCCAGGCACTTGTCGAAATAATCATCATCGGCATCCATCACATCTTCAAAGAAGATGTTCGGCGACTTGCCGCCCAGCTCCAGGGTGACGGGAATCAGGTTTTGCGCCGCATAACCCATGATCAAGCGGCCCGTGCCCGTTTCACCCGTAAAGGCGATCTTGGCGATGCGCTTGCTCGACGCCAGCGGCTTGCCCGCCTCCAGGCCGAAACCGTTGATGATGTTCAACACGCCCGGTGGCAGCAAGTCGCCGATCAGTTCGATCAACACCATGATGGAGGCGGGGGTCTGCTCGGCCGGTTTCAAGACGACGCAATTGCCGGCGGCCAGGGCTGGCGCCAGTTTCCACACGGCCATCAGAATCGGGAAATTCCACGGGATGATCTGGCCCACGACGCCCAGTGGCTCATGGTAGTGATAGGCATAGGTTTCCGCGTCGATTTGCGCGACGGAACCTTCCTGCGCGCGGATGCAGCCGGCGAAGTAACGGAAATGGTCGATGGCCAGCGGAATGTCGGCATTCATCGTTTCACGGATCGGCTTGCCGTTGTCGATGGTTTCCGCCGTGGCGATCAGGCTCAGGTTCTGTTCGATGCGGTCGGCGATGCGGTTCAGGATATTGGCGCGCTCGGCAGGTGAAGTCTTGCCCCAGGCATCCTTGGCGGCATGCGCGGCGTCCAGCGCCAGCTCGACATCTTCCGCCGTGGAACGGGCGATTTCGCAAAACGGCAAGCCCGTGATGGGCGTGATGTTAGGAAAGTATTCACCTTTTACTGGTGCAACGAACTGACCGCCGATGTAATTGTCATAGCGTTGTTTGAAGGGATTGGCTACGCCCAGTTTGCTGATGTCTGCGAGATTCATGTCGTCCTCTATCGGGTTAATTAGAATGAAATTACTGAATTAAAATCAAACGTCCTGGTACAGATGGGGTGAGTACACGGAGTCTTCCGCAAATGCCGTGCCAGCTCGCCGCCCCCTTACAAACTTAGCCGGTTTTACCCTTGTTGCAAGGGCCTAGCGGCCATATCGATGCGCTTGATCGCACCGCACGCCGGTCGTTCAGCCCAGGGGACTGTGTGTGCGTTTTGAACAAGGCCGGCGCATCCTGTTCCAATCCGCGCCAGCGTCCTCCTTGCCCGGCGCCGCCCCTACGCCGCTGCACAATGGAACAGGTGTACCAGACTGGAACACCTGCACCTGTACCACTACCGAATCACGACGCCCCATGGCAATTCGCCCACGGCAACATCGGCCACCTTGCGCGCGCTGGCCGTGTCGATGACTGAAACGCTGTTCGAGCGGCCATTGGCCACGTACAGCTTGGCGCCATCGGGCGTGATGGCCATGTTCCACGGGCGCTTGCCGACGGCAATGGTGGCCGTGACCTGATTGCTGGCCGTGTCGATCACCATCACCGTGCCATCCGTGCCGTTCGAGACATACACCTGTCTGCCGCCGGGGTGGACGGCGATGCCGTTGGCATTCTTGCCAGCGGGAATGGTGGCGATGGCCTTGCGCGCGGCCATGTCGATCACATACACGGCGTTGACCAGTTCGCACGCCACGTAGGCGCGGCCCGAGTCCGGACTGAAACCGATGCCGCGCGGACGCAGGCCTACGGCGATGGAAGCCACCTGGCGGCGTTGCGCCACATCAATGACATCGACTTGCTCGGCCTCTTCCGCGCTGACCAGCAGCCAGCGCCCATCCGGACTGAACACGGCATGTTCCGGATTGCGCCCGTGAACCTTGATATCGGCGAGCAAGGTACCCGTCTGGCCATCGAGCAAGGCCACGCTATTGTTTTCCTCGACGGCCACGGCCACGTAGCGACCGTCCCGGGAAGCGCTGACGCCCTCTGGCGACTTGCCCAGCGCCACCGTGCGCACGGGCGTGCCGGTCGCGTTATCGATCAGCAACAAGGCGCTGCTGGCGGCATCGGTGACAAACAATTGCCGCCCGGTGGGGTCGGCGGCGATGCCGCGCGGCCGCTTGCCTGCCGCGATCTGGCGCACCACCTGGTCGGTCGTCGTGTCGATCACGCTCAGGGTGCCCGATTTTTCATTGGGGACATAGGCAAACGGAGCGGCCAGGACGGCCGTGCTGACAAGCGCAGGCAGCAGCCAGCACACCTGGCGCAAGCGCGAGAAGAAGTTGGGCATAATCACCTTTTCAATGGCAAAACGAGGGAAAAGCGCGCGGTAGCGGCGCCTCTGACAATTGCTGTATGCAAACGCCGTGCCACGGACACGCGTATAATTTCAGCCCACCAATGGAGACATGGCAGGCATATTGCTTGATACACCTACGCAGACCTGTACCGCTCACGCGCTCAAGCAGGCTTTTATTCACATTGGAGAACCCGCATGCAGCATCGTTTCCGCTTGAACACCATTGCCAGCCTGTTTGTCGCCGGCAGCGCCACCCTCGCCCCCCACGTTTTCGCCGCCGAGGCCGCGGACATGGCCAACGGGCAACTCATGGATACGGTGGTCGTCAGCGGCAGCCGCATCGCCCACCCCAGCCAGGAAGTGCCAGCCTCGATCGACGTGGTCGACAGCGCCCGCATCCAGGATGGCCAAATCCGCGTCAACGCGTCGGAAGCGCTGGCCGCCGTGCCGGGCCTGGTGGTGCAGAACCGCCAGAACTATGCGCAAGACTTGCAGATCTCGTCGCGCGGCTTCGGCGCCCGCTCGGCCTTCGGCGTGCGCGGCGTCAAACTGATCAGCGATGGCATTCCTGCCAGCATGCCCGACGGCCAGGGCCAGGCCGCCACCTTCAACCTTGATACGGCCGAGCGCATCGAAGTACTGCGCGGACCGTTTTCTGCCATCTACGGCAACCATTCTGGCGGCGTAATTCAGCTGTTTTCCAGGGATGGGCAAAATCCCCCGTCCGTCGAATTGAATGTAACGGGCGGCAGTTTCGGCACCAGCAAGGTGGACCTGACGGCACAAGGCCAGGCAGGCGGCATCGGCTACGTGCTCGACGGTTCGCGCTTCCGCACGGACGGCTTCCGCGACCACAGCGCCGCCACGCGCGAACAGGCGTTCGGCAAGATCACCGTCAAGCCCAATGCGGACAGCAAGCTGACCATCGTCGCCAACAGCCTGCACCAGGGCAACACGCAAGATCCGCTGGGCGCCACCTGGGCCACGTTTGCAGCAAACCCGCGCGCAGGTGAAATCGATCCTAAAGACGACCAGATTCCAAAACGCAGCTTTGCAGAACGCTACAACACGCGCAAGAGCATCGACCACCAGCAGATCGGCGCCACCTATGAACAAGCGTTTGGCGACGACCGCCTGCATGTGATGGTGTATGGCGGCAACCGCGATGTGATCCAGTACCAGGCTTTCAACATCGATTTCCAGAAGTCTCCCTCACACTCGGGCGGCGTGGTCGATTTCCAGCGCCAGTTCTACGGCATCGACACCAACTGGCTGCACGTGAACCAGCTGGCCGGCGGCAAACTGAGCACCACCATCGGCATCGATTATGGTCGCTCCAGCGATGACCGCACCGGCTATGAAAACTTCATCGGCAATAGCTTTGGCGTAAAAGGCAAATTGCGCCGCGACGAGCAGGATGTCGTCTCCAGCCTCGATCCGTATCTCCAGATGGAATGGCAAAGCGGACCATGGCTGCTCAGCGCAGGTGTGCGCTACAGCAAGATGAAAGTGTCGATCGACGACCACTTCCTCGGCAATGGCAACGACAGCGGCAGCCTGGAATTCAGCCACACGACGCCGGTGCTGGGCCTGCTGTATAAACTGACGCCGAACGTCAACGTGTACGCCAGCGCCGCGCGCGGCTTCGAGGCGCCCACCCTGAACGAACTGTTTTACTCGGGTAAAGACAGCGGATTCAATTTCAACTTGAAACCCGCCACCAGCACCAACCTGGAAGCGGGCGTCAAGGCCAGGATCAACAACAACACGCATGTGAATGCGGCCGTGTTCCAGACCAAGACGAATGATGAACTGGTGGTCGACGGCAAAAATTCAGGCAATGGCCGCACCAGCTATATCAACGCCAGCAAGACCTTGCGCCAGGGTATGGAAATATCGCTGGACTCGAACCTGCCGTATGGCTTCACGACAAAAGTGGCGCTGACCAGCCTGCACGCCGTGTACGACCAGGCCTTTAAAACCACCTCTGACACCACCGTGCGCGAAGGCAGCCGCTTGCCGGGCATACCCAGCGCCAACCTGTTTGCGGAACTGGCCTGGAAAGACACGCTCGACCGTTTCGGCGCGGCGCTGGAAAGCGTGGCCAGCAACCAAGTCTACGCGGAGGACAGCAATAGCGAAAAGCCGGCGCCCGGCTACACGGTGTTCAATGCGCGCTTCAATGCCAAGCAAAACGTAGGGAACTGGCGCTTCAAGGAATTTGCCCGCTTGAACAATCTTTTCGACAAGACCTACGTGGGCTCCGTCATCGTCGGCGACAGCAACAGGCGCTACTATGAAGCGGCACCAGGACGTAACTGGTTGCTGGGGGTTAGCGCCCAGTACAGTTTCTAAAGAAAAAGCCCGCGCATCGGAAGATACGCGGGCTTTTTACCTTACTAGCATGGCCTGTTACGGCCGCGCTTCCTTCACGCCATATTTCTCAAAGATAGCTTTCAATTCGCCGCTGGCCGCCATCTCGTTCATGGCTGCCTGCAGCAACTTGCCCACGTCGAGTTGCTGGCGGCTGACGGCCAGGCCTACGGCCCAGCCGGCACGCGGCAAGCGGGCAAACGCCACTTCGCTCAAGGGGAAAGCGGGATCGCTCTTCAGCACCGATTCGATTTCCGACCGGTTGGCCAGCACGGCATCGAGCTGGCCCGCCTGTAATTGCTGCAAGGCTTCGGCGGCCGTGTCGAAGATACGCACATCGTCGCGGTACTTGCCATTGTCTTCGCCCAACATCAGCATGGCCGCGATCGAGACCTTTTCCACGCCGATGCGCTTGCCGGCCAGCGAAGCGACGCCATCGAATTGCGGCACGGCTTGCGCGCTGCGCGCCAGGCGCACGGTTTCCACGTAATACGGCGCAAAGATTTCGACCTTGTCGTTATCGGCCATCAACTTCTTGTCGACCGGCACATGCAGCATCACGTCGGCAGGACCGTAACCCAGGTAATGGCCCTTCCACACCATATTGCGCAAATCGTCGTTCAGGTTTTCGCCAGCGGGAAATGGCAGCAAGCTCAGTTTTAAACCCAGTTTTTTGGCCAGCGCTTCGGCAATATCGATATCGATGCCCGTACCCTTGTCGGAAAATGGCGCAAACTCGTTATACACAGCCACTTTCAGGCTACCCGACTGCTGCACTTTCTGCCAGTCGGCGCGCGCCGGCGCGGCTGCGCACAGCGCCAGGCAGGCGAGCGAGATCATCGCGCGCGCGCCCCGGAGTTGAAATGAACGCATGGGACTCCTTTATGATCAGTTCGACTCGCGGCGGGTTTCCAGATAGGTCTTGATGGCCCACATGGCTTCCTGGTTGAACACGCCTTCAAACGGCGGCATGTACACGGCGCCATTGCGTACTTTACCGTGGCGTATGGTCGCCAGGAAATAGTTATCAGTTTCCTTGTAGCAAGCCTGTTTCTTTGTCTCATTCTTGATACCGAAGCAATCGCGGTCGAGCTGGCGCAAGTCCGGCGCAATGCCGCCCGAGATGGCTTCGATGCCGTGGCAGCGTGCGCAATTCTGGTTGTAGGCCGAAGTCCCCACCGTCAAGGCCAGCTTGTTTCCCCGATATGGATTTTGCTCGAGCCACTTGTCGCCCACCTTGGGCAAGCCCGTGGTGTCGACGCCTTGCGGCGTGACATTGCCGTGCGCATAGGCGTGCGGCAAGGTCAGCAGGGAAGTGAGGGCAACGGCGCCGGCGGCGGCCACGCCGAGCAGGGTGCGGATGGAATAGGTCATACTGATCTCCTTGGTTTTTTTAGTGAATATCCAAGAAGAGCAAATGCCATGCCATGCGTACATGCCCCACATCCGGCCGCCCATGTATCAATTTGGAACAGCTGCAACATGTAGGTGTGTCACCGCGCGCGTCAGCCATCAGCGCCAAGCAAAACCACCAGACGAAAAAAAACCCCACCATTACTGGCGGGGTTTTTCTCTACTGCGTATAACAAGCCTGACGATAACCTACTTTCACACTGGTTGCAGCACTATCATCGGCGCAAAGTTGTTTCACGGTCCTGTTCGGGATGGGAAGGGGTGGGACCAACTTGCTATGGTCAT
>NZ_JBNYXO010000027.1:0-10133 GCF_051380715.1 Janthinobacterium kochi
ACCAGTTTTACCGCTTCTTCCCGAAGCTCCGGTGTGTATGTTGTTGAGCGTGTCATAAGTTCTCCAGTCGGTGAAGTTTACCAAACTAGAGTGTCCGAAAAAGTCAGGGTACCTCAAGGAGCTGCCCACGCCGGCGGGGCTGGCCGCTGTCGGCCGTGGCTGGCTGCCGCGCCGCGCGCTGGCAGGCAGCATCGTCGTCAAGGACAAATGGGATGCCGATGAAGTCCCTGCCCTGCCGGAAGACTTCGATTTCGCGTACTGGAACAGCACGCCGCCCGACCAGCAATGTCCGTACCTGGCAGGACGGGAGCAATTTACGCTGACCAATCTGTGCCGCCACGACCATCCATCGGCCCGCATCGACCCGCGCGGCAACACCGTGCTGCGCTTCGCCTTGCCCGAACAAGTAATGTGCCTGCTGCTGGCGGACAAGAACGACCAGTTGATCGTCTGGCGCCTGGCCATCGATACGGTTCTGATCGATCCTGAGGCGGCCACCTTGGAACTGGTCTGGCGCGCCATCGTGCCGGCCGACGCGGGCCAGGTCGCGTCGCGCCTGCTGCACGTGATGGAGCCGGCACAGATCGCGCGGATAGCACTGCTGGAACAGGCGCAGGAAGCACTGGGCAAGGCGGCCGAGCAAGGTAAAAACAATGACGAATGAAACCGTCACCAAAGCCTCGCGCTTCTATTGCGTCAGCCTCAGCCCCGACATATGCAAGACGCCCGTCGGCTCCAGCACGCCCCCTATTCCCTACAGCATCATCGGTGAATTCTCGGAAGCACAGAACGCTTCGCCCAACGTCAAGTCGCACAGCGAGCCCGTCATCCTGCACCAGCGCAGCATCATTCCCACCGTCAAGGGAGACGCGGCCGGCAAGGCGGGCGGCGTCAAGAGCGGCACCGTCGGCAAGCAGGTCGACACCAAGGTCGCCAGCCCCATCCATCGCGCCAACGGCGCCAGCTTGGTACAGATGGGGCGCGAAGTATGGATGAATTCGCGCAATACCGTGGGCAAGATTTATGAGCGGGGCGCGGAGGCGGCCAAGCCCGTGCTCAAGGACCTGAAGGCGGCGATACGGGAAGCGGCACAAGACTACAAGAATCACGGTTCGAAGAGCATGCATGGCGCCGCCGAAGACATGGTGGACGCGGGCGGCGCCGTCCTGACAGGCAGCGCCGTGCTGGGAGTCGCCGGCGTGGGCGTTGCGGCAACCGGCGTTGGCCTGCCAGCAGCTGCCGCGATGGAAACAGCGGCAGCAACCGGCGCAGTTGCCGGCACGGCGACCGTTGCGACAGGCACGGCAATGGAAGCATCGGCCACGGTACTCGACCAGGCGGCCGATTACCTATTGACAGGCAAGACACCAGATTTGCTCAATACCGCCTCAGACATCGTCATGAATGCGGCAGGCACATTATTGCAAACGGCGGTGTTCAGCAAGATTCCTGGGGGGAAAATACTGAGCAAGTTTCTCGGCAAGAAAGCGGCACCGACCATCAACAAGGTCAAGGACAAGCTGGTCGGCAAAAAACCGGACAAGCCGCCCCAAAAAATCGACAAACCTCCCCCAAAAAACGGCGGCGACGACGGCAAGAGCCGCGGCAAGAAGGAGCCGAAATCGGAGCCGCCATCCGACTGCTGCCCCAAGGATAGCGGCCCCGCAAAAAAACCCGTCAAGGGCCGCAAGCCCGTGCATTTCGGCACGGGGCAGGAAATCCTGTACCAGACGGATTTCGCGCTCGAACGCAGCATCCCCATCGCCTGGACGCGCTGCTACCGTTCCGGCGCCGAATGCGAGGACTGGGGCTTGCTGGGCGCGCGCTGGTCTACGCCCTACACCACCAGCCTGTCGCTGTGCGATGCGGGCATCGTGTTGCACGATGACAGCGGCCGCGCCCTGCGCCTGCCGGGCATGGAACCGGGCCAGCAGCACGACAGCCGCAAGGAAGGTTTTACGCTGACGCGCGACGGCGCCGACACTTTTACCGTGCTGTGGCGCGACGGCAGCGTCGACCGCTACGCGCGCGCTGATGGCGGGTGGTTGCCGCACGGCTACGACGGCGTCAACGCCATGCTGGCCCCGACCGCTCCCGTCGCCACGCAACGCTTTGCACTCGTGCGTAGCGAAGGGCGCGATGGACGCGGCATCAGCATCGAACGGTTGATCGATGCAAAACCGGGCGAAGTAGTGCTGCGCCTGCGCAGCGACGATGGCGGCGTGCTCGAAGCCATGCGCGGGGAGTCGGAAAAGGCCATCCACATCGGAAGAGTCGACGAGGTGTTGCCAGACGGCAGCCGCCTCTGCCACGTCCGCTACGCCTATGCCGTCGAGACGAACGATACCCTGGCGCCCTTCGCGCCGCGCCACAACCTGGTCAGCCAGTCGAATGCGCTGGGTGACACGCGTTGCTACAGCTATCGTCACCACCTGCTCACGTCGTGCAGCAGCTACACGGGTTTTAGTTACGAGCTGGATTGGATCAGCTTGGACGCGCTGCGCGCCCGCTGGAGCGGTTCCCCATTGAGCGAACCGGAACTGGCGCAGCGCCATCCCGTCAGCTTGGCCAACAGCTACCAGGCGCGCGCCATCGCCACGCGCGCCCAAGATGGCAGCGAGCATACGCGCATCGATTACGTGGACAACGACACCAGCCGCGTCATGGAAAACGGCGGCGTCCTCGAATACACCTTCGACGCCAACTGGCTGGTCACCGAAGTGCGCCGCGTGAATGGCGACAAGGCCGCCTCGCTGGGCCGGCGCGAATGGGACCGCGATGGCATGCTGCTGGCCGATATCGACGCCAACGGCGCCGCTATCCGCTACACCTACGATGCAGCCGGCAACCTGACCCGCAGCATCGATACCAAGGGAAACGGCAGCAACATCGCATACGATGGCCAGAACCAGCCCGTCGCCTTCACGGATGCGCTGGGCAACACCGCACGCCGCGAATACGATGCGGCAGGTCGTCCCGTCAGCATCACGGATGCGCTGGGCCACGTCACGCGCTACCGCTACGACCAGCGCGGCCAGCTGGTGGAATTGATCGACGCCAGGGGCGGCAGCAAGCATTTCCAGTACAACCGCCAGGGCTTGCTTACCAGCTACACGGACTGTTCCGGCCACAGCAGCGAATACAGCTACGACAAGCAGGGAAGATTGACGGCTGCACGCGATACCATGGGCCACGTCAGCAGCTACGAGTACGATGGCCTCGGCCGCCTGACCGGGCTCATCGCACCAGACAAAACACGGGAACACTACGCCTACGATGCAGACGGCAATCTGATCTTGCTCGTGGATGGCGCCGGCCAGCAGACGCGCTACCGCTACAACGGCCAGGGCTTGCCGGTGGAACGCACGGACGCCATTGGCCAGTCTTTACAGTATCGCTACGATAGCGCGCTGCAACTGACGGAATTGATCAACGCCAAGGGCGAAAGTTATCAACTCGCGTATCACGCGGAAGGCTGGCTGACGTCGGAAACGGGCTTCGATGGCAAGCGCACGCAATACAGCTATGATCAGGCCGGCAACCTGACCGCCAGCGAGTGCGGCAGCCAGCGCACGCAGCTGCTGCGCGACGCACTCGGCTTGTTGCAAGTCAAGACCACGGCGGACGGCGTGGTGCGCTACGCCTACGATGCACTGGGCCGCCTGACGGCCGTATCCGCACCGCAAGCCGAACAGCGCTTTGTCCACGATGCGCTGGGCCAGCTGATCGAAGAGCGCAGCGCCTGCTTTTTGCAAACGCTGCCCGAGATGGCCAGGTTGCCGAATGCCCCGCGCGTGCCGGATGCCAGCTTTGTCATGACGCATGCCTATGACGAACTTGGCAACCGCATCCAGACGGTCTTGCCGAACGGACGCCGCATCGATACCTTGCGCTATGGTTCCGGCCATTGGCATGGCGTGCTGTGGCAAGGCAAGGCCGTGGTCGATGTCGAGCGCGACAAGCTGCACCGCGAAAAGCAGCGGCAGCTCGGTAGCAGCGGCTTGCTCGCCACGCGCCAGTACGATCCGCAATCGCGCCTCACGCAAATGACCCTGGCGCGCGGCCCCGATGCGCCCGCCCCCGTGCGCGAACGCCGCTTCGACTACGATGCGCAGGGCAACCTGACCACCATTTTTCAAACAGGCGCCACCGCTACCAGCCCGCTCGGCAAACTCAGCTACGCCTATGACCCCGTCGGCCAGTTGCTGTCCGCCGTGCAACCGGGCCTGGCCGAACACTTCGCCTTCGATCCGGCAGGCAATCTGCTCGACACGGCTCCCGCCCCCGGCAACGTCCTGAAACACTACGGCGATAGCGAATACGATTACGACGAGCAAGGCAATGCCACCGGCAAGCGCTTCCATCCACCGGGCAGGGAATCGACCTGGAGCGACCTGGCGCTTGAATACGACGCCGAAAACCGCCTCAGCCACGCCACCAGGACGGAACGCCAGTCACGCCACCGCGCCCGCTATTTCTACGACGCCTTCAGCCGCCGCATCGCCAAGCGGGTAGAGGAAGCACGCTGGAGCAAGCAGCAAGACATCGCCAACGACCAGCCCGCCCGCACGAACGCCACCACCACCTTCTTCGTCTGGGACGGCGACACGCTGGCACAGGAACTTGGGCAGGAAGACACGGTCACATACCTGTACGAGCCGGACAGCTTCGTGCCGCTGGCCAGGATCAGTTCGCAAGCCTGCCGCCAGACAAGCGCGGTCCACCTGCCGCGCGTCGCGCAATGGGATTTACCGGCCACCCGGCACGACACCGAACTGCAGGCAGCGATTGCGCAAGAACAAGCGGACACCGAAACGCTGCAGGTATCGGTATGGCAGCGTACCCAAGCGGCAGCCGATGACGCGGCAACACACGACCGGATCACCCACTACCACTGCGACCACCTGGGCACGCCGCGCGAGCTGACGGATGGGCTAGGGAACGTAGTCTGGAGCGGGCGCTACAAAGCGTGGGGGCAATTGCTGCATGTAGAGGGAGAAATCGAACAGCCGTTACGGTTTCAGGGGCAGTATGAGGATGGAGAAACGGGGCTGTTTTATAACCGTTACCGCTACTATGATCCGGATGTAGCCAGGTACGTGACGCAAGATCCAGTTGGCTTGCTTGGTGGATTAAATACATATAAATATGCACCAAATCCCACTGGCTGGAATGACCCATTAGGATTAGCAAAAAAATGTGCAAAAAACACACCATGCAATCCTTGCATTGGTAAAAATCCATCCGCTTCAGCAACAAAATGGCAAGGTAAGCCGCCCTACCCAGGAGTCGATGCATATACAAATATTGTTTTAAAAAAAGGGACTATCTTATATTCCCTCTATCCGTATGGTCCCAAACCCGGAAATTATTACAGCGACAGAATGACCCTTATTTCCGCAAATGGAAGCGCATTGGCATACAATAATTTAACGCAAATCTCACATTCCGGAAACACTCCAGGGGCGCGACCGATGAGAGATCAGGTTCAAGCATTCAAACTATCGGAAAATATCTGTGCAGGCACGGGAAAAGCATTGGCAAATACATTACTAGGCGCAGGAGGAGGAAATCAATACTTTATTGATGATTCAGATATATCGAAACTCAAAGCTAACGCAAAAATATTTAAATTTCCGAGGCCATAAATGAATATAAATAAAAATACTGGAGATATTGAAATAAATGAGAATTTTCACGTAAACAAAAACACATCAACCAAAGAAATAAAAAACATAAATTTTCTTGAAAGCTTTGGGGAAATAAATGAATTTGAAACATATAGCATGCAAAATATTAAATTTCTCAATCTGGAAACAAGAGTAAATTTCAGATTTAAAAATGGAATTCTCTACATTATTGAAATAATCTGGACAGATGGAATAACAAACAGACTTGGATATGAATCCAGTCACTCGGACATGATCAATGAAAAAAAATATCTAAGTAAGTTAATTTCAAAGTCACTAGATCAATCAGCTGAAACATCGACTAAGTATGAGGATTTTTTTTCTTTCTCGTGGGGATACATAATAGTCAAAGCAGATCAAAAATCATCACTTTGTTCGACAATGATAATATATGGTAAAAACACAAACATATAATAAAGAAAATAAATATTAATTAACATAGTACTCCGACAAAACTTTCCCATTCCGATAGTGATAGCGATATGGAAAAACATACACCCGACATAGAAAACGTAGAAGAAAAAATTTCCGGGAAAAATCTTGAAAAATTGCTCGTGGTTTTGGATGAATTCAAAAAAGAGCAAAGAAATATTTCAGATTTTGAAATATATATTCAAGACAACAACGAAGATATTAAAATAACTTTCGTACCAAATTTTGCACCCGGTGAAAAAATACTAGGTGGAAAAACATCACTGGGAAGATCTATCACTTATACCATTTCAAAAAAGACGAGAAAAATCATCAGTTCAAACTATCATAGATAAAACCAGACCATAAATGAAATGGGGTTCACTCTAATTAGTCATGAAAAAATTGCGTCTGGAAGAAAAATATCTTAAAAATTTTCGAAGAAAAATTATCGCAAAAAAAACTTCGCCACTGACAAGCAACGAACTTGATTTTTTTGCCAACTTGCTCGAACGCGAATTTTATAACCCGGAACTACATCAGGTCATCTGGGATATAGCATGGCAAAGTCCTGCAAACGCAGCCATGTTAAAAATTGCACAAAATATCATCGTCATCAATGTATCTGCCGACGACAACGATGTTTTCAATGGCCATATTGAACCTATATTTAGTTACTACCTACACAACTCACCAGGCTATGAACAAGAGAAAATTCTTGATCGCTTCGAAAAAAGAAAATCCCTGAGACTGCGCATGATTGTGGCCGAATTCCACATGTGGAAAAATCATGTTTTGAAAAGTTTGCACATGATGGCAAAAATACTTGATGAGGAAAATATAGATCATGCTATCGCTGATTCTATTTTCATGTGGATCGCGCAAAAGGGAACTCCGGAACTACAGAACTCTTTTCTTCATGAAGCGGCGCAGGAACGAAAAAAAGGAAATATTTCCTATTCCAAGACTCTGGAGTGGATATGCGAAAATCTCATCCGTTAGCGGTCAAGGCATAGTGTCCGGCTAGAGATTATCGTATTACCACTCCCTACCAGCTCATCCGGCAAGGTTTCAAAAAATGAAAAAAGTATCCTTTGATACAAAAAATGGTTACCTCCTATTGGACGGCATCATGATGGCGCCACTTAACGAATCCAATCTTATTAAAATCGCAAAAGAAAATGACATTGAAATAGAAGACAACAAAACAAATACTTATGTGCACAATTTATCAACGTGCGGAAGCTTGAATGAATTTGAATTTGGCATAAATTTTACTTTTGAGAATTATTGTATGAAAAGCGTTTGGCTATCGTGGGATGGAGGGAATACAAAAAAATATGGATATAACACGACAGAAAACCAATTAATAGCCGACAAAAACAGTCTAGCCAAATTACTTGCTGAGGTATTGGGCAAAGATCCTGATGAGATAAAGAAAACGTTCTCCGCATTTAATTTTTCATGGGGCAACATTTCAGCTTCAGCATCTCTTCAATCAGCGATGGCATCAATTGGATTATCCTGGAATATGCACTATTTTCATACGCAATAAATAAAAAGACTAAAATGAAAATTCTTATTTATCCACATAAGAAATTTTTGTCAAGTATGAAGTTTGAAATTAGAAATGGAACTGATATCCAAATTAAGCTATCGAAGGCTTGGAATACCAAACTAATCACGCCAGAAATAATCAATCTACTGATCAATGAAAAGTCATATAAAAAGAGTTGGAAATATGTTTTTTGCATTTTTCTAAATCCAAGTTTCTTCTCCGCTTACTTTTATGCCCAATCAGAAAACTATAAGATAAGCCTGATTGATGAAAATAAGAAACTGATAAAATTTCACAAAATTAAAATTATTGACAATGGATATAATTCGTGATGTTAAATTTGAAGATGGATATTTTTCTGCAAACGAATCGATCATTCTATTTAGAGGAATGAAAAGAAAAAATATACACTCGATGGATCAAGACTGGGAAGCATGGATAAAGTATGAGGAGGAGGTAATCGCCTACAAGACAAGTTTCAAACTAAAAAAATTTAGAATAATAGTTATTTGTTTTTTTGAGAAAAATGATGGCCCCATAAAATACTGGGATTTTGGTCCTGAAAATTGCATGGATGGTTTTCAGTCTAAACCCGAAGGAAAATATACAAGAAGATTGAGACGCTGGTTTCTGGATGAGTTTGGCATCGTTCTGCCGCAAGCAGGGCCATGGGGGGAAATAGACGCCTGTCACGATCCACATAATCAAACCACATCCGTTTTTTGTGCCTATCAATAAAATCAATATTGAATTCAGATTACCATATAGATGAATATTTCAGATATTGCACACGAGATGGCAATTTTAAGCATTCCGTCAAATGCTTTCTCGATTGGCGATCCGACTCAGGATGAGAGTCTGTGCATCAGAGAAAAAAATGGATGTTGGGAAGTTTTTTACTATGAACGAGGAATAAAGACGGGTCTTCGCGTTTTCAAAGAAGAACATGAAGCCTGTTGCAATTTTTTATCCACAATAAAATCCTGGTTTATACAATTTTAAAATGATATTTTTTGTATTTATCCTCTCCTCCAAGGATAACCGTGATATCCAGAAAAAATCACATTTTAGATACTATCAATATAGGAATACTTTGCCTGAATTTTGACGAAGCAAAAAAATTTTACATTGATAATCTCGGTTTTTTTATTACGATGGATAGCATCATTCAGTGTGATTCAGGCACCAGTCGCCGCCTGACAATGGCGCACGAGTCCAACAAAAAATTCTCAATAGAATTCATGCATCCTTCAAACATTGAACAAGCACATCGCGTAGGCAGCAAAGGTGGCACGATCAATCTATTCACTTTACCAACGAAAAATATTGACACGCTCAAGGAGCGACTGGAAGAAACTGCTTATTTCGTCACTTACGTAGAGACTCCCTACGCAAGTTTTCTGAACGTCGAAGATCCGATGGGGAACAATATTTGCCTCTACGAACCGTGCTAAATCACTGCAATAATTCATACGAGATGCCTCATTCGAAATTCCGCATAACAGAATGAAAAAATTTGAAATCCCAGGCTATATTTTTGATTTCATTGATGGATTACTGCTCGTCAATGGAGAGATTGTATTATCGAAAAAAACGCCAGCAAACGATTTTATAAATAGCATTATCAATATATTCCATACCAAACCCACAACAACAGGGACTGGGATGTATATTTTTGATATCAACGGATGGGTAGGCGATTACTTTGTCGAGTTAATTATTGTAAAAGAAAATTTCCCAGTAATAGATTACATAATAATGCATTACTTTGAAAATAATTCCGTAGGCAACGGCGTGAGTGACTCATCGCTAGTCAAAAAAATTCAAAAAAAGTCTGGCATTCCCAGCCAAGTGAAAGGCCTATCAGAAATAGTATTTCAATTTTCATGGGGAAGCGTTGTCGTACAGCATGACATAAAATTATCTTCCTCATGCATAATATTGCAGTACAAAATAGCCAGAAAATCACCCATCCGATTGAAAATGAACGATCATTGCGAATCGTATGTCAATATAGATAAATCTATAGAAGTGCAGCAACGAATAGTAGCATCCATCAAAAATAGTGATACATTTTTCCCAACAATAAGTGAGATACGTTGGCTGAGTTTATTGAAGAAGCTATCTCGAAAATTAAAAATCTGTCTTCTCGATGAAATTTCTTTTGAAAATACATTGATAGCATTGCATTCTTCAGACTGGCCAGATGAGGGGAGCGTGGTGGCACTGCTGAGTAACAGGTTCAGCACGAAGGAATTCGACAAGGATCTACATTTCAGAGCGTTGAATGACGCATTACTGCAAGGAAGAAATTTCATATGTTGAATATAACGTTACACACTTGATTATCAATTAGATGTTTAGATATGGGTGATCATATTCCAACTCGCAGCCTGCCATTTTTCAGGGCCAGGTTGCTTTTGAGTACACTGTTGAATCCTGTCACCCAACTACCAGCGCCATGAGCCAAGCCC
>NZ_JBNYXO010000028.1:0-7539 GCF_051380715.1 Janthinobacterium kochi
TTTACAGGCACCGTCATTGCTGACGGGTCGCTCACTCAAAAAACTGACAGGCTACTTCCGAAGAAGTATCCTATTTCATTATTTCTTGTGAACATTTGATATTTTAAGTTAGACGCCAATCCGAAGATTGACGCTGCACTTACATCAAATGCCCACACTTATCGACTGTTAATTGTTAAAGAACGGTATTCGGTGCTGCTTATTTGCGACTTTCGCGCTATCGACAAAGCGTTGTGTTTGTCAGCTGCGAAGAAGGAAGAGTATGAAGCGTTTCGGCTATTTCGTCAACCTTCTTTTTTACTACCCAGCCCCGGAAGGCTGTCCCTTTTGTGCCGCAAACTAGTGCGTCTCATTGGGGAGGCGAACTATAGCAAAGCCGCCCATGGGCGGCAAGCTTTATTTCAGCAATTCGGCAACCACCATACCCACATCGGTCGTACTGGCGCTGCCGCCCATGTCAGGCGTACGCGGACCATGCTCGATCACCCGCTCAATTGCGTGCACAATCGCGTCATGCGCCGCCGTGTAATTGGCATCGCCATTGCCGAGAAAGTCCAGCATCATGGCGCCCGACCAGATCATACCGATCGGGTTGGCGATATTCTGGCCGTAGATATCAGGGGCGGAACCGTGCACCGGCTCAAAGACAGAAGGGAACGTGCGCTCCGGATTGATATTGGCCGATGGTGCGATGGCAATCGTGCCCGTACAGGCCGGGCCCAGGTCGGACAGAATGTCGCCAAACAGATTCGAAGCCACCACCACGTCGAAGCGCTCGGGGCTCAATACAAAGCGGGCCGCCAGGATGTCGATATGGTACTTATCCCAACGGACATCGGGAAAGCTCGGCCCCATCGCTTCCACCCGCTCATCCCAATACGGCATGCTGATGGCGATGCCATTCGACTTGGTGGCCGAGGTCAGGTGTTTTTTAGGCCGGCTTTGCGCCAGCTCAAACGCATACTTCAGGATGCGGTCGACACCCTTGCGCGTAAACACGGATTCCTGCAGCACCGTTTCGCGCTCCGTTCCCTCGAACATGCGCCCGCCCACGGACGAGTATTCTCCTTCCGTATTTTCACGCACCACATAGAAATCGATATCGCCCGGCTTCTTGTGCGCCAGCGGACACGGCACGCCCGGCATCAGCCGCACGGGCCGCAAGTTGACGTATTCGTCGAACTCACGCCGAAATTTCAACAGCGATCCCCACAGCGAGATATGGTCCGGCACCTTGTCCGGCCAGCCCACAGCCCCAAAATAGATGGCGTCGAAATCCTTGAGCTGGGCAAACCAGTCCGAGGGCATCATCTGGCCGTGCTCGAGGTAATAGTCGCAATTTGCCCACTCCATGGTCGTGAACTGCAAGTCGATATTGAAACGGCGCGCAGCCGCTTCAATCACACGCAAGCCCTCCGGCATAACTTCATTGCCGATGCCGTCACCGGCGATGACCGCGATTTTATGTGTGCTCATCGGAAACCCTGTTGGAAATAAACGATGGAAGCCCGTATTTACATCTGCTGCGCCACGTCTGGGTACAGACGCGCCAGCACATCGGCAGTGATCACCGTGATGATCGGCTGCACACGTTCGGCCGCCAGTTCATTCGACTTTTCGCGGCGCACTTCTTTCCACAGCTCGGCCAATGCGCCCTCATGGCGCGCTACGGCTTGTTCGACCTCATCCTGCCAGAAGGCCGGCGCCTCGCTTTCGACAAAGTTGCCGCGGCCACGGCCAAAATGCGCCACAGCCAAATAACGCAGCACGCCCGCCACGACCAAGGTACGCAAGAAGGCATCCGTAAATTGCATGGTGGGCTCATTGCGCTCCGTGCCGGAATTAAAACCCCAGGCTGCACCCGCAAACGTCAGTGCTCCGACCACGCCGCCAAGCAAGGCGCCCGTACCCAAGGTCAGGCCGCCGGAAATCAGGTCGGCCGACAAGCCCGTCGCCGCACCGGAAATCATGGCGCCCAATAGCCCTGCTTGTGCCTTGTCGATCGGCGCGCGCACGGCGAAATTTTCCCGTATCCGGCTATTGATCTTATGCGCATCGGTAGGGTCAAGTTTGTGCAAGATCAACAGTTCACGCGTGGTGACGCCGCTGTGCATATTGAGCCGCGCCACCAGGCTGGCCATCGCCTTTTCCTGGCGTTGCTGTTCTGCATTCTTGCCGATGCCCACGACCTGCAAGGCCGATTTCAGCAAGCCCTTGGAGACGGGCTCGATGGCTTCGCGATCCTGGGCTGCCACCGCCAGCTGCGTGGCCAGCAAGTGCATGGCCTGCTGGAAACGAGCCGTATTCTGCGCTTGCCAGGTAGCAAACAAACGCGCATAACCGGCTTGCTGCGACTGCGGCAACAACTTGCCCACGGCTTCGTAAAACACGCGCTCATGTACCCAGCAGCGGGCAAAGGCATCGAGCGCCAAAACGTCGCGCACGATGGGATATTGCTGCAAATGGTCGCGCCAGCGCGCCTGCTCGCCGTGTTCCTCATTGCCCGGATGTGGCGGCCCCATCTGATTGAGCAAGACCACCACAGGCTTATCCAGCCATGCGAGAATTTTCATTTCCGCCGGCAAGTAACCAGCATCCCTGGGGTTTTCCGAAGAATTCACCAGGTACAGCACTACGTCGGCCGCGTCCTTGGCCGTGCGCAGCGCTTGCTGGCTGAGCCAGAACGGGCGGTCGCGATAACGGTCCAGCACTTCGCGCAGGAACCAGCCGATGGGATTGCCCGCCTGCCCCAGACGCTTGAGCAGGCGCACGGAGTCGCCAAAGCCGGGCGTGTCCCACAATTGCAGGGCATCACCCTGTGGCGTCGCCAGCAAAGTATGCGATTCCGCAAACACGGTGACGTGGGCGGCGTCGCGCACTTCGCCGATGTCCACGCCCACCAAGGTGCGCGCCAGGGTGGTCTTGCCATTATTCGTATGCGAAATCAGTGCAAACTGAATCTGCACTGCATCATCCTGGACATCTTTATTCACATTCACATTCATGCTGCTGCCGATACTTTCAAGCCGACACCGGCGTCGAGCGGGTGCAAGGCGGGATTGAGCAAATTGACCACGGTGGCCGTGGTTTGATGGAACTGGCAGAAATGCTGCCACAAGGCAACTCGCTCCGCCAGACGCGCGCCGTTATCCGCCTGCTCGCCAGCGTGCTCCACATAGCTGGACTCGTCGATCAGGACGGCGATGCCGCGTGTCGACGATTGCACCAGGTAATCGAGGAAGGCGCCGTGATTTTCCTTTTCCGGCGTTGCCGTCAGGTTGAACAGCACGGCCGTGATATTGACTTGCGGATCATTCAAGTCCGTGCCGCGCAAGACCTCCTGCGGCTCTTCGCCATACGACGTCGATGGCCGCAACATCATGCGCCCCTGCTCGCCAAACAGCATGATGGACAGCTGGCCCAAGCCCTTGTGGCGCGCCTCATCGACAGTAAAGCTGTACGGCAAGACGCGCAACATGCCGCCCGTGGCCACGCCGATGCTTTCATTGAGCTTGCGGAAGTACGGTTGATCGAGATCCAGCGGAAAGTGCTTTGCCAGGCGCGCGGCGCGCCAATTGTTGACCAGAGCCAGGATCAGGCGGGGGACGACGACCAGCAGGAAAATGGTTGCCGCATACAAATGCACCCAGCGCGCGCCGCCTTCGATGGTCGTCGTTTGCGGAAAACGCAGCGCTTCGATTTCCGCCAGCGAAAAACCTTGCAAATGAAACAGGGCAATCGCTGGCGCAAACAGGGTCGAAAGCAAGCTGTGCACCTGGCTGGCATTCAAAAAGGTGCTTTCCCAGCCGGCCGCGTATTGCGACAGGAAACCGCGCGCATACAGCGAGGCGACGGCGCCGATGGCAAACATGGCGGCGCTCAGGTGGATGGTACGGCTCACGCGCGCGGCCGTCAGCTTGGCGCTCAGGTGCGCCCATTCCCCCATGAAACTGAGCAAGCCCGAGGACAAGGCGTGCGGCAGCTTGCGCGGCAAGGCCAGGCGGCCCACGCTCAGGTGGCGCACTAATCCCGCTTTTGGCCAGCCCAGAGAGTGCGAGGGGATGCATAGCCAGATCAGCAAGCCCAGGTAGACCAGCACATTCCAGGCGATGATCAGCAGCAAGGGCGCCGACAGCAGGTCGACGCGATGCGGATCGGTGATGCGGTCGAGCCCGGCCCCCAGCAGCAGGGCCAGCAATGGCAGGGTCAGCGCCAGGGTCTTCATGCCGTTGCGACGATTCGCGAAGGCCGCGAAGGCGGGTGTGCGCTCGGTGAGGCGCTTGAGGATCAACTCGGAGCGCTGCTGGAGGAAGTCGTCCCCCGTGACTTCAGCCTGCTTGCCCGAGGCTTGCCACTGCGCAAGCTCACGCGCGCTGCGGCTGGCATACATGCGGTCATCCTCGCTGAGGACTTCTTTTTTCTGATCGGCCGTTTCGATAGCACGGACCAATACCACTTCTCTCGCAATCTGCTCGTTCATGGTGCTCCTGTTTTTGTATGAAACGACAACTAGACAGGCAGATTGTGACGTACTTTTGTATTTCAGGCCAACGCGTCCTCGGCCCGGAGCAAGTTATGCAGCAGATATATCAGGAAAGAAGCGATCCAGGCAGACCACAAGGTATGCGTGAAAAATTGCGTACCTTGCAACTGTTGCTGCCAGCCTGCCGCCAAACCGGACAGCAGCATGACACCAGCGAGCAGAAGCGCCGTGCGTGGCCGTGCCGGCAGGCAGAACAATGGCAAGGCCAGTAGCCACCAGGCAGTGTTCGCCTGGGTGACGGGCAGGCAAGCCATGGCAGACGCACTGGCGGGTAATGTTTCCAGCATGCGCGCGTAAGGTTCCAGTCCGCCATAGCGCAGCAAATCCGTGGGGCAAGGCACATCGCTGAAGGTAGAGAGCAAATAGATGCTTGGTGGCACCAAGACGGCCGACAGGGCCACGACACGCAAGGCACTGCGGCGTGATGCAAGCCAGGCCAGCGGACGCAAGGTATCCCAGATGGCCAAGCCGATCACGGCGGCGCCAAGCAAGGTCATGCCAAACTGAAAACTGCCCGCCAACGCGCTGTCAGCGCCGGCAAATTGCCCACGCTTCCCATCAAACATACTGTCGGCGATCATGAGGTCGAGGTTGCTGTAATTGCCGATCCAGAGGATCAGCATGGCTGACAGCATCAGGATGCTATCAATGCCTTTGGGAGTTTTGACGAGTTTAAGCTTGGCCAGCATGGGTGCACACATTACTTCATGAGATGAAAGGGACAGGCCGCACAGGACTGCAACCATGGAAGTCATCGTACAGTGTCAATATGAAGAGAACATGACGCTGCTCACCGTGCACAGCACAGACGAAGCAAGACGCGCTTCCAGAATCACCTTACATGTATCGGCATGAATTATGCGTCAACAACCCGTTAAGTTTTCGTTAAGTGGTCGTAAAAAGCCGGCTTGAATGAAATCAATCCGCAGGATGGTGCCACCAAAGGGGCGGACATTGAACGCCAGGTCCGCCCCCAGATACAGGCAGATGCGTTGAACCAGGCCCAAGCCCAAGCCTGTGCCGGATGAACCACTCAGATTGGCCGGTACGGGTTGATGCAGCAGGCGCGCACGGGCCGCTTCGGGCAAGCCTGGCCCCGTATCCTCGACGATCAGCGCGCGTCCGGCCAGGCGCACGATCACTTCACCCTGTAAGGTGTACTGGCAGGCGTTGCGTACCAGGTTGCCAATGGCGGCCGCCAGCAATTCACGCGGGGCGTTGACCAGAAAATCCTCGCCGCCTGCAAATACGAGGGTAAGCGGCTTGCCGGCCGTATACGATTGACAGCGCAGGCATTCCTGGCGGGCCAGTTCCGCCACGGAGAGTGACGCGCACTCCAGCAATTCGGGGGCGCGCGCCAGGCGCAGCAGCACCGTCACGGAGTCGCTCGCTTCATGCGCAGCACGGTAAATACGCTCGGAGGCGGAGCGCACCAGCGGCTCATGCGAGCCTTGCTCCATCAGAATTTCCGCAGCCCCCGTGATCACGGTCAGCGGCGTGCGCAGCTCATGGCTGACATCGCCCGTAAAAAAGCGCTCCCTATCGAGAACTTCGGTCAACTCCGCCGTACGTTGGGCAAAAGCGCGTGCCAGTATCCCCAATTCATCGGCACTATCCTGCAGTGGCAGCGCCGCCTGGCCAGCCTTGACGGCCTGCGTCAGCGACATAATCGGCGTGATCAAGCGATTGGCGATGAAGGCGCCCAGCAGCGAAGCACAAATCAGGAAACCGATAAAGCCAAGCGCAAACATGCTGTACACCACCAACTCGATCTTTTCATATTCGGTGGCGTGATCGATGACAACGAATTCGCCATGCACATCGCTGCCGACCAGCACGTGCAGATCGACGCCGTCGACGGTTTTCTCGTGCATGCCGGGCGCCAGGCCACGCAAGGGCAGCGGGGTATCCTCGGCGTGATGAAAACTCAAGCCTGCCGGCATCTCGACAGACAAGCCGGCTGCATGCCTGGGTGAAGCCCAGGCCGCCACTTCTTTCAGGCGCTCGTCAACCAGGCGCACTTCGATGCCCTCGACGGCGATGGCAGCGATAATGGCAAAAAAGATGCTCGCCACCACTGCGAACAGCAGGTAGGCGACGATGATGCGCCGCTTTAGCGATTTAAACGGGCGCATCGCTACTCAGTAATTTATAGCCGATGCCAGGAATGGTGCGCAACATGGGAAAGGCATATGGTTTGTCGAGCACCTGCCGCAGCGCATGGATATGCGTGCGCAGGGCATCGCTGTCAGGCCGGTCATCACCCCAGACTTCATGCTCGAGCATCTCGCGCGGCACCAGTTTGGGTGCTTCGCTCATCAGGCATTTCAGGATGGTGTAACCGGTCTTGGTCAAGGTCAATGCGTGGCCGGCGCGCCGGACTTCGAATTTTTCCGTATCGAAACGCAACTCGCCCACCGTCAGCACCGCGGCGGCCGTCGTTTGCCCGCGCGCGCGGCGCAGCAGGGCTTTCAGGCGGATTTCCAGTTCCAGTAGCGAGAATGGCTTGACCAGGTAATCATCGGCGCCACTGTCAAAACCGGCGACCTTGTCTTGCAAGGTATCGCGCGCCGTCAGCATTAACACCGGCGTGCTATTTTTCAATTCACCGCGCAGCTTCCGGCACAGCTCCAGGCCCGTCAGGCCGGGCAGCATGACATCGAGCACGATCACATCGTATTCATGCTGGGCCAGCAAGGCCAGGCCGGCATAACCATTCATGGCCGAATCGAGCACATGGCCCTTCGGTTCCAGATAGGCGTAGAGATTGGCAAGAATATCGGGATTGTCTTCAATGATCAGAATGCGCATACCACCATTGTAGGGCGGATTTCGCCGCACCAGATAAAACCACCAGACGAAAAAAAACCCCACCATTGCTGGCGGGGTTTTTCTCTACTGCGTATAACAAGCCTGACGATAACCTACTTTCACACTGGTTGCAGCACTATCATCGGCGCAAAGTTGTTTCACGGTCCTGTTCGGGATGGGAAGGG
>NZ_JBNYXO010000029.1:0-7461 GCF_051380715.1 Janthinobacterium kochi
TGGGGCGGGAGGCGCCAATATGGCCAGATGGGGAGCGGGGGGAGCAGAAATCTGTTGCACCTCTATCCCGAGAGTGTGGTATCCGGGAATGATGGTTCGGGTGCGGTGGGATATGCCGGATGGACTAAAACATATTATTAAAGAAAAAATGGTGGAAGTGGAAAAATACGATGAAACAGGAAGTATTTATATCCATTTTTTTCCAAACGATGAAATTAGGGTTGTGGTTTCAATTTACCCCGGATATAGCACTGCTCATCCGATACGTCACTATGGAAAACCGGGAAATATCAATCCTTAGAGGTTTATTGCGATCAATGAAACTCCACTCTTGCACCTTTTCCTGGTTTTTCTTAAACCATCTACGACGCGTGGGAGTTCTATGTTTTCTATTGCCCTATGTGGCGGTAAAGTGAAAAATGACGTAGCATTTTCTATAAGGTGAAAATGATGAAATGGATTATGTATCTTGGCACTGCCTTGCTGTTGAGTGGCTGCGCCCTCAAGGCCAGGCAGGTTGAGCAAGCCGGCCCAAGTCCTACCGCGACGGCGCAGGTGGGTATTGTCAATCATACGGGGAAGTATATTTATTCCGCATCGGTTGATGGGGCGGGAGGGGGGAATATGGCCAGATGGGGTGCGGGGCTTGCCAATATTTGCTGCACATCCATTCCGAGAGTGTGGTATCCGGGAATGAAAGTCCTGGTGCGGTGGAATATGCCTGAAGGGCATACCGATGTTGTCAAAGAAAAAATGGTGGAAGTGGAGAAATACGATGAGCCGGGTGATATCTATATGCATTTTTTTTCCAATGACGAAGTGAGAGTGGTTGTTTCAAATGCAGGAGGGCGTGGGAAAACTCATCCTATTCTTCATTCCGGAAAACCTGCCAATATTCCTTGATATTATGATTAGCGAAACTCCCACTTCCGCGCCGTTTCCTGTCGATTTTTTTCTTGATCCATCGGCGCTTGAACAATCCAAGATTTCTAAGATATTGTGTGAAAATAAAGATGAAGCGCCGTGTAGTATTCCTGTGAGGGTTGGACTTTTCTTTGATGGCACCAATAATAACCTGGAGCGCGATAGGAATGGGGTTAGGACAGGCGTGCTCGATCCGAGAACGAAGAAGCCTATTCCTATAAATAATGTTGTGGTAGACGCCAATGATGCCAGTCATAGTAATGTGGCTCGGCTGTTTTTAGCATATCCTGGTGAAAAGAGCGGATATTATTCATATTACATTCCTGGCGTGGGAACGCCATTTAAGGAAATTGGCGAATTAACTGAATCAGACGAGGGGAAGGCTTTTGCCAGAGGGGGGCAGCCGCGTATTATATGGGGATTGTTGCAGGTTTTAAATGCAATTCATCGAACGGTATACGGAGATGAAACTCCACTATATAAATCAGATAAGGCTGGCGAACTTGCCCGTACTTATGATAATGACGTAGGCCACAAAAAGGTGCCGCATCCCTCGACTGGCAGGGAGCGCTTCATGACCCACTCTGACTGGTTCGCTGAGCATATTGAAAAACTAAAGGAGGCGATGGCGGCACAACCCAAGCCGCATATTCCATCGCTGACCTTGTCCGTGTTCGGTTTTTCGCGTGGCGCCGCCGAGGCGGTGGCGTTTTGCCAGCTGTTTGCCGATTTGCTCAAGCCGGGCGAAGGTGAGGTGCAGAAGTTTGCCGGCATCCAGGCCAGCATCGATTTTCTTGGCGTCTTTGACACGGTGGCAACCGTGGGCAGCTCGGCGTCTGTAGCGAAAACCACGATTGCGCCTGGCGCGATGTTCGATGGCCATTGGGCCTGGGCCAATGAATTGCTCAAGCCGTTGCCATCCTGCGTCCAGGCAGGTCTGCATTGTATTGCCACGCATGAGCAGCGCATGAATTTTCCCGTCACGCGCCTGGAAGGGAAAATCGAGGAAGTATATTTTCCTGGCGTGCACTCCGACGTCGGGGGCGGCTATGGTCCGGGCGAGCAGGGAAAGGGGCGTGGCGGACAAGCGGCCTTGCTGTCGCAAATCCCGCTGGCGCATATGTTCAAGGAGGCGCGCCTCAAGGGCGTGCCCTTGATACCGTTCAGCGAACTGGAACTTCGCGATCAGGATGATTTCCAGGTCAGTCAAGAGCTTGCCAAGGCATGGGAAGCATATACCGCCGAGCTTAACAAGCAAGGCGCCTTGCTGAGCAAGCACATGGAGCTGTATTACCGCTGGCGCGCGGTGCGCGTCAAGACCCTGGAATCCACGGCCAGCTTCAAGGCGGCCAGCGCGCAAGAGCGGGAGGATCTGGGTTCCTACAACCGCTTGCTGGCAGGCGATCTGGAAGCGCTGCGCGCGCGCAAAGCCTTCCGTCATAGTGATGAGGATAAACCGTTCAGCGCCCGGGATATTGCGCGCATCAACCACTGGCAATATTATCGGGCCCAAAATCACACGCCCTTGGACAAATGGGAAGAATTTGCGCTCGATATATTCGATCACCCCAAACCGCTGCCGCCCGAAGTGATGCGTTTTTTTGACGACTATGTACACGATTCCCTGGCCGGCTTTTATATGGCGGGCGAAGTAACGGAATACGACAAGCGGGCCAGGATCGCCTCGTTTGGCAATAAACCGCCTGAAGACGGCTTTTATAAACGCGCGTATGAACTGAGCCGGAAGACGGAAGCCGCGCAACTGAAACAAAAGAATGGCGAAGCATTGACGCCGGAAGAGGAAGCGCTGGTCAAGGAAGCGCAGTATGGCACTCCATATCCGATCCGTACGGATGCCGACAGCGCCGACATGCGTAGCAGGCTGATCACCACGCAAACCTATACGCGGCGCGAGGGTGGCGGTTATATCCTGCGCCGTGGCTATTACCCGCAAAGCGGCTTCTTTAGGAAAAGCGTGCACGAGAAGGAACTGCAACGCATGCCGACGGCCGGCATTCAGGCGAAAGAAGCACCCGAAGAATTTGTGTGGAGCGAAAACTTGATACAGGATATTGCGCAAGCCAAAGCCGATGAAGAGATGTACCTGGCGCAGCAGCGCTACGCAACGCGGATCGAGGCGCTCGCATAGGGCGGTGATTTCAGCGTGGCTGGAGCCGGGTGGATTCATCCGACAATTTTATAGATAGCGATGAAATCATGAATACCTTACTCAAGCACCAACTATGGCGAGGCCTCTTGCTGGCCGCATGTTTACCCGGCGTCGCCATGGCCGCGAGCATTCAGGCGCTGAATTATTCTTCGCGCGAAGTCGATTACATCGCGGTTGAAAATCCTGGCAATACCAACAGCGGCGGCGGTGGCGATTCGATCCGTCCATACGGGCAGGGCGGATCGATATGCTGTTTCAGCGTGCCGGAAAAGTGGCATGCGGACTTGAAGGTGGTGGTGGTCTATCAGTTGTCCCCGGACCCAACCTTTCATCGCGAGACGGTCAGTGTTCCACCGTATCCGGATGGGATGGGAGGCGATATCTGGCTGATCGTCTATGAGGATGGCAGCGTGGGCGCCGTGGTGTCGCTTTACGGACCGAGCCGGCCGGAGTGGCCGGGAAAAATCAAGGGGTATCCGGTACCAACGAAAGAATATCAGGAGCAGCGTCGCAAGGAAAAAATAAAAAGAGAAAAGGCTTGGTTGAACGCTATGGAGAAGGGTTTGACAGAGGATGCTAGTGCGTTGTCAACTGATCAGATTATTGATATTAAAGAGTCAATTGAGCGTAAGAAAAATCTTATAAAATATCTGGAGGATATCAAACCATGACGGCATTTTTGGCTGATATTTATCCTGCTAATAAAAATTAACCATCGGATTTAGTTCAGTTTTTTGACAGGCAAACAGAACTATCAAAAATTGAAAAAATTACTGAAAGAAGAGAATGCCCTTCCATAAGATTTCCTCCCTCATGCGATGCGAATCTGTTTTTCGGCTTCTTCTTCGATGGAACCAATAATAATATAGAGCGGGATGTACCGTTTCACTCGCACAGCAATGTGGCGCGCTTGTATCGTGCATTTCCCGGTGGTAAAGATAAGCATGGCAGCGAGGCCTGGCCGGACTTGGAAACAAAATACCACAAGAGTTATTTCCGCACTTACGTCCCCGGGGTCGGCACGCGCTTCGACGAGGTTGGCGATACGGGGGAGGGATTTAGCATCCTCACCAGCGACCGGGCGTGCGGTCTGGCTTTTGCCTACAAGGGTAAAAATCGCATCATCTGGGCATTGGTGGAAGCACTCAATAATGTGCACAGATATTATACCGATGTCCCCTTGGTGGACGATAAGACGTTTAAAAAGAACTGCAAGTTGGAAGCGCAACTGACCGTTAGCAAGAGCGTCAAGGCCCGCGCGCTGAGTCTTGGCCATTTATGCATAGGGATGAAATCATGAATACCTTACTCAAGCACCAACTATGGCGAGGCCTCTTGCTGGCCGCATGTTTACACGGCGTCGCCATCGCCGCGAGCATTCAGGCGCTGAATTATTCTTCGCGCGAAGTCGATTACATCGCGGTTGAAAATCCGGGCAATACCAACAGCGGCGGCGGTGGCGATTCGATTCGTCCATACGGGCAGGGCGGATCGATATGCTGTTTCAGCGTGCCGGAAAAGTGGCATGCGGATTTGAAGGTGGTGGTGGTTTATCAGTTGTCCCCGGACCCAACCTTTCATCGCGAGACGGTCAGTGTTCCACCGTATCCGGATGGGAAGGGAGGCGATATCTGGCTGATCGTCTATGAAGATGGCAGCGTGGGTGCCGTGGTGTCGCTTTACGGACCGAGCCGACCGGAGTGGCCGGGAAAAATCAAGGGGTATCCGGTGCCGACGAAGGAGTATCGGGCACAGCGTCGTAAGGCAAAAATAGAATTGGAAAAAAAATGGTTAGATACTATGGAAAAAGGATTGGAACGTAATAGCAATAAGATGACGGCTACTGAAATTGATGAATTAAAAGATGTAATTGAGTATAAGAAGAAACTCATCCAAAGTCTTGAGGGAATGCATCCATGACTGCATTTTTGGCCGCTATTTATTCTGCTGAGAAAAATGAGCCAGCAGATTCAGCTAAGTTTTTTGATGACGAGATAGAACTGAAAATATTAGGTGATTTAGTCAAAAAAAGGGAATGCCCCGCCCCAGGCTTTCCCCCCCCTCATGCGATGCGAATCTGTTTTTCGGTTTCTTTTTCGACGGCACCAATAATAATATGAAACGGGATCTGGCATTTCATTCGCATAGTAATGTGGCGCGCTTGTATCACGCATTTCCCGGTGGTAAAGACACGCATGGCAGCGATGCCTGGCCGGACTTGGAAACAAAATACCACAAGAGTTATTTCCGCACCTACGTCCCCGGGGTCGGCACACGTTTCGATGAGGTTGGCGATACGGGGGAGGGATTTAGCGCCCTCACCAGCGACCGGGCGCGTGGCCTGGCTTTTGCGTACAAGGGGGAGAATCGCATCATCTGGGCATTGGTGGAAGCACTCAATAATGTGCACAGATATTATACCGATGCTCCTTTGGTGGATGATAAGGCGTTTAAAAAGGACTTCAATACGCTCAGTTTACCCAGCAAAGTGCAGCCTTCACAGGCGTTGGTGAACGCTTTTACGCTGGCCTTGCAAAAGTTGCACAGCAATTTGCGGCCATTTGTGCCAACCGATGCGCCGCCGAAGAGCGTCAATAAGGGCAGGGTGCTCAATATCTTCGTGTCGATGTTCGGTTTTTCGCGCGGCGCGGCCGAAGCGCGCGCGTTTGCCAACTGGTTTATCTGGTTATGCCAGCTGGATGCGCAACTATGCAACCAGGCTGCGCAACTCGCCGTTATCAAGGACTTCAAGGAGCGTAAGTTAAGTATTGGCACCATTGAGGTGACGTTTGACTTTATGGGCCTGTTCGATACCGTCGCTTCGGTTGGCTTGGCGGCTTCAGCACCCCTCCTGAACGTGGTGGTGGACGGACATGGTGGCTGGGCCGACACCGAAGTGTCGCTCAAAATACCCACGGCACCGGGGCCAAGCAAGTGCCTGCATCTGGTGTCGGCGCATGAAGTGCGCCGGTCTTTTCCCTTGGACTCCGTTGCTCACCTGGGCAATATTCCCGCCAATTGCACGGAAATTGTTTTTCCTGGCGTTCACTCGGACATCGGAGGCGGCTATTTGCCGCAAGAACAAGGGCGCGGTACAGATCCAAGCGGAGGCGACTTGATGTCGCGCATTACGTTGGCCACGATGTACCGGGCGGCGCGCGTGGCTGGGGTGCCGCTGAAGCTGGAAGAGGCCAGTGAAAAGACGAAGCGGGCCTTTCGCATCGATCCGCGCACAATAGCCACCTTCAATGCGTATATCGGCTTTTGCCATGCGCAGCAAGGAGCTGAGCCATCATTGCGGCTCCATAGGGTCATGGAATTCCAGCACATGCTGTACATACAGTGGCGCAAGAAAGTGCTAGGCAAGATGGGAGATTTGCCGAATGTCAAGAATCTGGCAACAAGCTATAAAAGCGGGAAATTCGATTTTACTGATCTCACGATGGCGGACAAAGAGCTGGAGGAAGAGGTTGCTAGCTTTGAGAAGTGGCGCATCGATCAGCGCACGACCAACGGTAGAGGGCAACCCCGTAATCCCGAATGGAAACCCATCGCCGAATTTTGGGACAAACCGGCGCTACCTGCCGAAGTAAGCAATTTTTTTGAACAGTTCGTACATGACTCGCGCGCGTGGTTCAAACCGCTGGGGAAAGACATTCCCGACTTGTGGTATGCGCTGGAATTGCTTGTGGCGCAGGAAGAGCGAGCCCGTGACTGGGAGAGCGGACCGGATGCCGACCCTGGTAAACCCAATCCCTATAATTTGAGCAAGGCTGAAAAAGAGCAATTGCTGCGATACAAAGCGGTCAAAGGCACCGAAAATGAAATGGATGCGATCGAGCCGGACAAGGGCGGACGCGAGAGCAAACTCATGGGCGGTGGCTACTTGCGTTTCCGGCGGATTTACATGGGATCGGATAGCTTCAAGCCGACGGGTGCTCAGTATGCGGGCATGCTGCCTGTTTTGCACAAGGAACAGCGCGGTATCGCGATTGCCCATCACAGATCTGTCGATGCGGTGGAGCAAGCGAAGACGGTGTAAGGCAAGCTAAGTCATTGAGCTACCCGTGCGCTCGGCCGATAGCCGCACATTGCCGGCCTTGCTGGCAGCCTTGACTGAAACGCAGTCTGCGCATTTACTGAGCCCGATCTACAGCTGGTGGTCGCTGCGGCGCGATGGCTCCCTGATCAGTTGGCAGGGCGAGGCGCAGCCCAGTCCCGTCCCTGCGGAGTTTGATAAATTTCCCCTCAGCGACAGCGCCTTTGCCGCCCTGGTGGATATCGCCGAGGCCGACGCCATCCTGGCCAATCTGCATGATGTGCAGCCGGACCTGTTTCATTCCGGCACTCCGGCCGAGTGTCACGCG
>NZ_JBNYXO010000002.1:0-731339 GCF_051380715.1 Janthinobacterium kochi
CGCCAGCGACGCCATTCGCGCCTTGGCAATGTTCCGCCCGCGTTGTTCGCTGAGAAATTCAGCAAACAGCCACGGGTGGCTTGAAACAAGAGTGTCCGCTATTGACAGTACACCTCAAGTAGACCGTCGACAGCGGGGCGTTGGCCGCGAGCAGTTCGTCAAGTTTGATAGCACGGTCGTCCTCAAGGTTGTCGCGATTGCGCAGCAGAAGCCAACGGCTACGCTTGATGACTTGGCGTGCTTTGGAATCGTCGCGCAGCGCGTTTGCCTGGTCGACACGCACCCGGTCGACGACCTCACGGCCAAAGCGCGCAACGACATGGAAAAGATCGTAGACGACTTCGGCATTGGGGCATTGCGCACGCACTTCGAGATCCATCGCCGTGTTCATATCCATCGCCACAGCCTCGATTCGGGCGCAGCCTTCTGCGCCCAACGCCTCGAAAAACGGACGGATGGCGGCCCGACTATTGCCTTCACCAACCCAGAGCACACGCATGCGCTGGGCATCGAGAACGACCGTGGCATAACGATGGCCTTTGTGCAAAGCGAATTCATCCATGACGAGGCGCCGCACGTCGCCAGCGGCGAACTGGCCGTGCAGGTGTGCTAAGCGCTGTAGGTCAATGGCCTTGATGGTGTGCCAGTGAAGGCCTGTCAGTTGGGACACGTGCTTGATGGGGATAAGCTGTGCCAGCGCCTCCACCCAGACCCGGACGCGGTGAGTCACCCGCGAGCGCCGGTCCAGCCAGCAGATATGCTCTGTCACCCGGGCATCGCAATGATGGCAGTCCAAGCGCCGGATTGGCACCTTCAACCAAACCCGTCGATCCAAAATATCCCGATCCCGGATGCGTCGCCAACGCCGCTCATGAACTAGAGCACAAGGCTGCCGGCAGCTACCGCAAAGCGCGTCGGCAGTGGGGCAGGCGTTGAGAACGATCAGCAGCGATTCGTCGTCCTGTTCGACGACGGAATCGACAATATGCCCTTCCCAAAATGGAAGAGAAGACATAGCATTGAGCATGGCGGCGAGAGTGGTAAGGTAATTGGTTTGTTTGGCGACAATCAATTTACCAATTCAAAACCCTTGCCGCCACCCCCTCCCAGCAAAAAACGTCAAGCCGGTCTTTCCCCATCAACCGCGATGAACCAAAAAATTTGCGTATTTCAAGACCAGCATGCCGGAACAATGGCGCTTCAGCCTGCGGGTCAGCCCGGAGCGCTTTATCGAGCTGACGGACATGCCGGGCGTGAAACCGGCCCGCTACATGGGGCGCTTTCACTGGGTCACCATCGTCGACGTGGCGCGCTTCCCCAGCGATTACCTGGCGGAACTGGTGCAGGATAGCTACGCGCGCGCCGTGGCCAGCCTGACGCGCGCGCAAAGGGCAGCCATCGCCTAGAGGGCTTCCTCTCCCGCCATGGCGCGGTCGATGTCTTCGCGCGTCAGATCCGGCGCCAGTTGCAGGATGAACTCGTAGGCGTAGGCGCGCAGGTAGGCGCCGCGGCGCACGGCCAGGCGCGTCGTGTTGGAAGCAAACAGATGCGACGCTTCCACCGCCCGCAGTCCCTTGTCGCGGCCATGGTCGAAGGCCATCGAGGCGACGATGCCCACGCCCAGACCCAGCGCCACGTATTGCTTGATGACGTCCGAATCCATGGCCGTCAGGATGATGTCGGTGGCCACGCCCGCCTTGGCGAACGCGTCGTCGATATGGCCCCTTCCCGTGAACCCCTTGTCGTAGGTGATCAACGGGTATTTCGCCAGGTCTTCCAGGCGGATCGGCGAATGCTCGAGCAGCGGATGGCCGTCCGGCACGACGATCAGATGGCTCCAGCGGTAGCATGGGAACGACACCAGGTCGGGGAACTGGCTCAAGCCTTCCGTGGCGATGCCGATATCGGTCTTGCCCGACAACACCCATTCCGCGATGTGCTCGGGCGCGCTTTGTTGTAGCGCAATCCGCACGTCGGGGAAAGCGGCGCGAAAACCCTGCACCACTTTCGGCAGCGCATAGCGCGCCTGCGTGTGCGTGGCCGCCACCGACAAGGTGCCGCTGGTCTGGCCGCTGTATTCCAGGCTGGCCTGTTGCAGGTTTTCCGCCTCGATCAAGAGGCGGTCGACGATTTTCAAAATGCCCTTGCCCGGCTCCGTCAAGCCGGTCAATCGCTTGCCGTTGCGCTCGAAAATGACCACGCCCAGCTCGTCCTCGAGTTCGCGGATCTGCCGGCTCACGCCCGGCTGCGACGTGAACAGGGCGTTCGCCACTTCCGTCAGGTTATAGCCGCGGCGGGCCGCTTCGCGGATCGAGCGCAGTTGTTGAAAGTTCATATATTTTCAGCCTTTAGGTTCTTGTCGGTTCAACGAACACGTGGAGGCGTTTCGGGCGCACAACTAACGTCTCGCCCTCTTTCAGCTGCAGATGGGTAAAGCGCTCGTTCGACATCACCGCTTCGATCAGTTCGCTGTTATCGACGCGCTGCAAGTCCAGTTGGGCCAGCGGGCCGATCGCATGCGCGCGGCTCAGTTTCACGACGATGCCTTCGGCGCCCTGCGTATAGCGGTCGATTTCCAGGTCGTGCGGACGCACATAGGCCGTGCCCTTGCTGTCGCTCACGCCCGCGTAATCGGGCACCTCGAAGCTGGCGTCACCGGTCGCCATCACACCGTCATGCACGCGGCCATGGAACAGGTTGACGTTGCCGAGGAAGCCGTACACAAACGGCGACGCCGGGTGGTTGTAAACTTGTTCAGGAGAACCGAGTTGCTCGACAGTGCCCTTGTTCATCAGCACCACCTGGTCCGCCACTTCCAGCGCTTCTTCCTGGTCATGCGTGACAAAAATACTGGTGACGTGCAAGTCGTCATGCAGGCGGCGCAGCCAGCGGCGCAATTCCTTGCGCACCTTGGCATCCAAAGCGCCGAACGGCTCGTCGAGCAGCAGCACGCGCGGTTCGACGGCCAGCGCGCGTGCCAGGGCGATGCGCTGGCGTTGTCCGCCCGACAGCTGCGGCGGATAGCGGTCGGCCAGCCAGTCCAGCTGCACCAGTTCCAGCAAATCTTTCACTTTGCGGCGGATCTGGTCTTCCGACGGGCGCTCGCTGCGCGACTTCACGCGCAAGCCAAACGCCACGTTCTCGAACACCGTCATGTGCTTGAACAGCGCATAGTGTTGAAACACGAAGCCGACTTGGCGCTCGCGCACGTGGCGGTTCGACGCGTCTTGCGCGTCCAGAAGTACCTGGCCGCTGTCCGGATGTTCCAGGCCGGCGATGATGCGCAGCAAGGTGGTCTTGCCGCAACCGGACGGGCCCAGCAGGGCCGTCAATTCGCCGGCGGGAAAGTCCAGCGAGATATTGTCGAGGGCGACGAAATCGCCGAAGCGCTTGTGGATGTTGTTAACTGCGATGGTCATATCAGTGCTCCGTAGAACGTAAGGCGGAATCGTCGGCGTCGCTCTCGTTCAAACGCCACTCAATGAAAGCTTTCAAGGCCAGGGTCACCAGCGCCAGCAAAGCCAGCAGCGAGGCGACGGCAAACGCGGCGGCAAAGTTGTATTCGTTGTACAAAATCTCCACTTGCAGCGGCATGGTGTTCGTTTCGCCGCGGATATGGCCGGAGACGACCGAAACAGCGCCGAACTCGCCCATGGCGCGGGCATTACACAGAATCACGCCGTACAGCAAGCCCCACTTGATATTTGGCAAAGTCACGCGGCGGAACGTGTTCCAGCCCGAGGCGCCCAGCACGAGTGCGGCCTCTTCCTCTTCGCTGCCCTGCGACTGCATCAGCGGGATCAGTTCGCGCGCGACGAAGGGGAAGGTAATGAAGATGGTGGCCAGCACGATGCCGGGCACGGCAAACAGGATCTTGATGTCGTGTTCCTGCAGCCACGGTCCGAACCAGCCCTGGGCGCCGAACATCAGCACATAGATCAGGCCGGAAATAACGGGCGAGACGGAAAACGGCAAGTCGATCAGGGTCAGCAAGATGCTCTTGCCGCGAAACTCGAACTTGGCGATGCACCAGGACGCGGCCACGCCGAACACCAGGTTCAGCGGCACGGCGATGGCCGCCGTGATCAGGGTCAGCTTGATGGCGGAAATCGCATCCGGATCGATGATGGCGGCGATATACGCTTCCCAGCCCTTCTTGAACGCTTCGGCAAACACGGCCACCAGGGGCACGATCAGGAACGCCGTCAGAAACAGCAAGGCGATGCTGATCAATACCGTGCGCACCCACAAGGGTTCCAGCACGACGGGGCCGACATTCGGCTCAAAACGGCGCGCTGTCGGCCGCGCATTGTCCACGCCAGCGGCGGCAGTCGTATTCGTACTCATGATTTTTTCGCCTTTCCGCGCGTCCATGCTTGCAGCAGGTTAATCGTCAACAGCAGCAGGAAGGACACCACCAGCATCACCACGGCGATGGCCGTGGCGCCCGCGTAATCGTATTGCTCCAGCTTGGTAATAATGAACAGCGGCGTGATTTCCGACACCATCGGCATGTTGCCGGCGATAAAGATCACGGAACCGTACTCGCCCGTGGCGCGGGCAAAGGCCAGCGCAAAGCCCGTCAGCAGCGACGGCAGAATCGTGGGGAAGATGACGCGGATGAATGTTTGCAGGGAATTGGCGCCCAGGCTGGCGGCCGCCTCTTCGAGTTCCTTTTCCGCGTCTTCCAGCACCGGTTGCACGGTGCGCACGACGAAGGGCAAGCCGATGAAGGTCAGCGCCACCACCACGCCCAGCGGCGTGAACGCCACCTTGATGCCCAGCACGCCTTCGATGAACTGGCCAAACCAGCCGTTCGACGAGTACAAAGCCGTCAGGGTGATGCCGGCCACGGCCGTCGGCAAGGCGAACGGCAAGTCGACCAGTGCGTCGATGATGCGCTTGCCGGGGAATTTATAGCGCACCAGCACCCAGGCCAGGATGCCGCCAAACACCACGTTCAGCAGTGCCGCGATCAGCGAGGCGCCAAACGTCAGCCGGTACGACGCCATCACGCGCTCGGACGTGACGGCGCTGAAGAAGGCGTCCCATGTCATGGTGAAGGTTTTCAGGAACACCGACGAGAGCGGAATGAGGACGATCAAGGCCAGGTAAAAGAGCGTGAAGCCCAGTGACAGCTTAAACCCCGGCATGACCCGAAACGGCGCTCCGCGCGCCTTGAGCGGTGCTGCTGATGCTGCAGACATAGAAACTCCTTCTTATTACATTTTTGAGTTATAGGCAGCAATAATCACATGTAAACGTTATAAAAAGAACTAACCATTTCTCATTTGCTTAGACGGATTTTGCATACTTGCAGCAGAATCGGCGGACGAAAAAAACGCACCGGACAGGTGCGTTTTTGCTTCTTAGACATATTTATACCCGAGACAAATGCTGGGGTCAGACCCGACGGGTCTGACCCCGGAATTACTTGTTTGGCTGCGGCGTCAACCGGAGATATGGTTTCGCGGCCGTAAAGCCCTTCGGATACTTCTGCTTGATCACATCCGCGTCTTGCACGGTCAATGGAATGATGACGTCGTCGCCATCTTGCCAGTTGCCGGGCGTGGCGACCGTGTAGCCGTCCGTCAGTTGCAGGGCATCGATGACGCGCAGGATTTCATTGAAGTTGCGGCCCGTACTGAGCGGATACGTGAGGATCAGCCGTACTTTCTTGTTCGGGTCGATGATGAAGACGGAGCGCACGGTGGCCGTGACGGATTGCTCCGGGTGGATCATGTCGTACAGCACCGACACTTTCTTGTCGACGTCGGCGATGATGGGGAAGCCCACCACCGTGTTTTGCGTCTCTTCGATATCCTTGATCCAGCTCTTGTGCGACTCCGCCGCGTCCACCGACAGGGCGATGGCCTTTACGTTGCGCTTGTCGAATTCCGGCTTGAGCTTGGCCGTCAGGCCCAGTTCCGTCGTGCACACGGGGGTAAAGTCGGCCGGGTGGGAAAACAGCACCACCCAGGAATCGCCAGCCCACTCGTGGAACTTGAGCGTACCGATCGAGCTGTCTTGTTCAAAATCAGGGGCGACATCGCCCAGGCGTAAAGTCATCGTGATCTCCTTGAGAGGTTGTGTGGCGGAATGTTCGTCGAATCAGGCTGCCTGACGGTGGCGTTTGTCGCCTTGCGCCAGATCAAACAGTGTTTGCAGTTGCGCCTGGCCATAGACCCAGTCGCCAAGGCACGACTCGGCATTGATATGGCCCAGCGCACCGCCATCAATATACTTGCAATTCCAGCGCCGTGCCCACTGCGCCGCGTGCTCGGCCGTCATCCACGGGGCCGTCTGGCTGGCGATCAGGATGCCGGGGCAAGGCAAGCGCTTTTGCGGCAAGGCCTGCGCCACGCCAAACTTGTCCGGGTCGGCCGGCCCCACCAGCAGCACGCCGGCCACGCCCTGCGGGTCGCGGGCCAGGCTGTGCGCCGTCGTCAGGCAGCCGAAGCTGTGGGCGACGATCAGGGTGGGGCGCGCATCCTGCCGCCGCACCTGATCCAGGCGCGCCGACCAGGTGGCCAGGTCGGGTGCGTTCCAGTCATCCTGCTCGACCCGCTCAAATTGCGGATACAGGCGCTGCCAGCGGCTCTGCCAATGCTCGGGGCCGCTGTTATGCAAACCCGGCACGATCAGTACCCGGTAATCGGAAAAACTGCGCAGCGCCATGATGGATCCTTAAAAAATCAGCACAGGCAGGCTCGCGCCTGCCATGACTGATTATTTCGGTTGATAAATCTGGTCGAAGATGCCGCCGTCGGCAAAGTGCGCCTTTTGGGCCGCAGTCCAGCCGCCCGCCACTTGCTCGATGGTAAACAGCTTGACCTTGGCGAACTGCGACGCGTATTTCTTCGCCGCCTTGTCCGTTGCGGGACGGTAGTAATTCTTGGCGATGATGTCTTGCGCTTCGTCCGTGTACAGGTAGTTCAGGTAAGCCTCGGCCACCTTGCGCGTGCCGTGCTTGTCGGCAAATTTGTCCACAACGGCCACGGGCGGCTCGGCCAGGATGCTGACGGACGGGGTGATGATGTCGAACTTGGTCGGGCCCAGTTCCTTGACGGCCAGGTAGGCCTCGTTTTCCCAGGCGATCAGCACGTCGCCGATGCCGCGTTCAACGAAGGTGGTGGTGGCGCCGCGCGCGCCGGAATCGAGCACGGGCACGTTTTTATACAGTTTGCCGAGGAAATCCCTGGCCTTGGCTTCGTTGCCGCCCGGCTGGCGCAAGGCGTAGCCCCAGGCGGCCAGATGGTTCCAGCGGGCGCCGCCCGAAGTTTTCGGATTCGGCGTGATGACGGACACGCCCGGCTTGATCAAGTCATTCCAATCCTTGATGCCTTTCGGATTGCCCTTGCGCACCAGGAACACGATGGTCGATGTGTATGGCGAGCTGTTGTGCGTCAAGCGTTTTTGCCAGTCGGTGGCCAGCAGCTTGTGCTCGGCCAGCGCATCGATGTCGTAGGCCAGCGCCAACGTGACCACGTCCGCTTCCAGGCCGTCGATGACGGCGCGCGCCTGCTTGCCGGAACCGCCGTGCGATTGCTTGATCTTGACGTTGTCGCCCGTCTTGCCTTTCCACTCCTTGGCAAATGCCGTGTTCACATCCTGGTACAGCTCGCGCGTCGGGTCATACGACACGTTGAGCAGGGTGATATCGGCAGCCTGCGCCGTTTGCAGAAGGGCAAACGCGCTGAGGGCGGCGGCAATGATGATTTTTTTCGACAGCATCTAAGATCCCCGTGTGGTTGAACTTTCAGAGCCACCAGATTACGGCGCTATGGCCGCAAAGAGAACGAAGCGTTTCGCCGTTTGATATGCGATTTTCGCATATGGGCGACGCGCAACGGGGATTTAGCAGTTAATAAAAACGGTTGAACAGGACAACTGCCCAGGTGGCAAAGGCCAGGATGCACGTCAGCAGCACGGCGGCGCTGCCGAAGTCCTTGGCGTTTTTCGACAGCGGATGAAGCTCGAGCGAGATGCGGTCGACCACGGCTTCCAGCGCGGAATTGATCAATTCGACGATCAAGACCAGCAGCAGCACGCCGATCAGCACCAGTTTTTCAAAGGCCGAGATGCGCAGCAGCAAGGCGATCAGCGTGCCGACGACGAACAAGCCGAGTTCCTGGCGGAACGCATGTTCATGGCGCCAGGCCGCCTTCAAGCCGTCGAGCGAATAGAAAAAGGCGGAAAAAATCCGTTTCAAGCCGCTCTTGCTCTTGAATTCATTGACAGGTTGCATAGTTTTCCATGGTTCAAAGTACGTCCAGCCATCAATTATGACGGCCAACATGAGAATTGTGACAATTTATTCGCTGAATATCTCGGAACATTTCACTATTTTTTCACATCATGGTATAAAGAAGCATGAATACTGCATTGCACCAAATCCATCATGAAAATTGAACCGGTCGCTGCCCCGAAGACGACGATCCAGGTGATCGAACGCATGGTTGCCCTGCTCGATGCCCTGGCCAAATATTCCGACCCGGTCAGCCTGAAGGAATTGTCAAAAGTTTCCGGCCTGCACCCCTCGACGGCGCACCGCATCCTCAACGACATGGTGCTGACGCGCTTTGTCGACCGCATCGAACCGGGCACGTACCGCCTGGGCATGCGCCTGCTGGAACTGGGCAATGTGGTGAAAAGCCGCCTCAGCGTGCGCGAAGCGGCGCTGGACTTCATGCGCCAGTTGCACAAGAAAACCCAGCAAACCATCAACCTGTCCGTGCGCCAGGGTGACGAGATCGTCTACATCGACCGCGCCTTTTCCGAGCGCTCGGGCATGCAAGTGGTGCGCGCCATCGGTGGCCGCGGCCCGCTGCACCTGACCTCGACCGGCAAGCTGTTCCTCTCCGTGGACGAGCCGAAAGCCATCCGCGCGTATGCCACGCGCACGGGCTTGGCCGGACACAACAAGAATTCCATCACGGATCTGCAAAAACTCGAGCGCGAGCTGAGCCTGGTGCGCGAACGCGGCTATGCGCGCGACAATGAAGAGCTGGAACTGGGCGTACGCTGCATGGCCGCCGGCATCCGCGACGACTCGGGCAAGCTGATCGCCGGCCTGTCGATCTCGGCGCCAGCCGACCGCCTGCAAGATGAGTGGCTGGGGGATCTGGTGGAGACGGCGAACCAGATTTCCGTCACCTTGGGTTTCATTCCTCAGGACTAAAGCTGGGGTCTGACCCGACGGGTCAGACCCCGGTCAACGCCGCCATGGACATTTTTAGCCGCCGGGCAGACTCATGTTTGCCGGCTTCAAAGCTTCCAGCCATTTGCGCATGCGTCCCGCATCGGCCGTGCGCGACTGTTTTCCCTTGGAATCGAGGAAGACCATGATCACTGCCCGTCCTTCGATGACGGCCTGCATCATCAGACAACGTCCCGCCTCATTGATGAAACCCGTCTTTTGCAAGCCGATTTCCCAGCCCGGGTTGGCCACCAGGTGATTCGTATTGCCAAACTGCATGGGCTGGCCGCTGGCTTCGACGATGGCTTTCGGGTCCGTCGAGTACTCGCGCAGCAATGGATGGCGGAAGGCGGCCATGGCCAGCTTGCCCAGGTCGCGCGCGCTGGCCACGTTCATCTTCGACAAACCGCTGGAATCGACGTAATGCGTATCGAGCATGCCCAGCTGGCGCGCCTTGCTGTTCATGGCGTCGACAAAGGCCGGCAAGCCGCCCGGATAATTGCGACCCAGCGCCGAGGCGGCGCGGTTTTCCGAGCTCATCAGGGCGATATGCAGCATATTCGCGCGCGTCAATTGCGAGCCCACTTTCAGGCGTGAGCTGCTGAACTTGGCGCGGTCGACGTCCTCGTCCATGATCGTCAGTACTTCATCCATGTCCTGGCGCGCTTCGACCACCACCAGGCCCGTCATCATCTTGGTGATGGAGGCGATGGGCAGGGCGACATTCGAATTCTTTTCAAACAGCACTTCCGAATTGGCCTGGTCCAGCACCAGCGCCACGCTCGATTTGAGGTCGAGCGGATCGCGCGTAAGGTTCAGGCCAGCCAGGTCGCCCATGGTGGGCATCGGGGCGGCCATGGGTACGGCCACACTGCTGACTTTTTGATAGATGACCTTGCGTTTGCCGCGCACCATGACGACCCGGCGCACGGTCCTGTCGCGCGGCGCGGCCGTCGCGCCCTTGCGCAACACGACTTTGACTTTCTTGGTATTGTGTTTCTTGGAGGCTGAGGATTTGCCGTTCGCTTCCTTGGCGTGCACGGCCGCAGCCGGCGCCAACGCAAACAGCAGGGAAGCCAGGACACCCAGCGCAAGTTTAAACTTAGCCATTCGATAATTCCCCGTGAAGCTGTTGCCTTATTGCAGTGTAGCGAAATGCAGAGTAATCGCAAGCCTATTTAACAGTTGGGACAGTATTTATTGCAGCAACGAAATACAAATCGTTGGCGATCAGCAAACAAACTCATCCTTAATCAACCGATTGCTTGTGCAGATCGCTGGAAATCGCTATTTATCCATGAATTTAACAAAGCCGGCCAGCGGCTCGCGTTCCGTGTTCAAGCGGTTCTCGATCTTGTCCGGGTCGGCATAGCCGAGCGCCATGCCGCACACCACCATTTCACTGGCCGGCACGCCCAGTTCCTCGCGGATGATGTCATGGTAGTGGATGAAGGCCGCTTGCGGGCAGGTATCGAGTCCCCGCGCGCGCGCCGCCAGCATGATGTTTTGCAAGAACATGCCGTAATCGAGCCAGGAACCCTGTTCCAGTACCCGTTCGATGGTAAAGATCAGGCCGACGGGCGCATCGAAAAACTGGAAATTGCGTCCATGCTGGGCCGCCATGCCGGCCGTGTCGCCCCGCTCCAGGCCCAGCAGCTGATACAGGTCCAGGCCGATCTTGCGGCGGCGCTCGATGAATGGCGCCGTCCACTGGCGCGGGTAATAGATATACGACGCCGTGCGCGCGGGCGCATCTGGCGCCTTGGGTGCGGCATAGGCGGCGAGGATGCGGCGCGACAGGCGCAGGCGCGCTTCGCCCGACAGCACGTACACTTTCCACGGCTGCATGTTGGCGCCCGAAGGCGCGCGCGCCGCCACTTCCAGGATACGCGCAATATCGTCCTGCGCCACCGGCGTGGGCAGGAAGGCGCGGATCGAACGACGCGACACGATGACGGTGTCCACGGCTTGCTGCGCCGACGGTGTTTCAAATGCTTGCTTGCTCACTGCCCTGCTCTCCCGCTCTCTCTATTTCTTGACCACAAACACGACGCCGACCACGGCCACCAGCATGCCGGCGATGCCCAGCATATTAAATGCTTCGCCAAACATCAGCCAGGCCATCACAGCCGTCGTGGGCGGCGTCAGGTACAGCAAGCCCGTCACTTTCGTGGCATCGCTACGGCGGATCAGGGCGAACAGCAGGAAGATGGCGCCGATGGATAGCACGAGTACCGACCACAGCAAGGCGCCTATGAAATTCGCCGTCCATTGCACATTGCTGAAATGCAAGTCCAGCCCTTCGTAATACAGGGCAAATGGCAACACCACGACGATGGAGGCGGCAAACTGCACCACCGTGCCGGTGCGCAAGTCGAATTGGGGACAGTGGCGTTTTTGGTACATGGTGCCGGCCGTCATCGATAGCAAGGCAAACACGCACAGCAGCACGCTTTCCACGGTCAGGCCCACGAGGTTGATCTTGGCATACACGACCAGGGCCACGCCCAGCAAGCCAAAGAACAGCCCCAGCCACTGGCGCGGACGCACGGATTCGCCGATCAGGGGCGCGGCACATGCCGTCAGCACGGGCTGCATGCCCACGATCAATGCGCTCAAACCGGCTGGCATGCCCAGCTTGATGGCGCACCAGACGCCAGCCAGGTAGCCTGCCTGCATCAGGATGCCGGCCACGGCGATCTGGCGGAACTGTCCCACCGGCCACGGCGCGCGCAACAGCAGCACCAGCGGCAGCAAGATCACCAGCACGCCCAGGAAGCGCAGCAGCAGGAAGGTCAGCGGCGGCGCGTAGGGCAGGCCGAACTTGGCGACAATAAAACCTGTGCTCCATAACAACACGAAGAAGCCGGGCAAGACCATCGGCGCCAGGGTCGTCAGAAAAGGAGCTTTGCCGCTGGTGCCAGCCGCGGCGGGAAGATTGGACATGGTATCAACTCGGGAAACGGGGTCGGCACCGGGGCGCTACGCCAGTGCGGGAGACAAAGTCTAGCATGCTGCGCCGCACCCGTCCTGAAAGGCGGGGAAATAACAGTTTAGGGTTAAACCATTGACACACAGAAATTAAATATTTCTCTTTAGAAACAATGGTTTTTGATGTAAATCTATTCAATTGTTGCATCGCACAAGAATCGCTTGACTTCGTTTTTTTTCGCCGTAGAATAGGGTTTGTTGCGTTGCACAATTCTTGTTCAGCTTGAAAATTTAGATTCACCTGCTTTCCCAAACGGTACACGCAGCATCAAATTAACCAGATTTCGATTTTTTGGAGATTTATATGTTTTCAATTCCTGAGCAATTTTCGTCCGCTACCAAAGCCAACCTGGAAGCCCAATTCGCCCTGTTCTCGTCGCTGACGGGCAAAGCCTTCGAAGGCATCGAAAAGATCGTCGAACTGAACCTGACCGCTGCCAAGGCAACGCTGGAAGAATCGACCGCCGCCGCCAAGCAATTGCTGTCGGCAAAAGATCCACAAGAATTCTTCTCGCTGAGCGCTGCTCAAGCCCAGCCTAGCGCCGAAAAAGCCATCGCTTATGGCCGTCACCTGGCTGCCATCACGTCCGGCACGCAAGCCGAGTTCAGCAAAGCTGCTGAATCGCAAATCGCTGAAACCAACCGCAAAGTCCTGTCCCTGGTGGAAGAAGTCACCAAGAACGCGCCAGCCGGTTCGGAAAACGCCGTCGCCATCCTGAAAAGCGCCATCGGCAACGCCAATGCAGGCTACGAGCAATTCTCGAAAACCAGCAAGCAAGCCGTCGAAGCCATCGAAGCAAACCTGACATCGGCCGTGAACCAGTTCACGCAAGCGGCTGAAAAAGCCGTTCCGCGCACTGCCAAGTAATTCTGGCGCGACCGCTACGGCGGTCCGCTAAGTAATCCTCGGGAAATGAGTGTGAATTTATGACAAACAGAACCGGATGCTATGCAAGGCGCTCGCTGCGACGCAGTGCGAGCACTGCTAGCAGTGAGTAACGCCGCAGAGCGCCGGTTATGGAAGTCAGAAATCACAATAATTTATTGGGGGTTACTTTAATACCAGCTCCTCCAGGCATCCATCCCGTACTTCCCCGACGGATGCCATTATGCCCCAGCCCAGCTGGGGCATTTTTTATGGTGCTCTTACTCCCCCAGATACGCCGCCTTCACGCGCGGGTCGTCGAGCATGGCGGCCGCGTTGCCGCCCATGGTAACCAGGCCGGAATCCATCACATAGCCGCGGTGCGCCGCTTGCAGGGCAAGGCGCGCATTCTGTTCGACCAGCAAGATCGTGATGCCTTCGGACGAGACCTTGCGGATCACCTCGAAGATTTTCTCGACCATGATGGGCGACAAGCCCATCGATGGCTCATCGAGCAGCAACAGCTTCGGATGGCTCATCAGCGCGCGCGCCATGGCCAGCATCTGCTGTTCGCCGCCCGACAGGGTGCCGGCCATCTGCGCCGCCCTCTCCTTCAGACGCGGAAACACGTCGAACCATTTCTCGATATCGGCCTCGACACCGGCCTTGTCCGTGCGCGTGTAGGCGCCCATCATGAGGTTTTCCCGGATCGACATGCGGGTAAACACGCCCCGTCCTTCCGGCACCATGGCCAGTTTCTTTTCCACCAGGTGAAATGATTTCGTGCCTTTGAGCGACTCGCCCATATAGCTGATCGTGCCTTCAATTTTGCAATCTGGCAAGGTGCCCGTGATGGCTTTCAAGGTCGTTGTCTTGCCGGCGCCATTCGCGCCGATCAGGGCGATCAGCTCGCCCTGGTTGACTTCCAGGTCGATGCCTTTCACGGCCTTGATGCCGCCGTAGGCCACATGCAGGCCCGCGATCTTGAGAACATTATTACTCATGCGTGCGATCCCCCAAGATAAGCCTCGATGACGGCCGGGTTTTGTTGTATTTCGGCCGGCAAGCCTTCGGCGATGCGCTTGCCATATTCGAGCACCGTGATGCGGTCGCACAGTCCCATCATCAGTTTCACGTCGTGCTCGATCAACAGCACGGTCTTGCCTTCAGCCTTGATTTTCACCAGCAACTCGCGCAGGGCCAGCTTTTCCGTCGCATTCATGCCGGCCGCCGGCTCATCGAGGGCCAGCAGAGTCGGATCGGTGGCCAGCGCGCGGGCAATTTCCAGGCGCCGCTGGTCGCCATACGACAAAAAACGCGCCGTGCGGTTGGCGAACTGGGCGATGCCGACGAAGTCGAGCAATTCCATGGCCCGCTGGCGGATGGACGCCTCTTCCTCGCGCGCCGCCTTGTGGCGGAAGATGGCGCCGAACACACCCTGGTGCGAGCGCACATGGCGCCCCACCATGACATTTTCCAGCGCCGTCATGTCGCCAAACAGGCGGATGTTCTGGAAGGTGCGGGCAATGCCCGCCTTCGCCACCTTGTGCGGCGCGGACGGCGAATACGGCTTGCCGGCCAGCTCGAAGGTGCCCGTGTCGGGCTGGTACAAGCCAGTGATGACATTGAAAAAGGTGGTCTTGCCGGCGCCGTTCGGGCCGATCAAGCCGTAGATCTGCCCTTGCCGGATGGTAATGCCCACATCGGTGAGCGCCTGCAAGCCGCCAAAACGCTTGTTCACGCCGGCAATATTGAGAATGATCTGTTCGCTCATGGTGCGTTCCCCTCCTTAAGCGGACACGACGCCGGTGGATTTATTCGGCTGATCGACGTCGTGGTCGGGCCGGTCTTCGTGCTTCGGCGATGGCCACAGGCCGGCGGGGCGGTTGAGCATGATCAAGACCATGGCCAGGCCGTACAGCAACTGGCGCAGCACTTCCGCTTCGATCACCACATGGCCGAACAGCGCCTGCTGGGCCGGTTCCACCACGTGGCGCAGCACTTCGGGTATCGAAGCGAGAATCACACCACCGAGTATCACGCCGGGGATGTGGCCGATGCCGCCCAGCACCACCATGGCCAGCACGGCGATCGATTCCGTCAGCGAAAACGATTCCGGCGAGACAAAGCCCTGGAACGAGGCAAACATGGCGCCGGCCACGCCGCCGAACGAAGCGCCCATGGAAAAAGCCAGCAATTTGACGTTGCGCGTATTGATGCCCATGGCTTTCGCGGCGATCTCGTCTTCGCGGATGGCCACCCAGGCGCGGCCCAGGCGCGAATGCTGCAGGCGCTTGGTGACGAACACGACGGCGATGCACAGAAAGAGGAACAAAAAGTAATAGGCGTTCACGGAGGGCATGGAAAAGCCGCCCACCACGACGGTGCTGTTGGTACCGGCCTCGCCCGCCAGGTTGACGCCGAAGATGCGGATCGGGTCGATCAAATTGATGCCTTGCGGCCCATTCGTGAAATTGATCGGGTCGTTCAAATTGTTCATGAAGATACGGATGATCTCGCCAAAGCCCAGGGTCACGATGGCCAGGTAGTCGCCGCGCAATTTCAAGGTGGGCGCACCCAGCAGCGCACCGAACAGGCCGGCGACAAAAGCGGCCAGGGGCACGATGATCCAGATCGACAAATGGATGCCGTTTTCGCGGATTTCCGGCCCCATCAGTTGCACCAGAGTTTCGCCCAGCACCGGATATTGATTCACCACCGATTCGAGCAAGATGGCGAACTGGGGCGAGGCCAGCAAGGCCGTCAGGTAGGCGCCTACGGCGTAGAAGGCGATGTAGCCGAGGTCGAGCAAGCCAGCAAAGCCGACGACGATGTTCAGGCCCAGGGCCAGCATGATGTACAGCAAGGCCATGTCGATAATGCGCACCCACGAGTTGCCGAACTGCGCGGCAAAGAACGGGAACACCATCAGCAGCGCGGCCAGGCCCAGCATGCCGGCGTAGGCTTTGGTCGGATTTTTCTTCGCGTCAAAATCGAGTAGTGCCATGATTTAATCTCCCAGTTTCACATCAGGCACGGTCGGCCACGCGTTCGCCCATGATGCCGGACGGGCGCAGGGTCAGCACGATGATCAGCACGACGAAGGCAAAGATGTCCTGGTAGTGGCTGCCCAGGAAGCCGCCCGTGATGTCGCCGATATAGCCGGCGCCCAGGCTCTCGATAATGCCCAGCAAGATACCGCCCAGCATGGCACCATAGATATTGCCGATGCCGCCCAGCACGGCCGCGCAAAAGGCCTTCAAGCCCGGGATGGCACCCATGGAGAACTGGATGGACGCATAGTTGGCGCCCCACATCACGCCGGCCACGGCCGCCAGCGCGGCGCCGATGGCGAAGGTGGCGACGATGACCTTGTCGGAATCGACGCCCATGAGTCCCGCCACCCGGGGGTTTTCCGCCGTGGCGCGCATGGCGCGGCCCATTTTCGTTCTTTCCACCAGCAACACCAAGCCGCCCATCGACAGCGCGGCCAGGGCCAGCAACAGCACTTGCGTTTGCGAAATCACGGCGCCGCCTATGTTGATGGGGTCGGTCGACAGCAATTGGGGAAAGGGCAAGGGATTGCGCGTCCAGATCATCATGGCAAAGGTTTGCAGCAGGATGGAGACGCCGATGGCGGTAATCAGGGGGGCGAGGCGGGGGGCGTTGCGCAGGCGGCGATAGGCGACCCGCTCGATGATGATGTTGACCAGAATACAGATGGGTATGGCGCCGAGGATGGCGGTGGCCAGTTTCAAATAGCCGGGCCAGTCCGGCACATAAATGCCCAGCAACTTGAGGATGCTCAAGCCCACCATGGCGCCGATCATGAGCACGTCGCCATGGGCGAAGTTGATCAGGTTCAACACGCCGTACACCATTGTGTAACCAAGGGCGACTAAGGCATACATGCTGCCCAACACCAAGCCGTTAATGATCTGCTGGATGAATGTATCCATGATTGCCCTATCAAACATGCATTTTTCGGGAACAACTTCCGCCAGAACATGGGTCGCTGATACAAAAACGGCACCGGAGGAAGAATTCCTGCAGTGCCATCCCTGGACCGTTCTCACCAGCATGGTGCACGCACTGAAAATGGGCACACCCTTGCTTAGTCATAACGACAACATATTCAAGCTTGAGGCAATCATAACGATCTTTTGCAAAAACTAAGCTTGGAATAAATCGATCATTTCCGAATTAAATTCGGCTATAAGGCAACTATTTCATCCATACTCAATCCCCCAACAGACTCAGGCGACGTCGCGCTTGAGGCCATCGAGGCCTTTCGGCATCGGGAACGTGACGGCTTCCTGCACGCCATCGAGCGGGCGCACGCTCTTCACGCCGCACTCTTTCAAGCGGTCGATGACGGCTTGCACCAGCACCTCGGGCGCCGAGGCGCCAGCCGTCACGCCCACGCGCAGCTTGCCTTCCAGCCAGGCGGGGTCAATCTGCGAGGCATTGTCGACCATGTAGGCTGGCGTGCCCATCTTCTCGGCCACTTCACGCAAGCGGTTCGAATTCGAGCTGTTCGGGCTGCCCACGACGATCACCACTTCCACTTGCGGCGCCATGAATTTCACGGCTTCCTGGCGGTTGGTGGTGGCGTAGCAGATGTCGCCTTTTTTCGGTTCGGCGATGTTCGGATATTTCAGCTTCAAGGCCTCGATAATGTCGCGAGTGTCGTCAACTGACAACGTTGTTTGCGAAACATAGGCCAGGCTTTCCGGATTGGCAACCTGCAATGCCGCCACATCGTCGAGCGTTTCCACCAGATGCATGCCCATATCGGCCTGCCCCATCGTGCCTTCCACCTCGGGATGGCCATCGTGGCCAATCATGATGATCTCGCGGCCTTCGCGGCGCATCTTGCCCACTTCCATATGTACCTTGGTGACCAGCGGGCAAGTCGCATCAAAAATGCTCAGGCCGCGCGATTCCGCCTCGGCACGCACGGCTTTCGACACGCCATGCGCTGAAAACACGAGCGTATTGCCAGCAGGCACGTCATCGAGGTCGTCGATGAAGATGGCACCCTTGTTGCGCAAGTCGGCCACCACATAGGCGTTGTGGACGATTTCATGGCGCACATAGATCGGCGCACCAAATTGTTGCAGGGCGCGCTCGACGATTTCAATCGCCCGGTCGACGCCAGCGCAGAAACCGCGGGGCTGGGCCAGTAACAGTTCTTTATCCATCGCTATTCCTTCACAGCACCGAAATAAGCTTGACTTCAAAGCGCAGCGGCTGGCCGGCCAGCGGATGATTGAAGTCGAACAGGGCCGAGTCCTCGCGCATTTCACGCAACACGCCGGCAAAGCGGCCGCCGCCCGGCGCGGCAAAGTCGACCAGGTCGCCAATCTTGTAGTCGGCGCCCGGCACCGAGTTCTCGTCCAGCGTAGCGCGCGACACCGACTGCACCAGCTCGGGATTGCGCTCGCCAAAGCCTTCGCCGGCGGCCAGCTCGAACGTCTGGTGCGTGCCTTCAGGCAAGCCCAGCAAACGCTGCTCGAGGAATGGCGCCAGCTGGCCCTGTCCCAGCATCAAGGTCGCGGGATTTCCGCTAAAGGTAGTGACAATATCAGTACCGTCAACAGTAGCAAGACGATAATGCAGGGTGAGGTAAGCCGCTTCGGTGACGACTGCTGGTTGCTCGTTGGACATAGTAGTTTTCAGGTAACTGGTGCAAAACGATATTGTAAGCCACACTGGCCGCGCCTGCCCCATGGCTTCGTCAAAGAAGAGCATGCTGGGGCACGCGCCGGTGACAAACAGGAGAACAGCATGGGCATCAAGGACTGGCCGGCCCGCGAACGGCCGCGCGAACGTTTGATCGAGGATGGAGCGCAATCGCTGTCGGACGCGGAATTGCTGGCCGTCTTCCTGCGCACGGGCGTGCGCGGCAAGAGCGCGGTGGAACTGGCGCGCGACACGGTCGAGCACTTCGGTTCCTTGCGCGGCCTGTTCGGCGCCAGCCTGGTGAGTTTTTCCGCCGTGCATGGCATGGGCAGCGCCAAGTTTGCCCAGCTACAAGCAGTCATGGAACTGGCGCGGCGCGCCATCATCGAGGACTTGCAGGCGGGCCAGGCTCTCAATTCGCCGCACGCCGTCAAAGACTATTTGCGCCTGACCCTGGGCAACCTGGCGCATGAAGCATTTCACGTGTTGTTTTTGGACGTCAAGAACCGCCTGATCACGAGCCGGGAAATGTTTCGCGGCACCCTCACCCATACCAGCGTGTACCCACGCGAAGTGGTGAAACAAGCGTTGCTGCACAACGCGGCCAGCGTCATGCTGGCCCACAACCACCCGTCCGGCACGCCGGAACCGAGCGACTCGGATTTATTACTGACACGCGCGCTGGTGCAGGCCTTGTCGCTGGTCGATGTGCGCATCCTCGATCATTTCGTCGTGGCCGGGCGACAAGTGCATTCGTTTGCGGAACACGGCCAGATCTAGCGCAGACGCGGCTTTGCAGCGGTCAATTGTCAGTTAACTATGTGTAAACAAGGACATACGTGACAGTACCGCGATGCTTATCTAGCAGCAAACAAAGCCGTTTACCAGCGTTTTCCCTATGAAAAAGAGGGAAACATCAAATTGTTAAATTAATTCACAAAAACATGACACAATTGTTTTTCGCAAGTCATTGATAAATCTGCTTATTTTAGATATACTCTCGTTTTTCCAATTTGGAATATCTTTAAGGAGTGCGCCATGGCACGTGTTTGCCAAGTCACTGGGAAGAAGCCGATGGTCGGCAACAATGTTTCCCATGCAAACAACAAAACCAAACGTCGTTTTTTGCCTAACTTGCAGAATCGTCGTATTTTTGTTGAATCTGAAAACCGCTGGGTCTCCCTGCGTTTGTCCAACGCCGGTCTGCGCGTCATCGATAAAGTCGGCATCGACGCCGTATTGGTCGATATGCGCGCTCGTGGCGAAAAAGTCTAATTAGCAGAATAAGGGAGCTATCATGGCAAAATCAGGCCGCGACAAAATCAAGTTAGAATCGACCGCCGGTACGGGTCACTTCTACACGACTACCAAAAACAAGCGTACGACGCCTGCGAAAATGGAGATCATGAAATTTGATCCTAAAGCACGCAAGCACGTAACGTACAAAGAAACCAAAATCAAGTAATTGATATTGTGTTCTGTAAAAAGAGCCGCTCCGATGAGCGGTTTTTTTTCGTCCTGATTTTCAGCCGGCTCCCTCCCACTTTCCCTGGACGAAAAAAAGGCCCTGGAAACCAGGGCCTTGATATACAGCAGCAGCTTACTTATGCATAACTGCGCAGGCGCAAGGAAAAATCCTGCAGCGACTTGATGCCCGACGCTTCGGCGCGCGTGCACCAGTCTTGCAGCTTCTGCAGCAACTGCTCGCGCGTAAAGTGCGAACGCTCCCAGATGGCGCCCAGTTCCACACGCATGTGGTGCATGGTTTCCAGCGCCTTGCTGTGCTGGAACAATTCCGACAGCTGCTCGTGATGCGCATCGGCCAGCTTGCCCGGCTCGCGCTGCATCAGCTTGCGCGACGATTTGAGGAAACGCTTTTCCAGTTCGGCCTTGTGCTTCAGGTGTTCCAGCTCTTCCTTCCAGGCATGCTTGATCGATTTCGCATACTTGGCCATCACGTCGTAGCGGTTGGCGATGACCGACTGCAAGGTCTCGAAGTCCGCTTCCAGCTTGCCGTGCGAGAACTTCGGTTCCGGCGCCAGCTTTTTCACCTTGGCCAGGCCCAGCATTTCCAGCGCGCGGATATACGCCCAGCCGATATCGATTTCATACCATTTCGACGACAGCTTGGCCGACGTCGCATACGTATGATGGTTGTTATGCAACTCTTCGCCGCCGATCAGGATGCCGAAGGGAATGATGTTGGTGGCCGCGTCGGCGCAGTCATAGTTGCGGTAACCCCAGTAGTGGCCGATGCCGTTGATGATGCCGGCCGCCGTGATGGGGATCCACATCATTTGCACGGCCCACACGGAAATGCCGATCACGCCGAACAACACAAAATTGATGACGAACAGCGACACCACGCCCAGCCAGCTGTACTTGGTGTACAGGTTGCGCTCGATCCAGTCCGTCGGCGTGCCGTGGCCATACTTGGCCATGGTTTCCATGTTCTTCGATTCAGCGCGATACAGCTCGGCGCCTTCCCAGAACACTTTCTTGATGCCGCGCGTCACGGGGCTGTGCGGATCTTCTTCCGTATCGCACTTGGCGTGGTGCTTGCGGTGAATGGCAGCCCATTCCTTGGTGACCTGGCCCGTCGTCAGCCACAGCCAGAAACGGAAGAAATGGCTGGGAATCGCGTGCAATTCCAACGCCCGGTGGGCCTGGTGGCGGTGCAGGTAAATCGTGACGCTGGCGATCGTGATGTGCGTGACCACCATGGTGTACAGGAAAACTTGCCATGCAGACAGATCGGTAATGCCAGTTGCCATGAACTGCAAAACGTCATATAAAACGGAACTCAATGTCATTACTACTACTCCAAGTGGACAGGCATGCGCACGGTCGCTCCAGTGATTCTGGAGGTCCGGCAGAGTTAATTTTAGGCGTAATTGTACGCCCTAATGGGTGCTATCAGGCAAAATCGGAGGCAGGCAGCGAGGTTAAGGCTGGGTGCCGGATGGCGCGGACTCACCCTCTGCCGCGCCCGCGAGCGGGGCAGGAGGCGTACCAACAATACGCAATTCACGTTGCGGAAACGGTACAGTGACCTTATGTTCCTGCAAGGTGCGCCAGATGGCGCGGTTTACATTCGACTTCACGCCGCCGGTGCCGTTTTCCGGGTCCGCGATCCAGAAGCCGATCTGCACGTCGAGGCCGTCGGCGCCGAAACGCACGAGGGTAGCCGATGGCGGATTGCTTTGCGACACACGCGGCACCTTGGCCGTCGCCGCTTCCAGCAAGGGGAAGATGACATCGATATCCGTTTCATAACCCACCGACACGGCCGTCGACAGCCAGACCATGCGGTTGCTCAGCGACATATTCTGCACGCCGCCGGAAATCAGCATTTCATTCGGCACGATGGATTCAACGCCATCGCCACCCAATAACACAGTATAGCGCGTATTGATTTGCGTGACTTTACCCGTGAACTGGCCGACGGTGATCATGTCGCCGATGGTCAGGCTACGGTCGAGCAGGATGATGAAGCCGGAGACAAAGTTCGCGGCGATCTTTTGCAAGCCAAAGCCCAGCGCCACGCCGAAGGCGCCGCCAAATACGGACAGCACCGTCAGGTCGATGCCCACCAGCGACAGGCTGACCAGCACGGAAACGAGGATCAGCACGGCGCGCCCCATGCGCGACAGCACCACGCGCAAGGAGGTGTGCAGACCCTGCATTTTCATCAGACGCTCGTCGAGCGAGGTACCGGCCCACATGGCCAGCACCAGCAGCACGGCCACCGAAATAGCGGCTTGCAAGATGGCAGCCACGGAGACCTTGTTGCGTCCCAGCGGCACGACGATGCCTTCCAGGAAGGTATGCAATTCCGGCCACAGGCCCGTGATGTACAAGGCCATGCCGGCCCACACCACGACGGTAAATATCTTTTCCAGCAGCAACATGGTGGGGCTGATGTCACCATGGCGGGCAAAAATGCGGCGCAGCACATAAAAACCGAAGCGCACCAACGCCATCGACGTACACAGGGGGATGGCGATACTGAGCAGATTCACCGACTGGAACTTGGCCAGGAAATGCTGCGCAATGCCCAGCAGCATGGCTGCCAGCACAGGCGTCAGGATGCGGATGAAACTATCCGTACGCTGCAAGGTTTCCGGCGTGGCCGGCGTGGCGGCCGCTTCCGCGCGCTGATGCAGGAACACGCGCAACTGCCGTACCAGCAACCAGCTCAGGGCCAGGCAGGCGACGATGACCAGCGCCTGCCACAGGATGGCCGGTTGACGGAAATCATTGACAAAATCAGTGATCAGGTTGAGCAGCGGGGTTTCGTTCATGGCAGATGGGGGCTGGAGGGTGGGACGGCTGGGCGGTGTGCCCATGCCGCCAGGCGGGCTGGCGGCATTGATAGCCGCCACTGCAGGGTGCAGCGGCGGCCCGTGACAGGCTTATTCGGCTTGTTCAGCGTCAACGTCGTCGGCCGGTTTCTCATCGGCGTAAACTTTTTTCGGCATGATCTTGCGCTCGAAGACGGCGGCAAAGAAGCCGTCGGTATGGTGCAGGTGCGGCAACAATTTCAGGTAATCGCCCATTTCCAGCTCGATCTTCTGTTCGGCCAGCACCTTGTTCATCGGCACCAGGGTGAAGTCCGGATGCGCCGCCAGGAATTGCTCGGCGATAAAATCGTTTTCTTCGTTCAGGAAGCTGCAGGTGGCGTACACCAGACGGCCGCCGCCCTTGACCAGGCGCGCCGCGCCGGCCAGGATGGCTGCCTGCTTGGCTTGCAGTTCGACGATGGAGTTCGGCTGCTGGCGCCATTTCACGTCGGGATTGCGGCGCAGGGTGCCCAGGCCGCTGCACGGGGCATCGACCAGCACGCGGTCGATCTTGCCGGCCAGGCGCTTGATCTTGGCATCGCGCTCATGCGCGATCTGCACCGGGTGCACGTTCGACAGGCCGCTGCGGGCCATGCGCGGCTTCAGCTTGGCCAGCCGCTTTTCCGACACGTCAAACGCATACAAACGGCCCGTGTTGCGCATCAGCGCGCCCAATGCGAGCGTCTTGCCGCCCGCGCCGGCACAGAAATCGACCACCATCTCGCCGCGCTTGGCGCCGACGATCTGCGACAGGATCTGGCTGCCTTCATCTTGCACTTCGATGGCGCCACTCTGGAACAAAGGCATGTTTTGCAGCGAAGGCTTCTTGATCACGCGCAAACCCAGCGGCGCATAGGGCGTCGGGGTACTGAGGATCGGTGCTTCGGCCAGGGCCAGCATCACGTCCTCACGCGTGGCCTTGAGCGAGTTGACGCGCAAGTCCAGCGGCGCCGGCGCGTTCAACGCATCGGCCAGCTTCACGGTTTCCGCTTCGCCGAACTGGGCGATCAGCTTGTCGAACAACCAGGTCGGCATGTTGGCGCGCATGTTCGCCGGCATCAGGCTGCGGTCGATCTGCGTGATGCGTTCCAGCCATTCGACTTCTTCTTCCGTCAAGCCGCCCAGGGAGTCGGCGCCGACCGCTTCGGCCAGGCCGAGGATGGTCAGGCGGCGCATGGTCGGGCCACTGCCCGCTTCGGCGAAATCAGTAAAGAACGATTTGTTGCGCAGCACGGCATAAATGCCTTCGGCGATGGCGCCGCGTTCGCGCGAACCGAGGCGCGGATGGTCGCGGAAATAGCGCGACAGGGTGGTGTCGGCCGGGGCCGTGAAACGTAAAATTTCGCGCAATACTTCTTCAGCATTGGCAAGTATCGCTGGTGGCAATCTCATTGTTATTCTTCCTGTAATATTTTATTGAGGGTCCACGCGGACTTGGCCATGCTCGACTGACAGTTTATCGTCAATGAACAGGCGGATGGCGCGCGGGTAAAGCAGATGTTCCTGTACCAGCACGCGCGCCGATAAGCTGTCTTCTGTGTCGCCTGGCAAGACCGGCACCACGGCGCTCACCACGGCCGGGCCATGATCGAGCTCGGCAGTCACGAAATGCACGGTCGCGCCGTGTTCGGTCACACCAGCCTCGAGCGCCTGGCGGTGCGTCGCCATGCCCGGGAACAGCGGCAGCAGGGACGGGTGGATATTGAGCATGCGCCCCGCGTAATGCTCGACGAAGGGCGGCGTCAGGATGCGCATGAAACCGGCCAGCACGACCAGGTCGGGGGCGAAGCCGTCGATCACGGCTTGCAGCGCCGCATCAAACTGCTCGCGGCTGGCATAATCCTTGTTGGCAACGACTGCCGTCGCTATCCCATGTTCCGCGGCAAAAATCAATCCCTGGGCGTCGGCCCGGTTACTGATGACGGCGGCAATACGGGCTGGCCATTGCTCGGCTTGCGCCGCGCGTACGACCGCTTCCATGTTGCTGCCGCGTCCGGAAATGAGGATAACGATATTTTTCATAGCGCGCATTGTACCCGCTATGGCGATGCGAATCTAGAAAGGCCGGTATTATTGTTGCGGCGCAACATAGACGCCAAAGCGCCGCAGCCGCCCGGCGATGCTGATTGCCATCTGCATGGGAGGCCGGTTTGACGGCGCCGCGGCAAGAGTAAGTATTTACTCGAACGAATAGAAGACGCGGAACGGCACTTTCTTCTCGGCCCAGTAGTCAGCCGCGTCGCGGAATACGTCGAGCAGGATCTCGCGCGCTTCCTTGTCGAATTTTTGCGTATTTGGCAATTGTTCGAGCACCACCAGGAAGCCTGTTTGCGTGCCGGCCTTGTGCATGGTATCCGTCAGGCACAGGCGCAAGGCATCGAAATTCTTCGCCAGGTTTTTCGGAAACAGGAATGCTTCTGCAATAATGCCGATGACTTGTTGTTTGGTCTGTCCAGCGTTGCAATGCGCATATAAAAAGTGCTGCCCGAGACGGATCGCCTCGTCTTGTAACTCGGTCACGCGAAAGGCACGGATGGACTGGACAAGGTTGGGCGGCACGGTTAGTAACAAACTCATTTTTCCCTCAAATCGACCTGTTATGTATGGATTTGTTTTAGCTGCTCTTCTTATTGCATCCCCGCACGCGGGTCAATGCGCGCGCGGTGATTCGATCTGTATCCACTTTTATGCGATTCAGTGCGATTTTATATAAGCCATACGCGTATTAGGGTAACGTGTTGTCCTGCATGAATCAACCCGAATATGATGTCAAACGCAAGATTTGTTACAAACCGCTGGTTTCAAGTCACTTCAACATCTTGTATCGATTGAAAGTGCATGTTACAGACTGTGGGGCAAGGGGCTTGGGCTGTTACATTTTGTTGCCATGCGAAACACTTGTCCCGGTCTGGCGGGATTACTATAGTCCCAAGTTGTAAAAAATACCCTGAAAGATTCTCTACATAATGAGGTTACAAATGAACTTGCAAGCCAAATTGATGATGTCAGCCCTCTGTATCGGCGCATTGCCACTCGCTCAGGCCGCCGACTTTGAAGATTTCGGCAAGGTCGTGCGCGTCGTGCCGCAAGTGGAACAGATCAATCGTCCACGCCAGGAATGCCGCACGGAATACGTGCAAGTGCAGGCGCCGCCGCAACAGCGCAGCGCTGGCGGCTCCATCGTCGGCGGTATCGCCGGCGCCCTGCTCGGTAGCCAGGTCGGTGGCGGCAATGGCCGCACGGCCGCCGCCGCTGCTGGCGCAATTGCCGGCGCCGTCGTCGGCGACCGTGTCGACAATCAGAACAACTACCAGGGTGGCATGCAGGAACAAGCCGTCAAGCAATGCCGCCAGGTCGACCACTGGGAATCGCGCAACAACGGCTACCAGGTCACCTACGATTACCGCGGGCGCAATTACACGAGCATCATGTCCTACGATCCAGGCGAGCGCGTCCGTCTGCGCGTCTCCATCGAGCCCGCACAGCAGTAACGCTTGACATAAGCTGCTGCGCGTCGGCATAGGCGGCCTGCGATGCTCACCGTGCTCAAGCACGGTTGCGCTTCTCGGCCACCTCTGCCTTCCGCTCGCGACGCTTCTGTCAGGCGTTGTTACTCAGTATTAAAATGCCGGCCCCATGTCGTTCTCATGGGGCCGGCATTTTTTATGGCGCCACGGCACGGGCTATAATGCGGCACACTTTCAGGCCGCCTTATGCTTATCAAACGAAAATCCATCGAACAAGTCGAATCCTCGCGCCCCGCGCGCAAGCCCCGCTACGCCCCTGTCACCCTGTCCGAAATGGATGGCGTGCGCTATCTGCATTTCGGCACGGAATGGGTGCAGGGCGCCATGCGCATCCGCAAGCCGGACTGGCCGGAGCTCGAATACGCGCAGCAGATGATGGCGTGGATGCTGTGGATCGAGCAACCGCAGCGCCTGGCCCAACTGGGTCTGGGCACGGCCGCGCTGACCAAGTTCTGCTACCGCCAGTTCCCGCAGGCACAAGTGGAAGCCATCGAACTCAATCCCTCCGTCATCACCATCTGCGCCTCGATGTTCAAGCTGCCGCTCAACGACGAGCGCCTGCACGTGCGCGAGATGGATGCGCTCGACTACGTCAACGACGAGGCCAACCATGGCACCCTGGACGCCCTGCAGGTGGACCTGTACGACGCCACGGCGCGCGGTCCCGTGCTCGACAGCGCGGATTTTTATTCCGCCTGCTGCGCCTGCCTGGCGCCGCACGGCATCATGACGGTCAACCTGTTTGGCGACCATCCCAGCTACGCGAAGAACATCAAGGCGATGAAGTTTGCGTTTGCACAGGTGATCTGCCTGCCGGAAGTCCATGATGGGAACGTGGTGGCGATCGCTTTCAAGACGAAAGTGGCACTCGGTGCCGAGGCGCAAGCCACCCTGCTCGAGCGCGCCAAGCAGATCGTCACCGAGACCAAGCTGCCCGCCAAGACCTGGGTCAAGGGCATCGTCAGCACCCTGTAAGCGCCGGCACACCCACGCAAGGCCGGCAGCCCTGAAAGGCACCGGCCATGCCCGCTTCCCCTCCTCCCTCTCCCGACACGCCGCTGCAACTGCCGCAACTGCTGGCCTGGCTGCAGGAAGACGGCTTGCTCGACGCGGCGCAAGCTGCCGCCATCGTCGTCCAGGCCGCCCTGCTGCCGGCGCCACCCTTGCATCCGCTGTGCAACATCGCCCACGGTGCGCTGACGCTCGACAGCCTGTGCGCGTGGCTGGCGCAACGCGCAAGCCTGCCGTACATGCGCATCGATCCCTTGCACATCGATTTCAGCCAGGTCGCCGACGTCATGACGGCCGGCTATGCGGCCCGCTTCAACATCCTGCCGGTGGAAAGCACACTGGAGCGCATCGTCATCGCCACCGCCCAGCCCTACGCGCTGGCTTGGCAGGCGCAGCTGGGGAACCTGGCGCCACGCAAGCTGAGCCTGGTCATTGCCAATCCGCTGCACATCGCCGACGCCATCGCGCAATTTTTCAGCCTGGCCAGTTCCGTCAAAGTGGCCCGGCAAGCGTCCACGCAAGACCTGGCGCTGCGCCACAATTTCGAACAGCTGGTGGAACTGGGGCGCAACAAGACCAGCCTCGATGCCAACGACCAGCACGTGGTGCGCATCGTCGACTGGCTGTGGCAATACGCGTTTGCCCAGCGCGCGTCCGACATCCATTTGGAACCGAAGCGCGACGCGGGCCTCGTGCGCCTGCGCATCGATGGCCGCCTGCACCAGGCCTATCAATTGCCGCCCGTGGTGCTGCTGGCCATGACGGCGCGCATCAAGTTGCTTGGGCGCATGGACGTGGTGGAAAAGCGCCGCCCCCAGGATGGCCGCATCAAGACGCGCAATGCGCAGGGGCAGGAAATCGAGCTGCGCCTGTCAACCTTGCCCACGGCCTTCGGCGAAAAGCTCGTCATGCGCATCTTCGACCCGGAAATCGCCATCAAGAGCCTGTTTGATCTGGGCTTTCCGCCCGCGGACGCCGAACGCTGGCGGCAGCTGACAACGCGCACGCACGGCATCGTACTGGTCACGGGCCCCACCGGTTCGGGCAAGACCAGCACCCTGTACAGCACCTTGAAGGCGCTGGCCGGCAGCGAAGTCAATGTATGCACGGTGGAAGACCCCATTGAAATGGTCGAACCGGCCTTCAACCAGATGCAGGTGCAAACCCAGGCCGGCATCGAACTGTCGTTTGCCGATGGCGTGCGGGCGCTGATGCGGCAAGATCCCGACATCATCATGGTGGGAGAAATCCGCGACCTGGCCACGGCCGAGATGGCCATCCAGGCGGCGTTGACGGGCCATCTGGTACTGTCGACCCTGCACACCAACGACGCGCCCTCGGCCGTCATGCGCCTGCTGGAACTGGGCTTGCCCGCCTATCTGCTGGAAGCGTGCCTGATCGGCGTGCTGGCGCAGCGCCTGCTTCGCTGCCTGTGCCCGGGCTGCAAGCAGCTGGACGCCGCCACAGGCGCGGCTGCATGGCAGCGCCTGACGGGCGGCCAGCTGGAACGGCCACAGGCCACGTACCGCCCTGTCGGCTGCGCCCAGTGCCGGCACAGCGGCTACCTGGGACGTGCCGGCATTTATGAACTGCTGAGCGTGACGGAAACGTTCGGCCAGCTGGTCAAGGCGGGCGCCGACCTGCACATGCTGCGCCGCCAGAGCATCCTCGACGGCATGACGCCGCTGCGTATCGCCGGCGCGCGCAAAATCATCGACGGCACGACCAGCATCGACGAAGTGCTGAAGATCACGGCAGCCCTGCATTAGCTGGCCAGCACTTTCTCGCAGGAATGCTTTGCATTCTTTTTCAACTGATATATAATGCGGCCTCTTTCGGGTCGTTAGCTCAGCTGGTAGAGCAGCGGACTTTTAATCCGTTGGTCGCAGGTTCGAATCCCGCACGGCCTACCACGAATGCGCAGTACTAAAAAGCCCATCCTCACGGATGGGCTTTTTTCGTTTCCAGCCCTCGCGGTTATACTGGCGCTTCGTCTTGCCAGCCCTGAAAGAAATGCATGAAACTTGCCGCCACCCTCCTCCTGGCCGCCGCCTGCCTGTCCGCGCAGGTACAAGCACAAGTACAGCCACCCATCGTACTCGACGGCCAGTACAGCGCGCGTACGGACGAGATGAGCCTGCAGATCATCGGCAACCGCGTCTGCTTCGCGCCCGACAAGGCGCAGTGGGGCCGTTTGCCCAGTCCTGCCGCGACGCACGATGCGTGGTTTTGTTTCAGCAACGATGGCGAGGCGCGCCGGCTGCTGCGCGTGCCCGCGCGCCAGGCCGACAATTGCGGCTGGCAAGCGCGTGCGCGCATCGTCATCGACACCTATCAAGCGTACGTGGAGCAAGGCGACGGCAACGACATGGCGCGCCTGGCGTCGGTCATCAAGGTGGCGCAACCGAATGCCATCGCCTGCGAGTAATCAGTTCAGTTCGATCAGTCCAGTTCATACTCCTGCAGATAGCGCGCGAACAAGTCTCCATCGGCCAGCGGGCACGCAAACCCGGCGCCCCAGTCGGCCAGCAGCAACTGCTCTTTCAAGGGCAGCAGCAGCAATTGCGGCATGGCGTCGCTGCACCACAAATCCACCACGATGCCGTCGTCACCCAGGCCGGCAAACAAGGTTTCCGTTTTCTCGCCGCCAAAGGCCAGCACGTTCTTGCATTCCACGCGGTAAGTGCTGTAGCCCGTGTAGACGGCATCGTAGGGCGGCATGGCGTCCGCCAGCGCCAGGCGCAACTGATCGGCCGTGAGGCCCAGTGCGCGCATCTGCGACGGCGGCGCCTCGGGCACGTACATCTGCGTCCAGCCCGCGCCGCTGCGGTGTGCATCGGCGAACGCCTGCTGCTCGCCCATCTGCGTCAAACAGTGCTGCAAGTTATCGAGCGGCAACAGTTCGATCATGCAAAAATCGTCTTCGTGGTAATACGCTTCGCGCATGGCTTAATTCTCCAGCAAATCTTGCAGTTGCGCATTACGCCGCGCCGTCAGCCGGCCGGCCCAGGTGTCGCTGGTGACGGCGGGATAGCGCACGGCGCCAAAGTTCATCCAGGCATCGCGGTACGCCAGCCACAGGCGCTGGGTGGCGCGGATGCCATCCTTGCCCACGGCGCCCGCGTACGTCTCGGCCGGCTTTTTCATGAGCTTGCCGTAGATGGCGTTGAGCTCCTTGTCGAGCGCCGCCACCTGCCCTTTGGACATGCTGGCCGGCAGCTTGCCCGCTTCGTACTCGCGCACATCCTGCGCCAGCAAATCAAGCTCGGCCGTGCGGGTGGCGATGCTCAGGGCGGCGCGCGCCGTGCCGCTCAAATCCGTTTCGTTGGCCGCGCGCGCATCGGCAAACTTGCTGGCCGCCGCCTGCAGCTTTTGCAGCGACGCTTGCGCCACGGCCGGCATGCTTGCACTGACTTTGCCTGTCGCCTGCATGCGCACTCTTTGTTTCTGGCGCGCATCGATGGCGCTGCACACGCCCATCATGTAGCCACTGGTGATGTCGTCGCACCAGTCCATCATGCCGCGTCCGCTGGCATTCATCTGCTGCAAATGTTCTATGCGTCCCTGCATCTCGGCCGGCGCCGCATCGATGCTGCACGCATACTTGAGCGCCAGCAACGGATCTTTCTGTACGCCCTGTCCATTCTGGTACAGCATCATCAGCACGGCGCTGTTTTGCGTGGCCATGGCGCAATGTCGCGCGGGACGCCAGTCGGCCGGCTTGGGCGCGGACATACTCTTGGTATCGTAATACAGGTCGCTCGCCTGGCATTGCTGCAAGGATGCCACGGCGGACGGTGCCGGCAGGTCGGCCGGCGGCGGCGCCGCATCCTTGACCTTCAGGCAAGTCGCATACCAGGCCGTGCTTTCCGCGTGGCCCACGCCCATGGCGCTGGTATTCGGGTAGGGAGCGGGCGCAGCGGCAAAGCCCGGGGCGGCCAGCAGCGCGCCCGCACCCAGCAATAGCGTTTTCAATAAGGGTAGACAAATTTTCATGTTCAAGCAGCGCCAGCGTGAGTAAAGCGGCAAGTTTAACTGATCAGCCAGGCTGCACCCGCCCGTTACACACCCGTCCCGCTTGGTAAGTAACGGTACTCAGCCTTGGCAGTGCAGGAAACGATGGGCAATAATGTTGCCCGCTGTACTTTTTTCACTTCCCGGACCACGCCCATGACCTCACCCCGTCTTCGCCGTTCCCTCGGCTCCCTGCTGATCGCAGCGGCCTGCGCCTCGCTGGCAACGACCATCCACGCCGCCGATACTACGGCGGCTATACCAGTTGCCGCCACGCAAACGCAAGCCAAACACGCCATCACGCATGAAGACGTATGGCTGATGAAACGGGTGGGCGCGCCCGTCGCCAGCCCGGATGGAAAGTGGGCCGTGTTTACCGTCGTCGACAGCGCCTACGACAGCAAGGATCAATGGTCGGACCTGTGGATCAAGTCGCTGCTTGATGACAGCGCCGCGCGCCGCCTGACCTATTCCAAGGGTGGCGAAGGCGCCGTGGCCTGGTCGCCGGACAGCCGCCAGCTGGTGTTTGTCGCCAAGCGCAACGGCGATGAAGCGGGCCAGATTTACCGCCTCGACGTGGCCGCTGGTGGCGAAGCGCAGCGCCTGACCTCGCTCACCCTGGGCGCGCGCATGCCGAAATGGAGTCCGGACGGCAAGCAATTACTGTTCGTCAGCGACATTTATCCGGGCAACAAGACGGAAAGCGATGTCAAGCAAAGCGCCAAAGAGCGCAAGGAACGCAAAGTCAGCGCCCGCTCGTATGAAACGACGGCACCCCGCTATTTCGACAAATGGCTGACCGACAAGCAAGTGCGCTTGTTCATCGTCGATGCCGACGCCGCTGCCCGAGATGAAAACACAGCGCGCGACATCCTGTCGGGCACGCAACTGGTCGCCCTGCCGGGCTTTGGCGGCGGCCAGGGCGACGAAGGGCAATCGCTGGACGCCGTCTGGACGCCCGATGGCAAGGCCATCGTCTTCAACGCCGCCACCAACCGCGACGCGGCCCAGCGCGAAGCCGTGGTCTCGCAACTGTATCTGCTGCCCGTGGCGGGCGGCGAAGCGCAGCGTTTGACGCAGGACAAACATAGCTACGCTTCCCTGAAATTTGCGGCCGACGGCAAGACCCTGTTCGCCCTCAGCGACGCGCAAACGCCTGGCAAGGTGTATGACGTGAAGCGCCTGGCCAGTTTCGCCTGGCCAATGAGCAATCCTGCGCCAACGATATTGACAGCCAAGCTGGACCGTTCGATTTCGCGCTTCGTGTTGCCCGAAGGCGGCAAGCGCGTCCTCTTCAGCTATGAACATGCGGGCCTGGAAAAACTGTACTCGATCGATGCCAGGGGCGGCGACGTGCGTGAAGAGCCATCCTTGCCAACGGGCAGCATCAATTCGCTGAGCAGCGGCGGCAAGGCTTTGGTCGGCGTGTGGGAGTCGTCCATCAACCCGCCGGAAATCTATGCCTTCAACGGCAAGCAGCCGAAACGCCTGACAGCCTTCAACACGGAGAAAGCCAGCAAGATCGACTGGCAAGCGCCCGAGCACTTCTGGTTCACCACGGCTGACGGCCGCCAGATCCACAATATGCTCATCAAGCCGGCCAACTTTGACCCGAACAAGAAATACCCGCTGTTTACCGTCATCCACGGCGGCGCGGCCAGCATGTGGCGCGACCAGTTCGTGCTGCGCTGGAACTATCATTTGCTGGCCAAGCCCGGTTATGTCGTGCTGCTGACCGACTACAAGGGTTCCACCGGCTATGGCGAGCAATTCTCGCGCTCGATTCAATTCGACCCATTGAAGGGTCCGGGCGACGAAGTCAACCAGGGCGTCGATGAAGCCATCAAGAAATACCCTTTCATCGACGGCACGAAACTGGCAGCCGGCGGCGCCAGCTATGGCGGCCACCTGGCCAACTGGCTGCAAGCGACCACCACGCGCTACAAGGCCATCGTCTCGCATGCGGGCGAAATGGACTTGATCATGCAGTGGGGCACCAGCGATGGCGGTTTCGGCCGTGAAACCAATGCGGGCGGCCCCGTTTGGTCGAACCTGCCCGTGTGGCGCGACCAAAGCCCGGTCATGCAAGCGGGCAACCATGAAAAAGGCACGGGCTTCACGACGCCCATCCTGATCACCGTGGGCGAACTCGATTACCGCGTGCCGGCCAACAATGCCTTGATGAACTTTGCCGTGCAACAACGCCTGAACGTGCCAGCGAAATTGCTCGTGTTCCCGGACGAAAACCACTGGATCTTGAAGGGCGAGAACAGCCGCTTCTTCTATAGCGAAGTAGAGGGCTGGCTGGCAAAGTATTTAAAATGAGAACACCACAGAACAGTCCATGGCGGCTTTGCATTGCCTAGTCGTACTATTCGTACTGCCTTCGGCAATGCGCCTTGCCCTGAACGTGTTCTGAGGCGTTCTTAAAAAAATGAAAAAGCCAGGCTCCGCAGGCGCGGACCTGGCTTTTTTCATGCAAGCAAGGTATCACAACGGCAGGCGCCACCTGGCCTACTTCACCTTCAAGCCATTCTTCACATCCGTCACGCCTTCCACGCCACGGGCCAGGTCGGCGGCTTTTTTCACTTGCTCTTGGGAAGGCACGAATCCGCTGAGCATGACGACGCCATTCACCGTTTCCACGTGCACATCGAGCGCTTTCAAGTCATTGTCCTTGACGAGGCCTGCCTTGATCTTGGTGGTGATGACGGAGTCTTCCACTGCCATCTTGGTGCTGCCGGCCGCATTGCGCGTCATGCAGGCAGCCTTGGCCGCCGCATCCATGGCGTCGCAGTTTTCCTTCATCGTGGCGGGGGGATTCTGCGCCACGTTGGTGCCGGCCCTGGCGCCCGTCTTGGCGTCGGCCAGCGCGGCCGTTTTCGCCGCCTTGGCATCGTTCATGCACGCGGTCTTTTCGGCGCCCGTGCGGTCGCCGCACTTGGCCTTGGCCAGGTCATACTCGGCATTGGCGACGTCCTTGCGGGCCTTGCCCAGTTCGCGCGGGGTGTTGCGGTATTGCGCCACGGCGTCCGATTCGGCCTTGGTGCGCGCCACCTTGGCTTCTTCCACGCAGACTTTTTTCGCGTTGCCGCTGTGGGCGTCGCAAGCGGCCTTGGCCTGTTTGTAGTCGGCCGTTGCCTTGTCTGTCAAGCTCTTGTACGAGGCATCCTGCGCATACGCGGGCGTGGCGGCAAGCAGGGCGCTGGCACTGGCGGCCAGCATGAGTGCGATCATTTTGTTCATGATGGTTCCTCTCTGGTTAGTTGATGCCCAGATTAGACCCCTGCCGCGCGCAAAGCTCCGTGCGACAGCACACGCTGACAGGCCATTCACATAAAAATCATCGTTTATTTGTCGCCGCTCAAGCCCTTCCGCCACAATACTTGCGCCTGTTCAAATGGTGAAGCGGCCCCAGCAAATGCGCCTTCGCCATCCGCCAGCGCCAGCCAAGCCTGCGTGGCGTGGGAACTTCCTACACCGCCGCCCGCGCCGCTACCCACCGCGCGCACGCCGCGCATCCAGGCCAGCACATCAGGGTATTGGCCAGGGTGGCGTCCATGCATCCAGGCCAGGGCCACCAAGTCCGCATAGGCCTCTTCGCGGCGCGTCTCGCGCAACTCCTGCGCCAGCGGTGTCAGCTTGCCCCGCTGCGTGCCGAGCGGCTCGATAAAGCCGCGTGGCAAGACGTGCCAGTCACCTTGTGCATAGCGCTGGCAATGGCCGATTTCATGCGCCATCATCGCTTCCATCATCAGGCCTTGGCGCGCGGGCAGTACATCTTGCAAGACACTGTCCGCCTGCGCATTGCCGCGCAGCGATAGCACCAGCTTGCAGCGCCCCGCTGCGTAGCCCAGCGCCAGCGGCACGGCACCGGGCGCATCCTGGGGCTGCACGATGATATCGATGGGCAAACCTTGCGCGCGCGCAAACGCGATGACGGGCTGGCCCGCCTGCAGCCAGCGGCTTTCCAGCTCGGTGAGCTGGGCGGCAGCCACGGCGGGCACAGGGGAAAAAACGATGAGCAAGCTCATCAGCAAGAGCGGATGTGGCATGGGATCGATGGGACGGAAGAGAAGCAACTACTGCAGAGTAAGCGGTGAAAATATTTCCACAAGGAAAAACTGGCAACTTTTCATAAATAAAGACGAAAAAAAACCGGTGCAGTGCACCGGCTTTTCACACTGACAATAGTCAAGGTCGGGTTTATTTCTTCGCAGTCATTGCTTTGTCCAGCGCGCGGGCCGTGACGAATTCCGGGCGAATATCGTTCGGCACGGCCTTCATCTTGTCGAGCGCGACCTGCACTTCAGGACGGATCACCACGTACTTGGTCATCAGGTCTTTCGCGCGCGCATAATCGCCCGTCGCCTCGATGGTCAGAAATTCACGGTCCAGGTCGATCACGGCTTGCTTGATCTTGCCAAAATCGACGCCGAACTTGCCATCGCCCAGGGAAACAAAGCCGCCCTTGTCGAGGATGTAATTCATCTGGATGGCCATGCCGCGTGCGTGCGAATCGGTCAAGCCGAAATGCAGAGTACGGAAACCGGAGGCGAGGAAAGTGTTGTACAGCTTGCGCTCGGCCGCCTCGCCCTGGCCCAGGGTATCGTTGAGTTGCCCCTTGTCCATCATGTAGCGCAGCGCAAACAGGCCCGTGATATCGGCCTTGGCTTCTTCGATGGTCGAGTATGCTTCCTTCAAATCCTGGCGCGGTGTGGATGGCTTGCCATCGACGACGGTGGCATGCGGGCCCAGGCCGTGCATGATTTCATGCGCGAGGATGTGCGTGAAGAAAGAATTGAAATCGACGTCCTGCTGCGCTTCGGGCGTGAGCACCAGTTTCGAGATGGGCGTCAGGGTGGCCTTAAACTTGGCTTCCTGCACGTTTTTCAGCATCACGCGCTTCGAGCCGCGCGCGCTGATGATGCGCTCATCATTGGGCAAGTTGTAGGCGGCCGTCTGCACGGCCATGTTGCCGTCGCCGGCGCCATACACCTGGTTGACCACCACCATGGGCGCCAGCGCGCCCACTTTCGGGTTGCGGTACTGGGCGTCGAGCGGCAGGTTGTCTTCCAGCTCCTGCATGTGTTTGGCGAAGAAGTTCAACTTTTGCGTTTCCGCCTGGTCGCGGATGTTCACGTACGCTTCGAACGCAGCCTTGTAGCCGAACAGCTCGTCGTTATACGTTTCATACGGGCCGATGGTGATGTCGACGGGCGAGTCGAGGTCCATCCAGGCGAAGTCGGATGGTAAATAGTCGTTGTCGAGGAAAGCCTTGGCGCGCAGGGTCAAAAATTTCTTCAGGGAAGCATTGTCCGTGACGGCCGCCGCCTCGTCGAGCAGCTTGGCCAATTGCTTCAGCTCCACCTTGTATTCGTCCGAATATTTGACCGTCTGGTATTTGCCATCCTTGCCCGCGCGAATCGTCGTGAAGAACCATTGCGCCTGCTGCTTGCCGTCCGGCGACAAGCCATTCATCCACGCTTCCAGGCTGGCCTTGGTGGCGCCCTGCGGATAGAAATTGCCCGCTTCCGGCTTGTGCGCGGGAATGGCGATGCCCGCATAGCTGGCCGGCATGAAGGAGGCGTGCGCGTCGAGCACCGACCATGGGCCCTTGTTGATCCAGAAATAATTCAAACGGGCCTGGCCCAGCTTTGATTTGTCCTTCTTCAAGGCCGCCCACAGGGCTTCATTGCCGGACCAGCGCTGGCGCAGCTGCAGCACGTCGACCAGCTTGGCCGCTTCGACCAGCTTGGCGATGGCCTGGCGGTCGCCCGCGGACAGATGCGTGACATCGGCGCTCAGCGCGACGGGCGCGTAGCGCGCGCTCATGGCGGTCAGTTGTTGCGCGGTGGCCGGGGTTGCTGGTGCGGCGACTGGCGTTGCGGCGCAGGTGCTGCCGACGGCGGCGGCCATCAGCAGGGGAAGCAGGAGTTTTTTCATGGGGGTCTCGGTAAGATTTTTCTCAGAAGCGGCTGGCGCGGATGGCGCGCTACCGCTTTCTTGCTCAGCCTGCGATTGTCCCACCTGCCCCCATGGCATGGCAAGCCGCTTACCAGACCCGGTACACCTGCCCCGTCTGCGCCCCTTCCACGCTGCGGCTGTAGGCAAGGGCCACGCGGCTGGCAGCGGCCGGCTCGAAGCCATAGAAGAACGGGCCATACGCGTCCAGCGATTCGGCCAGGACCGTGGGACTGACGACATTGATGCGCACGCCGCGCGCCAGTTCGATGGCGGCGCCCCGCACGAAGCCTTCCACGGCCGCATTCGTCATGCTGGCGGCCGCGCCGAAGCGGATCGGCTGCTCGGCCACGATGCCGCTGGTGAGCGTGATCGAGCCGCCGTCGTTCAGGTATTCCTGCGCCACCAGCGCCACGTTGACCTGGCCCATCAGCTTGCTGTCCAGACCCAGCTGGAATTGCTCGGGAGTAAATTCGGCCAGGGGACCGAAATGCAGCTTGCCGGCCGTGACGACGACAGCGTCGACCTTGCCGATGCGCTTGAACAGCGCGCGCACTTGCGCGATGTCACCCATGTCAGCCTGGTGCGTGCCGCTGCGGCTGCCCACTTCGATGATTTCATGGCGTTGCGCCAGTTGGGCGGCGACGGCCGTGCCGATGGTGCCGCTGGCGCCGATGATGACGATTTTCATGCTGCTTCCTTGTCTGGGGTTGAATGATGGAGCCAGTATGCGCCGCTTCCAAAAAGGAATAAATACACTAAAATTTACAAGATTACCAACCCACAATTTGCAATCAAGGCGTATGGATAAATTGCGCAGCATGGAAATCTTTGTGTGCGTCGTCGACCAGGGCAGTTTTACGGCGGCCGCCGACACCTTCCGCATCTCGCCCGTGATGGTGGGCAAGCACATCAAACAGCTGGAAGAACGGCTGGGCACGCGCTTGCTGGCGCGCACCACGCGCCGGCAAAGCCTGACGGAAATCGGCCAGCAATATGTGGAGCAGTGCCGCCAGATCCTGGCCAGCATCCACGCGGCCGAACGGGGCGCGGAAGCCATGCGCACGGCGCCGCGCGGCAAGCTGAAAATCACGGCGCCCGTGTCCTTCGGCAGCGAACGCATCGCGCCGCTAATGGCCGAATACCTGACAGCCTACCCGGACGTGAGCCTGGAATTGAATCTGAACGACAGGATGGTGGACCTGGTGGAAGAAGGGTTCGATGCAGCCATCCGCATCGGCGCACTAGAGGATTCCGGCATGGTGGCGCGGCCCTTGCGGCACTACGCGATGGTGATCTGCGCCTCACCCGACTATCTGGCCAGGCACGGCACGCCGCGCACCCCAGACGACCTGGCGCGGCACGAGTGCGTGGATTTCATGCAATGGTCACGCCACATGCGCTGGCGCCTGAGCGGCAAGGCAGCGCGCCACGATGGCGCGGCGGCCGAAAGCCGCTTCCGCTCGAACAATGGCCAGGCGCTGCGCATGGCGGCCCTGCACGGCTTCGGCATCGTCATGCAGGCGGAAATTTTACTGGCAGACGATATCGCGGCGGGCCGCCTGGTACCGCTGCTGCAAGATTACGTGCCAGCGCCGCGCCTGATGCATGTGCTGTATCCGCGCGACCGCCATCCCACGCCCAAGCTGACGACCTTCATCGATTTTCTGCTGGAACGCTACGGGCCAGCGGCGACACCGCCGCCGGCCACGCTCACGTAACCATTGTGCTTAGTTCACCTTCACAGCTGGCGCGGACGCCAGCTTGGCCAGCTCGCCGTCCGGCTGCCAGCCGGCACCGAGCGAACGGGCCACGGCAACGGTCGCCAGCAAGCGCTGGGTCTTGATCTGCGCGGCGGCGCGGTCCGCTGCCAGCGAACTGCGCTGCGCATCGGTGACGTCGAGGTAGGTCGAAATACCGCGCTCGTAGCGCGTGCGCGCCACCAGGTAGGCGCGCGCCGCCGCTGCCTGCGACAGGGCCTGGGCGTCACCCTGCAACTGGCGCTGCTCCACGTCGGACAAGGCATCTTCCACTTCGCGCAAGGCCGTCAGCAGTTTGGTTTCATGGTTCGCAACGGCTTCCGCATAGCGCGCCTTGCTCAAATCCAGGTTGGCCTGGTTGCGGCCACCGTCGAAGATCGGCAGGGACAGGGCCAGCGGACCAACACTGAACTGGCGCGAGCCGCCCTGCGCCAGGTCGCGCAGCTTTTCGGACGCGTAGCCGAAATTGCCCGTCAATTGCAGCGACGGATAAAACGCGCCTTCGGCCACGCCCACTTGCGCGTTCGCCGCGCGCAGGCCCTCCACGCTGGAAACGAGGTCCGGGCGGTGCGCCAGCAGGCTGGCCGGCAAGCCGACAGGGATGGCGGGCGGCAGCGGCAAGCTGGAAGGTTCGGCGGCCACCGGCAGTTGCAGCGCCGACGGCGGCTTGCCCGTCAGTGTGGCCAGGCTGTTTTCCAGCTGGTTGCGCTGGCGCTTGACTTCATGCAGGTCGGCCTGCGCGTTCGACAGTTCGACTTTCGCGCGCGCCAGGTCCAGCTCATTCGTCAGGCCAGCGTTGAAGCGCGCCTCGACCAGCTGCGCCGATTCGCGGCGCGTCTCCAACGCGCCATTCAAAATCGCCATTTCCGCATCCAGCCCGCGCAGCTGCCAGTAATTACTGGCCACTTGCGCCGACAGCATCAGCAGCACGCCGTCGCGGTCGGCCTGCGCCGCCAGTGCCTGCGAGTCAGCCGCTTCGACCATGCGTTTTACACGCCCCAGCAAGTCGACTTCATACGACAGCGAACCGCCCACGGAAAAATTGTTGCCGCTGATGGAACGGTTGCCCAGGGCCAGGCCCTGCGAAGTGTTGGCCGAGGTGCGCGAGTTCGAGATGCCCGTGCTGACGTTCACGCTCGGGCCCTGGTTGGCGCGCGCCGTGCCGCTTTGCGCCAGCGCCTGCAGCAATCGCTCGCCGGCCGCTTTCACGCCGGGATTGTCCTGCAGCGCGCTGTGCTCCAGGCGGTCCAGAGTCGCGTCGCCGTAGATGCTCCACCACTGCTTCGGCAGCTGCGCGGCATCCGCTGCGGCCGCGCCGTGGCGGAAAACGCCGTTATCGACGCCGGCCACATTCGCCGGCGCAGTGAAATCCTGGCCCACGGTGCCGCAGGCGGAGAGCGCCACGGCAAGGGAAGCGGCCAGCGCGATTTTCGTCAATACTGTTTGCATGATGTGTACCTTCTTGTTCTTGAGGTGCTGCACGTGCGGGCTGTGCGCGGTCAATGACCGCCGCCACCGCCACCGGGAGCTTTGAGTTTGTCGGCCAGCCACAGGGGCACGATGCAGGCCAGCAGGATGGCGCCGATCAGGAAGAAGCCATCGTTGTAGGCCATCACATACGCTTCGCGGCGCACGATGCCGTCGATCGCCTGCAAGGCCTGGTTGCCTGCCGTGACGGCGTCATAGCCCTTGGCCATGAACGACGACGTCAGCTGGTCGATGCGCAGCTGCGTGGCGCTGGAATACGCATTGATCGCTTCACCCAGGCGCTGCGAGTGGAAGTGCTCGCGGGTGCTCAGGGCCGTGGCCAGCAGGGCGATGCCGATGGAGCCGCCCAGGTTGCGCGTCATGTTGAACAGGCTCGATGCGGACGCCATGTCCTTCGGCGCGATGCCCTTCATGGCAAAGTTCGACAGGGTCAGCATGACGAAGGGCTGGCCCAGCGCGCGCACCACCTGCGACCACAGCAGCTGGTCGTAGCCGGTGGACGCATCCATGTAGGCATTCATCATGCACGAGCCGCCAAATAGCAGCAGGCCGATCGAACACAGGATGCGGTTATCCACCACGGATGACAGCTTGGCGACAAACGGCATGATGAACAGCTGCGGCAAGCCCACCCACATGATGACTTCACCGATCTGCATCGGCGAATAGCCGGCGATCTGGCCCAGGAACAGGGGCAGCAAAAAGGCCGAGCCATACAGGCCCATGCCCGTCACGGCCGACAGCACGGTGGCGACCAGAAAATTGCGCTGACCGTACAAAGCCAGGTTGACGAACGGTTCGGCGCGCGTGGTGCTGGTGACGACCCAGCCCAGAATGCCTGTCAGGGCCAGCGCGGCAAAGGCGATGATGAAACCGGAGTCGAACCAGTCCTTCGAATTGCCCTCTTCCAGGAAGATGGTCAGGCAGCCCAGGCCCAGGGCCATGAAGAAGATGCCCAGCCAGTCGGCCTTCCAGAACAGCTTCAGTTGCAGCGGCTCCTTGTCCAGGCCATAGATCATGCCGGCGATCAGCAGCACGCCCGGCACCCAGTTGATGTAGAAGATCGAAGGCCAGCCATACAGCTCGGAGAGATAGCCGCCCAGGGTCGGCCCCATGGCCGGCGCCAGGGTGGCCGTCAGACCGAAGATGGCCATGCCGACGGCGCGTTTCGACGCCGGCAGCTTGAGCATTACCAGGGTGAACGCCATGGGAATCAGCGCACCGCCCGTAAATCCTTGCAACATGCGGAAGACGATCATGCTTTCCAGGTTCCACGCCGCCCCGCACAGGGTGGAGAACAGCAGGAAGAAAGCGGTGGTGCCGATCATGTAGGTGCGCAGTCCGAACACGCGCGCCAGCAGCGCGGTGAGGGGAATGACGATGATTTCGGCCACCAGGTAGGCCGTGGAAATCCACGAGCCCTCTTCCTGGGTGGCCGACAGCGAGCCAAGGATATCCTTGAGCGAGGAATTGGTGATCTGGATGTCGAGCACCGCCATGAAGGCGCCCAGCATGCCGGCGGCGACCGCCAGCCAGGTGCGCCCGGAGACTTTCTCGTCGATCACGGGAAACGCTGGCGGCTTCGCCAGCGTGGTGGAGGGGCTGCTCATGGAAGCTTAGCGGGTGCTGGTCTGGGCGGCAGGAGCGGCAGGAGCTGCGGCGTGGCGCGCGTCCTTCTCCTGATCCGCATTGGGCTGGTTCACTTCCACTTCGGCGATCACCGACATGCCCGGCACCAGGCGACCATTCATGGCCTTGATGTCTGCCGGCTGGAAGACGATTTTCACGGGCACGCGCTGGACGATCTTGGTGAAGTTGCCGGTGGCGTTATCGGCAGGCAGCAGCGCGAACTGCGCGCCCGAGGCAGGCGCAAAGCTGTCCACGGTACCTACCAGTTTCTTGCCCGGCATGGCGTCGATGGTCACGTGCACGCTCTGGCCCCGGTGCAGGTCGGCCAATTGGGTTTCCTTGAAGTTGGCGCTGACCCAGACGTTATCCTGCACGATGGCCGTCAATTGCTGGCCAGGCTGCACGCGCATGCCCGTTTCCACATTGCGCTTGCCGATGCGGCCGGCGACGGGGGCCAGGACGCGGTTGTATTGCAGTTGCTGTTCCGCGTCCTTCAATTGCACGCGCAACACGGCCACTTGCGCCTTGGCCACGTCGCGCGCAGCTTGCGCCGCACCAATCTGCGCCTTGGCGGCCGAGGCGCTGTCGCGGCGGGCGGCCAAGTCGGCCACGGCGCTCGAGCGGGCCGCGTTGGCCGCGTCCAGTTCCGCTTTCGAGACGGCTTTCATCTGGCTCGTGTACAGCTGGCCATAGCGCTCCGCATCCTGTTTCGCGCGCAGCAATTGCGCATCGGCTTGCGCCACTTGCGCCTGGGCGGCGCTCGCTTGCGCCTGCACTTGCGCGATCTGCGCGTCCGCTTGCAGCACTTGCTGCTCGGCGCTGGCGATCTGCGCGGCGATCTGCTCGGTTTTCACGCGCTGATCGAACGGGTCGAGTTCAGCGATCACATCGCCCTCTTTCACCATTTGATTGTCGTCGATGAAAACCTTGGTGACGACGCCGGAAATGCGCGCCGAGACAGGGTGCACGTGGCCGGACACATAGGCGTTTTCCGTTTCCACGAAATAGTGGCTGCGGTACCACATGCGCGCGCCGGCGCCCAGCGCGACGAGGACGATCAGGCCGGCGATGATTTTCACGCGGTTATTCGGTGCTGCGGAGCTGGCGGAAGCGGCGGGCGCGGAAGGTGCGGCCGGGGCCGCGGGTGGGACGGCGCTCAGCACCTTGTGCTCTGCTTGGCCTGGCTGGTTGGACATACTCGCTCCGAAAATGAAATGATATAGGTTCATTATTGGGCAAAGAAAAACCAAAGTCAAGAAATGAAACGATTGCATTTCATTTTAATTTACACTACAGTGTGAGCCATCACTTACCTTCCACCTTATAAAGAGACCCAGACCATGTCCGATCCCGGCCTCAGCGATACCTTGCCCACCGATACAGAATCCGACGCCGCCCACGAGCTTTCCTGCTGCGGCAAGCCAGCCGGGCGTCCGCGCGCGGCCGACATGGAGGCGCGCATGGAAAACCTGCTGCACACGGCCGGCTGCCTGTTTCTGGAAAAGGGATATGGGAAGGTGAGCCTGGAAATGATCGCCCGCGAAGCCCATGTGGCCGTGCGCACGATTTATGTAAAGTTTGGCGGCAAGTCTGGCTTGTTCAATGCCGTGGTGGAATTGCGCCGCGCCGCCTATTTTTCGACCATGCCGGCGCTGGAAACGGATATGCGGCCCCTGCCAACCATCCTGGGCGAATTCGGCCTGCTGTTCGTGCAGCTCGTTACCATGCCGGCGGCGATCCGCCTGAATCGCATGGTGGTGGCCGAAGCGGCCACGCACCCGGAACTGGCGGAAACGTTTTACAAGGTGGGACCGGGACAGACGCGCGAGATGCTGACCAAGTTTTTCAGCCGTCCCGACATCGCGCCGCTGTTTCGCGCGGAGTTGACGCCCTCCATCCTGGCGCTACACCTGCTCAATTGCCTGCTGGGAGATCAGATGTCGCGCCTGCTGTTTCCGCCGCAGACGCAACCGGATATGGCGCAATTGCGCACCAAGGTAGCGCTCAGCCTGGACCTGTTCTTGCGCGGCACCTTGCGCCAGCCGCTCGCGAACTGACGCGGAAAGGCTGGCAACAGAGGTCAGCCGGGGCGGTCGCCCTCTTCCTGCATCACCGCTGCGGCACGCTCATCGCTCAAGCCCAGCGCACGCAGGAAAGGCTGGGCCGCTGACGTGCCATCAAGACTAAGTGAAGACTCACTTCCATCATGGCGTTCCGGGCCATAGCGCATCAGGTCGAACGAAGTTTCAAAGCGCTGCGCCAGGAAGTAGGTGCGGAAGTAATCGAAGGAAAACGCCACCTGGCCATCGACCAGCAGCAGCAAGCCATGCGCATACAGCGGCGCCAGCCAGTCCCTTGCCGCCATGTTCCAGCCCTTCACGCCGCAATAGTCGCTGGCAAAACGCTGCAGTTCGGCTTCGCCGAGAAACAGGATCTTGGCTTCGAACATCACGAACGCCAGCTCGATCAGGAATTCGCGCGCATCGGCGGCCACGCCAGCGTCCTCACGCTGCTGCGCGCCCGCCTTGCCCAGCAAGCCATCGAAATAGGCGCGTTCGCCTGCCAGCTGCGGCAGCAAGGTGGCAAACACATGCTCGGCATCCATCTGCCCCGTTTCCTGGCAATTCGGCGTGTACAGTACCGACAGGGCGAAGTTCTTGCTCACGTCGTCGAACTCGCGCAGGGAGACCTTCCACTGCGTGCCTGGCGCGTCGCCATCGGCCCCGCCCGTGCCGAACTCGAGCACGGAATACGCCGCCATCTGGCCATGCGCACCGTACAGGCTGCCGGGATTGCTCTTGAACAGGATGCCTAGCGACTTCATCAGTGAACTGGCATCACCCGTATGCTGGTGGCCGTGAAACACGGCGTGGATATTCTTGTAGTGTGCGCGCTGCTCGGCGCTGGCGTGCTCATCGGCGGAGAAAAAACTGAAGCCCGCACTGCCCAGCGCCGCCGCGGCGACACCCTGCTGTCGGCTGCCCGGCACCAGGTAGTAACGCGCGCCGGGCAAGCTGGCCGCCTGCAGCAGGGGGCGCAGGAAGTATTCGTAGACATACACGGGGGTCGTGCCGGCACAGGCGTCGGGCGCCACCAGCTGGCCCGTGAAGAAAATCGCATCGATCTGCTTGCCCGCCGCCAGGATAGCGGCCACATCCTGGCACAAGGCATGCAGCATCAAGGCTTGCTCTTGCTCATCAGCCCGACGCAAACGAACATCGGCAATATGAAGGGCGGTAAACTTTTTCATTGTTGCACTACTTTCTTAGGGCCTATCCCAGTAGGGAGCGTCTTCTGCTGGTAGTTCATCAAGAGCGCGAACAAGGCGTGAGGAGGACGCGTGGCAAGCCACGCGATGACGATCAACGCAGTCCCCGCTTCTCAGGGGCGCCGGCAGGGGATGTATTCATCTATTGGGACAGGCTCTTGGTACAGCAGAACTTGACCGCCCCACACACTGGCAACATTCCTGGAAAAATCACTCGCTGCTATTAAAGCAAAAGCAAAACATGGTGACAGACCCTCATTCTGCCACTTTTTCCATACGGAAATACTCACCAATTTTCACATCGGGCGGATTCGCCACAGCCCGTCTGAGGTTTACGCTGCCAAGATCAAGGGATATAAAAAAACCCGGGAAAACGTCCCGGGTTTTTGTACTGAAAGTTAATTCTTTATCAGCGCTTGCGCGGTGGCGGCAAGTCCGTGCACACGCCTTCGTACACTTCGGCCGCCATACCAATCGATTCACCCAGCGTCGGGTGCGGGTGGATGGTCTTGCCGATGTCGGTGCCGTCGCAGCCCATTTCGATGGCCAGCGCGATTTCGCCTATCATGTCGCCCGCATGCGTGCCGACGATGGTGCCGCCGATGATGCGGTGCGTTTCCGCATCGAACAGCAGCTTGGTGAAGCCTTCGGCGCGGCCGTTGGCCACGGCGCGGCCGGAAGCGGCCCACGGGAAGTGGCCCTTCTCGACCTTGATGCCCTTGGCTTTCGCTTCGTCTTCCGTGATGCCGGCCCATGCCACTTCCGGGTCCGTGTAGGCGACCGATGGAATCACCTTGACGTCGAAATGCGACTTCTGGCCGGCGGCAGCTTCCGCTGCCACGTGGGCTTCATGCACGGCCTTGTGCGCCAGCATCGGCTGGCCGACCAAATCGCCGATGGCGAAGATGTTCGGCACATTGGTGCGCATCTGGCTGTCGACTTCGATAAAGCCTCGGTCCGTGACGTTCACGCCGGCCTGGTCGGCGGCAATCTTCTTGCCGTTCGGGCTGCGGCCCACGGCGACGAGCACCAGGTCATAGATCTGCGGCACTGGCGCCGTGGCGCCCGCTTCAGCTGCTTCAAACGTGACCTTAATGCCTTCCGGCAACGCCTCGACGGCCACCGTCTTGGTCTTGGTCATGATGTTGTCGAAGCGTTTTTCATTGAACTTCTGCCACACCTTGACCGCATCGCGGTCAGCGCCCTGCATCAGGCCATCCATCATTTCAACCACGTCGATGCGCGCGCCGAAGGTGGAGTACACAGTGGCCATTTCCAGGCCGATGATGCCGCCGCCGATGACCAGCATGCGTTTCGGGATCTGGCGCAATTCCAGCGCGCCCGTCGAATCGACGATGCGCGGGTCTTCCGGCACGAAGGGCAGCTTCACCACGGACGAACCGGCGGCGATGATGGCTTGCTTGAACTGCACGACTTTTTTGGAGCCGTCGCCTGCCGTCACTTCGATATGGTTGGCGCTGAGGAACTGGCCCACGCCCGTCACCACTTGCGTCTTGCGCGCCTTGGCCATGCCGGCCAGGCCGCCGGTCATGTTCGAGATGACGCCTTCCTTGTACTTGCGTACCTGGTCGATATCGATGCTCGGCTTGGCAAACGTCACGCCCGTGTTGGACATGTGCGCCGTTTCATCGATGACGGAAGCGACATGCAGCAGCGCCTTCGACGGGATGCAGCCCACGTTCAGGCACACGCCGCCCAGGGTGGCGTAGCGCTCGACGATCACGGTGCTCAGGCCCAGGTCGGCCGCGCGGAACGCCGCCGAATAACCGCCAGGACCGCCGCCCAACACCATCATGTCGACATCGATGTCGACCTGGCCGCTGTAATTGCCGGCCGGGATGGCGGCGACAGCTGCCGCCGGTGCTGCAGCCGGAGCTGCCGCCGCTGGAGCTGGCGCAACGGCAGCCACTGGGGCAGCAGCCGCCGCGCCTTCAGCCGCTTCCACCACCAGCAGCGCGCTGCCTTCGGCGATCTTGTCGCCGACCTTGACCTTGATTTCCTTGACGACGCCCGCGTGGGTCGACGGAATCTCCATGCTGGCCTTGTCCGATTCGACCGTGATCAGCGACTGGTCCACCTTGATGGTGTCGCCTACCTTGACCATCAGTTCGATGACTTCGACTTCCTTGAAGTCGCCGATATTCGGTACTTTTACCTCTACTGTGCTCATCAATCGCTCCTTACAGCAGAATTTTGCGCATGTCGGCCAGGACTTCGCCGAGGTACACGGAGAATCGCGCGCCCATCGCACCATCGACCACGCGGTGGTCGTAGGACAGCGAGGTGCCCATCATCAGACGCGGCTGGAAGGCCTTGCCATCCCATACCGGCTTGATCGAGGCTTTCGACAGACCCAGGATCGCCACTTCCGGCGCATTGACGATAGGCGTGAAGTGCGTGCCGCCGATGCCGCCCAGGGACGAAATCGTGAAGCTGGCGCCCTGCATGTCGGCCGGTTTCAGTTTGCCTTCGCGCGCCTGCAGCGACAGTTCCGTCATTTCGCGGGCGATCTGCGAGACCGACTTCTGGTCCGCGCCCTTGATCACTGGGACCACCAGGCCGTTCGGCGTGTCGGCCGCGAAGCCGATGTTGTAGTACTGCTTGAGGATCAGGTTTTCGCCCTTGGCGTCGAGCGAGGCGTTAAACGCGGGGAATTTCTTCAGCGCGGCGACGGAGGCCTTGATGACGAATGCCAGCATGGTCAGCTTGGCCGCATCCTTGTTCTTCGCATTGGCGGCATTGGTGTCGACGCGGAACGCTTCCAGGTCCGTCACATCCGCTTCGTCAAACTGCGTGACGTGCGGGATCATGACCCAGTTGCGGTGCAAATTCGGACCCGAGATTTTCTTGATGCGCGACAGCGGCAGCAGTTCGGTGGTGCCGAACTTGCTGAAGTCCAGCGACGGCCATGGCAGCAGATCCAGGCCCACGCCGGAACCGGCCTTGGCGACAGGGGCCGCATTGGCAGCACCTGGTGCGGCAACAGCGCCCGACATCACGCCCTTGATGAAGTTCTGCACGTCTTCCTGGGTGATGCGGCCCTTCGGACCGGAACCGCCCACGCTGGCCAGGTCCACGCCCAGTTCGCGCGCGAACTTGCGGATCGATGGCGAGGCGTGCGCCAGCTTGCCATTTGCGGCAGGTGCGGCGGCAGGGGCAGCAGCGGCGACCGGTGCCGAAGCGACGGCGGCGCTTGGCGCGGCAGCAGCTTGCGCGACCGATGCAGGAGCGGCGGCTGGTGCAGCAGCGGCAGGGGCAGCAGGAGCGGCGCCGGTCGTTTCCACGACCAGCACCAGACTACCCTTGGCGACCTTGTCGCCGACCTTGACTTTCAATTCCTTGACGATACCGGCGTGGCTCGATGGAATTTCCATGCTGGCCTTATCCGATTCGACCGTCAGCAGCGACTGGTCGACCTTGATCGTATCGCCCACCTTGACCATCAGTTCGATGACTTCGACTTCCTTGAAGTCGCCGATATCGGGCACGGTCACTTCAACCAGACCGCCAGCGGCAGCGGGTGCGGCGACAGGCGCTGCCGCGGCAGCAGCGGGGGCTGCTTCAGCGGCAGGTGCTGCTATTGGAGCAGCAGCGGCGGCAGGTGCCGGAGCGGACGCGTCATCCGCCACTTCCAGCAGCAGCACCAGCGAACCTTCGGCGATCTTGTCGCCCACGTTGACTTTCAATTCCTTGACGACACCGGCGTGGCTCGATGGAATTTCCATGCTGGCCTTGTCCGATTCGACCGTGATCAGGGACTGGTCAACCTTGACCGTGTCGCCCGGCTTGACCATCAGTTCAATGATCTCGACTTCCTTGAAATCGCCGATATCCGGGACTTTGACTTCCACAATGCTCATAGCTTGCTCCGTTATTTATTTGTCAGATGGACCCGCACACACGCCAGGGCGGCACTTTCGCACCGCCCTGGCATCATCGGGTCCGCACAACGATTACTGGGTCACCGGATTCGGTTTGTTCGCGTCGATGCCGTACTTGGCAATCGCCTGCTCCACCACCGACACGTCGATCTTGCCTTCGTCAGCCAGCGATTTGAGCGCGGCCACGGTGACATAATAACGGTTCACTTCGAAGAACTCGCGCAGCTTGGCGCGGCTGTCCGAGCGGCCAAAGCCATCGGTGCCCAACACTTTGTAGGTGCGGCCCTTCGGCATGAAGGCGCGGATCTGTTCTGCAAACGCGCGCATGTAGTCGGTCGTGGCGACGATCGGGCCGTCCGTGTCCTGCATCAGCGACGTCACATAAGGCACGCGCTGCTGTTTCGACGGGTTGACCATGTTCCAGCGTTCCGCATCCTGGCCATCGCGGGCCACCAGGGTCAGCGACGGCGCCGACCACACGTCCGCAGCCACGCCCCAGTCGTTTTGCAACAGTTCGGCAGCGAAGATCGATTCGCGCAGGATGGTGCCGCAGCCGATCAGCTGTACGCGCAGCTTGGCGTCAGCCGGGCCTTCCTGCAGCTTGTACATGCCTTTCAGGATGCCTTCTTCCTGGCCTGGCTTGATGCCTGGCTGGGCGTAGTTCTCGTTCATGATCGTGATGTAGTAGAACACATCTTCCTGGTTGGCGATCATGCGGCGCAGGCCATCCTGGATGATGACGGCGACTTCATGGCTGAAGGTCGGATCGTACGGCATGCAGGTCGGGATGGTCGCGGCGAAGATATGGCTGTGGCCATCTTCGTGCTGCAAGCCTTCGCCGTTCAGGGTCGTACGGCCGGCCGTGCCGCCCATCAGGAAGCCGCGGGCGCGCATGTCGGCCGAAGCCCACACTTGGTCACCGATGCGCTGGAAGCCGAACATCGAGTAGAAGGTGTAGAACGGGATCATGATGCGGTCGTTGGTCGAGTACGACGTCGCCGCGGCGATCCACGAGCTCATGCCGCCCGCTTCGTTGATGCCCTCTTGCAGGATCTGGCCGGCCTTGTCTTCGCGGTAGTACATGACCTGGTCTTTGTCGACCGGCTCGTACAACTGGCCTTTCGGGTTGTAGATGCCGATCTGGCGGAACAGGCCCTCCATGCCGAAGGTACGCGATTCATCGACCAGGATAGGCACCACGCGCTGGCCCAGGTTCGGGTCTTTCAGCAGGGTCGAAATGACGCGCACGAACGCTTGCGTGGTCGAGATTTCGCGGCCTTCAGGCGTGGCTTCGAGCACGTTCTTGAACGCGTCCAGGCCAGGCACAGGCAGGGTTTCTTCCGACTTCTGGCGGCGCTGCGGCAGGTAGCCGCCCAGGGCCTTGCGCCGCTCGTGCAGGTAGACCATTTCCGGCGCATCGTCGGCAGGCTTGAAGAACGGGATGTCGGCCAGCTTGTCGTCAGGGATAGGCAGCGAGAAGCGGTCGCGCATTTCGCGGATGGCTTCGTCGTCGAGTTTTTTCGTCTGGTGCGCCGTGTTGCGCGCTTCGCCGGACTTGCCCATGCCGTAGCCCTTGATGGTTTTCACCAGCAGGACGGTCGGCTGGCCCTTGTGTTCCTGGGCGATCTTGAAGGCCGCGTAGATCTTGTGCGGATCGTGGCCGCCACGGGTCAGACGCCAGATGTCGTCGTCCGTCATGTTGGCAACCATTTCCAGCAACTTCGGATGCTTGCCGAAGAAATGCTTGCGCACGTAGGCGCCGTCTTTCGCTTTGTAGTTCTGGTACTCGCCGTCGACGGTTTCCATCATCACGCGCTGCAGGATGCCTTCTTTATCTTGCGCCAGCAGGGCGTCCCAGCCCGGACCCCAGATGACCTTGACGACGTTCCAGCCGGCGCCGCGGAATTCGCCTTCCAGTTCCTGGATGATCTTGGTGTTGCCGCGCACCGGGCCATCCAGGCGCTGCAGGTTGCAGTTGACCACGATGACCAGGTTGTCGAGCATGTCGCGTGCGGCCAGGCCGATCGCGCCCAGCGATTCCGGCTCGTCCATCTCGCCATCGCCGCAGAAGGCCCAGATCTTGCGGTTGTCGGTCTTGGCGATGCCGCGTGCGTGCAGGTATTTCAGGAAGCGCGCCTGGTAGATCGCCATGTGCGGGCCCAGGCCCATCGACACGGTAGGGAACTGCCAGAAGTCAGGCATCAATTTTGGATGCGGGTACGAAGACAGGCCCTTGCCGTCGACTTCCTTGCGGAAGTTCAGCATTTGCTCTTCCGTCAAACGGCCTTCGAGGAAGGCGCGCGCGTAGACGCCGGGCGAGGAGTGGCCCTGGATGTACAGCAGGTCGCCGCCGTGGTCGGCCGTTGGCGCGTGCCAGAAGTGGTTGAAACCGATACCCAGCATGTTCGCCAGCGAAGCGAACGAGGACAAGTGACCGCCCAGGTCGCCGTCGGCGCGGTTGGCCTTGACCACCATGGCCATGGCGTTCCAGCGCATCCACGAGCGCAGGCGCTCTTCGTATTCCAGGTTGCCGGGACAGTGTGCTTCTTGCTTGGTGGGGATGGTATTGACGTAGGCGGTGGTGCTGGAGAACGGGATGTGGGCGCCACGGCGGCGGGCCAGGTCAACCATGCGCTCCATCAGGTAATGCGCGCGTTCCGGACCTTCATTTTCCAGCACGGCTTCGAGCGCGTCCAGCCACTCCTTGGTTTCCTGCATATCCGGGTCGGTGCCGATCTGTGTCGTTACCTGGTTCAGTTGAGCTGACATCTGTTGAGTCTCCTTTGTGAACGCCCCACCCCGATTTTCCGGATCGCTGTCGGACGGTATTTCGCTGATTATTTACTATTAAGTCGGTTTAGTGTGGGGATTCTAACAGCGTATTTGGTATTTTTCAAATTACGATATGGCATTTCGCATTGTGAAATTACCCTATGGAATTTATGCTGCACTGCCGCAAATTCTGCCCGGAAATTAGGGTGAGCAAAGTAGCAAATAGCGCCGAAACCGGAAAACTTGCATGCCCTGGCCGCCCCTGCTCTACGAGCACATCAGCAAACCGAATTAAAACCCCAGTCGTCCGCACAGGCATACCGGGCCAAGCGGGTCTGAAAAATGTCGAGGGCAAGGCGCGGCGACGCGGACAGTACGCCAGTACGGCAAGGAGCCGCAACGCCGCCATCGGCATTTTCTCAGGCTCGCGTCTCTGGCCCGCTTTTATGCCGGGCCAGGCGGGTCTGAAAAATGTCGAGGGCAAGGCGCGGCGACGCAGACAGTACGCCAGTACGGCAAGGAGCCGCAACGCCGCCATCGGCATTTTCTCAGGCTCGCGTCTCTGGCCCGCTGTTGTTACGCCTTTGCATAGCCAAAACCGCCCCTTTGCGCCGCCCGGCTTTATAATCTGTCCTTTCCCTCCCACACAGCCACCCTACCATGCCAGCACAACTGATCGACGGAATCGCCCTCTCCCAAAAACTGCGCAGCGAGATCGCCACGCGCGCCGCCGCCCTCACGGCCAAGGGCACCCAGCCCGGCCTGGCCGTGATACTCGTCGGCGAAGACCCGGCCAGCCAGGTGTATGTCCGCAACAAGGTCAAGGCGTGCGGCGACGTGGGTTTCCACTCGGTGCTGGAAAAATATGAAGCGGACCTGTCCGAAGCGGACTTGCTGGCACGCATCGCCAGCCTGAACGCGGACCCCGCCATTCACGGCATCCTCGTGCAAATGCCCTTGCCCAAGCACATCAACCCGCACAAGGTCATCGAAGCGATCTCCACGACGAAAGACGTCGATGGTTATTCCGTGCTGAGCGCCGGCGAACTGATGACGGGCTTGCCCGGCTTCCGTCCGTGCACGCCGTATGGTTGCATGAAACTGATCGAAAGCACGGGTGTCGACCTGCGCGGCAAGCACGCCGTCGTCATTGGCCGCAGCAACACCGTCGGCAAGCCGATGGCCCTGCTGCTCTTGCAAGCGAACGCTACCGTCACCATCTGTCATAGTGCGACCCCGGACCTGGGCCTGTACACGCGACAGGCGGACGTGGTCGTGGCCGCCGTCGGCCGCCGCAACACCCTGACGGCCGACATGGTCAAGCCGGGCGCCATCGTCATCGACGTGGGCATGAACCGCGACGATGACGGCAAGCTGTGCGGCGATGTGGATTTTGCCGGCGTGAAAGACGTCGCCTCCCACATTACCCCCGTGCCCGGTGGCGTGGGTCCGATGACGATCACGATGTTGCTCATGAACACGGTCGAGGCTGCCGAACGCGTGTAACAACACCGGGGCGGCATGACCGCCCCTATTAATATATGGAACCGACGATGAATACCAATCCCCTGCTTGATTTTTCCGGACTGCCACGCTTCGACGCGATCACGCACGAGCATGTCACGCCTGCCATCGATACCCTTTTGGCCCAGGCGCGCGCCACCGTGGCGCAGCTGGAAGCGCCCATGGAAGAAGTGAGCTGGGAAAACTTCGTCGCGCCGCAGGACCAGATCGCCGAAACCCTGGGCCGCGCCTGGAGCATCGTGAACCATTTGAACAGCGTGGTCGATACGCCCGAGCTGCGCGCCGCCTACAATGCGAACCAGCCCAAGGTGACGGAATTCTGGACCGAGCTGGGCCAGAACGAAATCCTCTTCGGCAAATACAAGCAATTGCAGGCCCGCGCCGATTTCGCCAGCCTGTCGCCGGCGCGCCGGCGCATCGTCGACAATGCCGTGCGCGACTTCCGCCTGGGCGGCGCCGAGTTGCCAGAGGACAAGAAAGAGCGCTTTGGCGCCATCCAGGAAGAACACGCGGCCGTCTCGACGCGTTTTTCCGAAAACGTGCTCGACGCTACCAATGACTACAAGTTGCTGGTCGACAATGAAGCCGAGCTGGCCGGCCTGCCCGACGACGTGAAGGCCGCCGCGCGCGCCGCCGCCGAAAAAGCGGGCAAGCAAGGCTATGAGTTCTCGCTGCACTTCCCCTCTTATTACCCGATCCTGCAGTTTGCCGACAATCGCGCGCTGCGCGAAACCATCTACCGCGCCAACGCCACCAAGGCCTCGGACCAGGGCGAGGTCTTCAGCAAAAAAGAGGACTGGGACAACACGCACAACATCGTCACCTTGTTGAGGCTGCGCAACGAAGAGGCACAGCTGCTTGGCTACGCCAATTTCGCCGAAGTGTCGCTGGTCTCCAAAATGGCCACCTCGCCCACGCAAGTCATCGCTTTCCTGGAAGACCTGGCGAAACGCGCGCGCCCGTTCGCCGAGAAAGACCTGGCCGAGCTGAAACAATTCGCCCGGGAAGAATTGGGCATCGCCGAGCTGCAAGCGTGGGACGTGCCTTACGCCTCCGAAAAGCTGCAGGAACGCCGCTACGCGTTCTCGGCCCAGGAAGTCAAACAGTATTTCCCTGAACACAAGGTGATCGACGGCCTGTTCCGCCAGATCCAGAACCTGTTTGCGGTCGAGATCAAACTGGATACGGCGCCCGTCTGGCACCCTGACGTGCGCTTTTACCGCATCGAGCGCGACGGCCAGCTGGTCGGCCAGTTTTACCTGGACCTGTATGCGCGCGCGGGCAAGAGCGGCGGCGCCTGGATGGACGACGCGCGCGGCCGCCGCGCCGATGCGCAACACGTGCAAACGCCGATCGCCTATCTGACCTGCAATTTCACGGAACCGGCCGTGGTCGCTGGCCAAGCCCAGCCTGCCCTGTTCACGCACGATGAAGTGATCACGCTGTTCCACGAATTCGGCCACGGCCTGCACCATATGCTGACGGTGGTCGACGAGCTTGGCGTGTCGGGCATTGCCGGCGTCGAATGGGATGCCGTGGAACTGCCATCGCAATTCATGGAAAACTTCTGCTGGGAATGGGAAGTGCTCGAACACATGACGGCGCATGCGGTCACGGGCGAGCCGTTACCGCGCGCGCTGTACGACAAGATGCTGGCGGCCAAGAATTTCCAGTCCGGCTTGCAAACCCTGCGCCAGGTGGAATTTTCCTTGCTCGACATGCACTTGCACTATGACTACGATGCCAGCACGGGCCAGAGTGTGCAGCAGCTGATCGACGGCGTGCGCGCCAAATTCGCGCTGATCATCCCGCCCCCGTTCAACCGCTTCCAGAATTCCTTTGGGCATATCTTTGCTGGCGGCTACGCGGCAGGCTACTACAGCTACAAATGGGCCGAGGTGTTGTCCGCCGACGCCTATGCAGCGTTTGAAGAAGCCCGCGCGCTGGGGCCTGCCGCCACCACGGCGGCAGGCAAGCGTTACCTGCAAGAAATCCTGTCCATCGGCGGCTCGCGCCCGGCGCTGGAATCGTTCACGGCCTTCCGCGGCCGCGAACCTTCGATCGACGCCCTGCTGCGCCACAGCGGCATGGCAGCCTGAGTTCGCCATGAGCCGCGTCGATTTTCACAGCAACGTGCCGGACAAGCTGGCCTACGCCTGCCGCCTGGCACGCAAGGCGTACATGGCTGGCAACAAGGTCGTCGTGCTGACGGCCGACAGCGCCCAGCTCGACGCCTTGAACCGTGCCATGTGGACCATTTCCGCCACGGATTTCCTGCCACACGTGCTGGCCGGCGACCCGCTGGCCGCGCGAACGCCCATCATCCTGACCGATGACGAAGCGGCCGAGCTGCCGCACCACGACATCCTCGTCAACCTGTCGCAGCAGCCGCCCGCCAACTACGCGCAGTTCCAGCGCGTGTTCGAGATCGTCTCCATGGATGAGCAAGACGCGCAGGCGGGCCGCCAGCGCTTCCTGCACTACCGCCAGCAAGACGTGCAACCGACCCACTTTGTGGCCGGGAAGACATGAGCCTACAGCCATTCGACCAGGGCATCCCCCTGCTGACGGAGGTGCTGCTGGGGCCGGAAGTGGCTGAGGTGGCGCCCGCCATCCCAGCCGAGCCTGCTGTCGAGGCAACGCCGGCCTTGCCGACTAGCGTAGTGCAGCCCGACTGGGACGCCATCGAACAGCGGCTGACGCAGCGCATCCTGAACCAGGTGCAAGGCAAGATCGACCATCTACTGGAAGAGCGCATCGCCCACGTCCTGCAGACAGCCCTGCAAAACGCCCTGATCGGCATGCGCGGCGCATTGCGCGAGGATTTGCAGCAGTCGCTGGAACAGATCGTGGCGCATGCGGTGAGCCACGAGCTGGGACATTTGCACCCACCCGCGCAGTAACTGCACGTCTGCCGTTGGCACCATTTAAGCCACCGGCAAAAATCCGGGGTCAGACCCGACGGGTCTGACCCCAGCATTCCCCCTACACCCTTCCCCCTCCCAACGCCATTCTTTGGTGCGCTCGCGCCTGCGAAATCGGTGCATCGCGCCTCACTTTGGTGATTGTTGCGACAAAATGCAAAAAGCCCGAAATGCGGCTTTGCGCCGCCTGTTTTTTGTTGTACCTTTCTTCACACGTACCGCCTGTCGAAGCGGTTTTCACGAGACGCCGCCGTATCTTTATCCATTGGAGAATGTTTATGCTGCTCAAGACCAAAGTCCTTCCGCTCGCCCTCGCCCTTGCCTTTGCCGGCCATGCGGGCGCACAGGAAATCATCAAGATAGGCCACGTCGCCCCGGTCTCTGGCGCCAGCTCCCACCTGGGCAAGGATAATGAAAACGCGGCCAAGATGGCCATCGAGGATTTGAACGCCAAAGGCTTCAAGATCGATGGCAAAGTCGTCAAATTCGTGCTGGTGCCCGAAGATGACGCAGCCGATCCCAAGCAGGGCACGGCCGTGGCGCAAAAGCTGGTCGACGCCAAGGTCAACGGCGTGGTCGGCCACCTGAACTCGGGCACGACGATTCCCGCCTCGCGCATTTATTTCAATGCCGGCATTCCGCAAATTTCGCCGGCTGCCACCAACCCGACGTATACCCAGCAGAAATTCAACACGGCCTTCCGCGTGGTGGCCAATGACAACAAGCTGGGGGGAACGCTGGGCGCGTATGCCGTGGGCAAGCTGCAAGCGAAGAAAATCGCCGTCATCGATGACCGCACGGCTTACGGCCAGGGTGTGGCGGAACAGTTCGTCAAGGGCGCCAAGAAGGCGGCGCCAGGCGTGCAAATCGTCGGCAAGGAATTTACGAATGCCAACGCGACCGACTTCAATGCCATTCTGACCAGCATCAAGTCGAAAAATCCCGACCTGATCTTTTTCGGCGGCATGGATTCCGTGGGCGGACCCATGCTGCGCCAGATGAAGGCGCTGGGCATCAAGGCCAAGTTCATGGGCGGCGATGGCCTGTGCACGGAACCGCTGGGCAAGCTGGCGGGCGACGCCGTGGGAGAAGACATGGTCACCTGCGCGGAAGCGGGCGGCGTGACGGGCGCACAGCAAAAAGGCATGGACGATTTCCGCGCCCGCTACAAGCAGAAATACAATATGGAAGTGCAGCTGTACGCGCCTTACGTCTACGATGCCGTGATGACCATGGCCACCGCCATGGCCGACGCCAAATCGTCGAAACCGTCCGTGTATTTGCCTTTCCTGGCGAAGGTGAAGTACCAGGGCGTGACGGGCCCCATCTCGTTCGATGCCAACGGCGACATCAAGGATGGCGCACTGACCTTGTTCACCTATCGGGACGGCAAGAAAACCAAGATGGAAGTGGTCAAGTAAGCGGTTGGCTGGCAACGTAATTGCCTAGACATTCGACCAGCGCGTCGAAGGTGGCGCGGCAGTGCAGGCTGCCGCGGCAGGGTCAGTCCGATATCGCCCACCTTGCGCGCAGCGCCCTGAAAGGCATGGGCAATGTCAACGCCACAGGCAAAAAAAACGCGCCGGGATTGCCGGCGCGCTGATTACAGGTGCTGCGGCACAGATTATTTCTGTGCCAGTACCCATTTAACCAGGGTGCGGGCTTCCGCATCGCTCACTTGCGGATTGGCTGGCATCGGGATCGCGCCCCAGGTGCCGGAACCGCCCTTCATGACTTTCGCCACGAGCTTGGCTTCCGCGTCTTTTTGGCCGGCATACTTCGCCGCCACGTCTTTATACGCAGGACCCACCAGTTTTGTGCTCACCGCGTGGCAAGCCATGCAGTTTTTTGCTTTCGCCAGGTCCGGATTGGCCAACGCTGCTTGCGATGCCAAAGCCGATACGGTCAATACACTCACCAACATAAAACGTTTCATTGTCTTTTCTCCAAAGTTACTTCCTGCGGCATTTTACTGTGTTTCCGCAGATGCACCACGAGCCCAGATCAAGCGTTTCAATGTAGTAACGCAATATAGTCAGGAGGCATTCATATTCTGCCCCATCTGCGCGCCCATGACCACGTTGTTTGTAAGGCGATGTAACGACAAGCGGCCCCGCACGGTCAAACGGGGTCGGCCGTCGCACATATACAACAAATCAGCGTTTCTGCCTTTTCAGCTGCGACAGGTCGCGCACGGCGCCGCGGTCGGCCGACGTCGTCAGGGCCGCATACGCCTGCAGCGCCTGCGATACGTAGCGCTCGCGGTTGACGGGCAGCCAGGCGCAATCGCCCTTCGCTTCCATGGCGGCGCGGCGCGCGGCCAGCTCGGCATCCGTCACGCGCAGGTTGATGCTGCGCTCGGGGATGTCGATGTCGATGAAGTCTCCCTCTTCCACCAGGCCGATGGCCCCCCCTTCGGCCGCTTCCGGCGACGCATGGCCGATCACCAGGCCCGAGGAGCCGCCCGAAAAGCGCCCGTCCGTGAACAGCGCGCACGCCTTGCCCAGGCCCTTCGATTTGATGTACGAGGTCGGATACAGCATTTCCTGCATGCCGGGGCCGCCTTTCGGGCCTTCGTAGCGGATGATGACGACGTCGCCTTCATGCACGGTGTCTTCCAGGATGGCAGCGACGGCCGCGTCCTGGCTTTCAAACACGCGCGCCTTGCCCGAAAATTTCAAAATGCTTTCATCCACGCCGGCCGTCTTGACAATGCAGCCCTTTTCGGCCAGGTTGCCATACAGGACGGCCAGGCCGCCATCCTGCGAATACGCGTGAGCCTTGTCGCGGATGCAGCCGGTGGCGCGGTCCTTGTCGACGGCCGCAAAGCGTTCCGACTGCGAGAACGCCGTCTGCGTCGGCACGCCGCCCGGGGCGGCGCGGAACAGTTCATGCACGGCCGGATTGTCCGTGCACATGATGTCGTTTTGCGCGATGGCGTCGGCCAGGGTAGTCGCGTGGATGGTCGGCAAGGTCGTGTTCAAGAGACCCGCGCGCGCCAGTTCGCCCAGGATGCCCACGATGCCGCCCGCGCGGTGCACGTCTTCGATATGGTATTTGTCCGTCATCGGCGCGACCTTGCACAGGCACGGTACCTTGCGCGAAATGCGGTCGATGTCGGCCATGGTGAATTCCACTTCCGCCTCGTGCGCGGCGGCCAGCAAGTGCAGCACGGTGTTGGTCGAGCCGCCCATGGAGACGTCGAGCGCCATGGCGTTCTCGAACGCGGCCTTGGTGGCGATGGAGCGCGGCAGCACCGAGTAGTCATCCTGCTCGTAATGGCGCTTGGCCAATTCCACGATCAAACGACCCGCGCGCAGGAACAGCTGCTGGCGGTCCGAGTGCGTGGCCAGAATCGTGCCGTTGCCGGGCAAGGCCAGGCCCAGCGCCTCGGTCAGGCAATTCATCGAGTTGGCTGTAAACATGCCGGAGCAGGAACCGCAGGTCGGACAGGCCGAACGTTCGATTTCCGCCACGTCGGCGTCGGACACGCTGCTGTCGCCCGCCTTGATCATGGCGTCGACCAGGTCCAGCTTGATGATCTTCTGCGTGCCGTTGACCACCTTGACGACCTTGCCCGCTTCCATCGGCCCGCCGGAAATAAACACGACGGGGATGTTGATGCGCATGGCGGCCATCAGCATGCCCGGCGTGATCTTGTCGCAGTTCGAGATGCAGACCATGGCGTCGGCGCAGTGGGCGTTAACCATGTATTCGACGGAGTCGGCGATCAGGTCGCGCGAGGGCAGCGAATACAGCATGCCGCCGTGGCCCATGGCGATGCCGTCATCGACAGCGATGGTATTGAATTCCTTGGCCACGCCGCCGGCCGCCTCGATTTCGCGCGCCACCATCTGCCCCAGGTCTTTCAGGTGCACGTGGCCGGGTACGAACTGGGTGAACGAGTTGACGACGGCGATGATCGGCTTGTCGAAGTCGCCATCCTTCATGCCGGTGGCGCGCCACAGGGCGCGGGCGCCAGCCATGTTGCGGCCGTGGGTGGTGGTGCGGGAGCGGTATTGCGGCATGATGGGGACCTTCCGAGAAATGAATAATGCCTGACTGCGCGGATTTTCAACAAAACCCTGCATGCAGTGGGGGTACGCCAGATTGCCTTGCGCGCGCCCCACTGTCAAATATATGATGCACGTGTCTGTGAGTCGATTTGCATATCACAGCAATCAATCCGCATGGAAACACATATGAATCTTGAGCTGCGCCAGCTGCGCTACTTTGTCACCGTCGCCGAGGAATTGCACTTCGGCCGCGCCGCCACGCGCCTGCACATGACGCAGCCGCCCCTGTCACAAACCATCATGGCCCTGGAAGAATTGCTGGGCGCGCCCCTGTTCGTGCGCACGCGCCGCGAAGTGCAGCTGACGCCGGCAGGCAGCGCCCTGCTGCCCGAGGCGCGCCGGCTGCTGGCGCAGGCGCAGGATTTGCCCGCGCTGGTACGGCGCGCCGCGCAGGGCGAGGCGGGACGCTTGAGCCTGGCGTTTGTTTCCTCGGCCGACTACAGCGTGCTGCCGCCCCTGCTGCGTGCTTATCAGACGGCCTATCCGCAAGTGCAGATCCAGTTGCAGGAAGCCACCTCCGACTTGCAGCTCGATGAATTGCTGGCCGGGCGCACGGATGCGGGCCTGTTGATCCCGCCCCTGCCCGAAAAGGCGAAAGGAGAGCTCGATTACCTGCCCGTGCTGGCCGAACCGCTGGTGCTGGCCGCGCCGTCCGGCCTCGACATCTTGAATACACCGGACCCCGTGCGCCTGCGCGACTTGCCGCCCCTGCCTTTGATCATCTTCCCGCGCGCGATATCGCCCGCCCTGCACGACGCGATACTGGGCGTGTTCCGGGCGGCCGGCATCACGCCGCAGATCGGCCAGGAAGCGATCCAGATGCAAACCATCGTCAGCCTCGTCTCGGCTGGCATGGGTATCGCGCTTGTGCCACAATCGGTATCGAATCTGATGCGCCCGGGCGTAGAATACAGACCGCTGCAGGACGCCACGCCCCTGGTGGAAACGGGCCTGGCCTGGCGCCGCGACAATCCCTCCACCGTGCTGCAGGGTTTCCTGGCGCTGCTGCGCAAGCAGATCAGCGCGACTGCCCCTTAAATTAAGTGGCCGCTAAGGCAAAAAACCGCAAGCGCCCCCATACTACGCAACCTTCGCTTTAAACAAAGAAAGAAACCCATGCTGAACCATCCGATGCCCGACCCGATAGCCATACAAATCGGCCCGCTCGCCGTGCACTGGTACGGCCTGATGTACGTGCTGGCCTTCGCCCTGTTCATTATCCTGGGCCGCGTGCGCATCAAACAGCCGCATATCGCCGTGCTGGGCTGGAAGAAGGAAGACCTCGATGACATGCTGTTCTACGGCATGCTGGGCGTGGTGATCGGCGGGCGCCTGGGCGAAGTGCTGTTCTACCGCCCCGCCTACTTCATGCACAATCCGCTCGAAATCTTCATGGTGTGGCATGGCGGCATGTCCTTCCATGGCGGCTTCCTCGGCGTCATCCTGGCCATGTATCTGTGGAGCCGCAAGGCGGGCCGCAACCTGTTCGACGTGCTCGACTTCATCGCCCCGCTGGTGCCGCTCGGTTATGCGGCCGGTCGCCTGGGCAACTTCATCAATGCCGAACTGCCGGGCCGCATCGCGCCGGAAAGCCTGCCGTGGGCCATGCAGTGGCCGGGCATTCCGTATCCCGTGCACCCGTCGCCGCTCTACCAGATGCTGGTTGACGGCATTTTGGTGTTCATCATCTTGTGGCTGTATGCGCGCAAGCAGCGCCCGCGCATGGCCGTCGGTGCCATGTTCACCCTGCTGTACGGCTGCGCGCGTTTCTTTACGGAATACTTCCGCACGCCGGACTGGGAAGTCGTGTGGCTGGGCGTGCCGATCACGTCGGGCCAGATGCTGTCGCTGCCGATGATCGTCGGCGCCATCGCGCTGCTGGTGTGGGCATACAAAAGCCAGGTGATGGGCACGCCGCCCACCAAGGCCCGCGTGGCGGACGCCTGATCGGCCTCCCTATGCCTTCAACCTGCTTGTAATCACTGTCCATTGCGCCGGCGTCACGGGCGTGATGGACAAACGGCTGCCCTTCTTCAACAGCAGCATGTCTTCCAGCTCCGGCATCTGGCGCATCTCGGACAGGGGCAGCAGCGCCGTCTTCTTCAGGCCGCGCACGTCGACGCTGATCCAGCGCGGCTGTTCAAGCGTGGCCTTGCCATCGAAATATTTTCCGCCCTCTTCAAACTGGCTGTGATCGGGATACGCGCCGCTGGCCACTTCGGCCACGCCCGCCACGCCCGGCTGCGGGCAGCTGGAATGATAAAACAGCACGCCATCGCCCGGCCGCATGCCATCGCGCATGAAGTTGCGCGCCTGATAATTGCGCACGCCAAACCACGGCATGGTGTGCTGCGGCGCGGCCATCAGGTCGTCGATGCTCACTTCATCGGGTTCGGATTTCATCAGCCAATATTGTTTCATCTAGACTCCGTGTGAAAGCGACAGGCGTAAAAAAAACGGTTGCGCATGATGCGGCAACCGTTTTCAGTTGTACTACCAATGTACTGCAAATTGGGCCCCGCCTGTGCCGCTATGCCGGCATCCCGAACCAAACGGTTCAAGGTGGTCACGTTAGTTCAATTTCGGGTTCGTCGAACGAGCGACGCTCACTCCCATCAAACAAAATTCGCAACCGATGCGCATAAATGGTTCAAGGAATATATGGCAATCGCGAACACCGCAGGGTAGACCCAAGTTTACTCCTTTGGTCGCGCATCGCAAAGACAAATCGTACCGTGTCCGCTTAAAATCCAATTAATAACACCAAACAAAACCGTAGCGAGCGGAAGTGAATTGTGGTCGAGAAGCGCAACTGTGCGAGCACGGGGCCGCCGAGGCAGAGAGCATCGCAGGCCGCAAGTCGCGACGCGCAGCAGGTTTGGTTCGGTGTTTAAAAAAGGTTTTCCTGGGGCGTCAATGCGCTATCCAGGACGGTATGCATGGCCGAGATTTTCTGCTTCACTTCCAGTATCGTCAGTTCCGACAGCGGACCTTGCGGCGACTTCACGGAGAGGAATTCTGCGGCCACGCCCAGGGCGGCCAGCACGGCGATGCGGTCGTTGCCCTTGACCTTGCCCGCGTCGCGGATGGCTTTCATTTTGCTATCGAGATAGATCGCCGCTTCGCGCAGCGCGCGCTCTTCGCCGTCGCGGCACACCATGCTGTAGGACTGGCCCATGATATTGACATCGACACGCGGCATTACGCTTCCTTCTCGTTCTCGGCAATATAGGCGCCCGCTTCCGAAGCGGCTTGCTCCAGGCCGGCTTGCACCAGTTCGGGAATTTTTTCCAGCAACGCTTCCACCCGCTCCTGCGCCTCGCGCATGCGTTGCACATACAGGGCGTTCTCGGCGGCCAGCGCGGCATTGTCCTTGCGCAGTTGCGCGTTTTCACGGCGCAGCGCATGGGTCATTTCGGCCAGCAGGCCTATTTTGTCGGATAATTCGTTGAATTCGGAAATCATCCCGCCACTATAGGGCGGACGCTCCATGGGCGTCAATCGAATCACGCCGCTGTCACACATATTTACATCAATGCAGGGCAGTTGGCGGACAATACAGGCTTTTTCCGGCGCTTTTCGCCAAGTGCGCGCATCTGCCAGCGCCGCGATGGCAGCGTTTTACTCGTCGACGTAATCGGCTTCGATATCGAGTCCGCCATAGCGGTTTTCGCAGGAGCGGCGCACCAACGTCTGTTGTCCGCCCTTGCCGTCAAGCACCATCGTCAAGTCGCGGCAAGTACGGCGGTAGCTGCCAGGTTTGGCGTCCGTCCGCGAGGGCGTCAGGCGCACTGCCAGCGGCGCCGCATTGCCCAAGCCCTTGTTGCTCCATTCACGGCTCTTGCCATCCTCTTCATCTTTCAAGGTGCGCACGGCAGCCGTCAGCAGTGCTTTCTGTTCCTTGGCATTCAGCCTGGCGATGGTCACGTCGGACAGGAAAGGCGGATACACGACGGGCGCCGGTTCCTTGCCCTGCACGTCCCACTTGCCGCTGTTCTGCGTACAGGTGCGCCGGCTCAGGTCCTGCGACTTGTCACCGGCCGTGACGACGAATCTCAGGTCGCGGCAGACGTGCGCCTTCAGGCTGTGCTCTGTCATGCCGGAGTTGCTGAAGTTATACCTGACTTTCACCAGCACGCCGCTGTCGCCGCCGTTGTCCCACACGTGCGCCTCCTGGTCGTCATCGTCCTTGTTGAGGTCGTTGAACAGGTCGTTGAGCAACATCTCCTTTTCCAGCGGGCTCAAGGTCGCCACGGTGATCTCGTCGACGATGGTGGGCGCTTGCGCGGCGGCATTGCCCAGGCAGGCGAGGCCGATGAGGGTGGCGCCCAGCAAGCGCAGGACGGGATGGGAAACAGGAAATGGCATGGTGTTCTTTCTGGAGCAAGTGGCGATATTGATATGCAATTGCAATCATCTTATCAAATTCCATAGTGAAACTCTGTTTCCTGCGCGTACAGGAACGCCCCCCATCCAGGCGGCATGCTAGAGTCGCTGCTGTTGCTGACGCCCGGGAAGTTGGCTTGCGCCAGCGCAAACCCTGTGTAGATGCAGGCTCTGCTTATCATGTATGTATATGTTCCTCTTGAATAAGCCCTTGAAGTTGACCCATACCGTCCCTATAATTAGCACTCGTTAGTAGAGAGTGCTAACAAACTCTTTCGTAGCAATCCTCAGGACTGATGGTGCTTGCCAGACCACTGCAGGGAACGCTACGCGGCGGGCGACGCCGCGATGCACCACTGCCGGAGACAGGCAAGGACAGGATGCCATGGGGTTTGCTTGACCGTTGCGGGCTGCTTTCAACGGCGGTCACTGAAAGCACGTCTGGCGCTGTGCCGGACATGTATTCATTTAGCAACACTTATCCATTGAACTTTAAGGAGTTTTGTATGAATCTGCGCCCATTGAACGATCGCGTCATCGTCAAACGCCTCGACCAGGAAACCAAAACTGCGTCCGGCCTCATCATTCCTGATGCAGCTGCTGAAAAACCGGATCAAGGCGAAGTCCTTGCCGTAGGCAATGGCAAGATTCTCGACGACGGCAAAGTCCGTCCTCTGGATGTCAAAGTGGGCGACCGCGTCCTGTTCGGCAAGTACGCCGGCCAAACCGTCAAAGTTGACGGCGATGAGCTGCTGGTCATGCGCGAAGAAGACATCATGGCGATCGTCGTCAAGTAATTGTTTCCACGTTGTAGACAGATACATCCCGAAACTCAGGAGAATTGAACATGGCAGCTAAAGAAGTAGTATTCGGCGACGCAGCGCGCGCCAAGATGGTCGAAGGCGTCAATATCCTCGCCAACGCAGTCAAAGTAACGCTGGGCCCGAAAGGCCGCAACGTCGTACTGGAGCGCTCGTTCGGCGCCCCTACCGTCACCAAGGATGGTGTGTCGGTAGCGAAAGAAGTTGAACTCAAAGACAAGCTCATGAACATGGGCGCGCAAATGGTCAAGGAAGTTGCTTCCCGCACCAGCGACAACGCCGGCGACGGCACCACCACCGCCACCGTGCTGGCACAAGCCATCGTGCGCGAAGGCATGAAGTTCGTTGCCGCCGGCATGAACCCGATGGACCTGAAGCGCGGTATCGACAAAGCAGTTGCTGCGACCGTCGAAGAACTGGCGAAAATCGCCCGTCCTTGCACCACGACCAAAGAAATCGCCCAAGTTGGCGCGATCTCGGCGAACTCGGACTACTCGATCGGCGAGCGTATCGCTGAAGCGATGGAAAAAGTCGGCAAAGAAGGCGTCATCACCGTGGAAGACGGCAAGTCGCTGAACGACGAGCTGGACATCGTTGAAGGCATGCAGTTCGACCGCGGCTACCTGTCGCCATACTTCATCAACAACCCAGAGAAACAAGTTGCCGTCCTGGACAGCCCATTCGTCCTGCTGTGCGACAAGAAAATCTCGAATATCCGTGACCTGCTGCCGGTACTGGAACAAGTCGCAAAAGCTGGCCGTCCACTGCTGATCATCGCAGAAGACATCGAAGGCGAAGCTCTGGCGACCCTGGTTGTGAACAACATCCGCGGCATCCTGAAAACTTGCGCAGTGAAAGCACCTGGCTTCGGCGACCGCCGCAAAGCCATGCTGGAAGACATCGCTGTCCTGACCGGCGGCCAAGTGATCGCTGAAGAAGTCGGCCTGACCCTGGAAAAAGTGACCCTGGCCGAACTGGGCCAAGCGAAACGCATCGAAGTGGGCAAGGAAAACACCATCGTCATCGATGGCGCCGGCGAAGCTGCCTCGATCGAAGCACGCGTGAAACAAGTGCGTGTACAGATCGAAGAAGCGACCTCCGACTACGACCGTGAAAAACTGCAAGAGCGCGTAGCCAAACTGGCTGGCGGCGTTGCCGTGATCAAGGTTGGCGCAGCCACCGAAGTCGAAATGAAAGAGAAAAAAGCCCGCGTTGAAGATGCACTGCACGCTACCCGCGCTGCCGTGGAAGAAGGCATCGTTCCTGGCGGTGGCGTAGCCCTGCTGCGTGCACGCGCCAACATCACGGTCAAGGGCGACAATCCTGATCAAGATGCCGGTATCAAGATCGTTCTGCGCGCAATGGAAGAGCCACTGCGCATGATCGTGCAAAACGCTGGCGAAGAAGCTTCGGTCGTCGTGGCAGCCGTACTGGCTGGCACGGGCAACTACGGCTACAACGCTGCCAACGGCACGTATGGCGACATGGTGGAAATGGGCGTTCTGGACCCAGCCAAAGTGACCCGTTCGGCGCTGCAAAACGCCGCTTCGATCGCTTCGCTGATGCTGACAACCGACTGCATGGTCTGCGAAATCGCTGACGACAAAGCAGGCGGCGGCATGGGCGGCGGCATGGGTGGCATGGGCGGCATGGGCGGCATGGACGGCATGATGTAACCCCGGCATCCCCGCGCCGACGGCGCGCGGGATGCCTATGCAGGGTCAGGACAGGCAGAGCAAAAGCTGCCTGCCCTGCCCGGCAGCCACGAGAGCTATCTTCTACGGAAGGTAGCTCTTTTTTTCGCCTATTGATTGGACAAACCCGTTTGGCAAGCCCGGCGATTGCCGGCCTGCGCATTTTGCTTTAGCATGGCCGCCATCGTCCTTCTTTCTCATGCCACCATCATGTCGCCACGCGCCTCTTCATCCAAAACCACCATCATCGCCGGCATCCTGGCCGGCTTGCTGGCCGCCGGGCTAGTCGCTTTTTACCTGCACCAGCAGTCCGCGCCGCACGCTGGCAATACCCCCGCCGCGAGCAGCCCGGCGCAAGAGCAGAACGCGCGCGCCGTCGATGCGCTGATGGCTTTGCCGGAAATCAAGGCATGGTCGGCGCATATCGAAAAGGCTACCGGCGGCCGCGCGCACGGCGCCGTGATGGAAACGTCGCCGGAAACGCGCCTGGTCGATGGCGTCGCCTGCTATCAGCTGAGCTTTTTCGAAAACACGCCGGACGCGGCCCACCGCTGGGAAAGCTTTGTCGTGTCGCCCGATGGCAAGCGCATCCTCGTCGACGACATCGTCACAGGCGACCTGCTGAGTCTGGAACAATGGCGCAAGGACAACGCGCCCATGCAGCGCATCGCCACCCAGTAATTGCCCCTACGCCGGCGCCCCTTGCGGCGCCGCGCCGCGCACACGCGCCACCCACCACACCGTCCACAGAGACAAGCCCGCCGCCAGCCAGCCATTCCAGCCATAGCCGCTGATATGCCCGGCCGCGTCTGTCTGCAGGTTCAAGCCGCCCAGCCAGGCGCCCAGGCCGCTGCCCAGGCTTTGCAGGGCCGAATTGGCACTCAGAAACGCACCGCGCTTGTGCGGTTCCGGTATCGTCGTCAAGAGCGCCTGCAGCGGTATCGTGCGCCCCGAGACGAGGGCCATAAAAAAGGGAAACGCCAGCATCAGCCCCAGCAACGGTAGCTGGGGCAAGTGCGTCATGAACAGCAGCGGCGCGATCGACAACAGGGCTACCCAGCGATACACCTGCTGCTTGCCGGACCGGTCCGCCCAGCGGCCGATCAGGCGCGCCGTGAAGATCGTGGCGCAGCCGCCCGCCAGATACACCCAGGTGACGTCGGCCGGCGCCAGCCCCATATTGCCCACCAGCACGGGCGAAATGAAGGGAATCACCAGCATGCCCGCCGTCATATTGACAATAGACAAGGCAAACGCTTCCAGGTGGCGCCGCTCCCGGAACAGCGCCAGCAGCTTCGGCAGCACCTGGCGCAGCGGCGTGGGGGCCGCGCCCAAGTGCGCCTTCAGCGAGGGCAGCACGCGCGCCGCACCCAGCCAGACCAGCAGCGACAGCACGACCAGCAGGAAAAACGGCGAGGCCCAGCCAAAGTGCGCGGCCAGCACCACGCCGATGGGCACGCCACCCACGGCCGCCATGGCAAACGAGGTCATGACGACGCCGGTGGCCGCGCCGCGCCGCTCGGCGGGAATCACGTCGCCGATGATGGCCATGACGATGGCACCCAGCACGCCGCCCGTCAGCCCCGCAAAGGCGCGCGACCACAGCAGCACATGAAAATTCGGCGCCAGCGCGCAAGCCAGATTCGAGACGGTAAACAGGAAAAACATGGTCAAGAGCAGCTTCTTGCGGTCGAAGCAGTCGATATACGTGGCCGCCAGCAAGCCGGACACGCCCGCGCACCAGGCATACGCCGAGACGGCGCCGGAAACGGCGGCCGGGCCAATACCGAATGCCTGCATCAGCTGGGGCGCCAGCGGCATCATCACCATAAAATCCATGATGACGGTAAATTGCGTCAGCGCAAGCAGCCACAGCATCGCGCGTTCGCGCGCCGGGGTCAGAGCCGCGCCAGCGGACATATCAGGGGAAGGGTTCGGTACAGGTCTCATGCGGCAGATCTTAAGGATGGCGGCGGTGGACGGCAAGGTTTACTTTCTGGCATCGAAGCGCGATACTCGCCCACATGCCCGCCACCTCTGCCCGCCCCCTGATACCAGACGACGCCAGCGCCTACCGCGCGCTGCGCCTGGCCGGCATCGCCGAACTGCCCGCCGCCTTCTGCACCACGCACACAGCGGAAAGCGGCTTGCCGCTGGCACAGATCGCCCAGCGCTTGCGCGCCACCTCACACCAAATAATATTTGGCGCTTTCAACGAAGAACAATTGATCGCCATTGCCGGCCTGCGCCGCGAACCGATCGCCGTCGTGCATGACAAGGCCAGCCTGTGGGGCGTGTATGTGGCGCCGCAGGCGCGTGGACGCGGCACGGGGCGGCAGCTGGTGCAGGCCGCCATCGACCATGCCTGCGCCATTCCCGAGCTGGCCCGCGTTCGCCTGGCCGTGGCGCAGGACAACCACGCGGCATTGACCCTGTACCTGGGCTGCGGCTTTACCCTGGCAGATGGCCCCGCATCGGATGGCATGCTGCAACTGCAACTGTTGCTGCCTCGCCCCGCTCGTGCCAGTGCCAGTGCCAGTGCCAGTGCCAGTGCCAGTGCCAGTGCCAGTGCCAGTGCAAGTGCAAGCGCAAGTGCCGAAAGTAATGTCTTTATGAAAATCAATACCTTACAAATCCCTGCGAAATAGCGCAGAGGCCGTTTTTTCTGTTGCAAGCAAACGCGGCAGGCCTTAGCATCGCGGCTTACAAAAAAAACTTGGGGGAGAGCCAATGTCATCGGCCGAGACACAAACCGCCACGGGCAAGATGCCCCGGCAAATACCGTACATCATCGCCAACGAAGGCTGCGAACGCTTCAGCTTTTATGGCATGCGCAACATCCTGACGCCATTCCTCATCAGCACCTTGCTGCTGATGATCCCGATCGACCAGCGCACGGGCGAAGCCAAGCACGTCTTCCATACCTTCGTCATCGGCGTGTACTTCTTCCCGCTGCTAGGCGGCTGGCTGGCCGACCGCTTCTTTGGCAAGTACAACACCATCTTCTGGCTCAGCCTTGTGTATTGCGCCGGCCATGCCTGCCTGGCCCTGTTTGAAAACAGCGTCAACGGCTTCTATTTCGGCCTGTTCCTGATCGCCTTCGGTTCCGGCGGCATCAAGCCGCTGGTGGCCTCGTTTGTCGGCGACCAGTTCGACCAGACCAACAAGCACAAGGCCAAGCTGGTGTTCGACCTGTTCTACTGGATCATCAACTTCGGCTCCTTCTTCGCCTCGCTGCTGATGCCGATGTTCCTGCGCGACTTCGGTCCCTCGATCGCCTTCGGCATCCCCGGCCTGATGATGCTGGCCGCCACCGTCGTCTTCTGGATGGGCGCCAAGAAGTACGTGCACGTGCCACCGGCGCCGCCGAACCCCGATTCGTTCACCCGCGTCGCCCGCACGGCCCTGCTGGCGCGCGTCGATGGCGGTTCGCGTCCCGGCCTGTATGTCGCCTACGTCGGCGTGGTCGGCACCCTGTATGCGTTCTACAGCATTCCCGAATGGGGCTTCGTGATTTCAGCGTGTACGGCGCTGGTATTGCTGCTGGCCTTCGGCAGCATCGGCACGGCCATGCAGCTGGAACGCGCGCGCGGCATCCACCCCGACGAAGCCGTCGAAGGCGTGCGCGCCGTGTTGCGCATCCTCGTCATCTTCGCCCTCGTCACGCCCTTCTTCTCGCTGTTCGACCAGAAGGCCTCGACCTGGATCGTGCAGGCGAACACCATGGAAAAACCAAGCTGGTTCCTGCCGGCGCAGATGCAGGCGCTGAACCCGATGCTGGTGATGCTGCTGATCCCGTTCAACAACCTGGTGCTGTACCCGATGCTGAACCGCTTCGGCCTGGAAGCGACGGCCCTGCGCCGCATGACGGCCGGTATCGGCTTTTCTTCGCTGGCATGGATCGTCATCGGCCTCTTGCAGCTGGCCCTCGACAGCGGCAACGCCGTCTCCATCATGTGGCAGATCCTGCCGTACGCCTTGCTGACGTTCGGCGAAGTGCTGGTCTCGGCGACAGGACTGGAGTTTGCGTACAGCCAGGCGCCCGTCTCGATGAAAGGCGCCATCATGAGCTTCTGGAATCTGTCGACCACGGTGGGCAACCTGTGGGTGCTGATCGTCAACCGCAGCGTCATGAACGAAGGCGTGATCGGCAAGATCGCCGAAAGCGGCATCAGCGTGACGGCCTTCCAGATGTTCTTCTTCGCCGCCTTTGCCGCCGTCGCCATGCTGGCCTTCGGCCTGTATGCAAGGCGCTACAAGATGGTCGACAACTACCGCCAGGCCGTGGTGCCGGGCAAGGCATGATGCCGGTTTGATCTGCCGCAATGAAGAAGGGCGCCCTCGGGCGCCCTTTTTTACGTCGTCACCGTGGGCGCGTCGCGCCCCGTGCGTGCACGGATCTGCGCCAGTTGCTCGGCCACGGCGATCAGCCCCGCCAGCGCTTCCTGCGTCGGGATGGCGTGCCGGGACGGATCGGCTTCGTAGCGTTCCAGGTACAGGCGCAGGGTGGCGCCCTCGGTGCCCGTGCCGGACAGGCGCAGCACGATACGCGCGCCATCCGTCATGATGATGCGGATACCCTGCTGCGTCGCCACGGAGCCGTCGACCGGGTCCGTGTAGCTGAAATCGTCGGCCAGCGCCACCGTGTAGCCATTGACTGCCTGGCCCGGCAAGGCGGCCAGCTGGCCGCGCACGGCGTCCATCAGCTGCTGCGCACCGGCGCTGTCGATGTCTTCGTAATCATGGCGCGAGTAGTAATTGCGGCCATACGTGGCCCAGTGCGCACGCACGATCTCTTCCACCGATTGTTTTTTCTCTGCCAGCAAGTTGAGCCAGAACAGCACGGCCCACAGGCCATCCTTTTCGCGCACGTGGTTCGAACCCGTGCCGTAGCTTTCCTCGCCGCACAAGGTGGCCATGCCGGCGTCGAGCAGGGTGCCAAAGAATTTCCAGCCCGTCGGCGTCTCGTAGCACGGGATACCCAGCGCGGCAGCGACCCGGTCGGCCGCACCCGATGTGGGCATGGAGCGGGCGATACCCTTCAAGCCCCCACGGTAGCCGGGCGCCACAGTGGCGTTGGCGGCCAGGATGGCCAGGCTGTCCGAGGGCGTCACGTCGAAGCGGCGGCCGACGATCATGTTGCGGTCGCCGTCGCCATCCGAGGCGGCGCCAAAATCAGGAGCCGCATCGTCACCATCTCCGGCGGCCATGATGGCAATCAATTCCTGCGCGTTGACGGGATTCGGGTCCGGATGGCCGCCGCCGAAGTCTTCCAGGGGTACGCCATTGATGACGCTGCCTTTCGGCGCGCCCAGCATGCCTTCCAGGATGGCCGTCGCATACGGGCCGGAAACGGCGTGCATGCCGTCAAAGCAGATGCGCAAGCCGCCCGCGAACAGGGCGCGGATGGCGTCGAAGTCGAACAGCTGCTGCATCAGTTCCGCGTAATCGAGTACCGGATCGATCACTTCGACCGTCATCTGCTCGATGCGCGTCAATCCCGGCGTATCGAGGTCGATGTCGGCTGCGTCGCTGATGCGGTATTCGGTGATGGTTTGCGTGCGCGCAAACATGGCTTCGGTGACCTTTTCCGGCGCCGGGCCGCCACTGGCGATGTTGTATTTGATACCGAAATCGCCATCGGGGCCGCCCGGATTATGGCTGGCCGACAGGATGAGGCCGCCGCTGGCGCCATGCTTGCGGATGACGCAGCTGACAGCCGGCGTCGACAAAATGCCGCCCTGCCCCAGCAGCACGCGCGCGTAGCCGTGCGCGGCCGCCATGCGCAGCACCGTCTGGATGGCCGCGCGGTTGTAGTAACGCCCGTCGCCACCCAGCACCAGCGTCTGGCCATGGCAGTCGCCGAGCGTGTCGAACACGCTTTGCACGAAGTTTTCCAGGTATTGCGGTGCGCTGAAGACCGCCACCTTCTTGCGCAAGCCCGAGGTGCCGGGCCGCTGGCCAGCCACCGGCGCCGTATTGATAATTTGAATAGCCATCTTGCCTCCTTATTAACTTCCCATGTTAACCGATGCTGGCTGCGGGGCAAAGCGTTGTACGCCTGCCACGGTGCGGCAAACCGCTTAGCGCGACATCCCGGCATGCAATATAATGAGAATCATTCTCATATGCGGCATTCCTGGCTGCGGACTCATACATCGGACGCCGTGGTTGCACGCTATTACCAAGAACTGTTGAACTTTTGCTGGCGCAGCTTGCGCAACCGCGAAGCCGCTGCCGACCTGGTGCAGGAAAGCTACGCGCGCGTGCTGGGCGAAGCGGCCGTGCGCGAACCGCGCGCGCTGCTGTACCACACGACGCGCAACCTGCTGATCGACCAGCACCGGCGCGCCGCCTTGCGCCAGCACGAGGAACTCGATGCCCTGCCGGAGGCTGCGCATCCGGCCGCACCGCGCCATTTGCAGCCGGAAGAGGCGCTGGAAAGCAGCCAGGGCTGGCAAGCCTGCGTGGCCGCCATCGACGCCCTGCCGCCCCGCTGCCGCGACGCCTTCGTGCTGCACGTCTTCGAGGAATTGCCGCACGCGCAGATCGCCGCGCGCATGGGCATTTCCGTGAGCATGGTGGAAAAACATATCGCGCGCGGCATGCTCAGTTGCCAGGCACAGTTGCGTTCTCTGCGGGAAGCCACATAATGGCGTCCATGACCGCCCACCCGCCACGCCACGATTTCGGCCCGTCCGCGCAAGACGAGGCGGACTTGCGCGAGTACGCCGACTTTGCCGCCACGCAAGATGGCGTGGCGCTGGCGGCCGCCACCTGGTTCAGCCGGCGCGGCAACCTTGATGCGCAGCAACAGGCCGACTTTGCCACCTGGCTGGCGGCCGATGCGCAGCACGCGCACGCGTATGCCCAGTTGCAAGACACCTACCGCGCCGCGCGCCGGATTCCCGCGCAGGTGGCCGCCCGCTGGGCAGCGCCAGCGCCATCCCCCCGCCGCCCGCCTCTGCGCTCCGTGCGCGTGCTGCCGTATGCGGCCGCCGCCATGCTGCTACTGAGCGTGGGCGCGGGCGGCTACCAGTGGTGGCAGCAACCCACGTTCAGCCAGGCGTATGCCACCATGCGCGGCCAGCGCCTGGCCGTTGCCCTGCCCGACGGCAGCAAGGTAGAACTCGATACGGCCACGCAGTTGCACGTCACCCTGTACCGCCAGCGCCGCGAAGTGCGTCTGGCGCACGGCGAAGCGCTGTTCCGGGTGCAAGCGAAGCAGGGCCAGCCCTTTGACGTGCTCAGCGGTCCTTTGACAGTGACGGTGGTGGGCACGCAGTTTTCCGTACGCAACACCGTGGCCCACGACGGCCAGTTGCGCGTGGCCGTGCAGCATGGCCAGGTGCGCGTGGCGGGCGCGCGGCAAGATCTGGTCGATCTGCGGGCCGGCCAGGGTGTCAGTAGCGATGCCGGCGGCCGCCTGTCTGAAGTCGCCAGCCTGGCCCCAGGCAGCGTGGCGCCCTGGCGCGACGGCCGTGTCACCTTCGACAACGTGCCGCTGGGCGCGGCGCTGGCCGAATTCGAGCGCTATGGCGACACGGGCCTGGCCGTGCGCGATCCCGCCGTGGCCAGGCTGCGCATCGGCGGCAGTTTCAGCCTGACCCAGCTCGACCACTTCGCCGCTGCCTTGCCGCAGCTGCTGCCCGTGCAGCTCGTGCGCAGCGGCGGTGCCAGCGAGATCCGCATGGCGGCAAAAATGCCGGCGCAAGCCCCTGCGATGCAGCGGCCCGAAAAATAAATGCAAATAGTTCGCATTCGCAGGTGAGGATTTGGCGCACTGCCGCGTCTACCAAGTTAATCGACAACAAATTAACCTGGAGAAATGCAACATGTGGTCCCCCCGCCTCAATCTGACACCCGCTCCCCTCGCCCTGGCCGCCATGCTGTCCCTGGGCAGCATCCCCCTGGCACAGGCGCAAACGGCGCCCACCGTCAAACTGGCCATCGCCGCCCAGCCGCTGGGACAAGCGCTGAATGAACTGGCGCGGCAAGCCAATCTGCAACTGCTGTTCGCCCCCGAGCTGGTGGCCGGCAAGACGGCGCCCGCCGTCAGCGGCACGCTGAGCGTGGCCGCCAGCCTGGAACGCCTGCTGGCCGGCAGCGGCCTGGCCGCTGCCATCGACGGCAACAGCGTCATCATCCGCCCGGCGCCCGCCGCCACGGGCAAGGTGGCGACCCTGGCGGAAATCACCGTCAGCGCGCGCCAGGAGGCGACGACTGATACCGAGCTGACCAAGTCGTATGCGGCGCAGGCGGTGAGTATCGGCAAGGGCCGGCAAAGCCTGCGTGAGATTCCGCAGTCCGTCTCCGTGCTGACGCGCCAGCAATTGAACGACCAGAATTTGCTGAGCCTGGACGACGCCATGCGCGGCGTGACGGGCATCACCGTCGAAGCGAGCAGCACGGGTGGCAACCACGGCAATTTTTACTCGCGCGGCTATGCGCTCGATGCGGTGCAGGTCGATGGCGTGATGACGCCGGCCAGCACGGGCAATGACCTGTCGGCCGGCTTCGGCCTGGCCATCTATGACCGCGTGGAAGTACTGCGCGGCCCGGCCGGCCTGTTCCAGGGCGCGGGCGACCCGGGCGGCACCATCAACCTGGTGCGCAAGCGGGCGCGCGACACCTTCGCCGCCAGCGGCGTGCTCAGCGCGGGTTCCTGGGACCGCTACTATGCGGAAGCGGACGTGACGGGCCCCCTGAGCGCGGACGGCAAGGTGCGCGGCCGCCTGGTGGCAGCCTATGAACACCGGCGCTCCTTCGTCGACCACGTGTATGCGGAAAAACCGCTGCTGTACGGTACCGTTGCCGTCGACCTGGCGCCGGGCACCGTGCTGACGGGCGGCCTCACCTGGCAAGAATACAAGGGCCGTCCCGCCTTCGGCCTGCCCGCGTATGAAGACGGGCGCCTGCTCGACGTGCCCCGCTCCACCTACCTGGACCCGGCCTGGAACCACATCACGGAAAAGGTCACGGAATATTTTGCCGAGCTCGACCATAAACTGGACAACGGCGGCCAGTTCAAGGTGACCGCCCTGTACCGCGAGCAGGATGAGCCATCGCGCAATTTCGGCTGGCCCGACTGCTCGGCAGACCCTGTCACGGGCGACAGCTGCCTGATCAGCTGGAACTACCGCAGCCACTGGAAGACGCAGGGCATGGACGCTTACCTGGCCACGCCGTTCCAGGCCTTTGGCCGCAGCCACGACCTGATCGTGGGCGCCGACTACCGCCAGGTGCACAAGCATTTCCAGTATGGCGGCGGCGACAATGCGCCGATCAACATCTTCCATCCGGATAACAATATCGCCCGGCCCAGCTATATCTTTTCCAACGGCAATGACAACCGCACGAAGCAGTTCGGCCTGTACGCGCGCACCCGCCTGCAAGCGACGGACCGGCTGGCCGTCAACCTGGGCGGGCGCCTGACGCACTGGGACAACCATACCGTCAACCGCAACGCATACTTCAACCAGTTCACCGATGTCAGCAACACCATCAATGCGAAATTCACGCCGTATGCGGGCCTGGTCTACGAGCTCGACAAGCAGGTGTCGGCCTACGGCAGCTACACGCGCATCTTCTCGCCCCAGAGCACCACGGACGCTGCCGGCCAAACCCTGAAACCGCGCACGGGCCAGCAATTCGAACTGGGACTGAAGGCGGAGCTGTTCGACAAGAACGTCAACGCGCATGCGGCCCTGTTCCGCATGGAAGATGAAAATCGCGTCATGCCCGACCCGGCCAACCCGCTGTTTTCCATCGGCGCCGGCAAGATGCGCAGCCAGGGCCTGGAAGCCGAGCTGAGCGGCAGCCCCCTGCCGGGCTGGAACATCACGAGCGGCTATTCCTACACCAGCACGCGCACCCTCGAAGGCAGCGGCGACCAGAAGGCCCAGCTGTACACCTTCATCGCGCCGCGCCACAATTTCAATGTGTGGACCAATTACCGGCTGGCCGGCGCGCTCGACAAGATCAGCGTGGGCGGCGGCTTGCGCAGCGTCAGCAGCATGTACCGCCTGAACGGCCCCGTGAAATTCGAGCAGGGGCCCGTCACCACGGTGGGCTTGCAGGCAGGCTACCGCCTCAGTCCCAAGCTGGAGCTGTCGCTGACGGTGAACAACCTGTTCGACAAGAAATACTACACGCGCGTGTGGGCCGCCTACGGTTCCAACTTCTACGGCGAACCACGCAATGCCATGCTGACACTGCGCGGCCAACTGTAACGCTTGCCCCCTAGGACGGCCGCCGCCAGCAATGGGGCGGCCGTTCTCGTTTACAACATCGCACTCTTGCATGTCTCGCAACCTCACACTATAATAAGAATAGTTCTCATTCACATTTGGATTCCGTTCGGAGTCTGCATCCCGCATGTCCCGCCTGCCATCGACCGGTCAGGACGGCATGGCTGATGCGCAGCTGGATGACACGCTGCGCCAGCCAGGCATCCCCGCCAAGCAAGCCTTCCCATATCAATCACAACAAAGGTAGTTTCATGGCGCGAGCACGTTCGCTGGCCGGCGCTGCCGCCGCCACTACCCGGTACTTTGCACCGCTGCGATAACCACGTTTCTCACCACAAACTAAGGCATACACCATGCACATCACTTCCATCGCGCACCTCGGCGCCCTCGCCACCGCCCTGCTGGGCACGGCCATCGCTTCTGGCACGGCCAGCGCGCACCAGATCTGGCTGCAGCAGGACGGCAAGGCGGCCAGCGTGTACTTCGGCGAGTTCGGCGACAACCTGCGCGAGGCGTCGCCCGGCCTGCTGGACAAGTTCAGCATCAGGAACGTGACGTGGCTGTCGGCCAAGGGTGCGCAACCGCTGCAGGCGAGCAAGACGGCCGGCGCGTTCATCCTGAATGGCAAGGTGGGCGCAGGCGAAAGCATCATCGTCGAGGTAGACAACTACCCGTCGTGGGAAGAGAAAAAGGATGGCAAGAGCACGCGCACCGTGTGGGTTCCGGCCGCGCGCCTGGTCGCCGACGCCAGGGCGCAAGCGCCCGCGCTGACGCTAGATCTGGTGCCGACCGGCAAACCGGGCCAGTTCCAGGTCAGCTACCAGGGCAAGCCGCTGGCGCAAGCCAAGGTCAACGCCGTGGTGCAATCGGGCTGGGGCAAGGAAGCCTGGAGCGATGCGCAAGGCCTGGTCAGCTTCCCGCTGCCATGGAAGGGAAGCTATGTACTGGAAGTGCAGCACACGGACAAGACTGCTGGCCAGCGCGGTGCGCAAGCCTATGACAAGGCCATGTTCGTGACCACCCTGAGCCTGCTGCAACCGCAAGGCGTGACGCCGCTGCCGGCCGGCCCGGCCCTGCCACCGAGCAAGGATCACGACTGACCATGCAAGCCCCAGCCACCACTGAAACCACTGAAAAAATCGCGCGCCTGCGGCTCTCCGCCGGCGCGGTGTACCGCCTCGGCGTGGCCTCGCGCAGCGTGGCCGCCATCGTTGGCGGCTACGTGCTGGCAGCGCTGGTCACCATGCTGCTGTCGGTGAGCCTGCCCATGGCCCGTTCCGAAGCCGTCATGACGGCCACCCTGCTGTCGTTTGCCATCTACACCTGCGTGGTGATGTGGGTCTTCGCCACGCGCAGCGCCCTGCGCGCCTGGCTGGGCCTGTTGATTCCCGCCGCCGTCATCGCCGCCATCCTGCAATGGATGGACGCACTCTCCTGGAGTCTCGCATGAAAGAAGGTTTCCGCCAGTCGATGGCATGGCTGCACACCTGGTCCGGCCTGCTCGTCTGCTGGATCTTGCTGCTGGTGTTTTGCGCCGGCACGGCCAGCTACTACCGCAATGAAATCACCCTGTGGATGCAGCCCGAATTGCACGGCGCCGCCGCCAGCCGGGTAAGCACAGAGGAAGCGGCCAAGGTCGCGCAAAAAGCGATGCAGGAGCGCGCCACGGGCGCCACGCGCTGGTTCATCAGCCTGCCCGGCGAGCGCAGTCCCGCCACGCAGCTGGGCTGGAGCAAGCCATCGCAACCGGGCGAAAAGAAGCGCGGACGGCGCGGCAATTTTCATAGCGAAAAAGCCGACCCGGCCACGGGCGAGGTGCTGTCGAAGCCGCGCGAGACGCGGGGCGGCGAATTCCTCTACCGCCTGCACTTCGACCTGCACTACATGTCCGCCATCTGGGGCCGCTGGATCGTGGGTTTCTGCGCCATGTTCATGTTCGTCTCCATCATCAGCGGCATCGTCACGCACAAGCGCATCTTCAAGGACCTGTTTACCTTCCGGCCGAAAAAGGGCCAGCGCTCGTGGCTCGACGCGCACAATGTGACGGCCGTGCTGGCCCTGCCCTACCACATCATGATTACCTACACGGGCCTGGTCACCCTGATGTTCCTGTACATGCCATCGGGCGCCACGGCCGCCTACAAGGGCGACCAGGATGCCTTCTTCGCCGAAGCGTTTCCCGGCCGCTCGGGCGACAGCAAGCCGGCCGGCGTGGCCGCGCCGCTGACGCCGTTCGCGCCCCTCGTGCGCCAGGCGGAACAGCACTGGGGCGGCAAGGTCGAACGCATCTCCGTGAATCACCCGGGCGACGCCAACGCCACCATTTCGCTGACGCGCGCCGGCGGACGCGACATGTCGGCGAAGCAGCCATCGATGGAATTCGATGGCGTGTCCGGCAAGCTGCTGTCGACCGATGGCGACGCGCAACCCGGCGCCGCCGCGACGCACGGCGTGATGGTCGGCCTGCACGTCGCGCATTTCGGCGGGCCGCTGCTGCGCGCCCTGTTCTTCCTCTCCGGCCTGGCCGGCTGCGCCATGGTCGCCACGGGCGCCTTGCTGTGGGCCGTCAAGACGCGCCAGAAGCAGGCCAAGGCGCTGGCCGCCGGCAAGCGCGCCAGCTTCGGCCTGCGCCTGGTCGAAGCGCTCAACATCGGCGCCATCGCCGGCATTCCGATCGCCTTCGGCGCCTACTTCTGGGCCAACCGCCTGCTGTCGGTGACGATGGAAGAGCGGCCGAAAGAGGAAATCGCCTGCTTCTTCGGCGCCTGGGCCCTGGCCGCCATCATCGCCCAGCTGCGCCCCTCGCGCGCGATGTGGCGTGTGCAGCTGGCCGTGGGCGCCTTCCTGCTGGCATCGCTGCCCGTGCTGAACGTTTTCACGACCAATTCGCACCTGGGCGTGACCCTGTTCCTGGGCCGCGGCCCCGTGGCGGTGGCCGCCTTCGACCTGGTGGTGCTGGTGCTGGGCCTGGGCCTGGCGTATGCGGCGTTCAAGTTAAAACCGCTGCCCGTGAAGGCGGCCAAAACCACACCCGCCGCCAAGCCGGCAACGACGATGGAGGCCGCGTAATGGAGCTGCTGGCCAATTTTCTCGTCTTTGCCCTGTGCTATGCGGGCCTGTCCTCGCTGTGCCTGGCCATGGACCGCCACTACGCCGATTTGCACGGACGCGGCGCCGAACCGCCCGCACCACTGCGCCGTCGTTTGCAGTGGGCAGGCTGGCTGGCGCTGGCGGCTGCCCTGGCCTGGGCCATGCACATCGCCGGCGGCGGCTATGGCCTCGTCTACTGGGTCGGCAGCCTGACGGGCTGCGGCTTGCTGCTGATCTGGCTGCTGCCCTACGCCCCCCACCAGGCCATGCGCCTGGCGCGCGTCATCGGCGGCGCGGCCGTGCTGGCCGCCGTCGCGCTGGCAGTGCTGTAGTTATCGCGGCTGTGCTGCCAGCCGTGGTGGCACAGCAACAGAGCATTGCATCGGCACGGCTGTCGCGCTAAAATGAGAATAATTCTTATTTGCATTAAGGTCTTCCCCACCATGCCAGGCAGTCCGTTCGCGCCCTCCCCCCTGCTGCCCATGCAGCTGGAAAGCCACTACCGCGCGCACCACGGCTGGCTGGCGCACTGGCTGCAGCGGCGCCTGGGCAATGCTTTTGATGCCGCCGACCTGATGCAGGACACTTTCATCCGCCTGCTGGCCGGTGCCCCCGCACAGCCACAAACGCCAGCCCTGCGCGCACCGAAGGCCTATCTGGCGACAGTCGCCAAACATTTGCTGATCAATCATTTACGGCGCCAGTCCCTGGAACGCGCCTGGGTCGATGCGCTGGCCGCCCTGCCCGAACAGCATGTGCCATCGACCGAGCAGCGCGCGCAAATACTGCAGGCGCTGCAAGCGGTCGATGCCATGCTCGATGGCTTGAAACCGAAGGTGCGCGCCGTCTTCATCATGGCGCAGATCGAAGGCTATACGTATGCGGACATCGCCGCGCAGCTGGGCATCGGCGAACGCTCCGTGAAACGCTACATGGCCGAGGCGCTGACCGAATGCGTGCTGCTGGCGCCGGACCTGCTGCCATGAGCGCGGCCGCTCCACCATCTCCCCCGCTGTCGCGCAAGGTGGCGCGCCAGGCGGTCGAATGGTATTTGCTGGAGCAATCGGGCCAGGCCACACAGGATGATTTGGCGGCGTCGGCGCAATGGCGCGCGCACGATCCGGAACACGCGCGCGCCTGGCACAGGGTGCAGCAAGTGAGCCAAACGGCGAATTTGCTACCGCCGGAGCTGGCCGTGCCCGTGCTGCGCCGGCCGCAGCGCCGCGTGGCCGTGCAGGTGCTGCTGGCATTGATGGCGGCGCCCGCCGCCTGGCTGCTGGTGCGCCATGAACTGCTGGCCGACTACCGCAGCGGCGTGGGCGAACGGCGCGAGGTGTCCTTGCCCGATGGCAGCTCCCTGGTGCTCAACACGGACAGCGCCGTCGACCTGGCGTATGGCGCCGATAAACGTTTGCTGACGCTGCGCCGCGGCGAGGTACTGATACAGACGCACCCCGACCACGCAGGCAGCCGCCCCTTCATCGTCGCTACCTGCCATGGCCGCATCCGCGCGCTGGGCACGCGCTTCACCGTGCGCGTCGACGACGACAGCAGCCGCGTGACAGTGCTCGAACACGCGGTGGAAATCACGCCGCGCGCGCCCTCGGCCACCGTGCGCACGCTCATGGCGGGACAACAAAGCCGCTTCGACGCCAGCCACGCCAGCCTGCCCGCGCCGGCGCCGCTGCAAGCCGATGCGTGGGCGCACGGCATGCTGGCGGCACAGGACATGCGTCTCGATGCCTTCGCTGCCGAATTGTCACGCTACCGCCCCGGCCTGCTGCGCGTGGAGCCGCAAGTGGCGGGCTTGCGCCTGTCGGGCGCCTTCCAGCTCGACGACACCGACGCCGTGCTGGAAAACCTCGCGCGCATGCTGCCCGTCGACGTGCTGTACCGCACTCCGTACTGGGTCACCCTCACGGCCCGCAAAAAATAATCGTGAAAAGTTGGCCTCTTTTTTCGGCATGGCCTGTCCTGTGTATTGCAACGACATCTTGCAACGACACTCCACCAAAAAGGCCAGACCATGCACCCACCCCGTTTGACTCCCCTCGAGCGCGCCATCGGCAGCGCTGTGTTCCTGCTGTCGCTGGCGCAGGCGCCGGCCATGGCGGCAGCTTCCGGCACCGCCCCAGCCAGCACGCAATTCAGTTTCAGCGTGCCGCCAGGCGAGCTGTCCGCCGCCATCGCCAGCTTTGCCATCGAAGCAAAAGTGAGCGTGGGCGCGGCGGCCGAACTGCTGCAAGGCGTGCGCACGCCGGGCCTGAGCGGCAGCTACACGGTGCCGCAGGCACTGGCCCGCCTGCTGGCCGGCACAGGACTGGAAGCGCTTCCCAGCGGAGAGCGCAGCTACGTGCTGCGTAAATCGGGCGCAGCCTCGCCTGCCGCGCCGATTGCCGCCACCCTGGACGAAGTGGCCGTCAGCTCCAGCGCCCTGCGCGACGGCACCACGGAAGGCAAGCGCGGCTACGCGGGCCTGACCAGCGCCACGCGTTTGAACCTGTCGCTGCGCGAAACGCCGCAAGCCGTCAGCGTCATCACACGCCAGCAGATCGACGACCAGGGTTTGCGTACCTTGCAGGATGTGCTGCTGCAGGCGCCCGGCATCACGGTCGACCATTCGTCGAGCACGCGCGAATACGACCAGGTGTTTTCACGGGGATTTGAAGTCACCTCGTACATGTTCGACGGCATCCCGACCAGCAAGAACCTGGAAGCGCGCACCTACGACATGGCCATCTACGACAGGGTCGAAATCATCCGCGGCGCAACGGGCCTGATCAGCGGCACGGGCAGCCCCTCGGCGGCCGTCAACCTGGTGCGCAAGCGCCCGGGCCGCAGCTTTGCCGCCACGGCCGGCGCGCAGCTGGGATCATGGGACCGCTACCGCATCGAAGGCGATGTCTCGAGGCCCTTGACGGCGGACGGCAAGGTGCGCGCGCGCCTCGTCGCCGCGCATGAAGAGCAGCGCTCGTTCATCGACCGCTACCGGCAAAAAAAAGACGTACTGTATGCCATCGTCGAAGCGGACCTGACGCCATCGACAGTGCTCAGCGCCGGCATCAACTACCAGCAGGAAAAGCTCAAGGGCGCGGGGCGCGACTTCCCCATGTTCTATGCCGACGGCTCGCAGACCCATTTCCCCCGCTCGATGAACGGCACGGCCGCATGGAGCACGTATGAGCGCGAACAGAGCATGCTGTTCGCCACGCTCGACCATTACTTCGACAACGACTGGATCGCCAAGCTGGCAGTCAGCCGCAGCAGCAACCAGTACGACGCCTTGCAGGGCTTTTCCGGCAATGGCTACCCTGACCGCGTGACAGGCGGCGGCATGCGGCTGTGGCTGGCCAACTGGCACAGCAAGCCGCAACAGACCTCGCTCGACGCCTATGTCAGCGGCCCGTTCCAGGCCTTCGGCCGCCAGCACGAACTGGTGCTGGGCGTGAGCGCCTCTGAACTCAAGACGAATAGCCCCATCTATCCGAACTGGCGCCTTGATGGCTATGACTATACGGTACCCGATATCCATGCCTGGAATGGCGCTATGCCGGTCCCCGACTACAGCGGTACGCGCCGGGGCAGCTCGTACGACAAGGAACGGGAAAGCGGCCTGTATTCGACCCTGCGCCTGCGCCCGACGGACGCGCTGTCGGTGATTCTCGGCGCGCGCCTGTCGTACTGGAAGCGCGACATCCGCAGCGATTATGCCAACGGCACGAACCTGTACGACGCCATGCGCGAAAACGGCAAGATCACGCCGTATGCGGGCCTCGTCTACGACCTGGGCCGGCACTGGTCGGCCTACGCCAGCTACACCAGCATCTTCACGCCGCAAAGCCAGCGCGACGTCAACAGCCGCTTCCTGGCGCCGTTGGAAGGCAAGAACTACGAAGTGGGTGCCAAGGGCGAATTCTTCGGCGGCAAGCTCACCACCAGCGCCGCCGTCTTCCAGCTGAAGCAGGAGAACCTGGCCGAAGCCGACCCGGGCAATGTCTGGATCATCGGCACGGGCGGCGGTTCCTACGCCTACCACACGGTCAAGGGCGCCACCACGCGCGGCGTCGAGGCGGAAGTATCGGGCCAACTGCGTCCAGACTGGCAGCTGACGGCCAGCTATGCCTATAGCCGCATCCGCAACGCGGCTGGCGCGCGCATCCAGACCAGCCAGCCGCAGGGCATGGCCAAGCTATGGACCACCTGGCGCCTGAGGCAGGGCGTGCCTGGCCTGGTGCTGGGCGGCGGCGTGAACTGGCAGAGCGATATCTACATGGATGACCGCGGGCCGAATGGCGAACGCTTCACGCAGAAGGCGTATGCGGTGGCGGCACTGATGGCGCAGTACCAGGTCAGTGCGCAGCTGGTGGCGACCCTGAACGTGAACAACGTTTTCGACAAGAAGTACTACTCGACGGGCATGGGCGGCTACTACGGCGATCCGCGCAACGCGATGCTGTCGCTGCGCTATCAGTTCTGAATGACTTCACAACTTTTGAGCAGCACCTCGATGCCCTCGGGCGCCATGGCGCGGCCCAGGTAGTAGCCAAACGCCTCGTCGCAGCCCATCTCGGCCAGCAGTTCCAGCTGCTCGCCGCTTTCCACGCCACCGGCGATGGTGCGCAGTCCGAGCGTGCGCGCCATCGCCACGATGGCGCGCACCATGGCGCTGTCGCCACCGGGCTTGCCCAGGTCGTCGACGAAACACTTTTCGATCTTCACGGCATCCGTGGGGAAGCGTTTCAGGTAATTGAGCGAAGCATCGCCCGTGCCGAAATCGCTGATGGCAATCGCCATGCCCAGTTGGCGGAACTGGCGCAGTATCAGTTCGCAGTTCTGGTTACGGTCGATCAGGATGCCGGCAGCGATTTCCAGCTCGATGCAGTGCCCCGGCACGCCGGCCGCCTCCAGCGCGGCGGCGAAATTGCGCGCGATGTCGCGCTGGTAGAACTGGCGCGCCGACAGGCTGACGGACACCGTCAGCATCTGCCCCTGCGCGATCCAGCTGCGCGCCTGTTCCACCGCCGTGGCCAGCACCCAGGCGCCCACCGGCAGGATCAGCGCGCTTTCTTCCAGCACCGGCAAAAAATCGAGCGGCATCATCAGTCCCAGTTCCGGGTGCTTCCAGCGCAGCAGCGCCTTCACGCCCGTGATCGCGCGCGTCTTCAGGTCCATGCGCGGCTGGTAGAACAGGGCGAATTCGTTGCGTTCGAGCGCATGGCGCAGGGCCGTCTCGAGGATGGTGCGCGAATACGACTGCGTCTGCATGCGCGCGGCGTAGCGCAGACAGGTGCCCGGCGCGTGGCGCTTGGCCGCATACATGGCCAGGTCGGCCTTTTCGATCAGCGCATTGACGTCGTCGTCATCGTCCGGGTACAGGGCCACGCCCACGCTGGCCGCCACCGACAAGCTGTATTCGCCGATGACGAAGGGGGCGGCGATGGCGGCGACGATCTTTTCGGCCACCCGCTCGGCATCGTGCGCCGTGCGCAGTTCCGTCAGCAGGATGATGAATTCATCGCCGCCCTGGCGCGCCACCGTATCGACCTTGCGCACGCACTGCTGCACCCGGCGCGCGAACTCCGTCAGCACCTGGTCGCCCACGTCGTGCCCCAGGCTGTCGTTGATGGACTTGAAGCGGTCGATGTCGACGAACAGCACGGCCAGCAAGCCCTGGTGGCGGCGCGCGTAGGCGATGCCGTGCTCAAAGCGGATCTGGAAATGCAGCCGGTTCGGCAAACCCGTCAGGCCGTCGTGGTGGGCGATGAATTCCAGCTGCTGCTCGGCGCGCCGGCGGGCCGATACATCGTTCAGCAGCAGCACCGCACCGCCCTGCGCCAGCGGCGCGCAGCTGTACTGCACATCGATGCGCTTGCCGTCGAGATGGCGCAACAGCACGGCGCCGCGCGCCACCTCCAGCACTTCCTGGCGCGCCACGCACTCGCGCACCTGGCGCGCTGCATCGATGGGCGTGCCGTCGTGGTACAGCGGCAGCAGCTGCGTCACGGGATGGCCCAGACCATCGTCACCCAGCAGGCCACCCATGGTGCTGGCGCGGGGATTCAGGTAGCGCACCACGCCATCGTGGTCGGTGCCGATGACGGCCGCCGGCAATGCGTGCAGCAGCGCCAGCGCATCTGCCATCTGCTGCGCCTGCGCCGCCTGCAGCACCACGCCCGTCGCATGGCGCATGCGCCAGGCGCGCGCCGCCTGCCACTGGCAGGCCAGCAGCACGCTCAGCATCACGGCCAAGCCCAGGCACAGCGCCAGCAGCAGCGCCGTCATGCGTCACCCGGCAAGCGGAAAGTGAAGAACATGGTTTTCCTTTGCAACGCGCGCCAAGCAGCCGGGCGCAGATCCATGCGGAAAGGAAATAGTATAAGAATTTCGCCGAAGTTTTTGCCTGATCGGGCGCCGCTTGACTGGTGTCAAGCGGCGCATGGCATCACAGGTTCAAGCCAGGGACAGCGCGCGCGGATGTCGCGCCTGGGTGCCGGTAGCTGGCGCCCGCCCGCCGGCCGTCTCGTGCAGCTTGAAGACGCTGACGGCGTCGGCCAGCCCGGCCGCCTGCTGTTGCAAGGCGTCCGCCGCCGCAGCGGCCTGTTCCACCAGGGCCGCGTTCTGCTGCGTCACGCCATCCATCTGGCTGATGGCAATGCTAAGCTGCTCGATACCGTCGTGCTGCTCGCCGCTGGCCACGGCGATCTCGCCAATGATGGCGTTGACCCGCTGCACGCTGGCGACTACATCATTCATCGTCTGCCCCGCCTGCCCAGCCAGCACGCTGCCTTCCTCCACCGTGCGCACCGATTCGCCGATCAGCTGCTTGATTTCGCGCGCCGCTTCCGCCGACCTGTGCGCCAGGTTGCGCACCTCGGTGGCGACGACGGCGAAGCCGCGTCCCTGCTCGCCCGCGCGCGCCGCTTCCACCGCCGCGTTCAAGGCCAGGATATTCGTCTGGAAGGCGATGCCGTCGATCACGCCGATGATGTCGACGATGCGCTTCGACGAGGCATTGATGCTGCCCATGGTCTGCACCATTTGCGCCACCGCTTCGCCGCCCCGCTGCGCCACCTCGGAAGCGCCGCCGGCCAGCTGGCGCGCCTGATCCGCATTGTCATTATTCTGGCGCACGGTGGTGGTCAGTTCGATCATCGAGGCGGCCGTTTCTTCCAGCGAACTGGCCTGCTCTTCCGTGCGCGAAGACAGGTCCATATTCCCGCTGGCGATCTGGATCGATGCCGTGGCGATGGCGTCCGTGCCCTCGCGTACTCTGCCGACGATGGCCGCCAGGTTGCCGCTCATGGTCTTCAAGGCCCGCAGCAAGTCGCCGATTTCGTCGCCGCCGCTGTCGGCCACCACGGCGCGCAAGTCGCCAGCCGCCACTTGCTGGGCGATGCCGACGGCCGCTCCCAGCGGCACGGTGATGCTGCGGATCAGCCACCAGACGGTGACGCTGCCCACCACCAGCGTCACCAGCACGGTGGCGAGCATGGCGAGAGTGGCGCTGCGGTGCGCGGCGACATCCTGTTCCGTCATCTGCGCCATCAGGGTGCGCGACTGCTTGCCGATGCCGGCGACGATGGCGTCGATCTGGCGCGTCGGCTCGCGGTCCATGCCCTTGACCAGCGCATCGACGGCCTGCGCGCTGTCGGCGCGCGCGCCATCATACTTTTGCAGCGCCGCCAGGTAGCTCACGCCCAGCGCGTCATGCGCCTGCAGGGCTTGCTCCACCGAGGCCGTATCGAGCTTCAGCGCGGCCATCATGGCTTGCAGGCTTTGCAATTCCTTGCGCGTCTGCGCGCCGCTGGCGACAAACGCTTCGCGGTAGCGCTGAAAGGCGGCCGCCTCGCCGCCGCGCAGCAGGATGTTTTTCCATTCCTGCACCTGGATCTTGAACGTCACCTGCGCGCCGCGCGCCGTGTCGACCGCCTCCGTCAGGGCCACGGAGCGTTGCATGGCGTCCGCGCTGCGCGCACTGGCGGCGTCGAGCGCGCTCCAGCCGCGCACGCCAACAAATACCAGTGCAAGAAAGAAAAAGGCGCCCAACAGACCCAGGCGGACGGAGATTTTAAGATTCGCGAGTTGCATGTATTTCTCCCGGTGGCAAGAACAGGATGGCAACAAAGGCGCCGCCAAAAACTATCCAATTCTCACCAAATGATGAAATCATGCAGCGCACCCCGTGAAAAACCAAGCGATGCTTTCGTTAGAGAAACACTTTCAGCACGGAAACAACAAATTACACAGGAAGGTTGACTGTCTGGCCATATTGCCGGACTCACAGCATGGTCGGGCCGGCAATCTTGTTGGCAGCGCTAGCGCGCCGCCGCGGCCGCTCCCGCGAATTCTTCGCGCAGCAGCGGATACAAACGCCGATAGCGCGCCAGGCGCTCGTCCAGCACGCCGGACGGCTGCGGCGCCACCGTTTCCTGCACGGGCGGGCGCGTGCACACCTGCGCAGGCGGCAAGCCCGTCACCGCCATCTGCGCCAGACGCGCCGCGCCCAGGGTGCCGCCAGCGACGCCATGGTCGTGCCGCAGCACGTTCAAGCCGGAGGCATTTGCGCACAGCTGCGCCCAGAAACGGCTGCGCGAACCGCCGCCCACGAACGACGCTTCCGTCAAGCGCGTACCGGCGCTGCGCAGCGCCGCATTGCCGTCGGCCATGGCAAACGCCACGCCTTCCATCACGCTGTAGGCCAGCTCCGCGCGTCCATGTTCCGTCGACAAGCCAAAAAACACCCCACGCGCCGTGGCGTCGTTGTGCGGCGTGCGCTCGCCGCTCAGGTACGGCAAAAAGACTGGCGCCGTGCGCGCCTCGACGCCTTCGGCCAGGGTCACCAATTCTCCGATGTCGCTCGACTGCGTCAACCGCGCCACCCAACTGAGGCTGGATGCGGCGCTGAGGATCACGCTCATCTGGTGCCAGCGCTCGGGCAGGCAGTGGCAGAACGCGTGCACGCCCTGGCCCGGATTGGGCGCGAAGCCATCGCTGCCAGCGAACAGCACGCCGGAGGTGCCCAGCGACAGCAGGCCGGCACCCGCTTCCACCACCCCCAGGCCCACGGCGGCGGCAGCATTGTCGCCCGCGCCGCCGGCCAGCAGTACCGCGTGGGCGATGCCCCATTCCTGGCACAGGGCCGGACGTATCTGCGCGGCGGCGTGGCTGCCCTCCACCAGGCGCGGCATGTGTTCGCGCGAAAGGCCGGTGGCCGCCAGCATGCGCTCGGACCAGTCGCGTTTGGCCACATCCAGCCACAGGGTGCCCGAGGCGTCGGACATGTCGGAGACGCAGTCGCCCGTCAGGCGCAGCGCCACATAATCCTTGGGCAGCAGGACCGTGGCCGTGGCGCGAAACAGCGACGCTTCGTACTTTTGCAGCCACAGCAGCTTGGGCGCCGTGAAGCCGGGCATGGCCTGGTTGCCCGTGATGGCGCGCGACTCGGGCACCAGCGCTTCCAGTTCCACGCATTCAGCAAAGGCGCGTGTATCGTTCCACAAAATGGCCGCGCGCAGCACATGCTGCTGCTTGTCGAGCAGCGTGGCGCCATGCATCTGGCCCGACAGCGCGATGCCGCGCAAGCCGGAAAACGCCACCGGCTGGGCGCTGCGGATGGCCGCGATCACGTCCAGCGTGGCGTGCCACCAGTCCTCGGGATTTTGCTCCGACCAGCCGGGATGGGGGCTCGACACGCGCAGGGTTACGCCGCTGCTGGCCAGGATGGTTTGCGCGTCGTCGGTCAGGATGGCCTTGACTTCGGAAGTGCCGATATCGATACCGAGATATGTCACGATGATTCCATGTGTAAAAGTGGGTAAAGCCGGCCGTCAGGGGAACGACTCGGGCATGTTCATGTGCAGGCAGGAGCGGAATTTTGACGGCGACATCTGCTTGTGGGCCAGGAACTGGCGGTTGAAATTGGACAGATTGTTAAACCCCGTGCGGTAGCAGATATCGGTGACCTTCATGTCGGTATTCATCAGCAGTTCGCAGGCCAGCGCGATGCGCTCCTGGTTCACGTAATGGATGAAGGAGGTGCCGGTATGCTTGCGGAAGAATCGCGTGAACTTGAGCGTGTTCATCTCCGCCACATCGGCCACGTCCTGCTCGCAAAAATCGAGCGTGATGTTCTGCTTGATATACGCCAGCACCAGGTTGATGGTCGACGACATGTAGCGCCCCGCCTGCGCCAGATAGGTGACGCTGGCCAGCGCACGCCGTTCGCGGCAGTCGCACAGGTCGCCGAACAGGCGCGCGAACAGTTCCACCCTGCGCGGGCCTTGCGCCGTCGTCAGTTCCGCCATCAGCGGCGCCAGGCGCAAGCCCAACGCGTCGGGAAACTGCAAGCCCCTGCCCGCTTCGCCCAGCAGGATTTTCAGGGGCGCCATTTCCGGGAACAGCAGCGCGCAGCGTTCGATGAAGTCGCTGGAAAACTGCAGCACCAGGTCGCGCGCGGGCAGGCTCACGCCTTCGGCCAGCTCGCTGACCCAGTTGTGCGGCAGGTTCGGTCCCGTCAGCACCAGGTTGCCCGGCGCGTAGCTGCCGATATGGTCGCCGACAAAGAACTTGCCGGTCGAGGTGGTGATGATGTGCAGCTCGTACTCAGGATGAAAATGCCATTTCGCCACCACGTGCGGATAGCCGTGCGCCCACGCGCGAAACGATTCGTGTATCGGTTTGTGGATCAGTTCCAGGTCAGGCGTCACGGCAGTTCCCTTGCACAGTCTCGGTGGTGGTGCTTATTCTAACCACTTACCTGACCACTACGCGCCAGGGCCAGCTCGGTCTCGGCATCGAACAGATGGATGTGTTCTTCGTCAAAGGCCAGTTCCAGAGTCTGTCCCACCTGCGCCGCACTGTTGGAGGCATTCGCCGGCAGCAGGGCCGACAAGGTCAGTGCGCCGCACTGAAAGCTGATCAGCGCTTCCGCGCCCAGCAACTCCACCAGGTCGATCACGCACGCCATGCCGTGGACTCCGCCGCTGCCAGGCTGCTGATCCTGCGGCGTGGCGGCGCGCAAGTGATTCGGCCGCAAGCCGAACACCACCCGCGTGCCCGATTTGAGCGCCGCGAAACGGGGCGAGGTCAATGGCCAGCGGTAGCCGGAGCAAATGAGCAGGGTGCGCTCGCCATGCTTCTCGATCACGCCGTCGATGAAGTTCATCGCCGGCGTGCCGATGAAGCCGGCCGCGAACAGGGTGCGCGGATGGTTGTACAACTGGGCCGGCGTGCCGATCTGCTCGATATGACCGCCCTTCATCAGCACCACGCGGTCGGCCAGGGTCATGGCCTCGAGCTGGTCGTGCGTCACATACAGGGTGGTGGTACGAAGGCGGCGGTGCAATCGCTTGATGTCGGCGCGCAGCTGCGCGCGCAGCTTGGCGTCCAGGTTCGACAGCGGTTCGTCGAACAGGAATACCTGCGGCGTCTTGATCATGGCGCGCGCGATGGCCGTGCGCTGCTGCTGGCCGCCCGACATGGCGCGCGGCTTGCGGTCGAGCAGGCTGTCCAGACTGAGGATGGCCGCCACTTCGCGCACGCGGCGCTCGATCTCGTCGGCCGGCACCTTCAGGCGGCGCAGGCCGAAGGCGATATTGTCGTACACCGTCATGTGCGGATACAGCGCGTAGTTCTGGAATACCATCGCCACATTGCGTTCGCGCGGCGGCAAGTCGTTGACGACGGCGCCGCCGATGTACAGCTCACCGCCGCTGATGTCTTCCAGTCCCGCGATCATGCGCAACAGGGTCGACTTGCCGCAGCCCGATGGCCCCAGCAGGACGATGAATTCACCGTCGTCTATCTCCAGGTCGAACGGCTGCAGCACCGCCGTCTTGTGGTCGTAAGTCTTGTGCAGCTGCCTGCAGGCGATGTTTGCCATGGTTAGTCTCCGTCTTCTTAGTACACCTATAAAAACCTGCTGCGCGTCGGTATAGGCGGCCTGCGATGCTCACCGTACCTTCGTACGGTTGCGCTTCTTAGCCACCTCTCCTTTCCGCTCGCGACGGTTTTTTTAGGTGTTGTTAATGAGTGCTTCAGGCCAGTTCAATTTGTATCTTGACGTCGCGCGGGTGGCCCTTGGCCGCCTCCTCGAACGCCTGCACGCCGTCGGCAAAGCCGAAGGTGCGCGAGATGAAGGGTTTCACGTCGATCTTGCCCGAGGCCAGCAGCGCGATGGCACGCGGGAAGATGTTCGCGTAGCGGAACACCGACTCGATGCGCACTTCCTTGGCCTGGATGGCGACGATATCGAAGGGCACCCTGTCTGGCGGCATGCCGACCAGCACCAGGCAGCCGTTGGGGCACAGCAGGTCTATGATGTTGTCGTAGGCGCGCATGCTGCCGCTGGCCTCGAAGACGATGTCGGCGCCCCAGCCTTGCGTCAGCTCACGCACGGTATCGGCCAGGCTGGCATGGCGCACGTCGAGCGTCACCACGGCCGGATTGTCCGCGAACAGGGCCAGTTTTTCCGGCACCAGGTCGGCCAGGATCACGCGCGAGCAGCCGCCCGCCAGCGCGGCCAGCGCATTCATGGCGCCGATGGTGCCGGCGCCGATCACCACCGCCACGTCGCCCGGCTTGATGGCCGCCTTCTTGGCCGCCTGCAGGCCGATGGCCAGCGGTTCGACGATGGCGCCTTCGCCGAAGCTGACGTTGTCAGGCAGCTTGAAGGTGAACGCGGCCGGGTGCACCACATACGGCGTGAGGCAGCCATGGATGGGCGGCGTGGCCCAAAAGCGCACGGCCGGGTCCAGGTTGTACAGGCCGCGCATGGTGGCCGGCGAATCGAACTGCGGCACGCCCGGTTCCATGCAGACGCGGTCGCCCACTTTCAGGTGCGTGACTTGCTCGCCCACTTCGGACACCACGCCCGACGCCTCGTGGCCCAGCACCATCGGCGCTTCGACCAGGAAGGGGCCGATCTTGCCGTGCTTGAAGTAGTGCACATCGCTGCCGCAGATGCCCACCGTGTGCACCTTGATCTTGACGTCGCGCGCGCCGACGACGAGCGGCATGTCGATGTCGCGCAAGGTGATTTTTTCCGCCTGTTCCAGTACGAGTGCTTGCATGATGATTTCCTTTTTATTTGTGTTTGAGCATCGAGTTGAGCAGGCGTCCCAGGATGCCGACGAACAGCAACGGCGGCAGCGCCAGCAGCACGGTGGACGCGTTCACCACGCCCCACGGCACTTCCTGCCCCATCGAGGTAAAGGCCGACGCCACCACCGGCAGGGTCATGCTTTTCGACGAGGTGAGCGCCAGCGCGATCATCAGTTCATTCCAGACCAGCACGAAGCTGAAGACGATGCCGCCCATCAGGGTCTTCGAGGCCACCGGCAGGGCCACGTGCCAGAACACCTGGTAAGGACCGTAACCGTCCAGCGCCGCCGCTTCCTCGATCTCTTTCGGGATGCGCGCAAAGGCGGGAATCGACAGCCAGATGATGGTCGACAGGGTCACCAGCAGATACGTCACCACCATCGACAGGCGCGAGTCATACAGGCCCAGGTCGATCCAGATCGAGATCAATGGAATGGCGACGGCGACCGGCGGCAAAAAGCGCAAGGAGAGCAGGAAGAACTGGATATCCTTCTTGGCCGGAACCGGATAGCGGGCGATCGCATACGCGGCCGGCACGCCCAGCACGGCACCCAGCAGCACGGCCAGGCCGACGATGGCCACGCTGTTGCCCAGTCCCGTCAGCACTTCCGGGCTGGCCAGCACCTGTTTGTAGTTGGCCAGTGTCGGGTTGAAGAAAAAGCGCGGCACGGGCGTGACGATATCCATCAACTCCTTGAAGGAATTGAGCACGGCCCACAGGATGGGAAATAGCGCCACCAGCACGATCAACGTGGTGATGGCGGTAGTGGCGACGGCGCCCAAGCCGCGCGTCATAGTCAGTTTTCCCATTTGGCGACCCGCTTCCAGAGTAAAGTAAAGATGACGGTCGTGGCCAGCATCATCAGCACGGCCATGCTGGACGCATACGACACCTTGCCCATCAGGCCGATGCCTTGCGCATACGCATACATGTCCAGCGTTTCGGTGGCGATGCCGGGGCCGCCCTTGGTCATCACGTAGATCAGGTCAAAGGAACGCAGCGACTCGACCATCTTGATGAACACCAGGCTCATGATGGGCACCTTCAGCATCGGCAGCGCAATATACGCATACACCTGCAGAGTGCCGGCGTAATCGAGGCGGGCCGCTTCCAGCGGTTCGGTGGGCAGGGTCTCCAGCAGTTTCAGGATGACGGCGCCGAAGAACAGGCCCCATTGCCAGATGTCGACCAGCGCCACCGCATACAGCGCCGTGGCGGGGTCGGACAGCAAGGCGCTGCCGCCCAGGCCCACGCATTCCAGCAGCCAGTTGAGGATGCCCATCAGGGGTGAATACATGAACTTCCAGATGAAGGCGGCCGAAACGCGCGGCAGCAGCACCGGCACGATCAGCAGCAGCGCGAGAAGATCGCGCGTGCGGCCCTTGATTCTCTCGAACAGGAACACGGCCAGCAGCACGCCGACGATCAGCGAGCCGGCCACGGTGACCACTTCCCAGATGGCCGACACCTGCACGGCATTGAGGAAGCGGCGGTCACCGAACAGGCGGAGGAAATTGGCCCAGCCCACGTACTCGCTGTCGCTGTAGCGCAGCACGCGGTTTTGCAAGGCCAGGTTGATGGCGGCGATGCTGGGCACCAGGCCCAGTATCAGCAGGACCAGCAGCGGCAGCGTCAGGAACACGGCCGGCAGCCAGGTGTGGCGTTTTTTACGGATGGAGTGCGGCATAAAAATAGGCTTTCAGGCTCGTTAGCGTAAATCCGGGGTCAGACCCGACGGGGGATTGCGCCCCAGTGGGGCGCAATCCGATCGCGAAGCGACTGACCCCGGCACTTCCGCCGTTGGGTGAAACGGCGATACGCCTTATTTGCGTTTCTGCGCCCGCTGCATCACTTCTGTCGCATATTCATTCGCTTCGTCGAGCGCGCTTTGCACGTCGGCGCGCGTGCCCGTAAACACCTCTTCCAGCACGACGCCCAGGTTGTCGCCGATGTCCGGCCATTCCGGGCTGGGCCAGATGGTGACGCGCGAGACGGGCGTGGTGTCCGTCAGGCCCGCCTGGATCTGCGGCTTGACGTGCTTGCGGAAGTACTCGCTGGCGATGGTGCTGCTGCGGTTGTAGTCGCTGAAGACGTTGTCCTTCAGGCGCGCCTGCTCCTGCTCCTTGCCCGTGGCCCAGGCGATGAACTTTCCGGCCGCCTGGCGCGTGCATTCATCCTTGGCCCCCGTGGCCGAGATGGCCAGGCCGTGGCCGTAGGCAGCCGACGGCAGCGGCGACGGCGGACGCACATAGCCGACCTTGTCGACCACCGAGGATTTTTTCGGGTCTTCCATCCAGTCGGCAAATGGCGTCGACTCGATCATGAAGGCCACCTTGCCGGACCTGAATGCTTCGAGCGCATTGCTCCAGTCATAGGTGGCGCCGCCCGGCGGCGAATACTTGAACAGCTCGCGGTACACGGTGGTCGCTTTCACGGCCTGCGGCGAATTGAAGGTCGGCACGCCATCCTTTTCCCACTTGCCGCCGGCGGCCAGCATGAACGGCGCCCAGCGCCAGACATTCATGCCCGAGCCGCGCTGGCCGCGCGCCGCCCAGCCATATACGTTCGGCGGGTTATTCAGTTTTTTCACGGCGGCGACCAGTTCGTCGAGCGTCTTGGGCACGGCGATGCCGGCCTTTTCCAGCAAGTCGCGGCGGTAGAAGAGGAAATCGCTGCCGCCGATCAGGGGCGCGAAATACGCCACGCCCTTGTACGAGGCGACGGCGCGGCGGCCCGGCAGGAAGTCCTCGTAGTCGGCCTCCTTGGGCAGGTATTTGAGCAGGGGGACGACCCAGCCGGCCGTGGCAAATTCGGCCACGTTGGCTTCGTCGATGTAATAGATTTGGTAGGAACCGGCCTTGGTGGAAGCGTCGAGCCTGGCCTTGGAGCGGCGGTCGTTTTCGCCGAAATAGCTGATTTGTACCTTGGTGCCGTTTTTCTTTTCATACTCGGCCAGGGTCTTTTCCATCACCGTCAGCCCCAGGCTTTTTTGCGCCAGCACCTTGAGCACGGGTACCGAGCAACTTTGCGCCGATGCCGACGGCATCGACAGGCAGGCGGCGGACATGACGCCGCCCCATGCAATAGCAGTAACGATTTTCATCACGAGTCTCCATTTTTATAGTCCGGCGGTCTGCCACCGGTGGGCCAACTATAAAAACAAAGCCGCCGCGTCACCACTACAAAAGACGCGGGTTTTCAAATACTATTTTTCAACGCTGCAACCTGGGCAAGCAAGCCCATAGTCTGTCCCGGCAGGGAGCGGGCTGGCAGCGCATCAGAAGATGCATGCAACTGTTGGAATAGGCTCCACGTCGTGCGTCATTTTTTGCTGTCAAAGCCAGCATGCGAGACATCTTGCCGGGCGCCAGCGCGTTCCCCGGCGCATTGTACCTTTGTCGGCATCGCCGGACGTATCGTCCGCTATCAGCAGGCCGAGAACCATCCCGCCTTCGAGAGGGAGCAGACGCTGTAGCCCGCCCCGACTGACATGGCGTCAAATGCATCAATACAGTGCAACTGATGCGCCTTCCGCCATGTCTCACCCCACAGTACCATTTAGATACCGTTACTGGATGGATAAGCCACGCTATGAACTCCCCGTCAAAACCCGTTCCACCAAGCCAGCGGGCCACCCCGGCCACCGCCGCCGCCATGCGGGTGCGCGGCGCGCTTGCCAGCCTGTCCCTGTCGATGCTGCTGCCCGCGCTGGGCACCAGCATTGCCAACGTCGGCCTGCCCGACATGGCCAAGGCCCTGCGTGCCCCGTTCCAGGATGTGCAATGGATCGTGCTGGCCTACCTGCTGGCCATCACTGTCTTGATCGTCAGCGTGGGCCGCCTGGGCGACATGCTGGGCCGGCGCCGCCTGCTGCTGGCCGGCATTTCCCTGTTTGCCATCGCCTCCGCCCTGTGCGCCCTGGCGCCCACCCTGTGGCTGCTGGTGGCCGCCCGCGCCCTGCAGGGCCTGGGCGCTTCCGTCATGATGGCCCTGACCATGGCCTTTGTCGGCAGCATCGTACCCAAAGCCAAGAGCGGCAGCGCCATGGGCTTGCTGGGCACCATGTCGGCCATCGGCACCATGCTCGGTCCCGCCGTGGGCGGCTTGCTCATCGCCAGCTTCGGCTGGCAAGCCATTTTCCTCGTCAACGTTCCGCTGGCGCTGATCGCTCTGCTGCTGGCCTGGCGCTTCCTGCCGCCGGACCTGCGCGACGCGCACGCCAAGCGTCCCGTCTTCGACCACCGCGGCACGCTGCTGCTGGCGCTGACTCTGGCCGCGTATGCGCTGGCCATGACTCTGGGACGCGGCCATTTCGGCATGCGCAACGTGGCGCTGCTGCTGGCAGCCAGCGTGGGCGGCGCCCTGTTCGTGTATGTGGAACTGAAGGCGCCGGCGCCGCTGATACGCCTGGCCATGCTGCGCGCGCCCGTGCTCAGCGCCGGCCTGGCGACCAGCATGCTGGTGTCGACGGTCATGATGTCCACCCTGGTGGTCGGTCCCTTCTACCTGGCACGCGGCCTGGGCCTGAGCATGGCCGTCACCGGCATGGTGCTGGCGGCAGGACCGCTGGTGGCGGCGTTCTGCGGCGTGCCGTCCGGCTGGCTGGTGGACCGCTACGGCGCGCAGCGCATGGGCGGCGCGGGCCTGTGCGGCGCGGCCGGTGCCTGCCTGGCGCTGTCCTTGCTGCCCGCCAGCCTGGGCATCCCCGGCTACGTCGCGCCCATCATGCTGCTCACGGCCAGCTACGCGCTGTTCCAGGCAGCCAACAATACCGCCGTGATGGGCGACATCGCTGCCGACCAGCGCGGCCTCATCTCCGGCATGCTCAATCTGTCGCGCAATCTGGGCCTCGTCACGGGCGCCTCCGTGATGGGCGCCATCTTCGCTGCCAGCGCCAGCGATATCGCCAGCGCCCAGCCAGCCGCCATGATCCGTGGCATGCACGCCACCTTTGCCGTCGCCAGCGCGCTCATATTCGCCGCGCTGGCCATTTTCGCGCTCGGCCGCACCATGGCCAAGCCACCTACGCCTTCTGGAGACACCGCATGATGCGCCCCCGTCCGATCTCGCCCCTGTTATTGCTGCTGGCCCTGGCCTGCAGCGCCACTTTATCCGGCTGCGGCCGTTCCCTGGCCGCGCCTGGCGGCCCGCCGCCCAAGCCCACCGTTTCCGTGGCGCTGCCGGAAACGTCGATGGTGCAGGCCACCCTCGACTACACGGGCCGCATCGAACCGTCGCAGCGCGTGGAAGTGCGCTCGCGCGTGTCGGGCTATCTGCAGCGGATTGCCTTTCGCGATGGGCAGCTGGTAAAAGTCGGCGATGCGCTGTTCGTCATCGACCCACGCCCCTTCGCGGCCGCGCGCGACCGCGCCCAGGCCGGCCTGGCCCAGGCCAGCGCGCGCCAGAAGCTGGCCACGGCCCAGTTCGAGCGCACCAACCGGCTGCAGCAAACGGGTGCGGCCAGCACCGAAGAACTGGAACGGGCGCGCGGCGAACTGGAAGGCGCGCAGGCGGCCGTACTATTGAGCCAGGCGGAATTGCGCAGCGCCGAACTGGAACTGTCCTTCACCACCATGCGCGCGCCCATCGCCGGCACGGTGTCGGACCGCCGCGTCGATGTCGGCAACTACGTGGCCGGCGGCGCGGCCCAGAACGGCGTACTGACCACCATCGTTGCGCACAGTCCCGTGCGCGCCATGGTCGACCTGTCGGAAGCGGACTTCCAGCGCCTGCGCCAGCAAAACAAGCTTCCCGTCCAGGTCGAGCTGGCGCTCGACGGCGGCGGCCCGGCCCAGATGGCCAGCGTCGACTTCGTCGACAATGAGATCAGCGCGCGCTCGGGCACGGTGCGCCTGCGCGCCAGCCTGGCCAATGCCGACCGCGCCGTCATGCCGGGCAGCTTTGCGCGCGTGCGCATTCCCGTCGGCGCGGCGCAAGAGCGCCTGCTGGTGCCTGACGCCGCCATTCTCAGCGACCAGAACAAAAAGATGGTGTTCGTCGTGGACGCGGCGGGCAAGGTGGCGCCGCGCAAGCTGGAACTGGGCGGCCTGCAGGGCGACAAGCAGATCGTGCTGTCCGGCCTCACGCCACAGGACAGGGTTATCGTCTCCGGCGCGGCCAAGGTACGCCCGGGCGACCAGGTGCTGGTGGCCGCTCCCCGCGCCAACGGCGCATAAGGAGAGACCATGCGTTTTTCCCAATTTTTCATCCGCCGTCCCGTGTTTGCCATCGTGCTGTCGATCCTGATCACCTTGGTGGGCGCGGTGTCGGCCATGCGCCTGCCGATCTCGGAGTTTCCCGAGATCGTGCCGCCCACGGTGACGGTAAAGGCCAACTACCCGGGCGCCTCGGCGCAGGAAATCGCCGATACCGTCGCCGCGCCGATCGAACAGGAAATCAACGGCGTCGATGGCATGCTCTACATGTCCTCGCAATCGGTGGGTGACGGCAAGCTGACCATCAGCGTGGTGTTCAAGCCGGGCACCAACGTCGAGCAGGCCCAGTCGCTGGTGCAGAAACGCGTGGCGGTGGCCGAAGCGCGCCTGCCCGAAGCCGTGCGCCGGCTGGGGCTGGCCGTCAAGAAGGCCTCGCCCGACCTGCTGATGGTGGTGCTGTTCGATTCGCCGAAAGGCACGCGCGACCAGCAGTACATCTCCAACTTCATCGGCACCGCCATCAAGGACAAGCTGGCCCGCGTCGAAGGCGTCGGTGACATCTACACGCGCGGCGCGCGCGACTTCTCGATGCGCATCTGGCTCGACCCGGCGCGCGTGGCCTCGCTCGGCCTGAGCGCGCCGGAAGTGATCGCCGCCGTGCGGCAAGCCAACTCGCAGGTCGCCGCGGGGGTCTTGAACCAACCGCCGGGCGGCAGCGACGGGGCCTACCAGGTGCAGGTGCAGGCGCAAAGCCGCCTGCGCGACGTGAGCGAATTCGAATCCATCGTCGTGGCCGCCCATGCCGAGGCCGGCGTGGTGCGCCTGCGCGACGTGGCGCGCGTCGAGATGGGCGCGCAGGATTACACGGAAAGCGGCTTCGTCGACAACCGCACGGCCATCGCGCTGGGCATCAGCCTGCTGCCCGGTTCGAACGCGCTGGCCACGGGCGACCGCGTGCTGGCCCAGCTGGCCAAAATGGAAGCCGATTTCCCGCAGGACGTGGCCTGCCACGCCTATTACAACCCGACCGAATTCATCCGCTCCTCGATCGACAAGGTGCGCGACACCATCTTCGAGGCGGCGCTGCTGGTGTGCCTGGCCATGCTGCTGTTCCTCGGCTCGTGGCGCGCGGCCATCATTCCCATCCTGGCCATTCCCGTGTCCCTCGTCGGCACCTTCAGCGTGCTGGCCGCGATGGGCTATACCCTCAATACGCTGTCGCTGTTCGGCCTGGTGCTGGCCATCGGCATCGTCGTCGATGACGCCATCGTGGTGGTGGAAAACGTCGAGCGCCACATGGAGGAAGGCATGAGCCCCATCGCCGCGGCGCAGCGCAGCATGAACGAGGTGGGCTTCGCCCTGGTCGCCATCGCGCTGGTGCTGGTGGCGGTCTTCGTGCCGACGGCCTTCATCGACGGCATCTCCGGCATGTTCTACCGCCAGTTCGCCGTCACCATCGCCGCCTCCACCGTGATCTCGGCGCTGGTCTCGCTGACGCTGTCGCCGGCCCTGGCCGCGCTGCTGCTCAAGCCGCAGCACGATGCCAGCAGCCTGGGCGCGCGCTGGATGACCATCTTCAACCGCGGCTTTTCCTGCCTGACGGGCGGCTACGTGCAACTGACCGGGCGCATCCTCTCGCGCCGCTGGCTGATGCTGCCCGTGTATCTGGTGCTGGCGGGCCTGACCCTGTGGCGCCTGGACGTCACGCCGCGCGGCTTTGTGCCGCAGCTGGACCGCGGCTATGCCATCGTCTCGATCCAGCTGCCAGCCGGCTCGACCCTGGCGCGCACCAGCGAAGTGGTGCAGGACGCCACGGCCCGCCTGATGAGCCATCCCGGCGTGGCCCACACGGCTGCCTTCGTCGGCACCGACGGCGCCACGTTTACGTCGGCGCCCAACACGGCCGTCATCTTCACCATGTTCCAGGACTTCGGCACGCGCGCCAGCGATGGCCTGGACGGCCCGGCCATGCTGGGCGCCATGCGCGCCAGGCTGGCGCCCATCAGCGCGGCGCGCGTGATGGTGATACCGCCACCTTCCGTGCCCGGCATCGGCACCGGCGGCGGCTTCAAGCTGATGCTGCGCGATACGGGCGGCCTGGGACCGCAAGCCTTGCAGGCGGCCGCGCGCGGCATCGTCGAGGAAGCGTCCAAGCTGCCCTCGGTGATGGGCGCCTTCACGCCGTTCAACGCCATGAGCCCGCAGATCAAGGTGGAGCTGGACCGCACCAAGGCCGAATACCTGGGCGTGCCGCTGGCGCGCGTCAACGAGACGCTGCAAAGCTACATGGCGCCCGTATTCGTCAACGACATGAACCTGATGGGCCGGGTCTGGCGCGTCACCGCCCAGGCAGACGCGCCCTACCGGCGCGGCGTGGACGACCTGGCGGCGCTGAAGACGCGCGCCGTGAACGGCGACATGGTCCCCTTGGGCAGCCTGGCCACCTTCAGCGAAGGCACGGCGCCATTCCGCGTGCCGCGCTACAACCTGTATCCTGCGGCCGAAATCCAGGGAAGCACCAAGCCTGGCTACTCGACGGGGCAAACCATCGCCGCGATGGAAGAGCTGCTCAAGGCGCGCCTGCCGGCCGGCTTCGACTACGAGTGGACGGAACTGGCGCTGCAGGAAAAACACGCGGGCGGCAGCACCGGCATGGTGCTGGGCCTGGCCGTGCTGCTGGTGTACTTGCTGCTGGCGGCCCTGTTTGAAAGCTGGCTGCTGCCCCTGTCCGTCGTGCTGATCGTACCCAACTGCGTGCTGGCCACGCTGATCGGCGTATCGTGGCGCGGCCTGGACAACAACGTGCTGACGCAGATCAGCATCGTGGTGCTGATCGGCCTGGCGGCCAAGAATGCCATCCTGATCGTCGAATTCGCGCGCCAGGCGATGGCGGCCGGCGCCGATGCCCGCGAAGCGGCCATCGCCGCAGCCCGCACGCGTCTGCGGCCCATCCTGATGACCTCGCTGGCCTTCCTGCTGGGCGCGATACCGCTGATGCTGTCTTCCGGTCCGGGCGCGGAAATGCGCCAGTCGATGGGCACGGCCGTCTTCGCCGGCATGCTCGGCGTGACCTTGTCGGGCCTGTTGTTTACACCGTTGTTTTTCACCTTGCTGAGCAGGCGCCGCGCGGCGCCTGCCGCACGCACGGTCGCGCTGGGAGAAGCCGCATGAACCACATGAGACACATGACTAGCCTGACAGCGCCCGTGCTGGCGGCGCTGCTGGCCCTGGCCGGCTGCAGCGTCGGCACGCCCACGGCGACGCGGATGCAGGGCACGGCGCAGCTGCCGGTCCTGCCCTCGGCCGCCGGCGCGCCAGAACTGCAGGCCGGCGCGCCGCCGGCGCTGTGGTGGCAAGAACTGGGCGATGCCAGGCTGGAGCAGCTGGTCAAACGCGCCTGGCAAGACAATTACGACGTGCGCATCGCCGCCGCGCGCCTGGCCAGCGCCAGCGAGTTCGCGCAGGCGGCGCGCGGCGCCCGCCTGCCGACGGTAGACCTCGACGCCCAGGCCGGGCGCGCGCGCCTGGCGGCAATCGACAGCAGCGACGGCCAGCCGCATATCGCCTCGCCGGTGCAGTGGAACGCCGTCTTCAGCTGGGAGCTCGACCTGTTCGGCCGCGTGCGCCACAGCATCGCCGCGGCCGAGGCATCGGCGGACGAGCAGGCTGCCATGCGCGACGACGTGCGGCGCCTGATCCTGGCGCAGGTGGTCGATGCCTACCTGGTGCTGCGCGGCGCGCAGCAGATGCGCGCCAGTCTGCAGGAGCAATTATCGAACCAGTCCGGCACCTTGCGGCTGGTGCGCGAGCGCGAGAACGCGGGCCGCGCCGCGCCGGCCGAACGCATGCGCGCCGAGGCGCAGATGCGCCTGGCCAGCGCCCGCCTGCCCAGCCTGAATGCGGAGGAGCGCGTGGCGCGCAACCGCCTGGCCACCCTCACGGGGCAGCGCCTCGATGCGCCGGAACTGGCGGCACTCGACCAGCCGATGCCGCTGGCGCTGCCGCAGACCCTGCTGACGGACGAACCGGCCCACCTGCTGCTGCGCCGGCCCGACGTGCGCGCTGCCGAACGCGCGCTGGCGGCGGCCAGCGCCCGCGAAGGCGCCGCCATCGCCGAGCGCTTCCCGCGCATCAGCCTGGGCGCGCTGTTCGGCGCCTCCGGCGTGGCCGGCGACTGGAACGGCAGCGATGCGTCGCGCTGGAGGGCCGGCGCCGCCTTCTCGCTGCTACTCTTCGACGGCGGCACGCGCCGCGCCCGCGCACGCGCGGCCGGCGCCGAAGTGCTGACCGCGCAGGCCCGCTTCGACAAGGCGCTGGCACTGGCGCTGGAGGAAGCCGACAGCGCCATCGCGCAATGGGTGCAGCTGCGCAGCCGCCACGCGGAACTGCGCGTGGCGCACCAGTTGGCGCAGGAGAGCGCGCGCCTGGCGCGGGTGCGCTACCAGGAGGGCGCCGAAAGCCTGCTGGGCGTGCTCGAGGCCGAGCGCATCGCACTGGCCACGCAGGAAGAGCTGGTGACGGCGCAGCGCGACGTGGCCATCGCCACGGCGCGCAGCTATACAGCGATGGCGGGCGGCTTCGACGGCCCCGCGCAGCTCTAGGCAGGCGGACGCGCCGCCCGGGCTCAAGCGGTGCCGACCTGCGCCGCGCAAACGTCGTACACGCAGCCGCGCAGCCAGCGGTGCGCGGGATCGGCCTCCATGCGCGGATGCCACATCAGCGACACCGTAAGATCCGGCATGCGCAGCGGCAGGGGAAAGCTGAACATGCCGGTACGCAGATTGCCCGTATGCCGCTCCGGCACGGTGGCGATCAGGTCCGAGCCGGCGGCCAGCGCCAGCGCCGCCGTAAAGCCGCCGACGATGCTCGCGATTGCGCGCTGCAAGCCCAGGACTGCCAGGGCGTCGTCCATCGGCCCCTTGTCCTGGTCGCGCCGCGCCACCAGCACGTGCTGGCCAGCCGCATAGCGCTCGGCGCTGATGTCGCCTCGCGCCAGCGGATGGCCGCTGCGCACCACGCCGACGAAACGATCGCCGAACAGTCTGCGCGTGCGCACTTCCGGGCTGGTGAAGCCGCCGATCACGCCCGTTTCCAGGTCGACGCTGCCCTCGCGCAGCAAGACGCTTTCGCGGTCGATCTTTTGCACGAAGCGCAGGCGCACGCCCGGTGCCTGCGCACCCACATGCGCGATCAGCGCCGGGCCAAAATTTTCGACGAAACCGTCGCTCGAACGCAGCGTGAAAGTCTGCTCCAGCTGACGCGGGTCCAGTTGCTGCGCCGGCCCCAGCACGGTCTGCGCCTCGCCCACCAGGTGCGCCACCCTTTCGCGCAGCTCCAGCGCGCGCGGCGTGGGCACCAGTTCGCGCCCGGCGCGCACCAGCAAGGGGTCGCCCGTGGTTTCGCGCAGGCGCGCCAGGGCGCGGCTCATGGCCGAGGGACTCAGGCGCAAGCGCCGCGCGGCGCGTGTGACGCTGCCTTCGGCAAGCAGCACATCGAGGGTGACGAGCAGGTTCAAATCGGGTATCGACATAGCTTATTACCTTAGCATGATTTCATGACGCCATGGCGTCGGACGCACTGATACATTGCGCGCAAGGCACCTTCCGGCACGCCCCAGTCTGGCGATGCGCCGCGCCCCATGGACAGCACGGCCTGGAACCGGCGGCTGGCCCTGGATGTCGTATCCGTCCTGGTACCCATCTGCATCTTGCTCACTGCCGCGCGCCAGCGCGCAGCAGCAGACCGTCGGCCAGCCAGCGTATGAACAAGGGCGCAGGGTCGAACGGCACCGCCAGCGCGCGCGCTTCCTCCGCGCCGATTTCACGCACCTGCGCCGCGATGACGATGAAGATCAGGGTCGACGGCAAGGCGTCAAACAGGTCGGCCAGCCGCAGCACGCCGGCGTCGGCCGCCGGCCAGGCTAGTCCCGCCAGCGCCAGCAGGACCGCCAGCGCGATGCTGGCGCCGCTCGTGGCCACACCGATGAGCAGTGTCGGGGCCGCCGCCGCAGCCAGGCGCCGCAGCACATCCCGGCCCAGGTCATCGGTGCCCAGCCAGTGCACGGCATCCGGCAGCGCCAGGACGGCGGCGGCAGCGCCGCCTGGCGCCGGCTGCAGCCAGACGGCGCCAGCCAGCAGCAGGGCAAGCGCCAGCAGCAGCGCCGCGCCCGCGCGGACGGAGCTGTTCATGCCGCGCGCTCCGCGCGCCGCGCCAGGCGCGCGGCGATACCGTCCGCCAGCAAGTTCATGGCGAACAGCAGCAAGCCTATCGCCAGCAAGGCGCCGCGCACCAGCGGGTAATCGTGCTTGACGACGGCATCGCTCAACACCAGGTTGATACCCGGGTAGGCGAAGACGGTTTCCGCATAGACGGCGCCGGAAAGCAGCCGCGCGCCCACCCCGCCCAGGCGCGACAGGACGACGGCCAGCACATTCGGCAGCAGGTGGCGGTAGCGCAAGGCCAACGGCCCCACGCCCTTCGACCGGGCAAAGCCCATGAAGGCGCGCGACCGCATGCCGACGGCCGTCGCGCGCGCGCTGAGGAAAACGCCAGCGGCGGCAGGCAGCGCCAAGGCGCAGACGGGCAGCACCAGGTGCCAGGCGCGCTCCAGCCACGCCGCCGGCCCTGTTTCCATGGAAAACGGCGCCATCGCGCCATTGCTGGGAAACCATGGCACGCCATAGGCAAAGGCCACGACCAGGCCCATCGCCAGCGCGAATGGCGGGATGCTATCGAGCACCTGGGTGGCGGCGGTGAGCAGGCGGTCCAGCCACCGGCCTTGGGCAAATGCCGCCTCGATACCCAGCGCCACGCCCATCAGCATGGCCAGCGCCAGCGCGCAAGCCACCAGCAGCAAGGTCCACGGCAGGTGCTGCGCCAGCAAATCCGACACCGGCATGCCATGACGGATCGAATAGCCGAAATCCAGACGCAGCAACTGCGCCAGATGGCCGAAGTACGACTGCCACAGCGGCTGCTCCAGACCCAGCCCGTAACGCGCGAGCAAGGCCCCGCGCTCGGCATCACCGAGCTCGATCAATGCGTCCTGGCCCAGAAAAGCGGTGACCGGATCGCCGGGCATCAGCAGCGGCAGCGCGAAGTCGAGACTGGCCAGCGCCAGCAATGCCAGCGCATAGCCACCCGCACGCCGGCCCAGGAACGAAAAAGCCATCAGCGTCGGCTCCCGTCTAATTCACGAACATCAATTTGTTCAGCGGCAGCGAGATGCCGACCGCAATGCCCTCCGGCGTGTACCAGGGACGCAGGCGCGCGTTGGCGGCCGTGCTCCATCGCGGCGCATACAGGAAGAAGGCCGGCAGCTCATCGGCATAAATGGCCTGGGCACGGTCCAGCAAGGCGCGCCGCCGGGCCGTGTCCATGCTGCCGACCTGTTGCTGCAGCAGCTCCAGCAGATCGCTGCGGCGGAAGGCATCGCTGAATGGACCGTTTCCAGCCGTTTGCCGCAGCATGCTTTCCGGGTCGCCCAAGGTGCCCTGGCTGACCAGGGCGAGGTCGAAAGCGGCCGCGCCGATGCGTGCCGCCAGGATGCCGCTGTCGATGATGCGCACGTTCACTTCGAGGCCCAGCTTCTCCAACTGTCCCGCCAGCACGCTGGCCGGCCGCGCCAGGCTGCGGGCCGCCGCCAGCTCGACCACCCAGGGCTGTCCGCTGGCATCGCGCAGGCGGCCATCCGCACCAGCGCCGTGGCCCAGGCCCGCCAGCGCCCGGCGCGCGGCCGCCGCGTCGAACGCATACGCGGCGAGCGGCGCGCCCGTCTGCCAGGCGCTGGCCCGCATGAAGCGTCCGGCGCTGACCTCACCCTGCCCGTTCTCGACCACGCGCAACAACTCTTGCCGGTCGATGCCGCGCGCGATCGCCTGGCGCAGGTGCTTGTCGTCGAAAGGCGGCCGCGCGTGGTTGAAGCGCAGCCGCACAGGGTGGCCGGACGGCGCGCTCACGAGCGTGGCGAAGGTGGCCACCTCGGCGGCCAGCGGCGACGGCAGGCTGCGGATCATGTCCACCTGGCCGCGTTTCAGAGCGCCCACCGCCAGCGAGGGCTGCATGCGCAGGAAGGCCAGGCTACGCACCCTGGGGACGCCGAGGTAGTAGTGTTCGTTGGCGGCAAACAGATAGCGCCCGGCCGCCTTGTCGTAGGCGCTCAGGCGGTACGGTCCGCTGCCCACGATGTCAGCGAGCTTCAGGTGCTGCGGGTCGGCCAGGCGCGCATAGACGTGCTGCGGCAGGATCGGCACCGCGCCGGCCAGCTGCGCCAAGAACGGCGCATATACGCGCTTCAGGCGCACGCGTACGCGCCCCTTGCCCAGGTCGTCCACGCCGTCCACGGCGCCCAGGTCGAAGAGCGGATGCGGATGCTGGCGCAGGTAGTCGAAGGTGAACGCCACGTCCGCTGCCCTGACGGGCTTGCCGTCGTGCCAGCGCGCGTCGGGCCGCAGGGTGAACTCCACCGCGCGATGGTCCGCGCTTTGCCGCCACGCGCTGGCCAGCGCGGGCACCAGCGTGCCGCTCGCATCGCGCCACACCAGCGTATCGAACACCAGACTCGTCAGCACATAACCCATGCCGCCGCTGGCATGCGTGTACGGCGTCGGCAAACCGAAGTCGCCCTGTTCGTCCGCAATGCTGTAGCGCTCGATGCGCGATGGCGCCGCCCAGGCGCTGGCAAACGCCAGCCAGCCGGCGCTGATGATGAGAAGTAGCAGTCGAAGACGGAGCACCAGCGTTCCTGACGATCAGAAGAGAGGGCCACGCCCGGCCGTATTGCGCCCGGAAGGCGTGATGGGCGTGGTTCGCACGCAAAAACAAACCTGCCGCTTGCGCAGCAATACTTGCAAATGAGAATTATTTACAAGCGTGTATCTTATGATCGCAGCCCAGGGCGGGCAAATTGTCTTTTTTGAGGCCTGTCATCGGAAAAACTGAGGCGGCGATGTTTCAAGAGGACATTGCCGGCACTAAGGCGCAGACACGCTCCCAAGGTCGCAACAGAAATCCTTGCGATAAATATTCGTCTCCTTGCCCGCCGGTGGCAGCCGCGAGAAGCGCTCGAAGCGCAAGCCGAGTTTATTGAGCAAATTGATCGACGCCTGATTCTGCGGCGAGGTGATGCCGTACAGGGTGGGCAGGCGCAGCACATGCTGCGCATGCTGCACCACGGCGGCGGCGGCCTCGTAGGCATAGCCCTGGCCCCAGTAGGCGGGCAGCATGGCGTAGCCGATGTCGGGGCCGGGCAGGCTGTCGCGACGTATCATGCCGCCCATGCCCATGCCGGCGCCGTCGCTGCGGCGCTCGATAATGTAAAAGGAATAGCCATGTTCGCGCTGCTGCGCCATCGGACCGGCTTCCAGCGCCGCGCGCGCCGCTTCCACGGTATGGATGTTGCGGTCACCGATGTTGGCGATCCATGACGGCTCATTCACCAGCGCCAGGTAGAACGGCGCATCGTCCAGGGTGGCGGTGCGCAGGCGCAAGCGAGGCGTTTCGATGACGGTAATCGACTCTGTCATGACAGCGCTCATGCGGGCCACTGCATCGGATCGGTCAGCAGCTGGTACATCACGTAGGCGTCGACATAGCCCAGGTGCGCGTGGCGGTACGCCAGCGGCAGGGTGCCGACGATGGAAAAGCCCAGCTTTTTCCACAGGGTGACGGCAGCCAGGTTGGTGCTGACGACGAAGTTGAACTGCATCGCCAGGTAGCCGGCGCGGCGCGCTTCTTCCATGCAGTGCACGCCCATCATGCGGCCCACGCCCACGCCCTGCGCAGCCGGATCGACCATGAACGAGGCATTGGCCACGTGCGATCCATGGCCCGGCTGGTTCGCCACCAGCTTGTACATGCCCAGCAGGCGCTCGCTGCCCATCACGGCGACGTAGCTTTGCACGCCGGGACCGAACCAGTAGGCGTGGCAGTCTGCGCGCGAGGTATCGGCGGGGAAGGTATAGGTGTCGCCGCCGGCCACCAGGGTCTGGAAAATCGGCCACATGGCGTCGAAGTCGGCTTCCTGGGCCGGGCGGATGTCAATTTCTTTCAAGGCGGTGCTCCCGATAACAAGTGATGGCTGATTGTATCAGCGCCCCAGGCGGAAATTGACCGTTTCGGGCCGGCCCGGCAATTGCAATCGGGCTCCGGCGCGCGGCGACTCGCTGACGACTTTCCCGCGCCGCAGCACCAGGCGCCGCGCCGCGCGCAGGCGTAGCGCTTCCACCGTGGAGCCGCAATCGAGGATCAGCAAGTCCGCATGGCAGCCGGGCGCGATGCCATAGCCGTCCAGGCCCAGGATGCGCGCCGGCGTCTCGGTGACGGCCAGGAAGCACTCGTGCATCGCTTGCTGGCCCGTCATCTGCGCCACGTGCAAGCCCATGTGCGCCACTTCCAGCATGTCGCCCGAACCAAGGCTGTACCATGGGTCCATCACGCAGTCGTGGCCAAAGGCGACGGGAATGCCGGCGGCCAGCATCTCGGGCACGCGCGTCATGCCGCGCCGCTTCGGATACGTATCGTGCCGCGCCTGCAGCGTGATATTGATGAGGGGGTTGGCAATCGCCGCCACGCCCGCTTCGCGGATCAGGGGCAGCAGTTTGCTCACATAGTAATTGTCCATCGAATGCATGGACGTCAGGTGCGAGCCCGTCACCCTGCCCTGCATGCCAAGGCGCTGACTGTGAAAGGCCAGGGTTTCAATGTGGCGCGACAGCGGGTCATCGGACTCGTCGCAATGCATGTCGACCATCAGGCCACGCTCGCAGGCGAATTCGCACAGCAGGCGCACCGATTCGGCACCGTCGGCCATGGTGCGCTCGAAATGCGGGATGCCTCCCACCACGTCGACGCCCATGGCAATGGCGCGCTTTAAATTGTCGAAGGCGCCGGGACTGCGCAGGATGCCGTCCTGCGGGAAGGCCACCAGCTGCAAATCGAGATACGGCGCCACCTGGCGTTTCACGTCGAGCAGCGCTTCCACGGCCAGCAGGCGCGGGTCGCAGATATCCACGTGCGAGCGGATGGCCAGCAGTCCCCGCGCCACGGCCCAGTCGCAATACTGCAGGGCGCGTTGCACCAGCGCGTCCTGCGTCAGCTGCGGCTTCAGTTCTCCCCACAAGGCGATGCCTTCCAGCAAAGTGCCGGACGCGTTCACGCGCGGCAAGCCATAGCTGAGCGTGGCGTCCATGTGGAAGTGCGCATCGACAAACGGCGGCGTGACGAGGTCGCCTGCGGCGTCGATTTCCAGCGCGCCCTGCACGGGCAAGGCGGGGCCGACGGCGGCGATGCGGCCGCCCTCGATGGCGATATCGATGGCGCGGCGCCCGTCGGGCAGGCTGGCATTGCGGATGACAAGGTCCATGCGGACACTCCTTCGGTTGACTACGGTGCCTGGTGCGTCCAGTTGATTGCTATTTTATACATATCCATAGGATGCTGCAGTGCACGAATGCAGCCACTGGCAAAAGCCTGGCCATAGATTCGCTGGCAACACCTTGCGCATGCGCAAACTTCTCGCAAATGCTGCCAGGCGCATAAATAGGGCAAGCAAGCGCCGCATGGACTGAATAAAATAACTTTCAACTAACTCGAATCACCGCTAGAATATTCATATTGCGTTGCATCATAATCAGGCTCTGATCAGTTACTCAGCACGCTACCCACTTTACAAAACGCGGCCAACTCTGGTTTTCGGGATTTTGCAGAGCGTTTTGCCAGCATTTTAATCCGTACAAAGGAGTAAATATGTTTCCGATTCCAGAACAAATTTCCAGCGCCGCCAAGTCGCAACTGGAAAGCCAGCTGCAAATCTTCAGCACCCTGACCAGTAAAGTCTTCGAAAGCGCCGAGAAAATCATCGCCCTGAACCTGAACGCAGGCAAGGCCGCCCTGTCGCACACGGCAGAAACGGCACAGCACCTGCTGGCAACGCAGGACCCGCGCGACTTCTTCAGTTACAGCACCAACCAGGCGCAGCCGAATATCGAAAGCCTGCTGGCATACAGCCGCCAGTTGTTCGGCATCGCCTCGAGCACCCAGGCTGAATTGCTGGCCTCGGCCAAGGCCCGCCTCGATGCCGCCGCACCTGCTGCCGTCCCCGCCACGGCAGCGGCCAAGCCGGCGCTGGCCGCTGTACCTGCTACTGCGGCGCCTGCGTCCAAGCCGGCCGCCGCACCGGCACCGTCGCCAGTGGCAGCAGCACCTGCGCCCGCCGCCAAGCCTGCGCCAGCCAAGCCGGTCGAAGTGGCCAAGCCTGCCGCCAAGGCCGCATCCGCGCCCGCCACTGTTGCTGCGCCAGCAGCCAAGCCAGCGGCAGCGCCTGCCAAGGTTGCCGACAAAGTTGCCGTGAAAGCAGTCGAAGCCAAGCCAGTGGCCAAGCCTGAAGCGGCCAAGCCCGCACCGGCCCCCGCCCCCGCACCAGCGAAAGCCGCTGCGCCAGCCCCCGCCAAGCCATTTCCTTCCAGCAAACCAGTCGCCAAACCGGCCAGCGCCGTCGGCAAGACCGTGGCCAAGGTTGCAGTGAAGCACACCCCTGCGCCAGCCGCCAAGCCGGCAGCCAAGACAGCCCCCAAGGGCACGCCATCGAAACAGCTCGACATGCTGGGCGGCGGCAAAGGCAGCGGCCGCAAGTAATCCTCGCGCAAGGCACTGACGCAGCAACACAACGGGCTACGGCCCGTTTTTTGCGTGCCTGTCCACAGCGCAGTTTTCCGCCTTGTTGTATCCTACGCGTACTTTCCGTCCGCGTGCCCGTCCTTCCGCCCCGCGACACCCCATTACTGAAAACAAAAGGTAACCATGAGTTTATCGAGGCTCATCGCCGGCTTCGTGCGTCAGCATTGGCCGGCGTATGCCGCTGCCGCCGTCATGCTGACAGGCGTGGCAACACTGACCGTCTGGATCCCGCGCCGCGTGGGCGCCATCATCGACGCGCTGGCCGCGCACCGCATGACGGCTGCCGAACTGTGGCTTGAGCTGCTGACCCTGCTCGCCGTCGGCGTCGTCATCTACTTCCTGCGCGTGGGCTGGCGCATCACTCTGTTCAAGGCCGCCTACCAGCTCGGGGTGATGCTGCGCACGCGCTTCTATACGCGCATGTCGCAGCAGGGCGCGGCGTTTTACCAGAACCAGCGCACGGGCGACCTGATGGCGCTGGCGACGAACGACATCGACGCCATCGAAATGGCCGCCGGCGAAGCCATGCTGGCCGGTTTCGACGGCACCTTGACCTTGCTGATGGTGCTGGGCATCATGCTGCTGGGCGTGGACTGGCGCCTGGCCTGCATCGCCCTCTTGCCCTTCCCCCTGATGGGACTGGCCTTCTGGCGCATTTCCAGCCATATCCACACGGCGTCGACGGATTCATTGAATCGCTTTTCCGCGCTGAATGACCATGTGCAGGAATCGCTGTCGGGCGTGCGCACCTTGCGCGCACTGGGCCTGGAAGAGCGCAGCAGCCAGCAGTTTTCCACCCTGGCCGGCCATGCAGCCAACGCCAGCCTGACGGCGCAACGCTGGGAAGCGGCGTATGAACCGGCCGTCGGCCTGACCCTGACGGCCGCCACGGCGCTGACCCTGGGCCTGGGCGGCTACCTCGTGTGGCACGATGAATTGACCATCGGCGCGCTGACGAGCTTTTCCATGTACCTGGGCCAGCTGATCTGGCCCATGTTCGCCGCCGGCTGGGTACTCTCGCTGATCGAACGGGGCCGCGCCGCCTGGCAGCGGCTGCAGCCGATGCTGGACGCGCCGCTGGTCATCGACGACCATGGCAGCATCGCCACGCTCACGCCCGGCCCTCTGCAACTGACGGATATCGGCTTTGCCTACGCAGGCCAGACGGCACCCGCCTTGTCGCACATCTCGCTGCGCTTGCAACCGGGCCAGACCCTGGGCCTGGTCGGCCCCACGGGCAGCGGCAAGTCGACCCTGCTGCGCGTGCTGCTGCGCCAGGTCACGCCGCAATCGGGCACGGCCACCTGGAATGGCCAGCCGCTCGATGCGTATACCTTGCATGCGCTGCGCGCGGCCATCAGCTGGGTGCCGCAGGAATCGTTCCTGTTCTCCGCCACCATTGCCGACAATATCGCCCTGGCCCGCCCCGGCGCCACGCGCGAGGAAGTGGAACGGGCGGCGCAGCTGGCCGACATCCATGCCGATATTTTGCAGTTCCCCGACGGCTATGCCACCCATGTGGGAGAAAAGGGCATCACCCTGTCCGGCGGCCAGCGCCAGCGCGTGGCGATTGCCCGCGCCCTGCTGGCCGACAACGGCTTGCTGCTGCTCGACGATGCTTTATCCGCCGTCGACACGGGCACGGAAACGCGCATCCTGCAGCACCTGGAAGACCTGCGCCGCAAGCGCCCCGAGCGCAGCGCCATCATCGCCAGCCACCGCCTGAGCGCCGTCGTCAACGCGGACCTGATCCTGGTGCTACGCGATGGCCATGTGACGGAAACGGGCAGCCACGACGCGCTGATGCAGCGCGACGGCTGGTACGCCAGCCAGTGGCGCTATCAACAACTGGAGGCCAGCCTCGATGCCATCTGATTCGACCAAACAACCCGTCCGCCACCAGGCCATGCAAGCCATCGGCCTGCTGCGCCGGGCCGCCGCGCCCGACATGGGCCACCTGAACTGGGCCACGTTCTGGCTAGTCCTCGCCGCCGCCCTGGAAGTGACGGGCCCCATTTTAGGCAAGGCCCTGATCGACCAGCATCTGCTGCCGCGCCACCTGGACTGGACGCGCATGTCGCTGCTGCTGGGCGGCTGCCTGCTGACGGGCTGGGTCGCATCCGGCCTGCGCTACCTGCAACTGGTGCGCCTGTCCGGCCTGGCCATGCGCTCGGTGCAGCGCCTGCGCGAAACCGTGTATCAGCACGTGCTGCGCCTGCCCATGGCCTTTTTCGACCGCGCCATCACGGGACAATTGGTCAGCCGCGTCACCAATGACACGGAAGCGGTGAAATCGCTGTATGTGCAGGTGCTGTTCGTCATCCTCGACAGCTCCATTGTCCTGGTCGGCACCATGGCCGCCATGGCCTTCCTCGACTGGCGCTTGATGCTGATCGTGCTGGCCCTGCTGCCGGCCGTGCTGCTCATCGTCTTCCTGTACCAGCGCTGGAGCGCGCCGGCCGTCACGCGCGCGCGCGCCCTGCGCAGCGAAATCAATGGGCAAATCGCCGAATCGATCGGCGGCATGAGCGTGCTGCAGGCGAATAACGCGGAACAGCGCTTCGGTACGCGCTTCACGGGCATCAACCAGGACCACTACACGGCGCGCATGCAGGAATTGCGCGCCAATGCCTGGCTGCTGCGCCCCGCGCTCGACATGCTCAACATCGTGCTGCTGGCCGTCGTCATCTTCAGCTTCGGCCGGCGCGAGATGGGCGCCGTGGAAGTGGGCGTGCTGTATGCGTTCATCAGCTACATCGCGCGCGTGATCGAACCGCTGATCCAGATCACCATGCAGTTCAGCCAGTTGCAGCAGTCGGTGGTGGCGACGGCGCGCGTCTCGGCCCTGCTGGACGAAGCGCAGGCGCTGGAACATGCACAGGGAAGGGAAACACCGGCCCTGCGGCAAGCGCCTGCGGACATCGACGTGCCCGCCGTGGACATCAAGAACCTGACGTTCGCCTACGTGGAAAACCAGCCCGTGCTGCACGACCTGTCGCTGACCATTCCCCAGGGTTCCTTCTTTGGCATCGTCGGCCACACGGGCAGCGGCAAGTCGACTTTGCTCTCGCTGCTGCTGCGCTTTTACCCCGTCACGCAAGGCAGCATCGCCATCAACGGCGTCGCCCTCGACAGCATAGCCAACGAGCATTTCCGCGCCGACGTGGGCCTGGTGCCGCAAGATCCTTTCCTGCTGGCCGCCTCGGCGCGCGAAAACATCGACATGGGCCGCGGCTACACGCAGGCGCAGATCGAGACGGCCGCGCGCGCCGCGCATGCGCACGACTTCATCGCCGCGCTGGAACACGGCTACGACACGCCGCTGGGCGAAGGCGGCTCGCGCCTGTCATCGGGACAAAAGCAGCTGATCGCGATTGCCCGTGCGCTGGCCGGCCAGCCGCGCATTTTGCTGCTCGACGAAGCGACCTCGCGCATCGATAGCCAGACGGAGCAGATCGTGCAACTGGCCCTCAACGAATTGCGCGGCAAGGTCACCATCATCGCCATCGCCCACCGCTTGTCGACCATCCGCGACGCCGAGCGGATCATCGTGCTCAACCATGGGCGCATCACGGAGGCGGGACCGCACGAGGAACTGATGCAGATCGAGGGCGGTTTGTACCAGCGCCTCTACCTCTTGCAGCAATTGGCGGTGTAAGCCAGGCGGCGCCGTTGCGCGCCGCCGCTTTTTTTCCGTACGGCATCAAAAATGTCGACCGGACGGGGTATATTCATCTGGAGGGCAAGGCCGACGGCCCCAACCACACCTCCAGGGGAAACGCCATGCGCAGCAAACTGTCGATCAAGAATATCTTTGCCGCCATCTTCCTGCTCAGCCTGGCGCTCTCCATCATCAGCCTGCTGGCCCTGTTCCGCGTCGCCACCAAACAGGCCGAAGCAAACCAGGTCACTGAAACGCGCTTCCAATCCTACTTGCTGGCCGATGAATTGCGCCAAAGCTCGGACGACCTGACCCGGCTGGCCCGCACTTACGTCGTCTCGGGCGACGCCAGGTACGAACAGCAATACCTCGACATCCTCGACATCCGCAACGGCAAGAAGCCGCGCCCCGCCCATTACGAGCGCATCTACTGGGACTTCGTGGCGGCGGGCATGCCCGTGCCGGCGGCGACAGGCCCGGCCGTGTCGTTGACGGAACTGATGCGCAAAGCCGGCTTCAGCGAACAGGAATTCGCCAAACTGCAGGAGGCCCAGGCCAATTCGGACGGACTGGTCAAGACTGAGGTGATCGCCATGAATGCCGTCAAGGGTTTGTTCGACGATGGCAGCGGCAAGTTTACCAAGACGGGGCCGCCCGACCTGGAAATGGCCCGCAGGATCATGCACGATGCCGAATACCACCGCAACAAGGGCAAGATCATGCAGCCGGTGAATGAATTTCTCACGCTGCTCGATCAGCGCACCAGCGCGGCCGTGCAGACCGCGACGGGCGGCACCACGGCGGCCTACTCCGTCACCGTCGGCGTGCTGCTGGTGTCCGTCATGGTTTCGCTGCTGTGCCTGTTCCTCGTGTACAGCCACATCAAGCGCAGCCTGGATCAGGCGATCACCACGGCGCAATTGATCGCCGGCGGCGACCTGAGCATCGACGCCGTCATCGAACGGGCCGACGAAATCGGCGTGCTGCTACACGCGATGAACACCATCAACGCCAACCTGACGGGACTGATAGGCGACATCCGTACCAGCACGGGCGAAATGTCGGTAGCCACGCACGAAATCGCGCTGGGCAATGCCGACCTGTCGGCGCGTACTGAAGCGCAAGCCAGTTCCCTCGAAGAAACGGCCAGTTCGATGGAAACGCTGACGGCGACCGTGCGGCAAAACGCCAGCAACGCCGGCGAGGCAAACCAGCTGGCCGCCACTGCCTCGGCCGTCGCCGTGCAGGGCGGCGCCGTCGTCGCCCAGGTGGTCAACACGATGGGTGCCATCAAGGAAAGTTCGAGCAAGATCGCCGACATCATCGGCGTCATCGACGGCATCGCCTTCCAGACCAACATCCTGGCCTTGAACGCGGCCGTCGAGGCGGCCAGGGCGGGCGAACAGGGTCGCGGTTTCGCCGTCGTCGCCAGCGAGGTGCGCGGCCTGGCCCACCGCAGCGCGGCGGCAGCCAAGGAAATCAAGACCCTGATCGGCGCATCGGTGGAGCGCGTCGACGCCGGCAGCAAGCTGGTCGACGAAGCGGGCAGCACCATGACGCTGGTGGTCGATTCGATCAAGAAGGTCGCTGCCATCATGGGCGAGATCACCAGCGCCAGCCACGAGCAAAGCGCCGGCATCAGCGAAGTCAACCAGGCCGTCACGCAGATGGACGACATCACGCAACAGAACGCCGCCCTGGTCGAGCAGGCGGCGGCCGCCGCCGAGAGCCTGCAAGAACAGGCCCAGGCCTTGATCAAGGCTGTCGCCATCTTCCGTCTGAAGGATGCGCCGCCGGACCGGCCGGCCCTTGCCCTGCGCTGAAATGGCCTTTTCCGACACATGAGTGTGCACTTTCACAAAAATCTGCGCGCGCCATGATATTTCTTGATTGCAACAGAATATAATCTTTGCAGATCAAGTCGGTCATTGCGAGGGCAGCACGTTGGCAGGTAAAGAGAAACTGGCATCACGGCGGGGGGCACACTGGCTGCTGGCTTTGGCCTGCCTGCTGCCCTCGCTCGCCTGCGCCCAGGATGACCTGGAGCGGCACCTCTTCGCCGTGCGCGAGGATGGCCGCTTCTTGCCCGCGCGCGCCCTCGAGCGCCTGCAAGAAGTGGAAACGCAGGCGCGCAGCGCGCCCCTGCCAGTGCGCGCGGAATTCCTCACCCAGCTGAGCACCGTCCGCATGCGCCTGGGGCAAAACGAGATCGCCATGCAGCTGGCCGAGGAGCTGATCGCTGATGCCCGCCTGCACAAGAGCGACGTGGCGCTGGCGAAAGGCATGCTCAGCAAGGCCTACATCACGTTCGCCCTGAACGAACGCCGCGCCTCGCACCTGCTGGCCTTCGAAGCGGAAAAGATCGCCAACCGCACGGACGACCTGCCCGTGCGGGTGCAGGCCACCATCAGCGCGGGACAGTCGTGGGCCGAGGAAGGCAATTTTCCGTTCGCGCTGGCCAAGCTGCAGGCGGCCGTGGACCTGGCGCGCCAGAGCAATTCCCCCTCCAGCCTTGCCGCCGCCCTGAATGCGCTCACCGTGCTGTACACGCAAATGCGCGAATACGACAAGGGCTTCGAAGTGCTCGACGAATTGCTGGACGTATCAGGCAAGCTGGCATCGCCGGGCCGCATGGCGCAGGCGAAGAATACGGAATACGGGCTGGCGCTCGACGCGCAACAGCCGCAGCGGGGCCAGCGCGCCCTGCTGGCGGCCCTGGCGCTGGAACGCCAGCTGGGCGCCCGCAGCATGGTCGCCGTTACGCTCGTCAATCTGTCGGACAGCTACCTGAAGGAAGCCGACTATGCGCGTGCCCTGCGCTATGCGAATGAAGCCATCACGGCGGCGCGCCTGGTCAACAATGAACAGGTGGAGGCGACGGCGCGCCTGAACATCGGCCAGGCGCTGATCGGCCAGGGACGCTTGCAGGAAGGCAAGCAAAGCGTGGCCACGGGTCTGACCTACTACGAACGCACGGCCGACCAGCCGGAAATGCAGGCCGTGCTGCTGGAATACGGCATGGCGCTGGAAAAAGCAGGTGACATGCGCGGCGCCGTGACGGCGTACCACCGCGAGCGGAGCATTTCCAACCAGCTGTTCGAGAAGCAGCGGCAAAAGGCCGTGTATGAACTGCAGGAAAAATATGAAGCGGAGAAGAAACAGCGCCAGATCGAGCTGCTGAGCCGCGAGAATCAGCTGAAGAGCACGGAAATCGACAACCGCCGCCTGCAGCAGCGCGTGTGGTGGTTGCTGGCGCTGGTACTGGCCATGGCGTCCGTCATCGTCGGCTTGCTGTACCGCAAGGTGCGCCACGCAAACGTGCAGCTGAAAGTCAAGAACCAGGAACTCAAGCGCCAGAGCTCGCGCGACCCGCTGACGGCCCTGTATAACCGCCGCCACTTCCAGGAATTCATGCGCAGCCATGCGAGCAAGCCGCTATCGGCCTACGGCGGCGCCGATGTCGTGGGTGCGCTGTTCCTGCTCGATGTCGACCATTTCAAGCACATCAACGACCGTTACGGCCATGCGGCGGGTGACCTGGTGCTGACGACGATCGCCGAAACGCTGCACGACGTGTTGCGCGAAACGGACATGATCGTGCGCTGGGGCGGCGAGGAATTCCTCGCCTTCCTGCCTGCCGTCGCACGCGACGGACTCGACGATATCGCGCGGCGCATCCTCAACGGCATGGCGGCGCAAAGCATCCACTACCAGGGGCAGGCCATCGAGGTGCACGTGTCCGTCGGCTTTGCGCCCTATCCGCTGGCGCCGCTGGGACGGCCGCTCACGTGGGAACGCAGCGTCAACCTGATCGACATGGCGCTGTACCTGGCCAAGGCGCACGGGCGCAACCGGGCATATGGCTTGCGCGGTTTTCATCAGGTGGAAAGAACCACGCTGGAAGCGGTGGAGCAGGACCTGGAACGCGCGTGGCGCGACGGCTTTGTCGATTTGAGCGTGGTGCTGGGGGGAGCGGACGGGATGGATGGTGCAGGTACGGCGACAGCGGCGCATGGCAGGCAAGCCGGCGCCAGCGATGGCGTCGCAGCTGCCATCACCTGACGGCAGCTGTGGGAGCCGGGCCGGCAGCGGCCGGCCCTGGCGCAGTTATTGCAGTGATTACTTGTGCGCGGATTCCTGCATCTTTTCGCCGGCTTTTTCCACTTTCTTGCCGACGGCATCGGCCGCTTCGTTCATTTTCTTGTCGGCATCAGCGGCGACCTGGTCCATCTTGGCGCCCGTATCGGCAGCGGCCTGACTCACGGCAGCGTCAGCTTTGTTAGCAGCTTCCTTGATGTCGGCTTCAGCCTTGGCAGCGGCCGCATCGATCTTCTGGCCAGCTTGTTCAGCAGGACCGGCGGCGACATCATCCTTCTTCTGGCAGGCAGCAAGTGCCACAACCATCATCCCGGCGGCGCACACGGTCATCCAATTTTTGCTTACTTTCATGATATTCCCTTTCATTATTATCAAAAGACACAGATCAGTTCGCAATATACACCTGCCTAAAAATTTCTAGCGTGCGCTAACGCACATAAAAACAGGCTTTTGTGGCGTAGTTGTAAGCAATGGTATCTTGATATCTTTCACGGCGTCTTTCCGATGCACAGGCATGGCCTTGCCCTACTGGCCCGCAGCCGGCGCTGGCACCGCGTCCAGCAGCGAACGCTCGAGCAGTTGCGACAACGCCGTGCGCAGCGTCTGCGTGCGCGCCGCCAGTTCCGGCCGCCTGTAGCGCTCGGCGGCGATCAGGCTGCTTTCCAGGCAGACGCGGTCCGACCTGGCCAGGCAAGCGTCGGCCGCGTCGAGCTGGGCGCTCGCTTGCGCCACTTTCACCTTGGCGTCGAGTTCCAGGCTGTCGGGATCGTCGCCCCAGCGTTTCACGTAGATGGCCAGGCGCGTGGCGGCCAGATCCGGCTTGCCCGCATCGAGCGCCTGCTTGACGCTGTCTTGCAGCGCCGTCCACGCCTGTGCCCGCTGCTGTTGCCGCTCGCAAGTAGCGGCAGACTTGGTGATGCTCGCCTGCAAGCGCTTGAGGTGCGCGGCGGGCGCCTTGGCGCTTTTCAGCACGGCCAGCGCGCTGCGCGCCCCGTCCAGGTCGCACTGCGCCGCCAGCGCAGTGGCGGCCTCGACCTGTTCCGCCACGCTGGCCGGCTTGTCGGCGGGCTTGTTGAAGAACCAGATACCGGTCAGTACCACGGCCGCCGCGATCCAGGTGCGCAAGCGCACGGGCGGGCGCGGTGGTGGCACCGAACCCCTGGCGGCCGGTTTCGCGGGCGGCGCCTTGGCTGGCGCGGAAGCCGGCGGCGGGACGGGCTTCGGAGCGGACTGCGGCACGGGAACGGGAACGGGAATGGGCGGGGCGACGGGCACCGGCGGTGGCATGCGCGGCACCGGGGGCGGCGCTGACACTGTCTCTAATACAGGCGCTGCAGCCACCTGGCGTGCGCCGCAAAACGGGCAATGCGCCACGCGCAGCAGCAAGCTTCGGCCGCAAGCGGCGTTGATGCAAACATCATTCACTGTTTCAAGCACATTCCAACCTTTTCCTGGAGTCATTCCACTGCGTTCTGCCGCAATATTACCTTACGCGAGTACTGCAACGGGGCATCTGCGCAGTCATCCGTAGACTTGATGCCGATCAAGAGGCCAGCACCGCCGCGTCCTAAGCTACAGGCACAGGCCAAGGACAAGGAGAACGCCATGCCAGCCCACCTGATCATCGAAGACGGCCAGCCCTGGTGGTGGGATAGCGCCGATATCTGGGTCGTGCCGGGCAATGATCCGAATGGCCCGCCGGGCGCGCCCATTGCCGGCATCAGCAATTACCTGTGGGGCCGCGTGCACAACACGGGCAACAGTGCCTCAAATGGCGTGCGCGTGGACTTTTACTGGGCCGACCCGTCCGGCCAGATCGCCGTCGGCGCCGCCACGCAGGTCGGCTCAGCGTTTGCCGACTTGCCGCCCGGTGCCACGCAGGAAGTGCTATGCCTCGTGCCCTGGGTACCCGTCATCGTCAATGGCGGCCACGAATGCCTGCTGGCCGTGGCCCACGGCGCGGGCGACACCAACCCGCTGCCCGACCCGCTGCCCAACGGCTTTCCTTTCCAGCCCACCTTGCACGAGCAGATCGCCCAGCGCAATGTCACCGTGGTGCTGGCGGCGCGGCGCGCGCAATTGCTGGCCATCACGGTCGCGGCCCTGCCCCGCGCAGCGAGGAAAGTGGAATTGCACATTGAACAGGGCGGCGAACTGCCGGCGCGCCTGCTGGCCACCCTGGGCCTGGAAAAATGGCAGCCGGCCAGGGACGCACGCCTGGAAGCGGGACTGGCGCGCACGCCCCACTGCAATGGCGATACGCCCGGCGAGCAAACGCTGGCGCTGGAAGTGCCGCGCGGCCAGGCGCAGGCCATGTACCTGAGCCTGCGCGCCGAAGCCTTGCCGCCACGCCAGTATGCGCTGCTGCGCGTACTCGAGACCCAGGAAGGCAAGGTGATGGGCGGCATCACGTATCTCGTCATCACTCCGGAGAAAGAGCAAGCGCAAGAGCAGGCGCAGCACAGCCCCGAGGAGCAAGCATCATGAGCGACACCCCCATGCAGGTGCTGACGCGGCCGTTCGCGATCGAGCCCGTCACCAATATCATGCTGCCCGATGGCATCTTTGACAATGCCATCTATGGCTTGCGCATCGCCGCCCATGTCACCAACATGTCCAGCAGCGCCCTGACGCATGTCACGGTGTATCTGGAAAGCGTGGGCGACCCCGGCATCGCGCCCGTGGCGCGGACCTTTTTCTTTGCCAGCATTCCCGCCGGCGCGGCCATGCTGGTGATGTGGGACGCCGACTTCGAGCATGCGGCGCCCGGCAAGCGCCTGGTCAGCTTTGTCGCCAAGGCCGACGGCTACGCGCCGCGCCGCTCGATCCAGCAAATCTTCGTCTCGCAAACGCGCTTTGACAGCAGCACCAATACCTATACCTGCACGGTCGAGGAAGGCACCCTGGAACTGTCCAAGCCACAGGGCCACCTGCCCGGCAAGCGCTGGGGCAGCACGGGCGGCGACAATACAGGTGGGGAAAATACGTGCCGCTGCCCGCCCGGCCTGGGCCCCATCGTGCCGACCGGCATGACGCTCGTCTGGACGCCGAATCCCGCCTATGCGGGCACGCATGGGGAGCTGCCGTTTTCCGACCCGTGGTGGAAGATACTCGCCATCATCATCGCCATCATCGCCGCGCTGGTGGCCATCATTTCTGCCGCGCTCGGCTCCGGCAAGGCCAGCTTCAGCGTGGGCGGCACGTTCGAGGAGACCGATCCCAGCGTCGATTGCTGTTCGCTGGAAGGGGCCGGCTCGGGCCAGCCCGAATTCACGGTGGCGGGCGTGGCCTCGGCCATCGCCTCGGGCGCCATCGCCGTCGCCTGCTCCGATATCGCGGACCCCTTCTGGCGTGGCCAGGAAGCAACACCACCGGCCGCCGGCGAACTGACCCTGGCCGAGCGCGTCGTGGCGCAATGGGTGCTGCCCGAAGCGCCGAACGCGGGCTTGCCCTACACGGCCGACATCAGCTGGCAGTACGAGCGCTACACCACGGGCGCCACCTACCAGCATGCCGTCACCGAAACGCAAGTCAACATCCATGTGGCGGGGCCCGTGGAAACGGATACGCCCGCCGTCGTGCAAGCCTATGAACCGCTGTGGATACGCGCCAGCTTCAAGCGCGACAATGGCAATGTCTTCCGCGGCACGGAGCTGTATGCCTTCGTGCTGTTCCAGGCGCCGCAAGGCCTGTATTTCGTGGCATCGCTGACCGACGACGGCCTGGGCTTCGACCCGGGCGCCAACGACGGCGTGTATGCAGGCAGCCTGGACTTGAAACGGGCTTACCGCACCCTGCTGCAATATGATCAAAAGGTCTACGGTACGTGGAGAGTCTTCGTCTTCGCGCAAGACGTCAACCTGACCAAGCCCGGCACGCCGCCGGAAATCGCCGCCCAGCACATCGGCGGCATGTTCGTCGCCAGCGCCATCGAAATCACCTTCGACGACAGCCTGCCGTGCCCGCTCAAGGCGCAAGCGAATATCGTCGTGGTGTGATGGGGATCGTGAGCGAGGTCAGGCGTAGGTCGGATTAGCGCGGCAAAACCGCGCTAATCCGACAACATCGTTGGCTCCCGTATGCACAGCAGGAGCGGCTGAGAAAATGCTCAGGGCTAGGCGCCGCCCCGAAGACAGTACTTCAGTACGGCGAGGGGCAGGCAACAACGCCATGGGCGTTTTATCAACCGCTCCTACACCTTGACGCTTTCGGGCTTGGCGATGACCGTGCGCGGAATGATATCCGTTGCCGGGCAAGTCTCCATCGCCTCCGAATACGTCAGCCAGCGTTTCAGGCTATCCATATGGCGGATGGTGATGCCCTTGCCATTGATATAGCCGATTTGCTCGAAATTGGCGGGACTGGTGGTCAGCTTCGATACGGTAGGGGCATTATCGATCAGGCGATCATAGGCCTTGCGCGCCTTGTGTTCCCACTTCGCCAGCGCGGGATCGTCGAAACGGTTGCTTTCAAAATAAACGGTGACGGTACGGTCGTGGTTGGCAAAGCCGACGATGGCCGCGCCCCTGCGTATCGTCAACAGCACATCTTCCTTGACGCTTGCGATGGGCACAAGCAGGGCCGCGCGGCCATCCGCATCGGGCCGTTCCATCGGAATATCTTGTCCAATCACACTCATCGCATCACACTCGTCGAAGTCTATTCATTGCACCATCCGCATCAGGATGGGTGTCGTCCTGCATCACATTGCACAAACCGCCATGCGTTCGCGCCGCATGCCGCTCGTGTATCTGGCCTGTTTTACAAATAATACATTGCCATACGGCACTACACAAGATAATCGGCCTTCCCCGGTGGGGCTTGAGCATCCTTGCCACAGATGCAAGCCTGAAACGGCGCGGTATCGACGACACGCCAGGCAATCGCCTTATAATGCCTGGTTTACCATACGCCAGACGAAATCCGTACCATGACGCTTCCCGAGAATGACACCAGCCGGCTCGATGCCATCAGCGCCGCCGCCACCGAAGTGGCCGCGCAAAACGTGGCCGACCTGCTGGCCATGGCCATCTGTCACCGCCCGGACGAACCGGCCCTGATCGTCTGCGACAAGCGCAGCTGGCTCAACGTCGTGTTGACGGAAGCCTATCGCCAGGCATTGCCGGACGCGAGCTTCATTGATTTCGACGACGTCACGCCCGACGCCGTGCTGGCCGCGTTTGCCGAACTGCCCGCCGGCAGTCTCGTCGTGCTGATCCAGTCGACCAGCTTCCGCCTGGAAGCGTTCCGCATCCGCATCGAGCTGTTCAAGCGGGGCCTGAAAGTGATTGAACACGTGCATTTGTCGCGCATGCCCGGCGTGCAGGGACTGCACTACATCGCTTCGCTGGCCTACGACCCCGCCTACTACCGGGGAGTGGGCCATGCATTGAAAACGCGCATCGACGGCGCCCGCCACGGCATGGTCGACAGCGGCGGCGAGCAACTGGTCTTTGCTTCCCCGTTCGAATCGGCCAAGCTCAATATCGGCGACTACAGTGGCATGCGCAATATCGGCGGCCAGTTCCCGCTGGGCGAAGTGTTTACGGAAGCGCAGGATCTGGAAGCCGTGAATGGCCGCGTGCGCATCTTCGTCTTTGGCGACACGCACTTCATGGTCAACCGCCCCGACACGCCGATCACCCTGATCATCGAAAAGGGGCGCGTGACAGGCACCGAGCACGCCACGCCGGAATTTACCGCCATGCTGGAGATCATCCGCGCGCATGAGGGCGACGTGTGGGTGCGCGAACTGGGCTTCGGCATGAACCGCGCCTTTTCGCGCGAACAGCTGGTCAACGACATCGGCACCTACGAACGCATGTGCGGCATCCATTTGTCGCTGGGTGCCAAGCATGGCGTGTATACCAAACCCCAGTTTAAGCGCAAGGATGCGCGCTACCACGTCGATATCTTCGCCGTCACCGAAGCCGTCTACCTGGACGACGAGCGCGTGTATGCCGATGGCGCGTGGACGCTGGAACCCGTCGCCTTCAACTGACCGTCAGCTGAAGAATCCCGCCGCTTCCAGCTCGCGGTCCCACGGCGGCACGGGCTGGTATTCGGCCACCAGGAAATCGATCAGCACGCGCACCTTGGGCGACGGCTGGCGACTGGCCGGATACAGGGCGCTCAAGTGATTCAACGGCAGGTCCCAGCCAGACAGCACGGGCAGCAGGCTGCCATCGAGCAGATTGCGCCAGGCGAGGAAGGTAGTGCTGTAGACGATGCCCAGCCCCCGCTGCGCCGCCTGGTGCAGCACCAGGCCATTGTTCGCCGTAAAACCCGCCTGCACGCGCACGCTCACCTTTTCTTGCCTGTCGCCCTCCCCGCGCTGGAAATGCCAATTCGTGCCATCGGTCAGGTGGCTGAAATGCAGGCACTGATGCTGCAGCAAGTCTTGCGGCGTCTGCGGCACGCCCCATTGCGCCAGATAGGCGGGACTGGCGCACAGCACGGCGCGGCATGGCGCCAGCGGGCGCATGGCCAGCGCGCTGCTGTCCGGGATGCCGCCCACGCGTATCGTCAAATCGAAGCCGTGGCGTATCGGGTCGAGCAGCGCATCGTCGACAAACAGCTCGGCCTGCACCTGCGGGTGCAGCAGGCTGAAACGGGCGACAGCGTCGGCCAGCCAGGCGCTGCCGAAACTCGATGGCGCCTGGATGCGCAGCGGCCCGGCGAGCGCCGCCCCCGCTCCCGCCTGCGCCACGTGCGCCACCATGCGCGCCGCTTCCTGCGCCTGGCTGACGGTGGCCATGCACGGCGCCAGGTAGGCGCGGCCCGCATCCGTCAGGCTCACTTCGCGCGTGGAGCGGTGCAACAGGCGCGCATGCAGGCGCTCTTCCAGCTGCATGATGGTCTTGCTGACCATGGCCCGCGTCAAGCCCAGGCGCTGCCCGGCCACCGTAAAGCTGCGCTGGCGCGCCACTTCGACAAAAATTTCCATCGCTTTTAGTTGATCCATATCAAAGATTGTCTGCGCTTTGGCGACAATCTGTCAACCGCCGGGCGATTGTTTGCCGTCCCCGTCCATCCTACAATGGCGCTTTCCATTGACCTCCGGAGCCGCCGCCATGCTGACAATCCTGCAACAAGAACAATACCAACGCGACGGCTACCTCATCCTGCCCGATTTCAAGGGCGCGGACGACATCGCCGCCTTGCGCGCGCGCGCCGAGCAGATTGTCAACGAATTCGATCCCAGCGTCAGCCAGTCCATCTTCACCACGCGCGACCAGGCGAAGAACACCAACGATTACTTTCTCGCCTCCGACAACACCATCCGCTGCTTCTTCGAGGAAGAAGCGTTCGGCGCGGACGGCCAGTTAAAGCAGGCGAAATCGCTGTCGATCAACAAGATCGGCCATGCCATGCATGACCTGGACCCCGTCTTCCGCGCCTTTTCGGCCGACCCGAAACTGGCCGAAGTGGCGCGCGACCTGGGCCTGGCAGACGCGCAGGTATGGCAATCGATGTACATTTTCAAGCAGCCCGGCATCGGCGGCGAAGTGCGCTGGCACCAGGACGCCACGTATTTCGAGACCACGCCGATCAGCGTGACCACCTTCTGGTTCGCGCTGGAAGACGCGACCCTGGACAATGGCTGCCTGTGGGCGGAACCGGGCGGCCACCGCGGCCCCTTGCGCGAGCGCTTCATCCGCAACGGCGACGCCGTGCGCGTGGAAAAACTCGATGCCATGCCCTGGCCCGACGACAGCACGGCCGTGCCACTGGAAGTCAAGGCCGGTGCCCTCGTCTGCTTCCACGGCTTGCTGCCCCATTACAGCGCGCCAAACCGCTCGCCCGTCTCGCGCCACGCCTACACCCTGCATGCGACGGACGGCCAGACCGAATACGCAGCCCACAACTGGATCCAGCGCGACGCGGCGTTCCCCGTGCGGGGCTTCGTCTGATGCGCATCGAAGTCTACGCCGCCCACTGGGGCAATAACGAGCTGGCGCCCGAGGTCTTCATCGACAGGGTAGCGGCGGCCGGCTTCGACGGCATCGAGATGTCGCTGCCGCTGGACGCGGCCCTGCGCGAGGAATGGACGGCCCGTATCGCCAAGGCGGGCCTGCAACTGATCGCCGCGCAATGGGAAACCGTATTCCACCGCGATTTCGCCCTGCACCGCGCGGCCCTGGCCGAACTGCTGGAAAACGCCTGCCTGGCGCGGCCCGTGCTGGTCAACACGCACACGGGCAAGGATTACTATACGCCGGCGCAGAACGCAGAGCTGCTCGACCTGGCCGCCGCCATCTCGGCCAGGCACGGCGTGCCCATCGTGCATGAGATCCACCGCAGCCGCTTTTCCGGCCATCCGATGCTGCTGCTGCCCTACTTGGCGCAGTATCCTGAACTACCATTAACGGCCGACCTGTCGCACTGGTGCTGCGCCTGCGAATCCTTGCTGGAAGACCAGCCACAAACCCTGGCGCAGGTGCTGCCGCTGGTGCGCCACGTGCACGCGCGCGTCGGCCATGCACAGGGGCCGCAGGTGGCCGACTTCCGCGCGCCGGAAGCCAAGCCTGCGCTCGATGCCCACCTGGCGTGGTGGGATGCCATCGTCGCCCTGCGCCGCGCGGCCGGCGCCGAGCGCATGACGTTCACGCCGGAATTCGGCCCCGCGCCGTACACGCAAACCCTGCCCTGGACACAGCAACCCGTGACGGATGCATGGGAACAGAACGTCGCCATGCTCAATTTGCTGCGCGCGCGGTACGCCGGGTAGGCGCCACGCGTTGCAATTAAATAGCGCACTATATATACTGTGCCCATGGATACCACTACCGCCCCCAACCCCTTGCACCAGGTGCCGCGCCTGGACAGCCAGCTGTGCTTTGCGCTGTACTCGACCTCGCTTGCCATGAACAAGCTGTACCGCAAGCTCCTGCGTAAACTCGGCCTGACGTATTCGCAATACCTGGTGATGATGGTGCTGTGGGAACGCGATGGCTTGACGGTATCGGAAGTGGGCGAGCGCCTGTTCCTCGACTCGGCCACCCTGACGCCCCTGCTCAAGCGCATGGAGCAAGCGGGCCTGTTGACGCGTGCGCGTGCCGCCAGCGACGAGCGCCAGGTCATCATTTCCCTCACGCAGCAAGGCGACCAGCTGCGTCACGAAGCGGCCCTGCTGCCCGAAGCCATCCTGACGGCCAGCCACTGCAGCGTGGAACAAGTTGTGGACATGAAACAACAACTGAACCAGTTGCGCGACAGCCTGATGAAAAGTGAGTAAAAGCCCCGCTTTCCCGAGCAAAATATGGTAAAGCCCCCCCCTGACAGCGTCAGGCAAAAGCTGGCGCAAAATCTGCCTTTCTTTATTACAAATCGATACAAGGATGACACCACCCTGCGTATAGAATAGTTGCCACTATTTCCTTACAACAACATCAGGGTGACCATGCGCATACCTTTCGGCTCCGTAGCCTCGTTGGCTCTCTGCTTTACCGTGTCGGCTTTCGCCGCCGAACCATTCGACGACAAGTTCCGCCAGCTCGAAGAAGTACTGCCCACCCCGAATACCTACCGCACCGCGTCCGGCGCGCCGGGCCACGCCTACTGGCAGCAGCGCGCCGACTACACGATCCGCGCCACCCTGGACGAAGCCAAACGCGAGATCGCCGGCAGCGGCAGCATCACCTACCACAACCAGTCGCCCGACACCCTCGGCTACCTGTGGGTGCAGCTGGACCAGAATATCTACAAGCCCGATTCCGACGCGCGCCGCATGACCACGGCGCCTTCGCGCCAGGCGTGGGCCAAAACGGCGGGCGACGAGACGATGAAGTTCGAAGGCTTGCGCGGCATCCTGGCGCGCGGCGACTTCCAGGGCGGCTTCCATATCCGCGCCTTGAAAGGCGCGGATGGCCAGCCTTTGAAATATGTAGTGAACCGCACCATGATGCGCATCGACCTGCCGCAGCCCTTGAAACCGGGCCAGGACTTCGTCTTCCAGATCGACTGGGATTACCGCATCAATGAACAGAAGGTGCTGGGCGGGCGCGCCGGCTATGAAGTCTTCGACGACAAGAACGCCCTGTTCGAAGTGGCGCAGTGGTTCCCGCGCATGGCGGCCTACTACGACGCGGCCGGCTGGCAGCACAAGCAGTTCCTCGGTTCCGGCGAATTCACGCTGGAATTTGGCGACTACGACGTGCAGTTGACGGTTCCTGCCGACCATATCGTCGCCTCCACGGGCGCACTGCAAAACCCGCAAGACGTGCTCTCCAACGCGCAGCGCGAGCGCCTGGAAAAGGCCCGCAGCAGCGACAAGCCCGTCATCATCGTCACGCAAAAAGAAGCTGAGGCGGCCGAAAAATCCGTCAGCCGCGCGCAAAAGACCTGGCACTTCAAGGCGGCCAACGTGCGCGACTTTGCCTGGGCCTCGAGCCGCAAGTTCATCTGGGATGCGCAGGGCTACAAGAAGGGCGGCAGCGATGTGATGGCCATGTCCTACTATCCGAAAGAGGGCAACCCGCTGTGGGAAAAGTACAGCACGCAAGCCATCGTGCACACCATCGAACAGTACAACAAATACAGCATCGACTACCCGTATCCGACGGCCATCTCCGTCAACGGCCCCGTGGGCGGGATGGAGTATCCGATGATCTCGTTCAACGGCCCCCGTCCGGTGAAAGACAAAAAGACAGGCGAGCTGACTTACTCCAAGCGCACCAAATATGGGCTGATCGGCGTCATCATCCACGAGGTGGGTCACAACTACTACCCGATGATCATCAACTCGGACGAGCGCCAATGGACGTGGATGGATGAAGGTTTGAACACCTTCGTGCAATACCTGGCGCAGCAGGCGTGGGAAGAGAACTATCCGGCCTCGCGCGGCGAACCGCGCGAGATCGTCGACTACATGCGTAGCCGCGACCAGGTGCCGATCATGACGAACTCCGAATCGCTGCTGCAGTTCGGCAACAACGCCTACGCCAAACCGGCGGCGGGCCTGAACATCCTGCGCGAAACCATCCTCGGGCGCGAACTGTTCGACTACGCGTTCAAGGAGTATGCGCAGCGCTGGAAGTTCAAGCGCCCGACTCCCGCCGACTTTTTCCGCACCATGGAAGACGCCTCCGGCACGGACCTGGACTGGTTCTGGCGCGGCTGGTTCTATACCACCGACCCGGTCGACATCAGCATCGACGGCATCAGCGAATACGGCGTGAGTTCAAAAGATCCGGCAACGGAAAAAGCCTGGAAAAAGGCGCAAAAGGATGCCCAGCCGGAATCGGTCACGAGCCGCGCCAACAAGGGCATGCCGCGCCGCGTCGATGCGCATCCGGAACTGAAGGATTTCTACAACCAGCACGACGATTTCACGGTAACCAACAAGGACCGCAACAGCTATGCCGAAGCGCTGGCCGGCCTGGAACCGTGGGAAAAGGACTTGCTGAAACAGGGCAAGCACCTGTACCTGGTCGACCTGTCGAACCTGGGCGGCATGGTCATGCCTCTGATCCTCGAGATCGAACTGAAAAGCGGCAAGAAGTACGTCGAGCGCGTGCCGGCCGAAGTGTGGCGCTACTCGCCGAAGAGAATCACCAAGGTCGTCATCACCGATGAACCGATGGTGGGCATGGTGCAGGACCCGTACTGGGAAACGGCCGACATCGACACCAGCAACAATAGCTGGCCGCGAAAAATCACGCCATCGCGCCTGGAACTGTTCAAGAGCGAAAAATCACCCAAGGATAACCTGATGCGCGACTTTCATACGCCGTTGAAAGGCAAGAATGGCGGCCCGGCCAAGGGCGACGAGGCATGAAGCGCTGGCGCGCGCTGGCCGCCGCCCTGCTGGCCTGCGCCAGCATGGCAGCCGGCGCGCACAATTTCCACATGGGCATCGCCGACATCAGCTATAACGCGGCCAGCGGCAGCACGGAAGTGGTACACACCTACACGGGCCACGACGTCGAGGCGCTGCTGACAAATTTGTACCAGCGCCAGTTCGACCTGGGCCAGGAAGACAGCGAAGCGGCCCTGCGCCGCTATGTCGAGAAACAGTTTTACCTCGTGGCGCCGGACGGCAAGCGATTGCGCCTGAGCTGGGTCGGCATGAAGGTCAATGCCGACAACGTGGTGATCTTCCAGGAGATCGAGCACACGCGCCTGGCCCCCGCCACGCGCATCCACAACCAGCTGCTGATCGATTTCCTGCCCAGCCAAAGAAATACCCTCAACGTGCAGGACAGCGGCAGCATCCAGACGCTGATTTTCGACCGCCAGAACACGGAACTGCCGATCCGCTGAACACCGGCAGACCGCCGCCACACCCAGACACTCATGACGCCACGCTACCTTCCCCTCCTCCTCGCCGTCCTGTTTCCAGGCGCCGCCCACGCCGACGACATCTTCCAGCGCGTGCTGGTCGACGGTTCGCGCCTGAACCAGCTGGGCGTGGCCGATTCGGCCAACGCGGGCAGCGTCACGCAACAGCAACTCGACGCGCGCACCAGCTACCGGCCCGGCGAATTGCTCGAAGCCGTGCCGGGGCTGATCGTCAGCCAGCATAGCGGCGAGGGCAAGGCCAACCAGTTCTACCTGCGCGGCTTCAACCTCGATCACGGCACGGACTTGCGTACCACCGTTGACGAGATGCCAGTCAACCAGCGCAGCCATGGCCACGGCCAGGGCTGGACGGACCTGAACTTCCTGATCCCCGAACTGGCCATGCGCCTCGACTACAAAAAGGGCCCTTATTCGGCGGCGCAAGGCGATTTTTCCTCGGCGGGAGCAGCCTCCATCATCTATGCGAACCGCCTGACGCAAGGTATCGCCAGCGCGGGCATCGGGCAAAACGGCTTTCGCCGCGCCCTGCTGGCCGATTCGTTTGACGCGGGCGACGGCAGCCTGCTATACGCGCTCGAAGCGCAGCATAACGATGGCCCGTTCACGCAGCCGGACCGCTACCGCAAGCTCAATGGCGTGCTGCGCTACAGTCAAGGCTATGCCAACAACGGCTTCAACGTCACGGCCATGGCGTATGACGCCAGCTGGCGTGCCACCGACCAGATTGCGCTGCGCGCCGTGCAGGACGGCACCTTGGGCCGCTTCGACGCCATCGATGCCAGCGACGGCGGCAAGGCGCAGCGCTACAGCCTGTCGGGCGCCTGGCGCCGGAGCACGGACGACGTGTCGTCCAAGGTCAGCGCGTATGTGATCGCCAACCGCCTGGCCCTGTTTTCGAATTTTACGTATGAGCTGGACGACCCCGATAACGGCGACCAGTTCGCCCAGCCCGACCGGCGCGTGACATCCGGCCTCGATGCCAGCCACACCTGGCACCGCCACACGGACAGGGGCAGCAGCGACACCACCATCGGCCTGCAGCTGCAGCACGACAATATCCACAATGGCCTGTACAACACGCGCCAGCGCCAGATCGTATCGACCACGCGGCAAGACCATATCGTCGAAACCAGCATCGGCGTGTATGGTGAAAACAGTACGCGCTGGTCGCGGTCGCTGCGCACCGTGGCCGGCCTGCGCGCGGACGCCTACCGCTTCGACGTGCGCAGCGACCGCGCCGCCAACTCAGGGCAAGCCAGCGACCATTTGTTCAGCCCCAGCCTGAGCGTGATCGCCGGTCCGTGGCGCGACACGGAAGCGTATATCAACATCGGCAATGGTTTTCACAGCAACGACGCGCGCGGCACGACGATCACGCTCGACCCGAAGACGGGCGAAGCGGCCGACAAGGTCACGCCCCTGGTGCGCTCGCGGGCCCTGGAACTGGGCTTGCGCAGCGCCGCCATCGCCGGCCTGCAAACGTCGCTGTCGCTGTACCGCCTGGACTTCGATTCCGAGCTGCTGTTCATCGGCGACGCCGGCGCCACCGAGGCGGGCCGCCCCAGCCGCCGCTATGGCATCGAGTTTTCCAGCTACTACAAGGCGGCCAGCTGGCTGTCGCTGGACCTGGACCTGGCGTATGCGCGGGCACGCTCGCGCGGCAGCGACCCGGCGGGCGACTTCATCCCCGGCGCCATCGAAGGCGTGGCCCAGCTGGCCATGACGGTGACGCCGCGCGGGCCATGGTCGGGCTCTTTGCGCCTGCGCTACTTCGGTCCGCGCCCCCTGATTGAAGACAACAGCGTCCGTTCGTCGGCCAGCGTGGGCTTGAACGGGCGCATCGCCTACCAGATCGACAAGACCTTGCGCGTGGAGGTCGAAGGCTACAACCTGGCCAACCGGCGCGACTCGGCCATCGATTACTACTATGCTTCGCGCCTGCCCGGCGAGGCGCAGCCGGTTGACGATATCCACTTCCATCCGGTGGAATCGCGCTCGCTGCGTATGACCCTGGTAAAGAATTTTTAACGCAACAAGCATAATTCCTGGCGGAGGTAACACAAGAGTTGCCGCGAAGTCGTAGAATGCCAGGCTGGATAAACTGATACAGGCCGCGTTCCGGCCCGCACCGCCATGAGCACTTCCGCACCGATCTTTACCGACCCGTCCCACGTCAAGGACGCCTTGCGCGATGACGGCTATGCCGTCCTGCGCCCGCAGGACGTGGCGGCGCTGGCCGGCTGCCCGCTGGCCGCGCTGCGCGCGCTCGAACCGAGCTGGAACGCGCTGGCGCTGGACAATTACCTGAAAGATGGCGGCCGCTATCGCCGCCGGCGCCACTCATGCTTCGTACAGGATGGCGCGCGCCTGACGCAGACGGCGCACCGTCCGCACTGGCAACCGGTGGAATACAACGCCCTGCACGGCGGTATGCACCGCCTGTTCGAGCCGGTCGAGCCGGCCATCGTCGCGCAGCCGGCCTGGCAACAGCTGCTCCGCGCGCTGGGCGACGCCTGCTCGCAGGTCAAGGGCAGCCAGCCGTGGTTCATCGAGGCACACCAGTTCCGCATCGATACGACCGATGGCATCGGCCGCCCCACGCCGGAAGGCGCGCACCGCGACGGCGTCGATTTCGTCGCCGTGCTGCTGATCGGACGCGAACAGGTCAAGGGCGGCGAGACACGCATCTTCGAAGCCAATGGCCCCAACGGCAAGCGTTTTACCCTGACCGAGCCGTGGTCGCTGCTGCTGCTCGACGATGCGGCCGTGATCCACGAATCGACGCCGATCCAGCCCATCGGCGAGCATGGCCACCGCGATACGCTGGTGCTGACGTATCGCGCAGGCCAGTTCCAGGGCGAAAACTGACAGGCGGCCACCGCATTCCCTGTGGCCAAAATAGTTACCTGGAAGTTACTTTTGCAGACCTAAATCCGATATAGTCGTACGATGTCGATATTGCGCGCTCACCGCGCCCAGCATCACCACACTGAAATTCTAGGAGAGGTCTGTGGACTCCAGCAATCAAATCAAGCCTGACGAAATCGAGATCCTGATCGTTGAGGACAGCCCGACCCAGGCGGAGCGATTGCGCCGCCTGATCCAGTCGCTGCACTACAACGCGCGCGTGGCGGCGAATGGCCAGCTGGCCCTGGCCGCCATCCGCGAGCGCAAACCGCACCTGGTGCTGTCCGATATCGTCATGCCTGAAATGAATGGCTATGACCTGTGCCGCGCCATCAAGTCCGATCCGACCCTGCGCGACATTCCCGTGATCCTCGTCACCTCGCTCAACGACCCGAAGGACATCATCCGCGGCATCGAATGCGGCGCCGACAATTTCATCCGCAAGCCGTATGCGGAAGACTACCTGCTCAACCGCATCAGCCACATGCTGATGAACCAGAAGCTGCGCAAGAACCAGAATGTGGAAATCGGCATCGCCCTGTACCTGGGCGACCAGAAGCACTTCATCAATGCAGAGCGCCAGCAAATCCTCGATTTGCTCATTTCCACGTATGAGCAGGCAGTGCAGGTCAACGGCGAACTGCAGGCGCGTGAACGCCAGGTGATCGAATTGAACATGCGCCTGGCGCACCATGCGGCCGAACTGGAAACCATCAACCGCGAAATCGCCCTGAAAAACCTGGAACTGGCCGAGGCGAGTCGCATGAAGTCGGCCTTCATCGCCAATATGTCGCATGAATTGCGCACGCCCCTGAACGCCATCATCGGGTTTACCGGCGCACTGCTGATGAAACTGCCCGGCCCCCTGACGTCCGACCAGGACAAACAACTCAATACCATCCGCGCCAGCGCGCGCCATCTGCTCTCTTTGATCAACGACATCCTCGACGTGGCCAAGATCGAAGCGGGCAAGCTGACCCTGTCGATCGAGCCCGTGCACTGCCAGGAGCTGATGGCCGACGTGGCCGACACCTTGCGCCCCCTGGCCCAGCAAAAGGGCCTGGCGCTGGAAATGGCACTGGGCGAAGCGGGCCAGCCGCCCGCCATCATCGACACGGACCGCCGCGCGCTGACGCAAATCCTCATCAACCTGCTCAACAACGCCATCAAGTTCACGGAACAGGGCACGGTGCGCATCAGCCTATCCCAGCGCGAAGAAGACGGCGTGCTGGTGACGGAAATGAGTATCGCCGACAGCGGCGCCGGCATCAGGGAAGAAGACCAGGCCAAGCTGTTCCAGGCCTTCTCGCAGCTCGATTCCACCTCCACGCGCCACGTGGAGGGCGCGGGGCTGGGCCTGTACCTGTGCCAGAACCTGGCCAACGCCATCGGCGGCGCCCTGTTCTTCAATAGCGACTACGGCTCCGGCAGCACGTTTACGCTGGCCCTGCGCAGCAAGCCCTGATTCGGGTGCGCCGCAGCATAAACTCTGGATATTTTGCCAACTGACGTAGATCGATACCGTAGTTCTACGGTATTGCACCGCACCATTTTCAGCGCTATAGTGGAACTGTCTCCTCCAATTCGTTCCCTGAACATTGGATTCAGCCCGCGCTAGTACGCGGGCTTTTTTTTGCCTGCGTTTTCCACGCATCTTCATCTTTCCTTAACTAAATCAAACGATTTAGTTATATCAATCGTTTGAGATATGTGATTAAATCTCCGGCATGATTGAAAAAAACGCCATCCCCACTCCCCACGCCGACGACGGACGCAAGCCCCGTTCCGATGGAGAACAGTCGCGCGAGCGGCTACTGCATAGCGCCATCCGCCTGTTTGCCGAGCAAGGCTACGCCAAAACCTCCACGCGCGAACTGGCGCAGGCGGCAGGCACCAACGCGGCCGCCATCAGCTACTATTTTGGCGACAAGGCGGGCCTGTACCGCGCCGCCTTCTCCCATCAATTATCTAATCCACAAGACAATATCGCCCTGTACGAGCAGCCCCATTTCACCCTGCGCCAAAGCCTGGAAGGCTTTTATGCGCAATTGCTCGCCCCCATGCAGCAGGGAGAAATCGCGCGCGACTGCATGCGCCTGTGGTGCCGCGAAATGCTCGAACCGACAGGCCTGTGGGCACGCGAGGTCGACCAGAACATCCGTGCCGAACACGAGGCGCTCACGCGCGTGCTGGCGCGCCACCTGGGCGCGCCCGACAACAGCGACGACATGCACCGCCTGGCGTTTTCCATCGCCTCGCTGGCCCTGCAGCACATGGTGGGCGCCGAGGTGCTGCAAACCTTACGTCCGCAATTGCTGGAATCGCCGCACGCGATCGACATCTGGCTGGCGCGCATGACCGACTACGCACTGGCCATGGCCGACGTGGAGCGCCGGCGCCTGGCCCTTCCTCCCTCTACTCCCACCGATCAACGACAAGCAGAAGGACCAGCATGACGACTATTCGATGCACCGTTCAACGCGCCCTGGCCGCCAGCATCGTGCTGGCGCTGGGCGGCTGCGCCTTGCAGGGGCCGCCCGCAGCGGTGGCACCCGGCGCACCCGCGCAGTGGCAGGCGCCGCTGCCGCATAACGGCAAGCTGACCGACCTGGCCAGCTGGTGGCAGGGCCAGGGCGATAGCCTGCTGGTGGAATTGATCACCGACGCGCAACAGGTCAGCCCCACCGTCGCCGCCGCCGGCACGCGCATCGTGCAGGCGCGCGCTGACAGCATCGCCAGTGGTGCCGCGCTGGCGCCCACCCTCGACGCGACAGGCAGCGTGGTGCGCACCAGCCAGCAATCGGCCCAGCCGGGCGGCACCACCTCGCAGGCGGCCCTGCAAGCGTCGTGGGAAATCGATGTGTTTGGGGCCAAGCGCGCCACGCGCGATGCGGCGCAGGAGCGCTACGACAGCGCGCGCGCCGGCTGGCATGAAGCCCGCGTCTCGGTCGCCGCCGAAGTGGCGAACCAGTACTACGCCTTGCGCACCTGCCAGCAACTGCAGGCAGTGGCCGAACAGGATGCCGTCTCGCGCCGCGACTCGGCACGCCTGACGGAACTGAGTGCCGGTGCCGGTTTCCAGCCGCCCGCCAACGCCGCCCTGGCCCGCGCCAGCGCCGCCGAAGGTGCCAGTCGCGCCATCGAACAGCGCGCCGCCTGCGATGTGAATGTCAAGGCGCTGGTGGCCCTGTCGGCTATGCCGGAAGCGTCGCTGCGCCAGAAGCTGGCGGCCAGCCCCTTTGTTGCGCCCTCGCCCGTAGCGATTGCGCAACTGCCGGCGCAAACCCTGGGCCAGCGTCCCGACATCTACAGCGCCGAACGCGAAGTGGCGGCGGCCAGCTTCGAAGTACGCGGCGCTCAGGCGCAGCGCTATCCGCGTCTGAGCCTGGCCGGCTCCATCGGCAAGGGCAATATCCGCTCCGGCGGCGACAGCATCACGGCCAGCACCTGGAGCATCGGGCCGCTGGCCGTCAGCCTGCCTATCTTCGATGGCGGCGCCCGCCGCGCCCAGGTCGATGCGGCCACGGCGCGTTATGACGAAGCGGTGGTGAAATACCGCGCCGGCGTGCGCCAGGCCGTGCGCGAAGTGGAAGAGGCGCTAGTCAACCTGGCCAGCACGGACGCGCGCAGCGGCCACGCCAAAACGGCCCTGGAAGGTTACCGCGTGTCGTTTGTCGCCACCGAGGACCGCTACAAGAATGGCCTGGCCAGCCTGATCGAACTGGAAGACGCGCGCCGCACGCGCCTGGCCGCCGAAAACACCGTGGTCAACCTGGAGCGCGAACGCAGCGCCGCCTGGGTGGCGCTGTACCGCGCCGCCGGCGGTGGCTGGAACAACAGCAGCGCCAACGCCATCGCTCACAACGCACCCTGACGGATACGACAACATGAAAAAAATGACCTTGAAACCGATGGCGCTCGCCCTTGCCGCCCTTTGCTTGATTCTGGGCGCCGGCGTGGCGCTGTACTCCCCTTCCTCCACGGCCGCCGACGATGCCAAGGATAAAAACGCGGCACAAAAGCCTGCGCTCACCGTCACCACAACCAAGCCGCAAACGGCCAGCCTGCCCATCAAGCTGAAGGCCAACGGCAACGTGGCCGCCTGGCAGGAAGCCGTCATCGGCAGCGAATCGAATGGCTTGCGCCTGACGGATGTGCGCGTGAATGTCGGCGACGTGGTGCGCGCAGGCCAGGTGCTGGCCGTGTTCTCGAACGACACGGTCAACGCCGACGTGGCGCAGGCGAAAGCGGCGCTGCTGGAAGCGGAAGCGAATGCGGCCGAAGCGGCAGCCAACGCCCAGCGCGCCCGCTCGCTGCAAAGCACGGGCGCCATCAGCGCGCAGCAGATCAGCCAGTACCTGACGGCCGAACAGACGGCCAATGCGCGCATTGCATCTGCCAAGGCGCAGCTGGCGTCGCAGCAGCTGCGCCTGAAATACACGCAAGTGGTGGCGCCTGACAGCGGCATCATCTCCTCGCGTTCGGCCACCGTCGGTTCCGTCGTGGGCGCTGGCACGGAGCTGTTCCGCATGATCCGCCAGGGCCGCCTCGAGTGGCGCGCCGAAGTGACGGCCACCGAGCTGCTGAACCTGAAACAGGGCACGCTGGCGCAAGTCAAGGCGGCCAATGGCAGCGTCTTGACGGGCAAGGTGCGCATGATCGCCCCTACCGTCGATCCACAGACGCGTTACGCCCTCGTCTACGTGGACCTGCCGGCCAGCACGGGCAACAATGCGCCGTTCAAGGCCGGCATGTACGCCAGCGGCGAATTTGAACTGGGGACCTCGGGCGCGCTGACGGTGCCGCAGCAGGCGATTGCCGTGCGCGATGGCTTCAGCTATGTCTTCCGCCTGAATGCCGACCAGCGGGTCAGCCAGATCAAGGTGCAGGCCGGACGGCGCCTGAGCGACCGCATCGAGATTGTAAGCGGCATCACGGCCGACACGACGATCGTCGTCAGCGGCGCTGGCTTCCTCAATGACGGCGATCTGGTACGTAATGTTCAAACCCCGGTGCAAAACCCGGTGGCAGCAGCTGCCAAGCCGGCCACGGCGAAAAAGTAAGGAGAGGCCATGAACTTTTCCTCCCTCTCGATCAAGAATCCGATCCCGGCCATCATGCTGTTTGCGCTCTTGACCCTGGCCGGTCTGCTGGCCTACAAGGCCAATCCGGTGCAGGATTTCCCGGACATCGAACTGCCTATCGTCACCGTCAGCGCGGTGTTGCCCGGCGCCGCGCCGGCCCAGCTGGAAACAGAAGTGGCGCGCAAGATCGAAGACTCCGTCGCCACCTTGCAAGGCGTGAAAAACATCTACACCAAGGTGCTCGATGGCGTCGTCACGGTGACCGTCGAGTTCATCCTGGAAAAGCAGATCGCCGAAGCCGTCAACGATGTGCGCGATGCCGTCGCGCGGGTCAAGGCGGACATGCCGGCCGAACTGCGCGACCCCACCGTCACCAAGGCGTCCACGGCAGGACGCGTGGTGCTGACCTTTATCGCTACGGCGAAAGGGGGCGTGGACAACCCGCTCGACGCTCCCGACCTGTCCTGGTTCGTCGACAACACGGTGGCCAAGCGCCTCTTGACCGTACCCGGCGTGGGCGCCGTCACCCGCGTCGGTGGTGTCTATCGCGAGATCCAGGTGGAACTCGACGAGGCGCGCATGGCCGCCTTGAAAGTGTCTGCCCTCGACGTCTCGCGCCAGCTGCGCCTGGTACAGCGCGAAGCGCCTGGTGGCAGGGGCGACATCAGCGGCGCCGAGCAGTCTGTGCGCACCATCGCCACCGTCAAGACGGCCGATGAATTGTCGCGCGTGGAAGTGCCGCTGCCGGACGGCCGCCATGTGCGCCTGGACCAGGTGGCCAGCGTGCGCGACACGGTCGCCGAACCGCGCGCGCTGGCCGAGCAGGATGGCAGGACGGTCGTCGCCTTTGAAGTGTTCCGCACCAAGGGCGCCAGCGAAGTGGCCGTCGCCAAGGGCGCGCGCGACGCCATCGCCGACCTGCAGAAGGAAAACCCCAACGTGGTGCTGCAGCAGTCGATCGACAATGCCTTCCCCGTCGAGGAAAACTTCGACGGTTCGATGGAGCTGCTGTACGAAGGTGCGCTGCTGGCCGTGCTGGTGGTGTGGTGGTTCCTGCGCGACTGGCGCGCCACCCTGGTGGCTGCGGCCGCCCTGCCCCTGTCGGTGATGCCGGCGTTCCTCGGCATCTACTGGTTCGGCTACACGCTCAATACCGTCACCCTGCTGTCGCTGGCACTGGTCGTCGGCGTGCTGGTCGACGACGCCATCGTGGAAATCGAAAACATCGAGCGCCATCTGCGCATGGGCAAGTCGCCCATGCAAGCGGCCATGGAAGCGGCCGACGAAATCGGCATGGCGGTGATCGCCACCACCTTCGCGCTGGTGGCCGTATTCCTGCCGACAGCATTCATGAGCGGCATCCCCGGCCTGTTCTTCAAGCAGTTCGGCTGGACAGCCGTGCTGGCCGTGCTGGCCTCGCTGGTGGTGGCGCGCCTGCTCACGCCGATGATGGCCGCCTACATATTGAAACCGCTGCCGCACAAGGAAGAACAGGATGGCTGGCTGATGACGCGCTACCTGCACGTGATGCGCTGGTGCCTGAACCACCGCGGCGTCACGGCCATCGCCGCGGCCCTGTTCTTTGTCGGCGCCATCCTGCTGGTGCCGCTGCTGCCGACGGGCTTCGTGCCGGCCGCCGACCGCGCGCAGACGCAGATCAACCTGGAACTGCCGCCCGGCTCCACCCTGGCCGAAACGCAGGCCGTGGCAGCCATGGCGCGCGATGCAGCCATGCAAACGCCCGGCATCAAGGGCGTCTTCAGTTCGATAGGCGGCGGCTCCAGCGGCGACGCCTTCGCCCCCGGCGCGGCGGCCGAGGCGCGCCGCGCCGTGCTGACTCTAACCACCGTACATCGCACGGAGCGCAAGGAATCGATGGCGGGCCTGGAAACGCAGCTGCGCCACAAGCTCGATACGATCCCCGGCGCCCGCTTCACGGTGGGACCGCCCGACACGGGCGTCAAGATGCAGTTGGTGCTGCGCTCGGAAGACCCGGTGGCTTTGACGACGGCGGCGCAAAAGGTCGAGCGCGAACTGCGCGGCCTGAAAGGCATCGGCAACGTCAATTCCAGCGCCTCGCTGGTGCGCCCGGAAATCATCGTGCGCCCTGATTTCGCCAAGGCGGCAGACCTGGGCGTGACGGCGGCAGCCATCGGCGAGACGGTGCGCGTGGCCACGGCCGGCGACTACGACACGGACCTCACCAAAATGAACCTGCCCGAGCGGCAAGTGCCGATCCGCGTCAAGCTGCCCAACAGCGTGCGCGCCGACCTGGCCGCCATCGAGCGCCTGACGGTACCCGGCAAGAATGGCCCCGTGCGCCTGGCGAATGTGGCCAGCGTGACGATGGAAAGCGGCCCGGCGCAGATCGACCGCCTGAACCGCAGCCGCAACGTGACGCTCGACGTGGAACTCGGTTCGCGTACCCTTGGCGAATTGAATGAAGAAGCGCGCGCGCTGCCATCGATGAAGAATTTGCCGCCGTCCGTGAAGATCGCCGAACTGGGCGACGCGCAGGAAATGGCTTCGCTGTTTGCCAGCTTCGGCCTGGCCATGCTGATCGGCGTGCTGTGCATCTACTGCGTGCTGGTGCTGCTGTTCAAGGACTTCATGCAGCCGGTGACCATCCTGGCGGCGCTGCCGCTATCGATCGGCGGCGCCTTCGTGGCGCTGCTGATCACGGGCAGCGCCCTGTCGATGCCGTCGATGATCGGCCTGATCATGCTGATGGGGATCGTCACCAAGAACTCGATCCTGCTGGTCGACTATGCAATCCTGGCGCGCCAGGCCGGCATGAACCGCTTCGATGCGCTGGTCGACGCCTGCCACAAGCGCAGCCGGCCCATCCTGATGACGACGATCGCCATGGGCGCCGGCATGATGCCGCTGGCGCTGGGCTGGGGCGCCGATCCCAGCTTCCGTTCGCCGATGGCCATCACCGTCATCGGCGGCCTGATCACCTCTACTTTATTGAGCCTGCTGGTGGTGCCGGCCGTATTCACCTACATCGACGACCTCGAGCACCTGCTCAAGCGCGGCATGGCGAAACTGCGCCGCCAGCAGGCGCCGCTGCGGCGCGATGACAAGGTGGCGCTGGAAAAATAAGCGCCACGGTGAATTGCAAAATCGCCCCCTGCGGGCAAGGAAGCGAGGGACCGGCCGCCAGGCCGCGCTCCCTCGCTTCCATCTATCTGGCATACTGCGCCCATTCTCCATGAACGCAATCTGCCCTGCCTATGAATTACCGCACCCCGCTCGTCCTGCTACTGGTATCCGCACTGCTCGGCGCCTGCTCGGACAAGACCACCCCCGCCAGCGCCGAGCTGGCAGCTGACGTGGTAACCGATATCCCCGCCGCCGCTGCCGATGCGGCATCGGCCGAGCACGTGCCGCCGCCGGCCGCCACCGCACCCAGGACGGAAGAGATGAACACGCCCCAGGCGCGCAAGCGCGAGGCGGGCATGATGCGTGCCGTCTTCGGCAAGGACTACCGCGGCGACAGCGACGATGCGCTGGCCGACCTGCCCGATCCGGACAACCATGTCGACAAACTCAGTTATGTCGTCAGTGCCGTCAGCCACAGGCTGCTGCCCGATGGCCGCGCTATCCTGGTGGCGAATGCGGAAACGGCCAACACGGAAGGCACGGCAGAATCAGCGCACGCCTCGTCGGGGCTGTTGAACGTCTTTTTCCTGGCACCCAAGGGTCAGCCGGAAGACGGCCAGTGGCAAGTCGTGAAACGGCTGGAAAACATCGCCGCTCTGGGATCATCGGGGCAACTTGGTGAAGTTCACTGGGTCATGCTGGGTGCGAACAAGCCGGGACTGGCGATCCGCCACGGCTATACGGGCCAGGGTTACACCATCACGCAACTGGCCCTGTTTGAAATCGGCGACGGCAAGGTGACCGCGCTCGATGGCGGCATGGACCTGTACTCGGACAATATGGGCGCCTGCACGCCAGACATGGACGAGTGCTGGATGGTCGATGGCAAGTGGCGCTTCGCACCCGCGCGCAACGGCGGCGCCTACGACGACTTGTTGCTCGACTTCACGGGCGCATCCGAAAAGATCAAGCCCGGCGCCACGGTCAAGCCGGACCAAGACCCGCCGCGCATCGCCACGCCCTTGAATGGTCACGCGCGCTACGCTTTCGATGGCAAGGGGTACAAACTGGTTGAAGGCAAAAATACGGTGCCTGGCGTGTAAACACCTGCTCAACCCTACTGCGCGTCGCGATTTGCGGTTTCCGATGCTCACTGTGCATTCGCACAGCTCCGCTTCTCGACCGCAACTCCCATCCGCTCGCTACGGTTTTACCAGGTGTTTCTACTATTTGCGCGCCGTCTCCAGGCGCGCCAGCAGTGGCGCATACATAGCCCGCGTATGGCTGCTCCAGCGGGCCATGGCGCTGTCGATATCGAGCAGCAGGCGTTCCGACAACACCTTGTCGCCCTGCTGCAGCGCCCAGATCGCGCACTCGGCGCGGCACTCGAAACTGTTGTAGCGCGTCAGTGCATTGTCGAACTCCGCCTTCGCTTCTTGCTGTCGCCCGCTTTGCGCCAGCGCGCGCGCCGTCAGCAGGGACACCATCTCGGGGCGGAAATGCATATCCGTGCGGCGGATGAATTCCAGGTGCGTCAAGGCCTCGGCGCCACGCGCGCATTCCAGGTAGGCGCGTGCCGCGCCCAGGCGAATTTCCAGATCCGATGAAAACGCTCCCTGCAGGCAGGCTTCATACGTCGATGCCGCTTCCTGCGCATCGCCCGCTTCGAGCAGCGCGCTGGCCAGGCGCATCTGGTTCTGCGCCGTCGGCGTGTACTCGAAGGCGGCCTTCGCCTCGCGCAACTCCCGGTTCGGGTCGAGCACCTGAACGGCCACCGAAGCGACCTTGCGCGCACCTTGCGGCAGGCGCGAATTGGGCAGGTAGATGGCGAAGAAATACACCACGCTGCCCAGCAGCGGGAACATGAATAAAATGAGCAGCCAGTACAGCTGCTGCCCGTTGCGCACCACGTGAATCGCAAAAAATACCGCGATCAGGATGTGGATGCCTATGCCAAAAATCGTCATGTTACAACCTCGTTCGTGACGGGAGCCGCTGGCACCATGCCGCAGCTTTCCCTGGCCAGAATATTACACCGGCTGCGGCAAACGATCGCGCCGGGCACGCGCACCTATTGCGTCTTGCCCGACCAGCCACCGCCCATGGCCCGGTACAAGTCGACCGAGGCGACGAGGATGCGTGTCTTCAGCTGCAGCAGCCCCACGTCGGCGCTGTACAGGGTACGCTGGGCGTCGAGTTCTTCCAGGTACGAAGCGTAGCCATTGCGGTAGCGGTTGTGCGCGATGCGCAAGGTGTCCGCCGCCGTAGCGCGGCGCGCATCGTTTTCCACGGCTTGCTGCTTGAGCCGGTAGATGGCGCCCAGGCTGTTCTCCGTTTCGGCGAAGGCGTTCCTCACCACGTTTTCATACGCGTACGCCATCTGGTCGCGCTGCGCGCCAGCCGCATCCGTCTGCGTCTGCACCCTGCCGCCATCGAACAGGGGGCCGGCCGCCAGCGCCGTCAGGCGCCACAGGGCGGTGGGTGCATGCAGGAAATCGGTCAAGGTCGTCGCTTGCCCGCCGCCGACGGCCGTCAGCTTGAACGAGGGCAGCAGCTGGTCACGCGTGGCGGCCAGGCTGGCGTTGGCGGCCGCCAGGTTGTGTTCCGCGCGCGCGATGTCGGGCCGCCGGCGCAGCAATTCGGACGGCAGGCCGGCAGGCACAGCCGGCGCCGCCAGCTCGGCCAGGGGCAAGCCGCGCGCGATGGCGCCGGGACTGCCGCCGACGAGGATGGCCAGCGCGTTTTCCTGCTCAAAAATCTGCCGCTGCAGCTGCGGCACCTGCTCGGCCGCCGCATGGTATTCCGATTGCGCCTGCAGCCACTCCAGGCGCGAACTGTAGCCCACCTCGAACTGCTTGCGCGCCAGCTCGCGCGACTGTTCGCGCAGCTGCAGGGTCGATTGCGTCAGCGCCAGCTGCGCGTCGAGTCCACGCAGGTTCAGGTAGGCCGTGGCCACGCTGGCGGCGATCGACAGGGCCGCCGCATCGAGGCTGGCCTGCTCGGCGCGGTAGCTCTCGCCGGCCGCGTCGCTCAGATTGCCCAGCCGGCCCCACACATCGATTTCATAGCTGGCCTGCAGTTCGGCCTGGAAGACATTAGTCACATACGGCTTGCCGCTCGACGCCAGGGTGCGCGTACGCGTCGGCGAGCCGTCGAACGCCAGGTTGGGCGCGCGGTTCGCATCGGCCTGCGCCAGACGGGCGCGGTATTCCTGCACCCGAGCGCGCGCCACGCGCAAGTCGCCATTGCGCGCCAGCGCTGCACCCACCAGATCACTTAGCACGGGGTCGCCGAAAGCTTGCCACCACAGCTGTTCCACCTGTGTGCCATGCGCGGACACTGCGCCGCCCTCGCCTGGCGCGCGCCAGCCGGACGGCAGTTGCAGGGCCGAGACGGGCTGCGGTGGCGCGTTGGCGGCGCAGCCGGCCAGCGCCAGCACGCCGGCCATCAGCCATACACGGCGCTTCATGGCTTGCCCTTCTTTGGCGCAGGCGGGGGCGCCGGATTCTCCGCCGAGTCGTTCAATACGGCGGACGTGTCGACGCTGACCACCACCGACATGCCCGGCACGAGGCGGCGCGCATTCGCCTGCCCCGCATCGATGCGGATGCGCACGGGAATGCGCTGGGCAATTTTGAGGTAGTTGCCCGTCGCATTATCGGCCGGCAGCACGGAAAATTCGGAACCGGTGGCCGGCGAAATGCGCTCCACCTGGCCCGTCAGCACGGCGCCGTCGAGCGCGTCGACATGGAAGGTGGCGCTCTGCCCCTCCTGCACGCCGTTCATTTGCGTTTCCTTGAAATTGGCGATCACCCACATCTGGCGCGGCACCAGCGCCATCAGCTGCGCACCTGAATTCACGTACGCGCCCTGACGCACCGTCACTTGGCCCAATTGCCCATCGGATGGCGCCACGATGCGCGTATTATCGAGGTCGATCTTCGCCGCCTTGACGGCCGCCTGCGCATTCGCCACGGCCGCCGCCAAAGCCTGCTTGTTGACCACCACCGATTGCACGCTTTGCTGGGCGATGTCGAGATTGGCGCGCGCCTGCGCCAGCGCCGCGGCCATCTGCGCCTGCGTGGCGCGCGACTGGTCGTGTTCGCGCTGCGACAGCGAGCCGTCAGCCACCAGCTGCTCCACGCGATTGAGGTCGGCGCTGGCCTTGCGCGCCTGCGCTTCCGCGTTGGCCAGGGCCGCCTCGCTGACGGAAATGCCCGCCTGCGCGCTGGCCTTCTGCTGCGCCCAGTTCAACAGCGCCGCCTGCTGCGCCGCCAGCTGCGCCTGCGCCTGCTCGTAGCGCTGCTGGTAGATGCGGTCATCGATGCGCACCAGCAGCTGGCCTTCCTTCACATCCATGAAATCCTGCACCGTCACTTCCACCACATAGCCGGACAGCTGCGTGCCGATGATCGTCACCTGCCCGCGGACGGTGGCGTTTTCCGTCGTCACGATGGGGCTGGTGAACGGCGGCAAACGCCACGCGTACAACACGATCAGCACGCCCACCAGGGCCACGGCAGCAAAGGCCAGCGCGGACAGCCACTGGTGGCGCCGGTCCGGCTGTGCCATGGAAGGGGCGGCGGGTGCGGGTGCGGTGGGAGATACTGGCGGCGTGCTGTTATTTTCTGTCATTGCTCGGTTCCGAATTGGTAATGGGGACGATGGCCATGGCCGTCTGCGCATCGCGCACGGGGCCGGCCAGGCGGCGCGCGCCGGTGGTGATGCGGGTCCAGGACTGGCTGAGCAGCATCCACAGTAAAGTAGCGAGGGCGACGCCGGCGATCATCAAAAAAACATCGTTGTAGGCGAGGACATTGGCTTCGCGCGTGGCGATGGCGCCCAGGCGCGCCACGCCCTGGGCGCTGCGCAAGGTGGGGTCCATCAGCACGCCGCCGTAGCTTGCCGCACCGGACTGCACGCGCGCGGCCACCTGCGGGTCGAGCATGGTCAGGTGCTCGACCAGATAGCTGGAGTGGTATTTTTCGCGCGCCGTCTGGATGGTGCCGACGATGGCCGAACCGAGCAAGCCGCCCAGGTTCTGGGTCATGGTAAACATCACGGAAAAACTCACCAGATTGCGCGGTTCGGCGATCACGGCACCCATGCCGGCCACCATGGTGGGACCGAGGAAATACGTGCCACCAAAGGCCAGCAGGAACTGGCTGACATACATGTTGACGGGGCGCGTCTGGCTGGTGGCGTGCGCGTCGATGAGCGCCCCGGCGGCGATCAGCAGCAGCGCGAACATCAGCGAGCGGTTCAGCGTCTTCGGATTGATCGTCAGCGCGCTGACCACCAGGCCCGCCACGCTGCCCAGGAGGACCACGATGAACAGGTTCTGCATCTGGTCCGTGTTCAAGCCCAGCGCCTGCAAAAAGCCGACCGCCCCCGTCGATTCGGACAACACGATGCGAAACAGCAGCACCGATAAAAACAGCTTGGCGATCTTGCCCGTCGTGAGCCAGCGTGTATTGAGTAGCGGGCGCGCGCGGTTATGCTCGATGGCCAGCGAGGCGGCGATCAGCACGATGGAGCACGCCAGGCATACGCCCACCCACTCGGATTCCATCCACCACGCCGTGCGCCCCTGCGCCAGCACGGCGCACAGCAGGGCCACGCCGGGCGCGAACAGGATGAAGGTGAGGAAATCGAGCGGCTCGAAGGTTTGCACGCGGTCTCCGGGCGGCAGTTTCAGGGCCAGCACGCAGCCCAGCGCCAGCAAGGCCAGTCCCAGTTCGAACAGGTACAGGCCATGCCATTCGCCGATCTGCAGCAGTTCGGAGGTGAAGATGCGCGCCAAGGGCAGCGCCAGCTGGGCAAAGCCCAGGCCCAGCACCACGCCTTTCAGGCGGTGCCGCGCGGGAAACGCCTGCAAGGTGTAGTACAGGCCCAGCACCCCCAGCGCGCCGCCCACCATGCCATGCGCGGCACGCACGGCGATCGCCGACGGCAAGGTATTGGCATACAAGTGGGCGAACGTCACCAGTGCGTACAGCACCAGGAACGCTTCCGTAAACAGGCGCAGGCCGAACTGCTGGCGGAACTTCACCAGCAGCAAATTCATGGAGACGATGGTCATCACATAGGCGGCCGGCAGCCACTGCATCTGGTAGGCATAGGCGGCCAGCGAACCTTGCAGATTCAGCAAATTGGCCGTCACCAGGCCGTTGCCCAGTCCCCCCGTCAGCGCGACGATCAGGCCGACGATGAAATACGCGACACGCTTGGGCGTCGAATGTTCGGGCATCGAGGGCGACCCGGGCAAGGTCGGGCGTTCGCCCGGCCCCCAGGTGCGAGGTGTGTACTTGTCCATGCGGTAATCGCGATCCGGTTTGCTGAAGCCGTTCTTTGCTGGTGTTATATAAATAGTTGCAAATGAACAGTTCTAGTCAGCAGCATATCACCGCAGGACGTTTTCATTGTTTACATTGTTGCATGGCGTTGCGCATGCGGCGCAAACAGGGTAGGCAACGGGACCGGCAGGGGCCGGCCGATCCCGCCCCTGCGCTGATGCAGCCACTTACACCCGCGGCGGGTCCGTTTCGCGCGCGAACGCCCGGTGCGCCGCCAGCGCCTTCTTGAAGGCGGCCACGGCTTTCACCACGTCGCCGGACGGTGCGACGATGATGGCAGGATCAGGCTTGCCATCGGGCAGGGCCGCTGGCACGCCTGCCTTGTCCAGCAAGCCCTTGCCTGCGCCGATAGCCAGCATCGGCTTGCAGTGGCGGTATTGCAAGCGCAGGAAGTCGAGCGCGTTGGCGTCGTCGCCCAACTGCTGCACGGCGCCCTGGCCGTCGGCAAGCACGACGGCGTCGAACAACACGGACGGTCCCGCTTCGAGCGAGATTTCCACGTCGAGCGGCGCACCGCCGCTGGTGTCGACCCGGCCCAGTTGGCTGCCCACCAGGCGCGGCACGGCGCCGTCGGCCAGCAGCGCAGCATAGATATTGCGCACCTGAGCGCCATCGCTGCCCGGCCCCACCAGGATGGCCACGCGCAGTGTATGGATGCCCGTCTTGCCGGGCCGGAAAAAGAGCGACAGCGCCGGCGACGGCGCATACGCGGGCAGCGGCTGCAGGGAGGCGCGCGGCATGACGGGAGGCAGCGCCAGGCCCAGCGCATCGGCCAGACGCTGCGCCAGGGTCTCGTCGACGTTGCGCAGCATGGCGACGATGCGCTGGCGGATCACCACCGTCTGCACCTTGCTCAGCTCAAAGCGGAAGGCATGCACGATGTGGTCTTGTTCGACCGGCGTCTGGCTGATCCAGAACAAACGCGCCTGGCCATAGTGCTCGGCGAATTTCTCGGGTTTGCCGCGCACCTTGTCGCCTTCGGCGGACGCGGGGAAACTGTTGAAACCCTTCGCGCCCGCCTGGAAGGGGCAGCCGCCCGCCAGCGAATTGGGTTCGTAAGCGACCCGGCCACGGTTGATGGCCTGGCGATGGATGCCGTCGCGCTGGTTGTTGTGCAGCGGCGCCAGCGGCGCATTGATGGGGATTTCATGGAAGTTCGCGCCACCCAGGCGCGTGATCTGCGTGTCGACGTACGAGTGGATGCGGCCCTGCAGCAGCGGATCGTTGGAAAAATCGATGCCGGGCACAATGTGCGCCGTGCAAAAGGCCACCTGCTCCGTCTCGGCAAAAAAATTGTCCGGGTTGCGGTTCAAGACCATTTTTCCGACGGGGACAAGCGGCACCAGCTCTTCGGGAATCAGCTTGGTCGGATCGAGCACGTCGAAGGGAAACGCTTCGGCCTGCGCTTCCGTGAACACCTGGAAGGCCAGCTCGTATTCGGGATACGCGCCGCATTCGATGGCTTCCCACAGGTCGCGCCGGTGGAAATCGGAATCAGCGCCGCTGATCTTGACGGCTTCATCCCACACGAGCGAGTGCGTGCCGGCCATGGGCGACCAGTGGAATTTGCAGAAGACGGACTGGCCCTTGGCATTCACGAGGCGGAAGGTGTGCACGCCGAAGCCCTGCATCATCCGATAACTGCGCGGGATGGCGCGGTCGGACATGGCCCACATCAGCATGTGCGTGATTTCCGGCGACAGTGAGGCGAAATCCCAGAAAGTGTCGTGCGCGCTGGCCGCCTGCGGCATGCCATTGTGCGGCTCGGGCTTGACGGCGTGCACCAGGTCGGGGAATTTCATCGCATCCTGGATAAAAAAGACGGGGATGTTATTGCCCACCAAATCCCAGTTGCCTTCGTCCGTATAAAACTTCACGGCGAAGCCGCGCACATCGCGCGCCGTATCGGTCGAACCGCGTTCACCGGCCACCGTGGAAAAGCGCACGAAGACGGGCGTGCGCTTGCCCGCCTTGGCGAACAGCGCGGCGCGCGTATGCTTGCTTTGCTCCTTGTAGCATTCGAAGTAACCATGGGCGGCCGAACCGCGCGCATGCACGACGCGCTCGGGGATGCGCTCGTGGTCGAAATGCGTGAGCTTCTCACGCAGGATAAAATCTTCCATCAGGGTGGGACCGCGCAAGCCCGCCTTCAGCGAATTCTGGTTGTCGCCCACGGGCACGCCCTGGTTCGTCGTCAGCACGCAGCCGCTGTCATCGGACCTGGCGCGGTCCAGCGGGGCATTCGCGGCACTCTCGCCCAGCGCGGGCTGGCCATCGCCGGTCTTCGGTGACGCTGTCGTTTCACCCGCGGTGCTGGCCGTGGCCAGCGGTTCGCCCGCTGCCACATGCACGCCTTCGGCCGGCGTGCGCGACGCCTCGCCATATTGGCCCTCCTCCTTGGGATTGACGGCCATGGCGGCGGCCAGCTGCTGGCTGCCGGCTGTTTTTTGCAGCAGCGCGCGGGTCATGTCATTGTCCGCGCCCAGGCTGTACGGCGCCTTGCTGTCGGATGGGCCGGACATGCTGCTCAGGACGGAACCCGCACCGTCCGTGGACGGTGTTTTCTTGTTGCTAGCCATTACATCTCCTGTGAGTAGTTTGCCCCGGGAAGTAACGCTACAACTCCCTCATTCAGCGCACGAACAGGGCAATCAAAATAATGATGGGAATAGGTATGCCAATCAACCACAGCAAAACGGAGCGCATCATCGCGCTCCTTTACTGCTTGCTACTACCATGTGCGCCTGGGCGCTGGCCCGCCCCGCCATGACGGCAAAGGGAACAGCGCCCACGACAACTACCATGCCGGACTGCGTAACACTTATTTACGCGAACCCAGCAGTTTGGACAGGCCATAACCGGCCGCTGCAGCAATCAGCAGGGAGACGGCAGGACGCTCGCGCACATAGCCGCGCCCCGTCTCGCCGGCGCGCTGGCAGGCGGCACCCAATTGCTTGCCGCGCGCCATCAGGCGTTCGGAGGCTTTGCTGACGGTGTCGCTGACCTGCTCGATGCGCTCGCCCACCTGGTCCACGCCGTCGTGGGCGCGCGTGGCCACCTTGTCGGCCAGGGGCTGGGCCTGGCTTGCCACCTTGTCGATGGTGCGGTGCAAATCCTGGCGGGTATCCTGGGTGTTACCGTTCAGGTCGGAGCTGGTTTTTTCAATCGCGTTCATGATGGTTTCCTTTAAAGGTGAATAAATCCAACCATGCTCGATGCCGTGACCGAATCATGATTTTCCTCGCTTCGGGGAAAAAGAAGCGGCTAAACGCTGCCGGGCTGAGCCATATCAAATACGGGATCAGCAGCAAGCTGTTGACACCACCTTAACCGCGCCTGCCGTGCGCCACTGTGCGCTGCCACACCTTGTGACCCAGACTTAAATGCCTGCCGGAAATAACAATCCCCGCTGGCCTGGTGAGGCGGGCGGGGATCGAGCGAGTGCATGGCATGCCAGATCAACACCGCCAGAATCGCCACGACGGCGCAGGAAATTCTGAAGATAGAGACTGTTCCACACACAAATGTATGGATTTTCGCCAGGACTTTCCCCATAATAACGGGAAGAAATATCCATACATCTAGATAATATGTCCCAGTCAAAATCCATACAAGAAGAAAGCCAGGCCAGCGCGTGGATCACGCCCTTCGTGCAATACGGCGGCCCGCGCTACCTGCAGGTCGCCGACATGCTCGAGCGCGCGCTGTCCGACGGCAGCCTGCGCCCGGGCGACCGCCTGCCGCCGCAGCGCCGCCTGGCCGCCTTGCTCCAGGTCGACCTGACGACGGTGACGCGCGCCTACGACGAGGCCAAGCGCAGGAATCTGCTGGAAGGGCAAGGTGCGCGCGGCACCTACGTGGCCGCGCCGAAGGTGGAATTGACGCAGATGCTGGACCTGAGCATGAACATCCCGCCGCCGCCCGCAGGCGTGAATTTCGACGACCTGCTGAAACAGGGCGTGGCACAGGTGCTGATGCGCACGGACAGCGATCTGTTGATGAGTTATCACCTGAGTGGCGGCGGCAAGGCTGACCGCGCGGCGGGGGCCGTCTGGCTGGCGCCCATGTTCGACCACGTCGATGCGGCGCACGTGGTGGCCTGCCCCGGCGCACAGGCGGCGCTGGCGGCGCTGATATTGACCTTGAGCCGGCCCGGCGATACCATCTTGACGGAGCCAGCCGTATATCCGGGCTTGCGCTTGGCGGCGGGACAACTCAATCGCAAGGCCATCATCGTGGAAACGGATGCGGACGGCATGCTGCCCGAAGCGCTGGAAAAAGCCAGCCGCAAGCACCATGCGCGCCTCGTCTACCTGAATCCCACCCTGCAAAACCCCACCGCACACACCATGCCGGTCGCGCGGCGCCTGGCCATCACGGAGGTAGCCATACGCTGCGGCATGCATATCATCGAGGACGACCCGTACTGGCTGCTGGCCTCCGACGCGCCGCCGCCGCTGGCCCATTACGCGCCGGGCAACGTGTCGTATATCGCCACACTGTCGAAATGCCTGGCGCCGGGCTTGCGCATGGCCTACGCGCTGGTTCCCGACGCGCAGTTGCGCGAGCGCTTCGTGCAAGCCCTGCGCTCGTTTTCCCTGATGGCCACGCCGCTGACGACGGCGCTGGCGACGCAATGGATACACGACGGCTCCGCGCACGCACTGCTGGCGGGCGTGCGCAGCGAAGCCAATGCGCGCCAGGACGTCATCCGCACCATCCTGACGGGCACCAGCCACCCGCGCAGCGACGGCATCCATGTCTGGTTTTCACTGCCCAGCTACTGGAGCTCGCGCGAACTGGCCGCCACCGCCCGCGCCCAGGGTGTGGCCGTCACGGCCTCGGACGCCTTCCACGCCAGCAAACCACCGAACGCCATCCGCATCTCCTTGGGCAGCATCCGCGACCGCGCGCGCCTGGCCAACGCCTTGAAAAAGCTGTCGCTGCTGCTGGCGCACAAGCCGGTGGTACACCAGGAGTTCGTCATTTAGGCGGTAGATGAGCGCGTCGGCGCAGGCTGTCGGGAAACAACGCTTCAGGCGAAAAAAACCACCGTTTGTGCGGTAATGCCGTTCAGTTAAGCAGATTTTCGTAGCACGCGCGTGCAATAGCGTGGTGGTTTTGCCTTGACGGCCCGGTCGACTTTTCGATCGGGCCGTTCCTCATTCAGAAGGCTAAGCAGCCTTTCACGCAGATGTTTCATCGAGGCGGGCAATTTTCCGCAGGACCTGGTGACGGTGCCGGACTGTCTTTGCAGCTTGCGCAGCGCTACCGCAGATTGGAAACGCTAGGCCTGGGCCGCTCGACAACGGTCATTTTGTGGCATTTCGACAACAATGAGCAAACTGCATGGCAATCCGCCATAAATAACTATGAGAAATTAAAATTTCTTCACATAATTAGCTTTCCGGCAACAATAAGTTTTTTCCCAGTATTCCTGCGGGATGCGCAATATCCAATTCGCATGTGTAGTGTTTCAAAAATGATAAGAAAATGGACCCGCCGGTGCCGTCATGAATGCCCGCCGCATCTTATTCACCAGCATCCCGAACACCAAAGGCCTGACGCCGCCTGCCCTGCTGCGGGCGGGCAGGCAGGCAGGCAGGCATGTTAGACAATGAAAGACGAAAAAATGACCAAGTTTGTCGTATCAACATTCCCCGCTACACCGATGTGGTGGCGTCTCTTCCTGATGGCATGCCTTTGCGCCAATCTTCTTTTTCCCGCGCCCGCCTGGTCGTCTGGCGCGCCGCCAACCGCAGCCACATCAATCCAAACGGGAAAACAAATCCTGTTTGTCGAAGATAATGTCGCCGATTATCGGGAACTCATCGGCAGCGGCCCCGATCACATGGACGTGGTGGTGCTCGACGGCGAGCGCGACGGCTTGCGCCAGATCGCTCAGGCGCTGGAAACCCGGCGCGACATCGCCGGCCTGCACCTCATTTCGCACGGCGGACCGGGCAGCTTGCAGCTCGGCTCGCTGCAACTGGGCCGCCTGCAATTGAATGAGCGCAGCGCCGACCTCGGTATCATCCGCGCCGCCCTGCGCCGTGACGCCGACATCCTGCTGTACGGCTGCAACGTGGCCGAAGGCAAAGCGGGCCGGGACTTCATTGGCGCGCTGGCCGGACGCACCGGCGCCCGCGTGGCCGCCTCGAACAACCTGACCGGCGCCGCCGCCCAGGGCGGCGACTGGCTGCTGGAGGCGCGCACCGCTCCCCTGCGCAGCACCGCGCTGGCCTTCCCCGCCTACCGCCACGTCCTGCCGTCGGTCGCCGGCACGATGACCATCCCCTTCGGCCAAGCCGACGAATCCTTCTCGACCCCCTCGATCGTCGACGGGCAGGCCGGCACGGGATCGATGGATATTCCCAACGTCGTCTACGAATTCTATTTCGAGGACACGGCCAATATCCGCGCCGGCGTGGTCAGGAATCTCGACCTGACGGGTGGGACCGGCTCAATGTTTCTCTTTTACAACCCCGCCACCACGAGCTACGACGCGGTCGCTTCCCTGATCGTCAAAGCCCAGTCGAACCGGAGCTTCGGCCTGTCGAGCTTTCGCATCCAGGATATGGAATTCAACAACTCCGTCTATACCCTCACCGGCTACCGCAACGGCGCGCTGACAGTGGCCGGATGGCCCTTCACCACGGGCGGCAGCACCAACCCGGTCACGATTTTGCCGCCGCCCCAGTTCAGCAATGTCGATGAGCTGCGCATCACCAGCAACGGCGGCAACAGCGGCATGGGCTCCAAGCTGTTCCATGAAGGCTTCAACAGCTTCGTGTTCACCGAACCGACCGCGAATGCCGCCCTGTCCGGCCTGAGTGCCACGGCCGGCGCGCTCAGTCCCGCGTTCGCCACCGCCACCACCGCCTACACTATCGCCGTGCCCAATGCAACGGCCAGCACCACCATCACGCCCACCGTCGACACCCCGGGCACGACCGTCACCGTCAACGGCGTAAGCGTCGCCAGCGGCGCCGCCTCCGGCAGCATCGCCCTGAACGTGGGCGCCAACACCATCACCACCGTCGTCACGGCCCTCGACGGCAGCACCACCAAGACCTACACCATCACCATCACGCGCGCGGCGCCGCTGTCGAGCAACGCCAACCTGAGCAACATGAGCATCTCGAGCGGCACCCTGAGCCCCGTGTTCGCCGCGGGCACCACCAGCTACACGGCCGGCGTGCCGTTTACCACCACCTCGATGACCCTCACCCCGACCGTGTCTGATGCCACCGCCAGCGTCACCGTCAACGGCGTGGCCGTCCCCAGCGGCAACGCCTCGGGCGCGATCCCCCTGGCCGTGGGCGCCAACACCATCACCACCATCGTCACGGCCCAGAACGCGTCTACCAAAACCTACACCACCACCGTCACGCGCGCCGCCGCTTCCGGCAACAATCAATTAAGCGCGCTGTCGCTGTCGAGCGGCACCCTGGCCCCCGTGTTCGCCTCCGGCACCACCGGCTACACGGCCAGCGTGAGCAACGCCACCACCTCGATCACCGTGACCCCGACCGTGCTCGATGCCACCGCCAGCGTCACCGTCAACGGCGTGGCCACCACCAGCGGCAACGCCTCGGGCGCGATCGCGCTGGCCGTCGGCAGCAACACCATCACCGTCACCGTCACCGCGCAGAACGGCACGCCGCTCAGCTACACGATCACCGTCACGCGCGCCGGCTCGGCCAACGCCAACCTGGCGGCGCTGTCGCTGTCGAGCGGCACCCTGAGTCCCGTGTTCGCCGCCGGCACTACCAGCTACACGGCCAGCGTGAGCAACGCCACCACCTCGCTCACCGTCACCCCGACCGTGGCCGACGCCACCGCCAGTGTCACCGTCAACGGCGTGGCCACCACCAGCGGCAACGCCTCAGGCGCGATCGCCCTGGCCGTGGGTTCCAACACTATCACCACCGTCGTCACGGCCCAGGACGGCACCACCACCAAGATCTATACTGTGACTGTCACCCGCGCCGCCTCGTCCAACAACAACCTGTCCGCCCTGAGCCTCTCCAGCGGCAGCCTCAGCCCGGCATTCGCGCAGGCCACCACCAGTTACACCACGTCGATTGCGGCCGCCACCAGCAGCGTCACCGTCACGCCGACCGTGGCCGCCGGCACCGCCAGCGTCACCGTCAACGGGGTAGCCGTCACCAGCGGGGCCGCCTCGGGCGCCATTGCGATGAATCCGGGCAGTAACACCGTCACCGTCGTCGTCACCGCCCAGAACGGCGCGACCAAGAGCTATACCGTAACCATAACCCGCGCCCTGCCGTCAAACGACGCCGACCTGTCCGCGCTGTCGCTCTCGAGCGGCACCCTGAGCCCGGCCTTCGCCGCCGGCACCACCGGCTACACCGCCAGCGTGAGCAACGCCACCACCTCGCTCACCGTTACCCCGACCGTGGCCGATCCAACCGCCAGCATCACCGTCAACGGCGTGGCCACCACCAGCGGCAACGCCTCGGGGGCAATCGCCCTGAACGTGGGCGCCAACACCGTCACCACCGTCGTCACGGCCCAGGACGGCACCACCAAGACCTATACCGTGACCGTGACCCGCGCCGCCTCGTCCAACAACAACCTGTCCGCCCTGAGCCTCTCCAGCGGCAGCCTGAGCCCGGTGTTCGCGTCGGGCACGACCAGCTATGCCGCCTCCATCGCGACCGGCGTGGCCAGCATCACCGTCACCCCCACCGTGGCCGCCGGCACCGCCAGCATCACCGTCAACGGGGTGGCCGTCAGCAGCGGGGGCGCTTCGGGCGCCATTGCGATGAATCCGGGCAGTAACACCGTCACCGTCGTCGTCACCGCCCAGAACGGTGCGACCAAGAGCTATACCGTGACCATCACCCGCGCCCTGCCGTCAAACAACAACGACCTGTCGGCGCTGTCGCTCTCGAGCGGCACCCTTGCCCCCGTGTTCGCCGCCGGCACCACCAGCTACACCGCCAGCGTAAGCAACGTCACCACCTCGCTCACCGTCACCCCGACCGTGGCCGACGCCACCGCCAGCATCACCGTCAACGGCGTGGCCGTGGCCAGCGGCAACGCCTCCGGCGCGATCGCCCTGAACGTGGGCGCCAACACCGTCACCACCGTCGTCACGGCCCAGGACGGCACCACCAGGACCACCACCGTGACCGTGACCCGCGCCGCCTCGGGCGACGCCAACCTGGCTGCCCTCGGCTTGTCCGGCGGCAGTCTGAGCCCCGCGTTCGCGCCGTCCACTACCAGTTACACCATGTCGATCACGGCCGCCACCAGCAGCGTCACCGTCACGCCGACCGTGAACGAAGCGAACGCCACGATCACGGTCAACGGCGTGGCCGTGGCCAGCGGCAACGCCTCCGGCGCGATCGCCATGAACACCGGTTCGAACACCGTCACGGTCGTGGTCACCGCGCAGAACAGCAGCACCAAGACCACCACGGTCACCGTGACGCGCGCGGTCTCGACCAACAACGATCTGTCCGCCCTGGCGCTGTCGAGCGGCACCCTGAGCCCTACCTTCGCCGCCAGCACCACCAGCTACACGGCCAGCGTGCCCAACGCCACCGCCTCGCTCACCGTCACCCCGACCGTGACCGACGCCAGCGCCTCCGTCACCGTCAACGGCATCACGGTCACCAGCGGTGCGGCCTCGGGGGCAATCGCCCTGAACGTGGGCGCCAACACCATCACCACCATCGTCACGGCCCAGGACGGCACCACCAGGACCACCACGGTCACCGTGACGCGCGCGGTCTCGACCAACAACAACCTGTCCGCGCTGGCACTGTCGAGCGGCACCCTGAGTCCGGCCTTCGCCGCCGGCACCACCGGCTACACGGCCAGCGTGAGCAACGCGACCGCCTCGCTCACCGTCACCCCGACCGTGGCCGACGCCAGCGCCTCCGTCAGCGTCAACGGCGTGGCCGCCACCAGCGGCAACGCCTCGGGTGCGATCGCCCTGAACGTGGGCGCCAACACCGTCACCACCATCGTCACGGCCCAGGACGGCACCACCACCAAAACCTATACCGTAACCGTCACCCGCGCCGCCTCGGGCGACGCCAACCTGGCTGCCCTCGGCTTGTCCAGCGGCACCCTGAGCCCGGCCTTCGCCGTCGGCACCACCAACTACACGGCCAGCGTGAGCAACGCGACCGCCTCGCTCACCGTCACCCCGACCGTGGCCGACGCCAGCGCCTCCGTCACCGTCAACGGCGTCACGGTCACCAGCGGTGCGGCCTCGGGGGCAATCGCCCTGAACGTGGGCGCCAACACCATCACCACCATCGTCACGGCCCAGGACGGCACCACCAGGACCACCACGGTCACCGTGACGCGCGCGGTCTCGACCAACAACAACCTGTCCGCGCTGGCACTGTCGAGCGGCACCCTGAGTCCGGCCTTCGCCACCGGCACCACCGGCTACACGGCCAGCGTGAGCAACGCGACCGCCTCGCTCACCGTCACCCCGACCGTGGCCGATCCAACCGCGACCGTCAGCGTCAACGGCGTGGCCATCACCAGCGGCAACGCCTCGGGTGCAATCGCCCTGAACGTGGGCGCGAACACCGTCACGATCATGGTCACCGCGCAGAACAGCACGACCAAGACCACCACGATCACCGTGACGCGCGCGGCCTCGGCCAACGCGACCCTGAACGCCCTGGCCCCCTCGGTCGGCAGCCTGAGCCCGGCGTTCGCCAGCGCCACCACGGCCTATGCGATCAACCTGCCCAACAGCGCCACCGCGCTGAGCCTGACCCCGACCGTGGCCGACAGCACAGCCACGGTCACCGTCAACGGCGCGCCCGTCGCCAGCGCCAGCGCCTCGGCGCCGGTCGCACTGGCCGTGGGCGACAACACCGTGACCATCGTGGTCACGGCACAGAATGGCACCGCCGTCACCACCACCGTCAAGATCACCCGCGCGGCGCCGGCCACGGCCTCCCTGGCCGGCCTGGTCTACACCGACAACAACCACGACGGCGTACGCGACAGTGGCGAAACCGGCCTGGCCGGGGTCACCGTCAAGCTGGACGGCACCGACCTGGACGGCGCGACGGTGGCCCTGAGCGCCGTGACCGGTGCCGACGGCGGCTTCGCTTTCGACACCATCAAGGGCGGCACTTACGCCCTGACCGAACTGCAGCCATCCGCCAAGCGCGACGGCAAGGAAACGGCCGGCAACCTCGGCGGCACCGTCGACAACAGCGGCTTCGATGACAGCGCCGCGCGCAACCAGATCAGCAACATCGTGATCGCCCCCGGCCAGGCCGGCAGCGGTTACTTGTTCGGCGAACAGGCCAGCGGCACCCTGCAAGGCTTCGTGTATGTCGATACCAACGACAACGGCATCAAGGATGCGGGAGAAACGCCCCTGTCGGGCGTACGCATCACTTTGTCCGGCAGCGCCACCGGCGTGGCCACCAGCGGCGCCGACGGCAGCTTCAGCTTTCCCGCCATCGCCGCCGGCAGCTATTCGCTCAGCCGCAACGTGGCCGACCTCGATGGCGCCCAGTACACCGACGGACGCGAACGCGCCGGCGCGGCGGGTGGCAAAGTCAACGACACCGGCTTCGGCACCCTGCCTTTTCAGACCAGCATTAGCGCGATCGACGTCGATGGCGCCAAGCTGGCCGCTTCGGGCGGCAAGCTGGACGGCTATCTGTTCGGCCTGCGCAAGCGCGCCGCCATCGGCATCAAGCTGCCGATCGTCAGCGGCGCGGTGCAACTGAGCAGCAAACCGACGCCGGGACACAGCGGCGGCGCGCTGGTGGCCGGCTGGAATGTGACCTTGTCGCAAAACGACAAGCAAATATGCGGCGTGAGCAGCGATGCGCAGGGCCAGTATCAGTTCAACAATCTGGTATGCCCCGGCTACGAACAGAGCGGCTTGCCGACCGGCAGCGGCTTTAGCATCCGGTTCAACAAAGCCGGCAGCAACCTGGGCGGCAAGCCGGATTCGGGCGGCGAGGCCGGCCTGGAGTCGCCGCGCGCGATTCGCAACCTGAGCCTGTCGGCCAGCGACGAGATCAGCCAGCAAAACCTGCCGCTCGACCCGGCCGGCATCGTGTATGACTCCGTCTCGCGCCAGCCGCTGGCCGGCGTCACGGTCACCATCGACGGGCCGCCCGGCTTCGATCCTGCCACCCACCTGGTCGGCGGTGCGGCCATCCAGAACCAGCTGACCGGCACCGACGGCGCCTACCAGTACCTGCTGCAGAATGGTTTTCCGAGTGGCGTCTACACGCTGGCCGTGCTCACGGCACCAACCGGCTACGGCACCGTCTCGGCCCTGCTGCCACCCTGCGCCGGCACGCTGAACGTGGGCGCGGTGCCCGATCCGGCGTTTATCCAGTCCAGCGACGTGGCTCCGGGCACCGGCGTGGCGCGCCATAATCCGGCCGCCTGCGCCGGCCTGGTTCAGGGCGGCTCCGCCAGCACCCAGTACTATCTAAAGCTGTACATCACCAACGGGGTGTCGGCGCCGATCTTGAACGACCACATTCCGCTGGACGCGGCCGTGGCCGCGGGCCTGTCGCTGAGCAAGATCGGCGACCGCCAGAGCGTCGAACTGGGTGACACGGTGCGCTATACCATCGTGCTGCGCCAAAGCGCCGCTTCCACCATCGGCCAGGCCAGCGTGCGCGACGTGCTGCCGTCCGGCTTCCGCTTCATTCCGGGCAGTGTCACGCTGAACGGCGCGCGCGCCGCGGATCCGGTGGTGGGGCCCGGCGCTGTACTCGGCTTCCAACTGGGCGGCGCGACAGCCGGCCGCGAACTGGTGCTGGGCTACCGCGTGCGGGTCGGCGTCGGCAGCATGCAGGGCGACGGCGTCAACCGCGCCCGCGCATATGTCTGCAACAGCCCCGACGGCTGCCTCGACGCGACCACGCTGGCGCCGCGCGCCGGCGCCACCACCTCCAACGAAGCGAGCTTCAAGGTGCAGGTCAATGGCGGCGTGTTTACCAACGAGGCCTGCGTGGCCGGCAAGGTCTTCAGCGATTGCAACCGCAACGGCGTGCAGGACGCTGGCGAAGCGGGCATCCCGGCGGTGCGCCTGTACCTCGAGGACGGCACCAATATCACCACCGACGCCGACGGCAAGTACAGTTACTGCGGCCTGAGCCCGACCACGCACGTGATCAAGGTCGACCCCGTCACCCTGCCGGCCGGCAGCGTGCTGGGCGAAACCAGCAACCGCAACCTGAGCGATCCGGACAGCCTGCTGCTGGACGTGCGCAATGGCGAGCTGATTCGCGCGGACTTCGCCGAAACCGCGTGCGCCGCGCCCGTGCTCGAACGCATCAGGCTACCCCGCTCGCCCCAATCGGGGCAAGCCCCGCCGTCCGTTGGCAGTCCCGGCGTCACATTCTCAAGCAAGGTGAAAAACAAAGTGAACAGCAATAGCGCGGGCAAGCCGCCAGTGACAGAGCCGGCACAAGGGGAACAACATGCGCAATAAATCCCTGCCTTCCCTGCCCACGGGTCCGCGCGCCCGCCTGCTGATGGGCGTACTGGCGATTGCGGCCGCCTATCCGCTGCATGCCCAGACGATGGTACCGCAGGCGGCACCAGCCCGGCCAGGCCAGATGACCTTACGCAGCGATCCGGCACTGGCCGACATCGTGGTCGAGACCGACACCAACATGCTGCCCGGCGACGGCCGTTCCCAGGTCGGCGTCACGGTGCACCTGCTCGACGCCAATGGCCAGCCGCTGCGCGGCACCACCTGGATCAGCGCCGACAGCAATGGCGGACGCATAGTCGATCCCCGCGCGGCCCCCGGCCTGCGCCTGGGCGCGCCGCTCGACCGCCTGCTGCGCGGTACCCGCATCCAAGTCGAAGACGGGATCGCACGCTTCATCGTGGTCGCGCCGCCACACGCACAAGACGTGACCCTGTCGGTCGCCAGCGGCGCGCTGCAAGCTCAGGGCCAGCTCAGCTTCGTGGCCGAACGCCGTCCCTTGTTCGTCGCCGGCGTGGCCGAGGGCGTGATCGGCCGCCGCCAGAGTTCTTCGGGCAGCCCGCAACGCTTCAACGATGGCTTCGAACAATCGCTGACCCACTGGAGCCGCCAGTTCAATGGCGGCAAGGACGATGTCGCGGCGCGCCTGGCCTTCTTCATGAAGGGCGACGTCGGCGCCGACAGCACCGTGACGGCCGCCTACGATTCCGAAAAGGCGAACAATAATCGCCTGCTGCGCGACCTCGATCCGAACCGTTTCTATCCCGTCTACGGCGACGAGGCGGTGACCGCCTTCGACGCGCGTTCCGCCGAGCGCCTGTACCTGCGCCTGGACCAGCGCAAGAACTACCTGCTGTACGGCGACTTCGCCACCGGCGCCGAATTCAGCCAATTGGCGGGCGGCGGCGCCGGCAGCGACGCTTCCCTGCACAAGCTGGGCCAGTACAACCGCACGGCCACCGGATTGCGCGGTCATTACGAAGAAGGCGCAATCAGCGGCAACGCCTTCGCCATCCACGACAGCCTCAGGCAAGTGACCGAGGAGTACCAGGCCAACGGCACCTCCGGCCCGTTCGCAGTGCGCAGCAACAGCGCGATCCAGAATTCGGACAAGGTCGAACTGCTGGTGCGCGACAAGAACCAGGCCAACCTGGTCAAGCAAGTGGTGGCGCTGCAGCGCTATGTCGACTATAGCTTCGAACCGTTCAGCGGGCGCATCCTGTTCAACCAGGCCATCGCCACGCTGACGCCGGACGGCGACCCGCAATCGATCCGCATCACGTACGAGGTGGACCAAGGCGGCGAAAAATTCTGGGTGGCCGGCGCCGATGCCAACGTGGCGCTGGGCGCGAACGTCAAAGTAGGCGCCTCCATCGTCGAGGACCGAAATCCCGACTCGCCCTACCAGTTGCAAAGCGTGGCCGGACAGATCCGCCTGGGCGCGGGCACCGAACTGGTGGCCGAAGTGGCGCGCAGCAATTCGACCACTTATACGCTAGGCCAGAGCGTGTCGGCTACCCCGACCCGCCAGGCCGGCGAGCAAATGGACGAGCGCGACGGCAACGCCGGCCGCATCGAACTGCGCCACCAGGACGAGCGGCTGGAAGCGCGCGCCTGGTGGCACCAGGCCGGGCGCAACTTCAACAATACGGCGGCCGGCCTGGGCGCCGGACAAAGCGACGCCGGCGCCAGCGCCAAGTGGCGCATGGACGGGCGCACCCGCCTATATGCGGAAGCGGTGCGCAGCGATAACGACTACGCCGACGCAGCCCGCCAGGGCCAGCGCGCGGGCGTGCTGTACGCGCTGAGCGAGCGCCTGAACCTCGACCTCTCGCTGCGCCATGTGCAGGAAAACGGCCAGTTGACGCCCAACGCCGGCATCGCGCCCAACACGGCGCCGCCGGGCGGCGCGCAAACCCCAAGCGGCGGTTTCTTCGGCAGCCTGGACGGGGCGGGACTCGATACCCTGAGCGGCCTGCCCCTGAACACCCAAGCCACCCAGGGCAGCGCGGCGCCCGCGCCCTACCGCGGGGTCGACGCCACCACCGCGCGGGTCGGCGTGCAATTCAAGGCCAGCGACAAGCTGACCGTCAGCGCCGACGCCGAGCACAGCGTCGACGGCGAACGGCAGCACCGCTACGGCGTCGGCGTGCAATACGCGACCGAGTCGAACGGCCGCCTGTACGCGCGCGCCGAAACCCAGAGCGGGCTGGCGTCGTCGTACTCGATCAACCCTGCCGAGCGCGGCACCAGCGTGGTGGCCGGGATCGACACTTCGTACATGGCGGGCGGCACCGTGTTCAGCGAATACCGGCTACGCGACAATGCCGGCGATGGCGCCGGCCCGGGCTTGGATGACGGGCGCAATGCGCAACTGGCTTCCGGCCTGCGCAATAGCTGGCAATTGCGCCCCGGCGTGAACGTCAGCACCGGCGCCGAATACGTCAAGGTAGTCAACGGCAGTGCGCAGGAGGCGGCGGCCCTGAGCGGCGCCATCGATTACCGCATCGATCCGCTGTGGAGTGCCTCCGCCAAGCTCGAATACCGCAAGCTGTTCGACCGCGCCGACCTGGCCGCCAACCAGGGCCAGGACCAATGGTTGAATACGCTGGCGCTGGCGCGCAAGATCAGCGACGACTGGACTCTGCTGGCGCGCAATTACCTGCTCTACCAGCGCAACCGCGCCGACGCCCTCGGCGCGCCGCTGGGGAATACCTTGCAAGACCGGGCGCAACTGGGATTTGCCTGGCGCCCGCGCGAGCGCAACGACGTCAACGCGCTGGCGCGCTACGAATACAAGACGGTGCGCGACCATGCGCGGCCCGACGGCGAGGATTACCGCGCCCACATCGTCTCGACCCATGTCGACTACCACCCGAGCCGGCCATGGTGGATCACGTCGCGCCTGGCGGGCAAGCTCAACACCGACCATACCCTGCCCGCCGGCGAGCAAAAGTACAGCGCTTGGCTGCTGGGCGGGCGCGCGGTGCTGGACGTGGCACCGAAATGGGACGTGGGGGTGCTGGCGTCGGTGCTGTACAGCCCGCAGGGCAAGAGCCGCCAGTACGCCTACGGCGCCGAGGTGGGTTACCAACTGGCGCGCAATCTGTACCTGTCGGTCGGGCATAACCTGTCCGGCTTCACCGACAAGGACCTGGCGAGCACCGATTACACGGCGCACGGCACGTTTGTGCGGCTGCGCTTCAAGTTCGACGAAAAGACGTTTAAATCGGGCGGGAGGATGTAATCAACGTTTCCCCATCCCTGCTTTGTCGCCATCCAGGCGCCGCATACAATAGTAGAAATGGCCATGATCAACCGCAAGCGCGTGCAGCGATTGATGCGTAGCATGGGGCTGGCGGGAATGGGTCCAGGGCCGGACATGAGCAAGGCGCATCCTGAGCAGAAGGTCTGGCCGTACCTTCTGCGGGAGCGTTTCCGTGGCGCGGCCGAATCAGGTGTGGAGCACGGACATAACGTATATCAGGCTGGCGCGCGGCTTCGCCTGACCGTTACAGTGGCGTGCGCGCACATACACAAGCTAATCATCGATCACCCGCCATTCGTGGATACTGATGCCAATACGCGCACGCAATGGAAGGCCGCCTCTTTTCCGCGAGCGTCGCGACTATGCGACTGTATCCCCCTCCACGCAAATCCTGCACAGGCCCTGCATGTAAGCGAGGTACAAGCCGGAAACGACAAAGGGCTACAAGCCGAAGCTTGTAACCCTTTGATTTTACTGCGAATACTTGGTGCCGTTGGCCGGAATCGAACTGGCGACCTTCACATTACGAATGTGCTGCTCTACCAACTGAGCTACAACGGCGAAGACCCACATTCTACAAACAATGCACAAAATTTGCTAGTGTCAACGCGAACTTTTTTGCATTTTTTTAGCGGCCCGGCTGCGGGCCGCTGAAAATCGCGGAAAAGTGCGGCTTTTTACTCCGCGTGGTAGGCCGTGACGCGGGCTACTTCGTCTTTCGAGCCAAGGAATACGGGCACGCGCTGGTGCAGCTTGTGCGGGGCGATGTCCATGATGCGTTGCTGGCCGTCGGTGGCGGCACCGCCGGCCTGCTCGACGATGAAAGCCATCGGGTTCGCTTCGTACATCAGTCGCAGCTTGCCCGGCATCGAGGTGTCGCGCAGGTCGGCAGGGTACATGAAGATGCCGCCGCGGTTCAGGATGCGGTGCACGTCGGCCACCATCGAAGCGATCCAGCGCATATTGAAGTTGGTGCCGCGCGGGCCCGTGTCGCCGGCCAGCAGTTCGTCGACATAGCGTTTCACGGGCGGATGCCAGTGGCGCGCGTTCGACATGTTGATGGCGAACTCCTTCGTCGTTGCCGGAATCTGTATATTGCTTTGCGTGAGGACCCACGAACCCATTTCCCGGTCCAGGGTAAAGCAGTTCACGCCATTGCCGAAGGTCAGCACCAGCATGGTTTGCGGGCCGTACACGGCGTAGCCGGCGGCGACCTGCTTGGTGCCGGCCTGCATGAAGTCCTGCTCGGTCGGCTGCCCCATGCCTTCCGGCGCTTTCAGCACCGAGAAGATGGTGCCGATCGAGACGTTGACGTCGATGTTCGACGAGCCATCGAGTGGGTCGAACAGCAGCATGTATTCGCCCTTCGGATAGCGATTCGGGATCGGGTGGATCGATTCCATTTCTTCCGACGCCATGGCCGCCAGGTGGCCGCCCCATTCATTCGCTTCGAGCAGGATCTCGTTGGAGATGATGTCGAGCTTTTTCTGCACTTCGCCCTGCACGTTTTCCGTGTCTGCCGTGCCCAGCACTTCACCGAGGGCGCCCTTGCCGACAGCATGGCTGATGGTTTTGCACGCGCGCGCGACGACTTCGATCAGCAGGCGCAGTTCGGCCGGAATGCTGTTGTTCGAGCGCTGCTCTTCAACCAGGTATTGCGTAAGACTGATGCGTTTCATGAATTCCCTTTGTTGGTTATGTCGTTATTTTAAATGTCGCGTGCGGTGATTGTCGGCTTACGCGCCGTTGGCGCTAAGCCGACCTACGAAATCATGACGCCGCGTAGGTCGGATTAGCCCGCAGGGCGTAATCCGACATGCCATCAATTCGCCAATGCCTTGGAAACGACTTCCATCACGTCATTCGACAGGCTGGCCTGGCCGGCGACTTGTTCCAGTGCGTCGCGCATGTGGCTTTGCAGCGCAGGCACGTAACGGCGCCAGCGGTCCATGGAACGCGCCAGACGCGCGGCCACTTGCGGGTTCAGGGCGTCGAGCGCGATGACTTGCTCGGCCCAGAAGGCGTAGCCGCTACCGTCTGCCGCATGGAACTGCGATGGATTACCATTGGTGAAATTGAAGATCAGGCTGCGCGCGCGGTTCGGGTTTTTCAGGGTGAAGGCCGGATGCGTCATCAACTGGCGCACGGCCTGCACATCGGTCGTTGGCGCGGCCGCCTGCATGGCAAACCACTTGTCGACCACCAGCGCTTCGTTCTCGAAGTCGGCATAGAAACTGGCCAGCGCGGCCTCTGCATGCGATTGCGAACCGGAATGGATCAGGGCACCCAAGGCTGCCGCGCGGTCCGTCATGTTGCCGGCGCTATCGAACTGCTGCTGCGCCAGCGCCAGTTCAGCATTGCCAGGGGCGATCAGCAGGTAGGACAGGGCCAGGTTTTTCAGCGCCCGCTTGCCGGCCGACAGGGCGTCGGGGCTATACTCGCCTGGCGTCTGGTTGGCGTGATACTGCGCCAGCAATTCGGGCCTCAAGGCCGCCGCGATGGTCGTGCGCATGAACTGGCGCGCCGCGTGGATCGCTTGCGGATCGACTTGCGCCATGCGCTCGGCGATGATGGTTTCCGACGGCAGGATCAGGGCCAGTTCGCGGAAGGCAGGATCGAGCGTTTCATCGGCCAGCAAGGCGCGCTGCGCGGCGATGAAGGTCTCGTCCAGCGCCAGCGTGTCGCCGGCGGCGACGGCGCCCGTGAGTGTCAGCAGGCGCTCCATGGCCAGGCGCTGCCCCGCTTCCCAGCGGTTCACTGGATCGCTGTCATGGCGGAACAGGTGCAGCAGTTCCGCGTCGGTGTAATCGTATTCCAGCACCACGGGCGCGGAAAAGTCGCGCAGCAGCGATGGCACGGGCGCCTCTGCCACTTGGGTGAAGCGGAAGGTTTGCGACGCCTCTGTCAATTCCAGCACGACACTGGTGGCGCCATTCGACGCCACGCCGTCCACGTACAGCGGCAGGTCACGCCCGTCCGCTGCCAGCAAGCCGACGCTGACGGGAATGTGGAACGGCAGTTTTTTCGGCTGGCCCGGCGTGGCGGGACAGCTTTGCGCCAGGGTCAGCTCGAACGTCTGGCTGGCCGCGTCGTAGCGCATGGAAGCTTGCACGATGGGCGTGCCGGCCTGACTGTACCAGCGCTCGAATTGCGTAAAATCGCGGCCATTCGCGTCCGCCATGGCGGCGCGGAAGTCGTCGCACTGCACGGCCTGGCCATCATGGCGCTCGAAGTACAGGTCCATGCCCTTGCGGAAACCATCGCGGCCCACCAGAGTCTGATACATGCGCACCACTTCGGCGCCTTTTTCGTAGATCGTGACCGTGTAAAAGTTATTGATCTCCACAAAAGAGTCGGGACGCACGGGATGCGCCATCGGACCGGCGTCTTCGGGGAACTGCGCCTGGCGCAAGGTGCGCACCTGGTCGATGCGCGTGACGGCGCGGCCCGTGTCGGTGCCGATCATGTCGGCCGAGAATTCCTGGTCGCGAAATACCGTCAAGCCTTCCTTCAGCGACAGCTGAAACCAGTCGCGGCACGTCACGCGGTTGCCGGTCCAGTTATGGAAGTACTCATGGCCCACCACCGCTTCGATGCCCGCGTAATCGACGTCGGTCGCCACGCGCGAATTGGCCAGCACATACTTGGTATTGAAAATATTCAAACCCTTGTTTTCCATGGCGCCCATGTTGAAATCGCCCACGGCGACGATCATGAAGCGGTCCAGGTCCAGCTCCAGACCGAAGCGCTCCTCGTCCCAGCGGATCGAGTTTTTCAGCGACTGCATGGCGTAATCGGTTTTATCCAGGTTGCCCTCTTCCACCCACACCTGCAGCAGCACTTCGCGGCCGGACTTCAAGGTGTAGTGCTCTTCCTGGCACACCAGGCGCGCCGCCACCAGGGCGAACAGGTAGGATGGTTTCTTGAACGGGTCTTCCCACTTGGCGTAATGGCGTCCGTCACCGAGGTCGCCCTCTTCGATCAGGTTGCCGTTCGATAGCAGCACCGGATACTTGTCCTTGTCGGCGCGCAGCATGACGGTGTACCTGGCCATCACGTCCGGGCGGTCCGGGAAGAAGGTGATGCGGCGGAAGCCCTCGGCTTCGCACTGCGTGAAGAAATTGTGGTTCGACACGTACAGGCCGGACAGCGAGGTATTGTCTTGCGGCGCCAATACGGTCTCGATCTCGAGCAGCACCTCGTCCGGAGCCTTGGGAATGGTCAGCATGCTGGCCGTCAGCTTGTACTGCGACGGTTTCAGCACTTTGCCGTTCAGGCGTACCATCACCAGTTCGATGTGTTCGCCGTGCAATTCGATGCTGCGACTGCTGCTGGCCGGGTTGTGGCGCATGCGGATCCGGCTCGCCACCACTGTGCGGGCGGGATCAAGATCGAAACCAAGTTCGACGCTGTCGACCAGAAAGCTGGGCGGCGTGTAATCTTTGCGGTAAATCGTCTGAGGGCTGTCTGTGCGCATAGGGAATGGGTGGGAGCGGAGGCAAAAGCCTATTTTACCAACACCAGCCCGCCGATAGTCGCGATTCAGCTCAGGAATGTTGGATTCCCTTACACGCCGACATGTCAGGTAACATTCTGTAATAATGCATGGAAACAAATGGAACTATTCTTATAATAATAAGCGATAAATTGCGTCTACTATCAGGAGATCATGCAATGAAACGATATCTCACCATCATGATGGCCGCATTGACCGTGTTGCTGACCGGATGCGCCACCACCATACGCAGCGACGTGACCGTCTTCCACGAGTGGCCTGCGCAATTGCAGGACAAATCGTATGCGTTTGAAGCACCGGCGGCGGAAAACGACACGCTGGAATACCGCAGCTACCAGAACCTGGTGCGCGCGGAACTGGCCAAGCACGGCTTCGGCGAAGCTTCCGGCCCGGCGGCAGCCAATTTGCGCGTGGCGATGCAGTTTTCCACCGTCGACTATCCTGAGCGCGTGCTGCAAGCCACCGATCCATTCTGGTATGGCCCTGGCTACTGGCCTGGCCGCTATGGCTACCGCTACGGCGCGTGGCCAGGCTATGGCCGCTTCGGCTATAACCCCTACTGGTATGGTCCGATGGACGTGGAAGAAAGCGTGCGCCATCAATACGAACGCGAATTGCGCGTGACGATCAATGACCGCAGCGGCAAGAAACTGTACGACGTGACCGTGCAATCGACCAGCAACAAGCGCGCCACGTCGCAAGTGATGCCGGCCATGGTAGCGAGCGCCTTTGCCGACTTCCCCGGCCAGAGCGGCGTTCCGCGCAAGGTGGAAGTCAAAGTGGAATAAGTCACTGACGTAAAAAAAAACCGGCTGGTGCAGCAATGCGCAAGCCGGTTTTTTCATGTCTGCGTTTTATGCCTATGAGTAATACGCCTCGGCAGCAAAAGTGAGTACGCCGATCAGCGCTACAGCCAGCATCAGCACGATCAGCAGGCGGCCGAACTTCGGCGTGCCATCATGTGCGCCGCTCATGGCACGATGATGGTCGAGCCGGTGGTCTTGCGCCCTTCCAGGTCCGTGTGCGCCTGGGCGATATTGGCCAGGCTGTAGCGCTGGTTGATCTCGATCTGCACTTCGCCGCTGCTGACGACGCCGAACAGCGAGGCGGCCATCTCTTCCAGGTTCACGCGGTTGGAGGCATAGCTGAACAGGGCGGGGCGCGTGATGAAGAGCGAACCGCGCGAGGCCAGCTCGGACAGGGTAAACGCCGGCACGGGGCCAGAGGCATTGCCGAAGCTGACCATCATGCCCAGCGGTGCCAGGCAGTCGAGCGAGCCCGTAAATGTATCCTTGCCGATGGAATCGTAGACGACAGAAACACCCTTGCCGCCCGTGATCTCGCGCACGCGCTCGACGAAGTTTTCCTTGTTGTAGTTGATCACGTGGGCCGCGCCATGCGCCTTGGCCAGCGCCGCCTTTTCATCGGAGCCGGCCGTGCCGATCAGGTTTACGCCCAGCACCTTGGCCCACTGGCAGGCGATCAGGCCCACGCCGCCCGCAGCCGCGTGAAACAGGATGGTATCGCCCGCTTTCAAGGCTACCGTGCGATGGAACAGGTATTGCACCGTCAAGCCTTGCAGCATCATGGCGGCGGCCGTATCGAAAGCGATGCGCTCGGGCAGCGCCAGCAGCAGGGCCGCCGGCAAGTTGCGCTGCTGCGCATACGCGCCATTGATGCGCGCCGCATACGCCACCCTGTCGCCGACCTTGACTTCCGTGACGCCCTCGCCCACCGCCTCGACGATGCCCGCACCCTCGACGCCGAGGCCATTGGGCAGCGGCTGCGGATACAAACCCGAGCGGAAATACACGTCGATGAAATTGAGGCCGATGGCTTCATGCTTGACGCGCGCCTCGCCGGGACCGGGCGGCGCCAGCTCCACATCCACATACTCCATCACTTCCGGGCCGCCCACGCGCTGTACGCGGATGGCTTTGGTGGTAATCGTTGCGCTCATACTCATCTCCTTGTCTGGGTGAATCAGGCGGCAGCAACGGCCCGCGCCTGCAGCTGCGACAGCACCATGTGCGCCGATGACAGATTCGTCGCGCACGCCACGTTGTGCACGTCGCAGGCGCGCACCAGGGCGTTGATGTCCGGCTCGTGCGGCTGCGGCGTCATCGGATCGCGCAGGAAGATCACGCAATCGATCAAGCCTTCCACCAGCAGCGAGCCAATCTGCAAGTCGCCGCCAAACGGGCCGGAATGCTTGCGCTCCACTTGCAAGCCCAGCTCGTTGATCAGGCGGCCGCCCGTGGTACCCGTGGCCGACAGTTCGCAGCCCTTCAAAAAATCCAGGTATTCGCCCGCCAGGGTAATCATGTCATCTTTTTTCTTGTCGTGGGCAATCAGGGCGATGCGTGTTTTCATGTTGGGAGCATTTTCAGTGGGTGGAAGAATTATTTCTTTTTCGACAGCAAGTAAATACCGGCCAATACCAGGCTGGTGCCTGCCAGTTGCCAGTTGGTGATCGGTTCATCGAGGATCATGGCGCCCAGGAACAGGGTCGACACGGGGCCGATCATGCCCGCTTGCGAGGCGACGGGCGCGCCGATGCGCTCGACGGCGATCATCGTCATGAAGACGGGCATCACCGTACAAAAGATGCCGTTCAGCAAGGACAAGCCATACACGGGCATGGGCTGAATCAGCAACTCGACGGGGCGCAGGATGAAGAATTGGGCGATGCAGGCAAAGCTGGCCACGCACATCGCGTAGCTGACCAGGCGCATGGAGCCGATGCGCTTCACCAGTTCGCCCGAGCCCAGCAGATACACGGCATACGAACAGGCCGAACCCAGCACCAGGGTGGACCCCAGCGCCACATTGCTGGCGCCGCCCTGCAAGTCGTGCACGAAGACCAGCACGATGCCGCAATACGAGGTGAACAGGGCCATCCATTGCAGGCGGCTGATGCGCTGTTTGAAGTACACGGTGGTAATCAAGAGCACGAAAGTGGGCGTGAGGAACAAAATCAAGCGTTCCAGCCCTACGGAAATATATTGCAATCCCAGAAAATCCAGATAGCTGGACAGGTAGTAGCCGACGAGGCCCAGCCCGACCAGGCGCCAGCGGTCGCTGTTTGATAACGGCGGCTGCGTACGCATCTTCCACCAGGCGATGACGGCGAACACGGGTAGCGAGAAAATCATCCTGAAGGCGATCAGGGTGACGGCGTCGATCTGGTAGCGGTACAGCAGCTTGGCGACGATGGCCTTGGTGGAAAACAGCACCGCCCCGCCCACGGCGATGGCCAGGCCCCCGAGGTAGACGGAACGGGGAAGCGAAGATGGGGTGGCTTGCGGGGAACTGGAGCTCATGCCCAGATTGTAAGGCAAAAGTTGGGGTCAGACCCGACGGGACTCGGCGTCCCCGTCTGACCCCGGCCCTTGCTTTGGGCTTACATTTACGCCACCACCACTGCCGCCACACCCGCCGTGACCGTCGCCGTCGTCACGCGCGCAATCACGCTGCTTGGCGCCGCCGTGCCGATCAGTTTATTCACCTGCTTGAACTGCGCCACCAGCTTGCCCGGCGTCAAGGTGACCACCGTGTAGCCCTGCGCATCCGTATTCAGATGCTTGATCCATGGATTGTTGCCCAGGCCGGACAATTGCTGCGCCAGGCCCAGCAGGATTGTATTGAAGTCAGTGCTTGCTTTCAAGCCCGCCTGCACGCTAGCGACCGTGGCGTCGAGTTGCGCTTCCGCCACGCCCTTGGCGGCCAGGGCGCCGCGCAGTTGCACGCGCAATTGCTCCAGCAGGCTGTCGACGGTGGGCGTCGCCTTGCCCATGGTGTAGTCGAGCAGGTTGATGTCGAGATTGAGCGTGCCCAGGCCCGTGACGGGAATGGCCAGCGGATAGCTGACGAGGGTGCCGATATCGCCCATGGCGCCGGCGGCCGACTTCAGATAGCTGAAGAAGGAGTCCGAGCTGACGCCGGCCGAGACCAGGTCCACCATCACGGGCGTGCCGCCACCGGCCGCGTCGAAGTCGTCGCTGACGGTGCCGGCAAAAAACGAGTGGATATCGCCGGTCAGCGCCACCACGTTGCCGATGGCATTGTTTTTCAGGTGCGCCATCAAATTCTTGCGCTCGCTGTTGTAGCCATCCCACTGGTCGCAATTGAGCAGGAAACGCGTGAAAAATGGCGTCAGCGCCGCTTGCTGGCCGGACGCGGCGACAAAACTCGACGCGGCGCCCTTGGCCTGCACGTCGGGCTTGATCCAGCCGAAGGCGATCACTTGTGCGGCTGCGGCCGGTGAGCCGCTGTTGTAGGCGGCCACCGTGATGCCGGCCTGGGCCGCGCTCAAGCCGGCGCCCACGGCGGCGGCGCCCTGCGCGCTGGCGTTCGCTGCCACGCCGGCAATCGCCATGGCCGCGGCTTGCGCCACAGTTGTCGATGCGCCCGCCGTCGAGGCGGCCACGATGGCGGACGCCAGCGGCACGCTGCCGCCCACCAGTGGCAGGGTGCTGGCAATGGCCTGGCCCACATTCGATATGGCGCTCAACGCCAGCAAGGTGGCAATCGCATCCGTGCCATTGAGGCCCATGCGCAGCAGCGACACTTCATTGCCCCACAGCTTCCAGGTCGACGTGGCCGCCTTCATTTTGCCCTTCCACCAGTCACGCTGGGTCGTGCCCAGCATGCCGGCGGCCGCCAGCGGGTCCGTGCCGGCTTTCGTGGCGGCCGCCATTTTCTGCCCTTCCACGCTGTCGAACAGCGTTTGCGGCACCAGGTAGCGGCTGCCGATGCTGCCCAGCGGCTTGCCCGTGGCGGGGTTGATGGTCGACTCGGCAATCGCATGGTCGGCACGGTACAGCCGCTCGTCCGTCATCACCAGTTGCATCAGTTTGCCGAACTGGAAATCGCGGTAAATCTGGATATTCTGGAACGTTGTCGCGGCGGCGTCGAAGGTGACGTCGGCCGGCATGTATTCGAACCACGCCTGGTTGGCGCTGCGGCGACGGGCCGGCTGGTGCAGGTCGCTGCCGTCCGTCGCCACGATGCCTTCATAGGTGGACGCGTCCTGCCAGGCGTCGTCCGTGAACTCGTGGTCGTCCCAGATGGCGATGAAAGCGAAGCGCTCGTGCACGGCTTGCAGGCGCGTATCGGTGCGGTATTTCTTGTACAGGTAGCGGTAGTCGGCCACCGTGGTGGCATATTTCGCGCCGGACGTGCCGCTCTTGTACGTGCCGTCCGGCAGGATCAAGCGGTCGTGGCGGCTTTCCACGGCGCCGCTCTGGAAGGCCTCGCCCACCGTTTCATAGATGTAATCGCCCAGGTGGACGATGAAATCGAGCGCTTCATTGGCGGCGATGTGCGACAGCGCGCCCCAGTGGTTGATGCTCCAGTCCTGGCACGTCAGGTAGGCGAACTGCAACTGCGCTACGTCGGCCGTGGCGGCGGGCGCCGTCTTGAAGCGGCCCACGTTCGAGCGCACGTCGCCGGCGATGAACTGGTAAAAATACACCTGCCCCGGCTGCAAGCCCGTCACCTTGTGGCGCAGGGTATTGTCAAAATCGGCTTTCAGCGGCAGCTTGGCGTCGACGATGGGCGTGCCGGCCAGGGCCGTGTTGCCGCCCAGGGCAGCCGTATTGTCGCTGGCGCTGACGATCAGGCGCACGGCCACGTCGGACTTGCCGGCCACGGCGGGCGCGACGGCGTCAAAACTGGCGGGCACGACGCGCGTCCACAGCATGGCGCTGTCGGCGCGCGGATCACCCGAGGCAACGCTTTGCGGGAATTTCCAGTCGCTGCCCGATGCCAGCGGCACGCCAGGATCGCTGTAATCGGTGCTGCCGCAGGCGGCTAGGCCGGCAGTGGCCACTGACACGGTAATAAATGTGCCAAGTGCGCCGCCGAATTTCAGAAATTGCCGCCTGTCCATTTGACTTGCCATGATGTCGCGCCCTCGATATGGTGAAAGCGCGTCACTTTAGCAACAGATTGTGTCATCCTGATGACGGGTCCATGCCGCTTCGCAGGGGGCCGATATGCTAAAATGTCGGCCACAATTGAACACCTCGTCTAAGGAAGATTCGACATGGCAGGACATAGCAAATGGGCCAATATCAAGCATAAAAAGGCTGCCACCGATGCCAAGCGCGGCAAAATCTGGACGCGCCTGATCAAGGAAATCACGGTTGCGGCCCGCATGGGCGGCGCCGACGCCATCACCAATCCGCGCCTGCGCCTGGCGGTCGACAAGGCGGCTGACGCGAACATGCCGAAAGACAACGTCCAGCGCGCGATCAACCGCGGCAGCGGCGGCGTCGATGGCGCCAACTACGAAGAAGTGCGCTACGAAGGCTACGGCGTGGGCGGCGCAGCCGTCATCGTCGAATGCATGACCGACAACAAGGTGCGCACGGTGGCCGAAGTGCGCAACGCCTTCAACAAGAATGGCGGCAACATGGGCAACGAAGGCTCGGTCGCCTTCATGTTCCAGCACTGCGGCCAATTGCTGTTCGCGCCGGGCACCGACGAAGACAAGCTGATGGAAGCGGCCCTGGAAGCGGGCGCCGACGACGTCATCGCCGACGAGGAAGGCGGCTTCGAAGTGATCACTCCTGTGCACGATTTCGCCACCGTCAAGGAAGCGCTGGAAGCGGCCGGCTTCAAGGCCGAAGTGGCCGAAGTCATCATGAAGCCGGCGACGGAAACCGTGTACGCGGGCGACGACGCCATCAAGATGCAAAAGCTGATCGATGCGCTGGAGCTGCTGGACGATGTACAGGAAGTGTTTACGAATGCCCTGATCGAGAACTAAGCAAAAAATACAGCTGTACACCTCAAGGGCGGCACCGCCGCCCTGCAACCCACACTGAACGAACGGTCCCTATGAAAATTCTGGTAGTCGGCTCTGGCGGCCGCGAACACGCCCTGGCCTGGAAACTGGCCCAGTCCGAACGCATACAGATGGTGTATGTCGCGCCGGGCAACGGCGGCACCGCGCGCGATGCGCGCCTGGTCAATCTCGACATCAGCGACCCTCAATTGCTGGCCGACTTCGTTCAGCAGGAACACATCGGCCTCACGGTCGTCGGTCCGGAAGTGCCGCTGGCAGCGGGCATCGTCAACCTGTTCCGCTCGCGCGGCCTGAAAATCTTCGGCCCGACGAAAGAGGCGGCGCAGCTGGAATCGTCGAAAGACTTCGCCAAGGCCTTCATGCAGCGCCACGGCATACCGACAGCCGCCTACCAGACGTTTTCCGACGTCGCGCCCGCGCATGCCTACATCGACGCCATGGGCGCGCCGATCGTCATCAAGGCCGACGGCCTGGCCGCCGGCAAGGGCGTGGTCGTTGCCATGACCCTGGAAGAAGCGCACCAGGCGGTCGACATGATGCTGTCCGATAACCAGTTCGGCGACGCCGGCGCGCGCATCGTCATCGAGGAATTCCTCGCTGGAGAAGAAGCGAGCTTCATCGTCATGTGCGACGGCAAGAACATCTTGCCGCTGGCCACCAGCCAGGATCATAAACGCCTGAAGGACCACGACCAGGGCCCGAACACGGGCGGCATGGGCGCGTATTCGCCGGCCCCCATCGTCACGCCGGCCATGCATGCACGCGTCATGCGCGAAATCATCAATCCGACCATCCAGGGCATGGCCAAGGACGGCATCACGTTTACGGGCTTCCTGTACGCCGGCCTGATGATCGACGACAAGGGCACGCCGAAGACGCTGGAATTCAATTGCCGCATGGGCGATCCGGAAACGCAACCGATCATGGCGCGCCTGAAGACCGACCTGGTCACCGTCATGGAACATGCCGTCAACGGCACGCTCGATGCGGTGGAACTGGAATGGGACCGCCGCACGGCTGTCGGCGTCGTCATGGCCGCCGCCGGCTACCCGGACGATCCCGTCAAGGGTACGCCGATTGGCGACATCCCGGCCGAAACCGTCGACTCCGTCACCTTCCATGCGGGCACCCGCATCGAGGGCGAACGCCTGGTCACCAACGGCGGGCGCGTGCTGTGCGTGGTGGGCCTGGGAGACAGCATCAAGATGGCGCAGAAGCAGGCGTATGAAACCGTGGAAAAAATCCATTTCGACGGTGCGCAGTACCGCCGCGACATCGGCTGGCGCGGCCTGAAGCACTAAGCACCAGGCACCAAGCACGCCCCTTGGCGGCAAATGGCGGGGCCGGCGCGGAATGCATCCGCCCCGGCCCCGTTTGCATAGGCGCGCCGGGAAAACGGGCCTTGCGCTAAGATTTTGCCTTTCAGACAAAGTTGCAGCCCATGACCAGTCCCCCCCATCCTGCACTCGCCGAACTGCGCCAACTGCGCCTGATCACGGACAATGAACTCGACGACGCCATCGCCGAACTGGAGATCCTCGCCCTGGACGAGGATGACGACATCGACATGCCACGGCTGGCCGCCGGCACAGGTCCCGCCGAGGCCCTGGCATGGCTGCTGCGCACCGACCTGCTGCCGCAGGACGACTTCCTGCGGCGCATGCAGGAGCTGCCGCGCCGGCATGGCGGTGCGGCCCTGCTCGAACGCCAGCAACTGGCCGCCGACGCGCTGCGCCAGGTCAACCGCCAGGCCATCGACACCCTGTATGACGAGGATGTGATCGACCAGTGGCAGCGCGACGCCGCCCACGCCAGCTTGCCCGGGGACCGCCTGCTCGCCTCGCCCATCGCCGCCCTGCGCGACATGCTCCGGCAAGGCACCTTGACGGCGCAGCAATTCGAATTACTGCGCACGCGCCAGCACGGCTCGGAGCTGGGCCGCATCATCGTCAACGCCGCCGCGCGCCAGGCCCGCCGGGAGCGCCCCGTCTATGCGCGCCCGGGAACCTGGGTGATGGCCGCGCTGCTGGTGCTGGCACTGGCCTTTGCGGCCAGCGCCATTATCAGCAAGCAGGCGCCCTCTCCCGCCCCTATCGCAGAGCAGGGCGTCGAGCGACGCGATCTGCAGCAGCGCGCCGCGCAGGCAGTGGAGAGTGCGCGCCTGCCCGGCACCGGGCCGGACCTGTCCGTCACGGTGGTACAGGACGACGCCACGCCGCCGGCGCGCTGAACCACTACGCACTTCCCGCGCCGGTGGTCATGATGGCATACTGGTGTTTTGCCACCAATGCGGGGAAGCCATGGCCTGGAATGAAGGATACGTGTCGGATATCGAGTACACCAACGGTTTTTACAGCGACCTGAGTCCGCATCACCTCAATTTCAGCTGCATCCTCAACGGCATCGAACCGGTGCCCCTGGATCAGCCCTACACCTACTTTGAGCTGGGCTTCGGCCGCGGCCAGACGCTCAACGTCCTGGCAGCGGCCAATGCCAACGGCCAGTTCTACGGCAACGATTTCAATCCGGCGCATGTCGCTGGCGCACGCGCCCTGGCGGCAGAGGCCCGGTCAAGCAATCTGACCCTGCTGGAAAACAGCTTTGAAGAATTGGCCCAGGGCCGCGTGCCCGATCTGCCGCAGTTCGACTTCATTACCCTGCACGGCATCTACACCTGGGTCAACCGGGAGAACCGCCAGCATATCGTCGACTTCATTGCGCGCTATCTGAAACCGGGCGGTATCGTTTCGCTCAGCTATAACGCCATGCCGGGATGGAGTTCCGCCCTGCCCCTGCAGCGCCTGCTGTTGGAATTTTCCGCCAGCTTCCCCGGGCGCAGCGACTTGCAGATGCAGGCTGGGATCGCCTATGTGCAGCAGTTGCAGAACCTGCAGGCTGGCTACATCGCGGACAATCCCGCACTCGCGCCGCGCCTCAATGCGCTCATCAACAGCGATCCCCATTACAGCGTGCATGAATACCTGAACCAGAACTGGGAGCCGCTGTACCACGCCGACGTAATGCGCGATGTGGCGCGCGCCAAGCTCGATTTTGCCGGCTCCGCCGACCTGCCTTTTGCCTTTCCCGAGCTGTATCTGAACGCCGACCAGCAAGCCACCATCGACTTGCTGCCCGATGCGGCCATGCGCGAAACAGTGAAGGATTATTTTCTCAATACCAGCTTCCGCAAGGATGTGCTGGTGCGGGGCGCGCGCCGCATGGGGGCCGTGCGCCAGGCCGAATGTCACGCCAACGTGCACCTGGCCATGCTGGTGCCGCGCGCAAAAATGACCTTTACCTTTCAGACCAAAGCCGGCGTAGTGACAGGAAACGAGCAGGTCTACGGCGCCGTATGCGACGCACTGGCGACCGGCCCGCGCAGCCTGGCCGAATTGGCGGCACTGCCCTCCTTGCCCGGCCAGAGTGTCCAAAGCCTGGCGGAGGTGGCGGCCATGCTGGTCACCGGCAGCCAGGTCGTGATGTATTTCCCGAGTGGGGCGCAGGGCGACGGCGGCGACGCAGCCGCGCGCCGCCTGAACCAGGCCATCGGCGCTCAGCTGCGCTACGGCGACGACTACCGCATCCTGTGCTCGCCATTGACAGGCAGCGGTATCGACACGGAATTCATCGCCCGGCTGCTGTTTTCGCTGCTGATCCAGGAGCGGGAGCAGCCGGACCTGGCCACCCTGCAGGCGCAGGCGGCCAGCGCCATGGCGCGCTGCGGGCGCCGCCTGCTCAAGGAGGGAGTGGCATGCGTCGACGAGGCGGCGCACCAGCAGCTGCTCAACGCCGCCATTGATGAATTCCTGCAGGACAAACTACCCGTGCTGCAGCAATTGCGCATGCTGTAGAAGGCGCTGGCCGCGGACGGTGCTCGCGGCCAGCCGCAAAACCTCGGCGCAAGCGCCGCGCTATCACAAAAACGCGTAACAGGGTACAATCCGTCCTTACTTTTTTATTTCGGCCTCGTCGGCCCACGCGATGTCGTCAACTCCCTCCCCTTCGGCCGTCAAGGCTTATTTGCTCGATTTGCAAAGCCGTATCGTGCAGGCGCTCGAAGCGCAGGACGGCAAGCCTTTCCTGACCGATGCCTGGCAGCGCCCCGAGGGTGGCGGCGGCATTTCGCGGCTGATCGAGGAAGGCAATGTGTTCGAGCGTGGCGGCGTGAATTTTTCGCACGTCACCGGCGCCGCACTGCCGCCATCGGCCGCGGCCGCGCGCCCTGAACTGGGTGGCAAGGCGTGGGAAGCAATGGGCGTGTCGCTGGTGCTGCATCCGCGCAATCCCTACGCACCGACGGTGCACATGAATGTGCGCTTTTTCAGCACCGTGAATGCCGCTGGCGAACCCGTATGGTGGTTCGGTGGCGGCATGGATTTGACGCCGTATTATGGCGACGCGGGCGACGTGAAGCACTTCCACCAGGTGTGCCATGATGCGCTGGCGCCGTTTGGCGCGGAACTGCATCCGAAGTTCAAGCAGTGGTGCGACGATTATTTCTACCTGAAGCACCGGCGCGAAGCGCGCGGCGCCGGCGGCATCTTCTTCGACGACTTCAATGCCCTGGGCTTTGACAACAGCTTTGCCATGCTGCGCAGCGCCGGCGATGCCTTCATTGACGCCTATGTGCCGATCCTGGCGCGGCGCAAGGACACGCCCTACGGCGAACGCGAACGCGATTTCCAGTGCTACCGGCGCGGACGCTATGTCGAGTTCAACCTGGTGTTCGACCGCGGCACCCTGTTCGGGCTGCAGTCGGGCGGACGCACCGAGGCGATCCTGATGTCGATGCCGCCCGTGGTCAAGTGGCGCTACGACTGGCACCCGGAAGCGGGCAGTCCCGAAGCGGCGTTGTATACTGACTTCCTCGTGCATCGCGACTGGCTGCAGGCGTGACCGAAGGTAGTACGGCATGCGTGACGCTGCTGGGCGGCAGCTACGATCCGGTTCACATAGGGCATGTCGCGCTGGGCACGCATTTTTCCAGCCTGTTGCACGCCGATGAGCTGCGCGTGATTCCGGCAGGCGCGCCCTGGCAAAAAGGCAATCTGGGCGCCACCGGCCAGCAGCGCGCCGAGATGGCCGGCCTGGCGTTTGCCGGCCTGCCCCTGCCTGTGGTGATCGACCGCCAGGAAATCGAGCGCAGCGAACATGGCCAGGCCAGCTACACCATCGATACCTTGCGCCAGGTACGCGCAGAACTGGGACCGCGCGCTTCCATCGTTTTCCTGATGGGCGCCGACCAGCTGCAGCGGCTCGCGACATGGCGCGAATGGCAGCAATTATTTGAATACGCGCATATCTGCGTCGCGGCCCGCCCCGGCTTCGCGCTGAATGACACAGCAGTACCGCAAGTGGTCGCCGACGAATTTTCGCGCCGCCTGGGGTCTCTGGAAAGCATCCGCAACACGCCGCACGGTCTGACTTATCTGGCACAGGACTTCGCGGTGGATATCTCCGCCACCGAAATACGTGCGGCATTACAACGGGGGAATCGGGCAAACTCGCTTGTTTCCCCGCTAGTGCTAGACTATATTGAACAACATAATTTATACAAAAGCTAAATGGACATCAAAAAACTGCAAACCCTCGTCGTTGACGCCCTTGAAGACGTCAAAGGCCAAGACATCGCCGTCTTCGAAACGAGTCACCTGACCAGCCTGTTCGACCGCATCGCGATCGTCTCCGGTACCTCGAACCGTCAAACCAAGGCGCTGGCCGCCTCGGTGCGCGACAAGGTCAAGGACGCTGGCGGCCAAATCATCGGCATGGAAGGCGAGGAAACGGGTGAATGGGTACTGGTCGATCTGGGCGACATGATCGTCCACATCATGCAAGCGCCTATCCGTGCCTACTACCGCCTGGAAGAAATCTGGGGCGACACCCCGATCAAGCTGGGTGCCGCCAAGCGCGCACCGAAAAAAGCCAGCGACGACGAGCCGAAGAAAATCAGCGGCCATCTGGCGGCCAGCAAGGCCAAGGTCGAAGTTTCGCCCGTGATCGAGAAAAAGACACCGGCCAAGAAAGCCACGGCAGCCACCGCCGCCAAGAAAGCCCCGGCGAAAAAAGCCGCATCGAAAGCTGTCGGCAAGACCGTGAAAATCGCACCTACCAAGACCGAAGCAGCTGCCGTGAAAGCCCTGAAAGCGCTGCCAGAGAAAAAAGTGCGCGCCCCACGCGCGGCCAAGCCGGCAGCCGATGCTGCACCGGCAAAAACCGTGATCAAGCGTATCAAAAAAGTCGAAGCGTAAGCCTCGATGCAGCTCATCATCGCTGCGGTCGGCCATAAAATGCCGGCCTGGATAGAGACGGGCTTCGCGGAATACGCGAAGCGCATGCCACCGGAACTGCGCATCGTGCTGAAAGAAATCAAGCCGGTGGAGCGTTCCGGCAGCAAGACCGCCGCTACGGCGATGGCGCTGGAACGCGAACGCATCGAAGCCGTCCTGCCCAAGGGCGTGCGCATCATCGCCCTCGACGAACGCGGCAAGGACCTGACCAGCGTCGGCCTGTCGCAGCAGTTGATGGCGTGGCAGCAGGATGGCCGCGACACGGCTTTCCTGATCGGCGGCGCCGACGGCCTCGATCCGCAGCTCAAGGCGCGTGCCGAAGGCATGCTGCGCATCTCCAGCATGACCCTGCCGCACGGCGTGGTGCGCGTGATCCTCGCCGAGCAGCTGTACCGTGCCTGGTCGATCACGCAAAACCACCCCTACCACCGCGTCTGAACTCCCCATGAAAACGGCTGATCACAAGATCTACCTTGCTTCCAAAAGCCCACGCCGGCGCGAACTGCTGCGCCAGATCGGCATCGATTTCGAATTGCTGCTGCTGCGCAGCGACGGCCCGCGCGGCGCCGACGTCACCGAGGAAATCCTCGCTGGCGAATCGGCGCTCGACTATGTCGCCCGCGTGTCGAATGAAAAAGCCGCCTTCGCCTGGGACCTGGTACGCCGCCGCCACCTGACCCCGCGCCCCGTGCTGGCGGCCGACACCACCGTCACCATTGACGGCGTCATCCTCGGCAAACCGGCCGACCGGGCGGAAGCCGTAGCCATGCTGCAGCAGCTGTCGGGCCGCACGCACCAGGTGCTCACCTCGATCGCCGTGCACTACAAGAACTTCGCCGAGCAGCGCACGCAGGTGTCGCAAGTGCGCTTCGGTGTGCTGTCGCCCGCCGCCATCGCCGCGTATTGCGCCACGCCGGAGCCGTATGACAAGGCCGGCGGCTACGGCATCCAGGGCAGCGCCGCGCTGTTCGTCGAGCATATAGAAGGCAGCCATTCCGGCATCATGGGCCTGCCTCTGTACGAAACTGCACAGTTGCTAAGGCTAGCAGGTGTGCCCTTGCCCTGAACACGGGTATGATGTCATTCGTTGCCTCCACTCCCGCGCCTCCATGAACGAAGACATCCTGATCAATATCACGCCGCAAGAAACCCGCGTCGCCCTCATCTTGCAGGGCGCCGTGCAGGAATTGCACATCGAGCGCACGCTCACGCGCGGCCTGGCCGGCAATGTGTATTCCGGCAAAGTGGTGCGGGTGTTGCCGGGAATGCAATCGGCCTTCATCGACATCGGCCTGGAGCGCGCCGCCTTTCTGCACGTGGCCGACATCTGGGAAGCGCGCGGCCACGATGGCCAGAACGCCACGCCCGCTCCCATTGAAAAAATCCTGTTCGACGGCCAGGTGCTGACGGTGCAGGTGATCAAGGACCCGATCGGCACCAAGGGCGCGCGCCTGTCGACGCAGATTTCCATCGCCGGGCGCATGCTGGTGTACCTGCCGCAAGACAAGCACATCGGCATCTCGCAGAAAATCGAAAAGGAAGCGGAACGCGAGCAGTTGCGCGTGCGCCTGCAAAGCCTGCTGCCGCCCGATGAAAAAGGTGGCTACATCGTGCGTACCATGGCCGAGGACGCTTCCGACGCGGACCTGAAGGCGGACGTCGACTACCTGCGCAAAACCTGGAGCACCATCACGCACGGCGCGCGCACGCGTCCCGCCACCAGCCTGCTGCACCAGGACTTGAGCCTGGCGCAGCGCGTACTGCGCGATTTCGTCGGCGATGAAACGGCCACCATCCAGGTCGACTCGCGCGAAAACTATGTGAAATTGCGCGAATTCGCGGAAATCTACACGCCCAGCGAACTGACGCGTCTGCAGCACTACACGGGCGAGCGCCCGCTGTTCGATTTATATGGAGTGGAAGAGGAAATCCTGCGCGCGCTGGGGCGCCGGGTCGACCTGAAATCGGGCGGCTACCTGATCGTCGACCAGACGGAAGCGATGACCACCATCGACGTCAATACGGGCGGCTTTGTGGGCGGACGCAATTTCGCCGACACGATTTTCAAGACCAACCTGGAAGCGGCACATGCCATCGCGCGCCAGCTGCGCCTGCGCAACCTGGGTGGCATCATCATCCTCGACTTCATCGACATGGATAACGCCGAGCACCGCAACGCCGTGCTGGCCGAACTGAAACGCACCCTGTCGCGCGACCGCACCAAGGTGTCGGTGAGCAATTTCTCGCCGCTGGGCCTGGTGGAAATGACGCGCAAGCGCACGCGCGAATCGCTCGCCCACATCCTGTGCGAACCGTGCCCCGCCTGCGCCGGCAAGGGACAGGTAAAAACCTCGCGCACCATCTGCTATGAAATCCTGCGCGAACTGCTGCGCGAGGCAAAACAGTTCAACCCGCGCGAGTTCCGCATCCTCGCCTCGCAGGAAGTCGTGGATTTGTTCCTCGAAGAAGAATCGCAGCACCTGGCCATGCTCGGTGATTTCATTGGCAAGAAAATCTCGCTGCAGGTGGAAAATGCCTACCACCAGGAGCAGTACGACGTCATCCTGATGTAGCCATGCCGGGCACTACCTTCTTCTGGCGCGACCCGGCTCTGCCCCACGTGGAGAGCCGGCGCGCCTGCCACAGCCGGGCGTGCTACAAGCCGCACAGCCATCCCACGTTTTCGATTGGCGCCGTCGATGCCGGCGGCAGCGTGTTTACGGGCAGCCATGGCCGCCAGACGCCGCTGCGCGTCGGCAGCCTGGTGCTGGTGCCGGCCGGCTGCGTGCACGCCTGCAATGCCCTGCCTGACGCCCTCTGGAGCTACCAGATGCTGCATCTCGATGCGCAGTGGCTGCAAGCACACGCGCCGGCGCTCGATGGCGACACGGCGGCGGTGTTGCACTGCCCGCTGCTGTACGCACAGTTTTGTGCCATGAATGCGCTGCTGTTTTCAACGGCCAGCGCGGCAGAGAAGGATGCGGCGCTGCTGGCGTTTCTGAGCGCTTGCGCCAGCGCCTGTGCAAACCTGCTGCCCTCGGAACGCAAGCCGCTGCCGCAGCAACTGGCGCCCGTGCTCAAAACGCTGCAGGCACAGCCCTCGGCCAGCCTGCGGCAACTGGCAGAAGCGGCAGGCCTGAGCCCATATCAATTGATCCGCGCCTTCCGTGCCGCCACGGGCCTGACGCCGCACGCCTACCAGCTAAATATGCACGTCAACCGCGCGCGCAGCCGCTTACAGGCAGGGACGGCGTTGGCGCCGCTGGCGCATGAACTGGGCTTTGCCGACCAGAGCCATCTGCAGCGTGTCTTCAAGGCACATGCGGGCATCACGCCGGGGCGCTATCGCGGCCAGGGCAGCTGAGACGCCCGCAATTTTCTTCAATACAGGCTGCCTTCAGCCCCTGCATACTCGCGCATCGCCATTGCCGGAGCCAAACTCCATGCACGATTTCCTCTTCCTCGCCGCCGCCCACTTTCTTTCCTTGCTGTCGCCGGGTCCCGATTTTTTCCTGATCGCGCGCACCTCGCTGGCCCACGGCTGGCGCGCCGCCGCCGGCACGTGCATGGGCATTACCGCAGCCAATGCGGTGTTTATCGTGGCGGCATTTGGAGGACTATCGGTGCTGCGAGCGGGCAGTACGGCATTCATGGTGGTGCGGCTGGCAGGATGCGCCTATCTGCTGTATCTGGGCTGGCTGTTCTTGCGCCATGCGGGCAAGAGCAGCCTGGATACAAAGCCCGCCACCGGCAAGGCGCGCTGGCGCGGCGGCGTTGTGATGGGGTTTGTCTCCGCCATCCTGAACCCGAAGAATGCGCTGTTCTACGTCAGCCTGGCCACCGTGCTGGCCGGCAGGCAGACGAGCCCCGCTGCGATGCTGGCGTATGGTGCGTGGATGGTATTTGCCGTGCTGGCGTGGGATATGACAGTGGCGCTGGCCATCGGCAGCACCGCCCTGCGGCAGCGCTTTGCGCGCGCGCTGCCGTTGCTGGAACGGTTGTCGGGCGTGATGCTGATCGTGCTGGCGGTAGTGCTGCTGGTTCAGGCCGGCAGTGGATCCAGGTAGAACACGGCGTACACCTTCAAGGGCGTCGTGACTGTCGCCTTTTCCGAGCGCACGACGGCGCAGTCGTCGGCGGCCATGCTGCGCCAGTTCTGCACGCCAGCCTTGGCAAACATGGCATGCGCCGGCGCATTTGCGGCCAGGTCCAGCACCAGACAGGCATTGCGCGGGCCGGTGGGCGCATAGCTGATGGCGCGAATTTCAATGCCGAAGGTCGTCATCCAGGCTGCCCACAAGCCTTTTTCCTTGCCGGCCGCCATACGGTCGAGCATCTCGCCGAAGGACAGGCCTTTCTTGACGGTGCCGCGCAGGGCAGCCAAGGATGGGGCCAGGCGGGGATCGGGCTGCTTGTTGCCGGCGCGGATTTCGGCGATCGCCTTCAATTCCTTGATGATGGCGGCGTCGCGCTCCGTGTAATCGCGCATGCGCGCATAGAATTCGGCATCGAGGAAGGGATTGACGGTCAGCTTGACGGCGCCCTCTTCGCGGCGTTTGGCGGGAGGCGTGGTGGTTTTTGTCATGGCGATGGAGGGCAAGGGAAACAATGAGGGCCGCCAGTTTAACACCATGCGGCAACAGCGGAAAGCGTACTTGATCCAGTACTGGCTGGCGCCGATGGCTCAGTTTCTAAAGATCGGCCAAGTGCAGCCAGACAGCATCAGCAAGTTGGCGACGCTGAACACGAGGAGCGCCATGCGAATCTTACGGGGAGAAGGTATTTTCAATTTATTTCCTTAGTCAAGTGAGATCACGTGGGATTGGGCGCGGATGAACCTCGTTGAACCGGCCAATATGGCCGATATGGCCGATATGGCCGGCAAGGCCAGGCCAACGATAGCGTCGGGCATTTCACTATAGCAGATGATGCAGGACGATCCTGCATGTAACCATATGTTCGCCAGTGGAATGGAAAACAGGAGAACGGATGTGCTTCAAGCGCGCGGCGGCGCCGTCGATTCGCGCACCACCAATTCCGGCTTCAGGCGCACGTCGAGCACCGCGGAATCGGGCGAGGCTATGGTTTGCAGGATCAGCCGCGCCGCTTCCGTGCCGATGCCGTGGTGGCGGATGCGGATGGTGGTCAGGGGTGGACGGATCATGTCCATGTACGGCATGTCGTTGTGGCCCACCACGGAAATATCCTCGGGGCAACTCAAGCCCAGTTCGCGGATGGCGTCGTAGCAGCCGAGGGCAACCAGGTCGCTGCCGGTCACCACGGCCGTCGTCTGCGGCGACTGGCGCAGCAGCGCCAGCAGGGCTGCCTTGCCGCATTCGCGCGAATAGCCGCTGCTTTCAAACACGAACGCCTGTGAGGGATCGAGTTCGCTGGCCTGGATGGCGGCCAGAAAACCGAGGCGGCGCACGTGGCCCGTGGACAGGTTTTCCGGCCCGGCAATGTGCGCGATATGGCGGTGACCCAGCGCCAGCAAGTGCTCGACGGCCAGGCGCATGCCGACCACGTCGTCGCTAACGACGCAGGAAGCGACGCCCGTCTCGTCGCTGCGGTTGACGGTGACGACAGGCACATTCTGGTCGATGCACATCTTGATGACGGGATCGTGACGGCGCGCCGTGGCCAGGATCAATCCATCGACCTGCTGCCCCAGCAGCCGGTTGATGACGAACAGCTGTTCTTCCTCGTCGGCACCCACGTTGGCGACGATGGCAAGGTAGCCATGCTTGCGCAAGCCTTCCTCGATACCCAGCAGAATCGGTGGAAACACGGCGTTGGTAATGTCGGGCAAGACCACGCCGATGATGCGCGACTTGCGAGTGACCAGGGTGGAGGCGGCGCGGTTCGGCCGGTAGCCGAGCCGGCCCGCTTCGGCCAGCACGCGCGCGGCCACCTCAGCGCTGACCATTTGCCGCGTTTCCGGATTCATCACGCGCGAGACGGTGGAAAAGTGCACACCGCTGGCCCGTGCAACGTCGCTTAAGGTGGGGTTCTTGTTTGTCATGGGCTTCCCGGATCGCAATACCGTGATTTTATCGTAAAAATTCCCCTTCCCGTCAAAAACCGAGCAAACGCTTGCATTGAAATAATGCCGTTGCCTAAAGCGGTTTTGAGACTCTTAAGTACAATCCAGCCTTGACAGCGTGCAAACGCTTGCATAACATGGCCCGGATTGACCACTCGGGCCCTGTATGCCCTTCCCAGAATTCTTATGTCTACTTCCCACAGCAAGCACGCCGACCAGAATGGCGAAACTTTCAACCTGAAAGAAGCCGCCCTCGCCTATCACGCCGAACCCCGCGCAGGCAAGATTTCCGTCACGCCAACCAAACCGCTGGGCGACGCCCGCGCCCTGACCCTGGCGTACTCGCCAGGCGTGGCCTTCGCCTGCGAAGCCATCGTCGAAGATCCGCGCACGGCCGGCATCTACACCTCGCGCAGCAACCTGGTGGCCGTGATCACGAATGGCACGGCCGTGCTGGGCCTGGGCGATATCGGCCCGCTGGCCAGCAAACCGGTGATGGAAGGCAAAGCTTGCCTGTTCAAGCAATTTGCCGACGTCGACGTGTTCGACATCGAACTGGCCGAGAACGATCCCGACCTGTTCATCGACACCGTGGTGCGCATGGAGCCGACCTTCGGCGGCATCAACCTGGAAGACATCAAGGCGCCGGACTGCTTCTATATCGAGCAGCAATTGCGCAAACGTATGAACATTCCCGTCTTCCACGACGACCAGCACGGCACGGCCATCATCGTCGCGGCCGGCATCCTGAACGGCCTGGAACTGGTGGGCAAGGACATTGGCAGCGTCAAGGTGGCCGTCTCGGGTGCTGGCGCCGCGTCGATTGCCTGCCTCGACTTGCTGGTCTCGCTGGGCCTGAACAAGTCGCTGCTGAAAGTGTGCGACAGCCAGGGCGTGATCTACCCGGGCCGCGATGCCAGCATGGAAGAGAACAAGGCGCGCTACGCGAATGACACGAGCGACCGCGACCTGGCCGACGCCATGGTCGGCGCCGACATCTTCATCGGTGTCTCGAAGGGCGGCGTGGTCAGCGCGCAGATGGTTGAATCGATGGCCGCCAAGCCGCTGATCTTCGCCCTGGCCAATCCGCATCCGGAAATCGCGCCGGAAAAAGTGCATGCCGTGCGCGACGACGCCATCGTTGCCACGGGTCGTTCTGACTACCCGAACCAGATCAACAACGTGCTGTGCTTCCCGTACATCTTCCGTGGTGCGCTCGACGTGGGCGCCACCACCATCAACGAAGAAATGAAGCTGGCCTGCGTGCGCGCCATCGCCGCGCTGGCCAAGGAACCGCTGCCGGGCCACACCACCAGCGCGCTGACGCCGCTGCAACTGATTCCGTCGCCGTTCGACGAGCGCCTGCGCAGCTGGGTCGCGCCTGCCGTGTCGCAAGCAGCCATCGCCACAGGCGTGGCCACCCGCGTGCCGGCCAGCGCCTGATACGCATGACAGGCCTGCCGGCCTTGGCAAATTAACGGCAAGTTACCATTGCTTACAAAAAAACCATGGCTTAAAACCATGGTTTTTTCATTTCTGCCCTTGAGGCCGCCCATATAGGTATAGAAAATCACATTTCTCAGGGGCGTTTTTGCCACTGCCTTCGATTACAATGGCGCCTACTTTATGTTGCTACAGTTGTCATTGTGGCGACGACGTGCGTTAACAAGGATTTTCATGCTCGGCCTGACTTCTGTTTGTGTGTTTCTTTTTTCGGCATTGGCGCTGGCTGTCAACAGCGGATATTCCCTTGGTGCACTGGTGCTCCTGCTGGCCAGCAGCTGGCTGCTATGGAAACGCCCCCGTCTGAACCTGCAACGGCGAGATTACCTGCTCTTGGGCACGTTGCTACTGTATTTCTTCGTTTACACCGCGAATATGCTGTACCACGCCGATCCAGCGCGCGAACTCGACATGCCATTGCGCGCGCTGCTGGCCGTACCCGTCCTGCTGTTGCTGCTGGCATATCCGCCCCGGCCATCAGCATGGTGGGGCGGCCTGGCCATCGGCGCCATGATGGGAGCAGCAATGGCATTTTGGCAATTAATCGTATTGCACCTTGAACGACCACAAGCTGCAACCAGCAATGCCATTCACTACGGTAATGTCAGTATGCTGCTTGGAATGCTGGCCCTGTGCGGGCTGGGCTGGGCACAAGAGCAGCGCCATCGCATGACATGGTCCATCTTTTTGCTGGCCGGCGCTTTGACCGGAGTCCTCGGCTCTGTCGTCAGCGGCAGTCGCGGCGGTTGGCTGGTATTACCCGTCTGTGGCTGCCTTTTTTCGTACTATTATTCGAAAGGCCGCGGCGCACGCTATCTGGCCGCTATGCTCGGTACACTGCTGGCGGCGTGCATACTTGCCTACACACTTCCCAACTCCCGCGTGCCCCAGCGCGTGGCGGTGGCTGTCAATGACATCAAACAGTTCCAGGACAGCGATAATGTGACCACGTCCATTGGCCAGCGCATGGAAATGTGGCGCACAGCATTGACCTTATCAAGTAACCATATCTGGCTCGGCATGGGCCGCAATGGTTATTTGGCTGCAAAGCAACAGCTGGCTGACGCAGGCAAAATGAATGCGGTTATTAAAGACCATACCAATGCCCACAACGACTACCTCGATGCCCTGGTCAAGCGCGGCATTATCGGTGTCCTGGCCTTGCTGGCACTCTTCCTCGTTCCATGGGTCCTATTTGCCCGCGCCCTGCGCCACGATGCCGCGCCAGCCCAGCCATATGCGCTGGCAGGCGTAGTACTGTGCACCTGTTATATGATTTTTGGCCTGACAACGAGTTCGCTCACCCTGAATATCGGCATCATCATGCTGGTTTTCCCGATGGTGATATTGTGGGCTATGCTGCGCCAGCAAGAACGCACTGTCTGAACTCGTTTTCCGCCTGACCGTTTTTGCTGTCCCCTGCAAGGAACCATACCGATGCTCACGCCCGACCTGAAGCGCCTCACCGCGCTGCACGCGCCCTATAAGAAACATCTGGCCCTGGCTCTGCTGGCAATGGTCGTCACGGCGGCCACGGAACCGCTGTTGCCGTATGCGCTCAAGTTACTGCTCGACAATGGCTTTGGTGGCAAGGTCGATTTTTCCTTTTGGCTGGTGCCGCTGATCGTCATCGGTATCTTTGCCATGCGCGGCGCATCGACGTTTGCCAGCAGTTACCTGATGAGCTATGTCTCCACGCGCATCCTCAACGAGTTGCGGCGCAGGATGTTTGCCAGCATGCTGAACTTGCCCATCGACTTCTACAACACGCATACGGTTGGCAAAGTCATCAACTCCATCATGTTCGAAGTGCAGCAGATCATTGAAATGGTGACCAAAGTATTTACCTCGATCGTGCGCTCCTCGCTGACCGTGCTGGGCCTGCTGGCGTGGCTGCTGTACCTGAACTGGGTGCTGACCCTGGTCACCCTGGTGCTGCTGCCTCTGCTGACCATCGTCGTACGCACCACGGGCAAGCGCCTGAAAAAACTCAACCGCGACTCGCTGGCCGTCAATGCCGAGCTGACCCAGGTCATCGAGGAAACCACGCGCGCGCAGCAAGTGATCAAGATCTTCGGCGGCCAGGACTACGAAAAGGCGCGCTTCGAAGAGCGTGCCGAGCAATTGCGCCGCTACAGCATGCGCATGACCACGACCTTTTCCGCCACCGTGCCCATCACCCAGGTGATCACGGCCGCCGCCGTGGCTCTGGTCATCGTGATGGCCCTGTTCCAGTCGGAGCAGGGTCAAATCACGGTCGGCGGTTTCGTATCCTTCATCACGGCCATGCTGATGCTGCTGACGCCCTTGAAGCAACTGGCCGAAGTCAACGGCCCCCTGCAGCGCGGCATGGCCGCCGCCGAGGAAGTCTTCCAGCTGATCGACAAGACGCCGGAACGCACGGGCGGCAAGCCGCTCGCTGGCCGCAGCAAAGGCCGCATCGAATTCAAGGACGTGAGCTTTGCCTATCCCGGACATCCGGAACCGGCCCTGCAACACATCGATCTGAGCATCGCGCCAGGACAAACGGTCGCCTTTGTCGGCATGTCCGGTGGTGGAAAATCGACCCTGGTCAGCCTGCTGCCCGGCTTTTACTCGGCCAGCAGTGGTGAAATCTTGCTCGATGGGCAGAATATCGATGCCATCGCCCTGACGAGCCTGCGCAGCCAGATCGCCATGGTCAGTCAGCAGGTGGTGTTGTTCGACGATACCCTTGCCGCCAATATCGCGTATGGCGACGCCGCCCCGGATCGGCAGCGCGTCGAAGCGGCGGCGGCCGCCGCCTTCCTGTCTGACGTCATCGATGGCTTGCCCGACGGCCTGGAAACGCGCCTGGGCGACAACGGCTCGCGCCTGTCCGGCGGCCAGCGCCAGCGCGTCGCTATCGCCCGCGCGATCTACAAGGATGCGCCCATCCTGATCCTCGATGAAGCCACCTCGGCACTGGATACGGAGGCGGAACGGGCCGTGCAAGCGGCACTGGAGCACCTGATGCAAGGTAAAACCACCTTAGTTATTGCTCATCGGCTATCAACAATTGAACGGGCGGACCGTATCGTGGTATTGTCACACGGGAAAATAATGGAAACCGGCAATCACCAGCAATTATTGGATGCCAACGGCGCATATGCCAATCTGCATCGCCTGCAATTTTCCCAGCAAGTGGTTTGACACCATCGAATGAATACCTGAAATCGTATTGATACATGACGCCTTTGATTCCCGCCGAACTTCTACAAAAGTCGGACAAAATTCTTTTCATCGCCCATCTGGCGCTGGGAGACTTTACCTACCTGCAAAATGGTTTCCGCGCCTTTGCCGCGGCCTATCCCCATATGCAGATCCACCTGTGGGTAGATGAGGTACGCCGCACGTCCGACGCCAGGCAATGGGAAGGCTTGCGCACGTATTCGCTGTACGACTGGGTCGAACAGTCGGGCCTGTTCTCCAAGGTGTACCGCAAGACCTACAGCCCGGCACTGTATGAAGAGTCACTGCGCGAAGCCAAAGCGGAACACTATCCTGTCGTCGTGTCGCTGGCCCACGTACGGCCGCAGCAATATGCGGATCTTGCCCGCGCGATCAGCCCGAACGGGCTGGTGATCGGCACGCGCAAGCCGTTCAGCCCGCTGCGCCCCTGGCATTACCTGGCCTACCGCAAGATCGATGCCGTACTGGCCTCTTACGCGGGACAGGATGCGGGCGAGCACCATATCAGCAGCGTGTATGCGGACTGGTTCCATCAATTGACGGGACTCGACATTCCCGTGGCCGAACGCTATCCCTTCGTGCACATTCCCGAGCTCGCGTTGCAACAGGCGCAGGAACAGTTGAGCGCCTGGGGCTTTGCCCCGCGCCAGGGTCCGCTCGTACTCCTGAATCCGTTCGCCAAATCGCACAAGCGCAGCTGGCCGCTGGAGCGCATTGCCGAGCTGATAACACGCATGCAAACGATGCCCGAATGGCAGAACGCCTGCTTCCTGATCAACGCCATGCCGCAGGAACTGGCCAAGGTGAATGCCGTCGTGCAGGCGCACAACTTGCCGCGCACACAGGCCTTCAGTGCAGTCGACAACTTTTTTCAGCTGCCGGCCATGCTGGCGCAATGCGACCTGATTATCTCGGTGGAAACGTCGATCATGCACCTGGCGAACGCCGTGCACGTGCCCGTGGTGGCATTGATGCGCAAGAAAAATCCCGAATGGGCCCCCTTCGACAGCGCCAATAGCACCGTCATCACGGTGGCGCGGCGCAGCGACTGGGTCAAGGCGATTTCAGTCGATCAGGTATTGAAAACCATCGCCTAGAGAATCTTTAGCGGTTAGCCGGTGCCCAGCATGCTGATGCGCACCAGGTCAGCCACATGATCGCCCCCCAACTTGTCCATCAGACGCGCCTTGTGCACTTCTACCGTGCGCATGGAAATGCCCAGTGCCAGGGCAACGTCGCCGTGTCCCGTGATAGTGATGACGGGAGCATGCATTTGAGTTCCAGCAAGCGGCGCTGCAGGCGCAGGCCATCCATGCCCGACATGCAGATATCGACCAGCAGGCTGCCGGTCGACTCGGCCGCCAGCTGTGCAGGAAAACCTCGCCACAGGAAAACAGGGCCGTGCGGTAGCCGCGTAGGCGCAACAGCAAACCCAGTGCATCGCGCACGGCGGGATCGTCGTCAACGATAAACACCGTCAAATTACTGGCTACCATACTCTCCTGGTCGGCGCTGACGGCCAGCGGCGACGGCGACGCAGGACAGAGCAAGGTCAGCGCCACGCCATGCCATCTTGCGTTACAGGCACATGAAATAATCTTCATGCAATATCGCAAGGCGCGCAGACAGCGTCAGGCTTCGGCCAGCGGCAAGCGCACCTCCACCAGCAAGCCCAGGCCGCCATTACCGCTATGCAACTGAATCGTGCCGCCATGCTGGCGCACGACGGAAGCGACGATGGACAAGCCCAGGCCACTGCCCGGCTGCGGCTGCTGCGGCGCGCGGAAAAAGCGGTCGAACACGCGTGCATACAGCGCCGGTGCGATGCCCGGTCCCTGATCGGCCACATGCAACACGGCCTGACCCCGCTCCGCATGCAGCGACACCGTCACGCTGCTGCCGCGCGGGCTGTACTTGATGGCGTTTTCCACCAGGTTGTCGATCAGCGAAACCAGGCTCTCGCGCTGTCCGGGCACGCTGAGCGAGACGCTGGCTTGCAACTCGAGCTCGATATCGCCCGCCTGGGCCAGGCCGGACAGGGCCGCCAGCCGGTCTTGCAGCAAGGTATCGAGCGCCTGCCGCCGCGGCAGCTCGCCAGCACCGGCCTGCACTTCGCTGCGCGTCAGCTGCAGCAGCTGGCCCACCAGGCGCGCGGCGCGGTTTCCACTATTTAAAATACCATCCAGCAGCTCTTGCTGGCGTGCGTCATGCGCCTGGCCCTGCAAGGCCTCGACATTCACGCGCATGGCCGCCAGCGGCGTGCGCAGCTCATGCGTAGCGTCCGCGATGAAGCTGCGTTCACGCGCGGCACTGGCATCGACCCGCTGCAGCAGCGCATTGATATTGTCGACCAGTGCCGCCAGTTCGCCATGCGGCGGCTTGAACGCCAGCGGACGCAAATCCTGTGGCCCGCGCGCCGCTACCTCCTGCGCCAGCTTGCGCCACGGGCGCATCGCAAGGCGAATCGACAGCCAGGCCGGCACCAGCAAGAACGGCAGGCTGATCAGCAGCGGCAGCAGGTAATAGCCATGTGAATTGATCGTGATGAAAAACTGCCAGGGCCCGCCCACCTCCAGCACCGTCACGCGCGTGGCCCCCTCGGTCAGGCTGCGGCTGCGCCAGGCCTGTCCCTTGATGTAGACCACTTCCATCTGCTCGGGACCGGCGCTGCGGATACCGCTGGGCGCTGCGGGGGACTTGTAGACCAGCGTGCCCTCGCGCCAGACCAGGATGCGCGGCGCCAGTTCCGGCACTTTCCCCATTTCAAACTCTTCGCGCAAGGCTTCGTCGATCGCGCGCAAGCTTTGCTCCTGGCGCTGCGGCTGCTCGGCCAGGTTATCGGCCACGCTGATAATGGCGTGCAAGACGCCGCGGCTGACATTGCTCGCTTCGCCCGTGCCGTCGATCAGCACATACGCAACCGCCAGGCTCCACAGCACGGTCAGCATCAGCATTTGCGCGAGCATCAAGCGGCGCACCAGCGTAGGCCGGCGCAGCATGGCCCAGAAACGCCCCATCATGCGCCGGCACCCGGCGGGGTGGATGTCTCGCCTTGCTGGTCGATGACATAGCCAACGCCGCGCACGGTACGGATATAACCTTCGCCTATCTTGCGGCGCAGGTTACCCATATGCACATCCAGGGTATTGCTGGCATTGGCCAGCCCGCCGGGCAGGATATGTTCCTCCAGCACGCGGCGCGTGATGACGCGGTTGGCGCGCATCAGCAAGGTCTTCAACAAGGCATATTCACTGGCGGTGAGCTCTACCGGCCGGCCGTGCACGCTGACACGGCGCGTGGGCACTTGCAGCAACAGGCCGCGCAACTCGATGGTATCGCCATCGAAGCCATAGCTGCGGCGTGCCAGGGCACGCACGCGCGACAGCAGCTCGGCCAGCACGAAGGGCTTCACCAGGTAATCGTCGGCGCCGCCGTCCAGGCCCCGCAAGCGCTGTTCCAGCGTATCGCGGGCGCTGAGGATCAGCACCGGCAAGCGGGCCGCGCGCAGCCGGGCCAGCAAATCGAGGCCATCGCCGTCCGGCAAGCCCAGGTCCAGCAACACCAGTTCGCAACTGTCGTGCTCGATGCTGCGCGCCGCATCCTCCAGGCTGCGCACCCAGACCACTTGCATGCCCTGGTCGCGCAGGGCGATCCGCACGCCGTTGCCCAGGTCCATATCGTCTTCAATCAGCAGTATCTTCATGGTCAATATTAAACCACCGCAAGCTGAAGAAAGGGTAAAGAGGCGCTCTTCATGCAATCTTAATAAAAGGCTCATTTTCCCTTCATGGCAAGGACAGATACTGTCGGCAGTCAATCGAGCCACTCCGGACTCGGTTCTCCACCTGACGGAACACTCCATGCACGCACCCACAACCCTGCTGACCTCGCTGGCACTCGCCAGCGGCATGATCCTCAACCCGCTGGCCGCCGCGGCGGCCGAACCGCCAGCGGAAAATGTCTTCACCATCGGCGGCGGTGTCGCCGCCGTGTCCAGCTATTCCGGCGCCGACAAGCTGTCGGCCTCACCGCTGATCATCCTCGATTACGCCATGGCCAATGGCCTGTTCTTCAGCACGTCGCGCGGCATCGGCTATGGTGGCGACGCCGGCCACTTCAGCTATAGCGCTGCATTGGGCTACCGCGGCAACCGCGAAGACCACAAGCGCAATGGCGCCAACGGCTGGGGCGGCAGCGATTACCTGAAGGGCATGGGCGAAGTCAAGGGCAACGCCAGCGCCCTGCTCAGCGTCGGTTATTCGCCATTGCCGGGCCTGTCGCTGAGCGTGTCGAGCGACATTCCCCTGTCGAACCGCGAAAATGGCGCGAACGTGCATTTCGAAGCGACGGGACAGGTCTACGGCAGGTCCGATGCCAAGGGCATGCAGCAGGACAGCGTGACCATCGGCGGCCAGCTGGGCTGGGGCGAACGCAAGTACGTGCAGACCATGTATGGCGTGACGGCCACCCAGGCCGCGCATACTTCGTTCAAGCAATACACGCCCAAGGGCGGTTTCTATGAAGCGCAGGCCACCGTCAACTGGGAGCACCGCTTCGATGCGCGCTGGGGCATCAATACCCTGGTCGGCGTCGAGCACCGCATGGGCGACGCGGCCAAGAGCCCCATCGTGCAGCGCAAGACATCCCCGATCGGCGCAGTGTATGTCACCTACCGCTATTAAAACAGGAGCGGCATAAGGGGAACCCGTACGCTGTTTCGCCAATTTACAGAGGGGGATGGCATGGAGAACATGACATGGTTTTCCGACTATGACCATCCCTTCCATGCATGCATCACGCCTTGCGCCGCAACGTCAGCGCGCCCCGGACAGCGCCGCGGGCGCGTACGGCAAGCCGGGCCAGGCAGCATCTACGGTGTGCGCTACGTCAGGCGGCTACAGGAATGGGGGATAGGCGTGAGTGTCAGCCTGCTGCACGTGACGCCAGCGCAGGCACGCCCTGCCGCTGGCAGCCGAGCAAATGATGCACGAGGCCGGCTTGTACCTGAGCCGTTCACATATTGCCTTCACCACCCACATTTTTTCCGGCGAAATCATTTTGTCGATACTCGACACGGCCGAAATGCTGGGATGCCATGACATTGTCTTACCTGCCATTAAGAACACTTACTGGCGAAACCGATTCTCGGACGCCCTGACGCGCAAACTGGCCCGCGCCAGCCGTAGCGCCACCGTGCTGCTGGCCAATACCGATGGCATGAGCTGTCCGCCGCTGCCCTGGAGCACAGCCCGCGGCCACCACCGTTCTCAATCACCAAGGAAAGTGCCTGATGACACAAGCGATTACTCTGCATGCTGGCCTCACCAATATGCCCCCCGGCATTGCCCGCCTGCGCGAGCTGTTCAAACTGCAATTGCGGGCACGCCTGCACCAGCGGCAGACGCGCATCTGGCTCAAGTTGCTCAATTCCCACCCCGTCTTCGGCGACCTGCTGCAAGCCTACCCGCGCCTGGTCCACAAGGTGTACCGGCATTACCTGAGCAAAAGCCTGTCCTGCCAGCAACGCGTGTCCATGCTGGTCGACCACTATCATTTCATCCTGCAACAAGGCTGGGGCAAGCTGATGGTACAGGCTGCGCACCAGCCGGTCATACTTGCCACGGTACCGGGAAAATCCGCTTCGCGCTACCATCTGCGCCTGTCTTCGCTGTTCCGCATGGACCGCGAAGGCGAGATGGTCTTGCAGTTGATCCATGATGACGATGTGCTCTACACGGTGGTATTCACCTTCTTCGGCTGCCGCGCGCGCGCGCCCAAGGATGCTGGCGTGGGCATCGGCTGCATCCAGGGTCCGCAGGGCGCGGAAGGCTTGCGCCGCGTGCGCGAAGCCACGCGCGACCTGCACGGCATGCGCCCCAAGTTCCTGATGATACGCCTGGTACGCCAGCTGGCATACGAGCACGGTTGCTGCACCATGCTTCTGGTAGGCAATGCCAACCGCGCCGGCCACCATTCGGCAAAGAAGAATGGCCGGCTGCTCGCTGACTACAATGCATTGTGGCAAGAACTTGGCGCCACGGCCCGCAGCGATGGCGACTTTGAGTTGCCATGCGAAAATCTGCCTGTGCTCGTCCTCGAAGAGATCGCTTCCAAGAAACGTTCGGAAGCACGCAAGCGCCACGCGTTGACCTTGAACATGATCGACAGCCTGCGCAACGGCCTGGCATCGCATCGCAGCCATGTCCACGTCGCCGCGTACGGCACCGCCATGGCCACCAATGATGCCCAGCATCCGGCCGAATTCGATGACGAGCACTTTTCCACCGTAGCCTGACCCTCTCCCTGGTATTGGCCAGGCGCCCCGCGCCCGCAATCATTCCGCCACGCAATACCACAGTTCTTCTCCCGCACGCGCGCAAAAACCATGCGCCGCGCATTCCTGTTACGCTAGCAAGACCGGAGTGCATTCCTGGCGCGCCGGTTCCCCCAACGATTACTAGGAGGCAAGTCATGCGCGTAGACATCTACCGCCGAGCCGAGCACGACGGCATTTTTTCCTATCTCGCCGTGCCGGAAGGAAAGCTCATTCCAGAAGAAGTAACCAATACCGATTGGCAACTCGAAGTACGCGCCAGCGAAGTGGCCGACGATGCCCAGGCATTGCCCGACTACCATATCGAACAGCCGCACCAGCAGATCGCCGCCAAAGGCTATGCGATCACGGGCCTGAAAGACATGTAAACGTCAAAAGCCAAACCCGATTCGCATCCGGTTTGGCTTTGGTTTTTGACTGCGCAGTTGCCGGTCAGTATTCGACCGCCACCTCTTGCGCACCCAGCATTTGCTCCAGTGCCATCTGCAATTCATCCGATGGCGCCACTTTCCACTCGTCCCCAAACTGCAGCACGCAACTGACGCCTTGCGGGCTGACCCGCGCAGCGATCGGCAAGCCCGTCTCGGCCCGGTGCGGCATGATCACGTCACGGATGCGCTTGGCGTCCAGGGTAGCAGGCAACGTCAGGCCCAGCTGGCGGCCATACTGCACACGCGCAGCGATGATATCGAAGGCGCTCTCGGCCGTGATGCGCAAGCCACCCGAAAACCGGTCTTCCGACACCTTGCCCACGACGGCCAGGAATTCATCTTCCTTGAAGATTTTCCGGTTGGCGTCGAACAATTCGCCATACACCGTCACTTCCACCGTGCCGCTCTTGTCGTCCAGGGTGACGATGAGGATCTTGCCGCGCTGCGTCATCTGCGTGCGCAAGCCCGTGATGACGCCGGCCATCATGCGCGGTTCGCGCGACGGAGACAATTCGGACAGTTTCGTGCGCGCAAAACGGCGCGCCTCGGGCGCATACGAATCGAACAGGTGGCCGGACAGGTAGAAGCCCAGCGCGATCTTTTCTTCCGTCAGGCGCTGCTTGTCACTCCACACGGGCACTTTGACGTACTCGGGCGGCGCCACCATGTCGCTGTCGTCGCCGCCGAACAGGCTCACCTGGTTCGCCGCCTTGGCGGCCTGGTCGGCGCATTCCATGGCGAACGCCACGGACGCGAGCAGGATGGCGCGGTCGACCTTCAGGCAGTCGAAGGCACCGCTGCGTATCAGGGACTCGATGGTGCGGCGGTTGATTTGCTTCTTGTCCACGCGCTTGCAGAAATCGAACAGGCTGGTGAAGGGTCCACCGGCCTCGCGCGCGGCGATGATGGCTTCGATGGCGTTCTGACCGGAGCCCTTCACGGCGCCCAGGCCGTAACGGATCTGCGTGACTTTCTTGCCACTCACGGACGGCGCCGCGCCGCTCGGCGTGAAGCGGTAATCGGATTCGTTGATATCCGGCGGCAACAAGGTCAGCTTGCAGATTTCCAGCGAGTCTTCCACCAGGATCTTGATCTTGTCCGTGTCGTCCATGGCCAGAGACAAGTTGGCGGCCATGAAGGCGGCCGTGTGGTGAGCCTTCAAATACGCCGTGTGGTACGACAGCAAGGCATAGGCGGCGGCGTGCGATTTGTTGAAACCGTAGCCGGCGAACTTTTCCATCAAGTCGAAGATCTCGTCGGCCTTTTCCGCCGTCAAGCCATCTTTCGCCGCACCGGCACGGAAGATCTCGCGGTGCTCGGCCATCTCTTCGGCTTTCTTTTTACCCATGGCGCGGCGCAGCATGTCGGCGCCGCCCAGCGAGTAGCCGCCGACGATCTGCGCCATCTGCATCACCTGCTCCTGATACACCATGATGCCGTAGGTTTCGGACAGAATCGATTCCGTGCGCGGATCGGGATAATCGAAGCGTTCGCCGTGCTTGCGTTTGCAGAAGTCGGGAATCAGGTCCATCGGGCCGGGACGGTACAAGGCCACGAGCGCGATAATGTCTTCGAAACGGTCGGGACGCGCGTCTTTCAGCATGCCCTGCATGCCGCGCGACTCGAGCTGGAACACGGCAACCGTCTTGGCCTTGGTCAACAGGTCGTAGGACGGCTTGTCGTTCAGCGGCAAGGTGGCCAGGTCAAAGTTCGCCTGCGCGGGATCGAGCTGCTTGATGTAACGTACGGCGCGGTCGAGAATCGTCAGCGTGGTCAAGCCCAAAAAGTCGAACTTCACCAGGCCAACGGCCTCCACGTCATCCTTGTCGTACTGCGACACGACGCCCGAGTCGCCGCCCTGCGTGTACAGCGGGCAGAAATCCGTCAGCTTGCCCGGGGCGATCAGCACGCCCCCCGCGTGCATGCCGATATTGCGCGTGATGCCTTCGACTTGCTGCGCCAGCTCCAGCAGCTGCTTGACCTCTTCCTCGTTTTCCAGGCGCTCCTTGAGCAACGGCTCTTCCTCGATGGCGTCGGCGATCGACACGGGTTTACCCGGCTTGAACGGGATCAGCTTGGAAATGCCGTCGCAGAAGTTGTAGCCGAAGTCCATCACCCGGCCCACGTCGCGGATCGCGCCCTTGGCCGCCATGGTACCGAAGGTGGCGATCTGCGAGACGGCCTCCTTGCCATACAAATCCTTGACGTGCTGGATGACGCGGTCGCGCCCTTCCTGGCAAAAGTCAATATCGAAGTCGGGCATGGAGACGCGTTCGGGATTCAGGAAGCGCTCGAACAGCAGGTTGTATTGCAATGGGTCCAGGTCGGTAATCAGCAGCGAATACGCCACCAGCGAACCGGCTCCCGAACCGCGGCCCGGACCGACGGGCACGCCGTTTTCCTTGGCCCACTGGATGAACTCGGCCACGATGAGGAAGTAGCCCGGAAATTTCATGTTGCAAATCGTGTCCGTCTCGAACTTCAGGCGCGCTTCGTAGCGCGGACGCTCCTTTTCGCGCCGTTCCGGGTCCGGATACAGCTGGATCAAACGCTTTTCCAGGCCGGCCTGCGATTCGGCAACGAGGAACTGGTCGATCGTCATGCCGGGCGGCGTGGGGAAGTTCGGCAATTGCGGCTTGCCCAGGACCAACGTCAAATTGCAGCGCTTGGCGATTTCCACGGAATTGGCCAGCGCGGCGGGCAAGTCGGCGAACAGTTCCGCCATGTCTGCCTGCGACAGGAAGCGCTGGCTGTCATTGAAACGTTTCACCCGCTTGGCGTTGGCCAGCATTTCGCCTTCGGCGATACAGGTGCGGGCTTCGTGGGCAATAAATTCTTCAGGGGAAATAAATTGCACGGGATGCGTGGCCACCACGGGTAAACCGAGTTTGGCCGCCAGGGCCACCGCGTGGCGTACCTGCGCTTCCTGATTGGCCTGGCCGCCGCGCTGAATCTCGACATAGAAATGGCCAGGGAAAATCTCGGCCCAGCGCTGCGCGTTGCGCTCGGCCAGGGCCAGGTTGCCATTCTCGATAGCAATGCCGACATCGCCGAAATGCGCGCCGGACAGGGCGATCAAGCCATTCGCCGCGCTTTCGCCCGGGTACAGATCATAGGTATTCGTCGCCAGCGCCTGCAACCACTCGATGCGCAACTCGGCACGTCCCTTGTACTGGTTCGTCAGCCAGGCCATCGACAGCAATTCACACAGTTGCAGATAGCCCATGCGGTTCTTCGCCAGCAACAGCAAACGCGACGGCTTTTCGCGGTTGTCGTCATTCGTGATCCACACGTCGACGCCGACGATGGGCTTGATGCCCTTGCCGCGCGCTTCCTTGTAGAACTTGACCATGCCAAACAGGTTCGACAAGTCGGTGACGGCCAGCGCCACCTGCTTGTCCTTCGCCGCCGCCTTGACCACATCGTCAATGCGCACCAGGCCATCGACGATCGAGTACTCCGAGTGCACGCGCAAGTGGACGAAGGCAGGACCGGGCTGCATCGCTTGCTGTGAACCTGCCGGAGTGCCGGCCTCTTGCATTACCATTTCCATCCTGTGTACCATTTCGTGCAAAATTCAATGGGGTCTATTCTACCGCGTCGCGGGTGCGGACCGGGTATCCTGCCAGGCCTGTCGGGCTTATAATATCGGCTGTTCAGTCTAAGCCGATCGCCATCATGCAAGCCATCACCCCAGCAACACCCGCCGTTTCCGCCGCCGTCAGCCCGCTGGCCGCCACGTTTGTCAATATCGCCGCGTATAAATTCATTACACTAGCCGATACGGAAGCCATGCGTCCCTTGTATCAAGAGCAATGCCTGGCGCTGGAGCTGAAAGGCACGATCCTGCTGACGCCGGAAGGCATCAATATGTTCCTGTCCGGCACGCGCGAGCATATCGATACCTTCCTCGCCTGGGTGCGCAGCGACGAGCGCCTGGCCGATCTGGAATGGAAGGAAAGCTTGTCGAATGAGCAATCTCACAAGCGCATGCTGGTCAAGCTGAAAAAAGAAATCATCACCATGCGCATGCCGCTGATCAAGCCGGAACTGGGCCGCGCGCCGTCCGTCGACGCGTACACGCTCAAGCGCTGGCTCGACGCCGGCGTCGACGATGCAGGCAAACCCGTGGTCATGATGGAAACGCGCAACGCCTTTGAAGTGGACGTGGGCACGTTCAACAACACGCTTGATTACCGCATCGACAAATTTACGGAGTTTCCGGCCGTGGCCGCCGCGCACAAGGACGAGCTGGAAGGCAAAACGGTCGTCACCTTCTGCACGGGCGGCATCCGCTGCGAAAAGGCCGCCATCCACATGAAGGAAATCGGCTACGACAGCGTGTACCAGCTCGACGGCGGCATCCTGAAATATTTTGAAGAAGTGGGTGGCGAGCACTATACGGGCGACTGCTTCGTGTTCGACTACCGCACGGCCCTGAACCCGAAACTGGAACCGACGGAAACGGTACAGTGTTTCGTCTGCCGCGCCGTCGTCACGCCGCGCCAGCAACTGGCGCCGGAATACGTGTACGAGGTTTCTTGCCCGCATTGCCATGGCCGAGGTAGTCACGCTTAAATTGCGATGCAGGCGGCTGGCGCCGCCTGCAGGATGCGAATTAATGGAGCGAAGACTTGACCGTCTTGTTATTACGTGATGGCTGATCATTGGCACACCAGATCAAGTCTTCGATATCGCATTGCGGCTCGTACTCCATCACAATGCGCAGCAATATGGCGCGCACGGCAACATGATCAAACTGATCACATGCCGCCTTCATCTCTTCCAGCATAGCGTCGAGTTTAGACCAGGGAATCTCAGCCTCCTGCGCACGCATGATCAATGGATGCTCGGTTCCCTCAACATTGTCCCCGATCAACAGTTCTTCGTATAGCTTTTCACCGGGACGCAAGCCCACATGTTCGATCTCGATGGTTCCGTTTGGCGTTAATTCACTTTTAACATCCAGGCCGCTCAAATGAATCATACGCTTGGCCAAATCGACAATTTTCACCGGCGCCCCCATATCCAGCACAAAAACGTCGCCGCCAGAGCCCATGGCTCCCGCCTGCAACACCAATTGCGCAGCTTCTGGAATCGTCATGAAATAACGGGTAATTTCAGGGTGCGTGATGGTAATGGGGCCGCCGGCAATAATTTGCTTGCGAAACAACGGCACCACCGAACCAGAGGAACCGAGAACATTGCCAAAGCGAACCATACAAAAACACGTGCTGTCCTGTTCGCGCGAAAAAGCCTGCAAAATCAATTCCGCCAGGCGCTTGGTCGAGCCCATGACATTCGTCGGACGTACCGCCTTGTCGGTGGAAATCAGCACGAAACGCTTAACGTTGGCGGCAACGGCCGCACGCGCCATGCTCAGCGTTCCAAACGCATTATTGCGTATGCCCTCGATCGGGTTGTGCTCCACCAGCGGCACATGTTTATAAGCGGCAGCGTGATAAACCGTCTCAACACCAAAAGTGCGCAGAATTTTTTCGCATTTCTCGGTATCGAGCACGGAACCAAGAAATGGCATCAGTTGGACTCGAAGATTTCTCTTATGCAACAAGCCTAGCAACTCCTGTTCAATCGAGTACAGCGCGAACTCCGACATTTCCAGCAAGATCATTTGTGCCGGGCGCTGGTTCAGGATCTGACGGCACAGCTCGGAGCCTATCGATCCACCAGCTCCGGTAATCATGACAACCTTGCCAGTGATACACATGGCCATCAGATCTTGATTCGGTTCAACGGCATCGCGTCCCAGCAAGTCCTCAATTTCCACTTCGCGCATATCCTGGATGCGCGCCGATCCATTAATCAGGTTCTTGATCGGCGGTGCCACCAACGTTTTCACCTTGAGCGGTTCTAGTTTGTCGAGAATGCGGCGTTGCTGCGCTTTCGACAAGGAGGGCATGGCCAGGACAATTTTGGAAATCTCTTTAGCTTCGATCAAATCAGCCAGTACCTCTGATGGATACACCGCGATGCCAGCAATCGTTGCACCGTGCAGCTCTTTCTTGTCGTCAATAAACGCCACTGGACGATACTCTCCAGCATGGCTCAAGGCTTGAGCAAGCTGGTTGCCGGAGACTCCAGCACCATAAATTGCCACACGGACACTATCCATTTTCCTGCTGGCATGCGAAAAATAACCTCGGGCAATAAAGCGACTGGCCGCGACATACATAATGGCACTGACCCAGTAAATGCCAAATACTCCGCGAGAAAGGCCTATCATGCTGGTGGCAAACGCTGTCACCGCCAGCAGTATTGCCACTGACAGCGTAACACCGAGCAGCACGACATAAATAATCTTGTAATCTATGAAGCGAATCACTGCGCGATACAAGCCTAAACGAATAAAAATAGGAATAGAAATCAGTGGTGCTGCCACGATCAGCCACAAATAAGGTCGAATCACATCCAGGCCGACACTATCGAAACGCAAAAAAATGGCCACGAGAAAAGTCAGCGGCAAAAAAATCAAGTCCGTCGTTACGGCGACGATTTGCTTGCCCCTGCGAGGAAACTCCATTAACAGCTTCATTCATACACCCAATAAGAGAACCACACCATTAATCGGATACGCAATCCCTGCGTGCGTACCGTATCCGGGCAAGGCCTGACAAGACCTCGGCGAGCGCATGGCCGTCGAGGCCGGGAAGCGCATCTATGCGCATGCACAACAAGCATCGGAAGCAGCAAGGCGCGACGGGCAGCAAATGTTGTCAGGCATTTCTAGCATGCTTTGCAGCACATCAATGCTTGATGCCGTCGCGTCGCAGCACCTTGACCAGTGTCATTAATATGATCTGCATATCGAATGCCAATGACTGCCTTCGCACATATTCCACATCCAGTTTAACCTTTTGTGGAATAGGTAACTCATCACGACCGTTAACCTGGGCCCAGCCTGTCAACCCTGGGCGTACCGCATCCACCCCATATTGCGTACGCAGCGCAATCAGATCATCCTGATTGAACAAGGCAGGACGGGGACCAACCACGCTCATGTCACCACACAGGATACTCCACAACTGCGGCAACTCATCCAAGCTGGATTTGCGTAAAAAAGAGCCTGGTGGCGTCAGAAACTGAGCAGCATCCTTCAGTAAATGGGTCGCCACCGCCGGTGTATCAACACGCATGGTACGAAACTTGGGCATCTTGAAAATTCGATTATGCCGTCCGACACGCTCCGACCAATACAGTACCGGGCCGCGCGAAGTCAGCCGGACAACAATGGCCACCAATAGCAGGGGTACGCAAAAAATCACCAAGGAAAATAAAACAAAACAAAGATCAAATAATCTTTTCATTTACGACCGATCAGTTAAAGATCAAAAATGTGCTACCGTCTTGCGGATGCCTTCATCGACACTAACGGGCGGAACCCAATCGAGCGTCGTCCGGGTATGCGCCACGTCCACTTGCAAAGAGCCAAGCAATCGACTGGCGGCCGCAGATTTACCTAGCACGCTGGCGATGCCCGTCAGCAGTCCTGCAGGCATCGGAAACAACGGAACTGGCTTCTTGCCCATGGCCGAGGATAGGGAGCGCAGCAATTCCGTGACGCTCATGTCATGACCATCGGAAACCAGGAAAATTTCGCCCGCCGCGCGCGGATGCCGGCAGCAAAGACTCAACAAATCCACCAGATTATCCAGGCCAACCATGCTGCGCCGGTTATGAACAGCACCTAGCGGCAGCGGAATACCCCACTTGAGGAGCTGCATCAGACGCAGGAAGTTTGCACGAACACCTGGGCCATACACCAGAGGTGGACGCACAATGACCAGTTCCAGGCCGGTTTCCTGCGCCAGTGCCTGTAATCCGCGTTCGGCTTCCAGCTTGGAAATGCCATACGGATCTGATGGTGCGGGCACATCCTGATAGGTAAACGGCTTGCCGTGAGTGCCCTCGCCATTCACCTTGATGCTGCTGACATAGACAAAACGCCGTACGCCATGGCGCACTGCCTGTCGGGCCAAATTCAAGGTGGCGTCCACATTCACGGCGCGAAATGCCGCAAGCGGGTCGCCAGAACGATCGGCCATGACATGCACGCGTGCTGCCAGATGCACAACGACATCGCAGCCGTCCAATGCAGTGGACCAATCAGTGTGCGCGGTCAACTCGCCCACCCGCAAACGCGAAGGCAAGGTACACTCTTTCCGTACACTTCCCACATAAGCCACACCCAACGCATCCAGATAGGCGCAGAACGCCGCACCGACAAAGCCGGCAGCGCCTGTAACGAGTATCTTAGCCGGCATGCGGTACTCCATGAAAGGCGTCATCAGAACAACTGCGCATATTGATTGGCGATCCGATCCCATGTATAAAACTTCTCGGCCAGGGATTTCATTTGCACGCCAATCGCTTTGAGTTGCTCATCGTCGCTCGTTTCAAGGATCACCTTCAGCCCGGCGGCATCGGCAAATGGCAGGCCCGCGCCATGGGTTGTAAAACGATTGAAATCGCAATCAAAATACGCAATCGGCAAGCCTAGGTACATGGCCTCAACCAACGATGGATTGGTGCCGCCAGCGCTATGCCCATGAATATAGATGTGGCAATTGCTGCGGATCTGGTTAAGTATCTCGGGATCGTAAATAGGATCGAGCAAATAAAGATTCGGCAAGTGCGCATATTTTTCCCGCAACACTATACCATACGCACTATTACTCCAGTTACCGATCATGACCAGATCCATGCCCGGATACATCGCGAAGCACTCCAGAATAATATCGATATTATTTTCCGGCTCAATCCGGCATACCTTAAATGCGTAGCGTTCGCCTGCAAATGCATATTTCTGCGCGGCATCAGTGGCAAAGCTACGGCCATGCGCATGATCCGCACCGTAGGCGATCAATACCCCTGTGCGTCCATACTGGCTTTGGACATAAGACTGGATAGCCTGGTTATCCACGACCACCACATCTGCGGCCCGCACGGCAGCAGCCTCGGACTTTTTCAAGAACCATTTGGCAAAGTTACTCCATTTGGCACGACGCCATTCCAGGCCATCGATATTGACAATAATTTTCTTCTTGGTGATCAGCTTGATAAGGGGTAAAAATATACATCCGGAAACTCCAAGCACGACGATCACGTTGGCAAAACGACTGGCCTTCAGCATCGAGATCACATCATAGGGAATGCTTTGGACACCGTTGGCATCCAGATTGATGTATTCGAGCTTCGCACCGTTATAGCTGCTCAGCTTTTCTTCATATTTTTTTGCACTGCAAAACACCGTAAATTCATACTGTCCAGCCAAATTGCTGGTCAGATGATCAACCAACGTTTCCCAGCCACCATAACGTGCAGGGAGTCCGACGGAACCAACAATTGCGATTTTCTTCAACATAACTGACAACCAATTTCTATTATAAATGTGACGTAATATCAAAAATTCAGGAAAAACAGCACGCACTGTATCCGTGCCGGGTAGTGACGTATTAACTTGCACGTACCTTCCGGATAACACTGTTCATCTCAGCGACAAACTTATTGCGTGTAAAGTCTCTGGCGCGCAAGCGGGCAGCCGCAGACATCGTTTGGCACAGAGCCACATCGTCGGCCAGGCGCAAGACATGTGTACGCAGGCTCCTAGCGTCACGCGAATCGACCAAGAAGCCTTCTACCCCATCGCTTATGATCTCCGCCGGACCGCCGACGGGAGGAACAATCACCGGGATACCAAATGTGATTGCCTCCAACACTGTCAAACCAAATGTTTCCTGCCACAGATCGACACGCGCGAGGCTCAATACCAGCCCAGCTTCGGCGTAATATACCGGCGTATCGAGTGTTCTGGGATGCACATTCAATTGCCTGGGACACGGCATCGAAGCAAAGTAGGCATCTATTTCCGATTGGTCCCCATTGATGACAAAATCGAAATGAATATCCGTTCTTTCCTGCAGCGAGTTAACCAAAGTAAACAATTCCGCCACGCCCTTATAATCGCGCAGCGAGGCAATCATCAATACCTTGAAAATACCCTGACGACGCGGAAAATAAAATGAGCGGAGACCTTTTTCTTCAAAATCGTGATCCAGTGCATTGTATATGCAACGGCTTTCGACACCAGAAATCGGCAACAACTGCATATGCGTCCTGGATACATATATATTCAGCGATGAGGTCCATTTCACCACACCAATCAAAAAATATCGCAGTGGAGCAGGCTTTATTGATATTTCATGGACATGATAGATGACCGTACGCCCTGTCAATTTCCCGTAAATAGCTGCGCCGAATGGCAACAAGGTATTTACGTAAAGAATAGCATCACGGGAAATATCCCTGTCGCGCAGCAAATTGAAAAACAAACACAACTGACTGAAGAAAAATGTAAACAAAGTGACGAACTTATTCTTCGAGCGCACATACCAGTATTTTCCTCGCAAAACTGGGCAATGAGTGAGAAATCCGTCAGTATCACCAGAAACATACAATTTCTCTTCCTGCTCCCTGGCTTTCAACGCTGAAATTGTGTCACGTAAAACCTTAGGGCTACCGGAAAAATCATTGAGCAAATGGCAAAAAACAATACGTATCATACTTATTTACTCGATTCATTTTTATAAGTATCGAACGAAAGTAGCATACTGGCCAGACCGAAGAAAAGCACGTGACTCCATTCAGTCAATCCCTGCAATATAACACCCTTCGCCAGCACAACTATCATTATCCAGCCACCGGCCCATACATATATCGCATACTGGCTTTTTTGCAGCGCCATCCAGACACGAATTTTTTTCACAATATATAGTGCAAAAAAACACAAGCCCAACAAGCCAAATTTCAATATGATCGTCAGGTAACTATTATGCAAAAGTGGTATGGTGTCATGTCCATCAAAATCCAGGACACCATCTGGCAGCGGAATACGTGCTCCCAGGCCATAACCTACAATTGCAGATACAGGCGAGTCTTTACTGAAATAATCAATCAAAGCCTGATTTTCAATATATCGCCACTCCAACGACGGATCGGTATTCTCGGCATTACTGTTCAAACGTTCCTGCACCACATCCAGTTCTATAATCCTGGGCATCATGCTGATAACAATAATTCCAAAAATAAATAAAATCCGCATGACTCGGGCGTTGCTGAACAGATGCCGGCCCATCGTCACTAACAACATCAAGCCGATAAAAATATCAATCAGCACGTCGGTACGCGATAGCGAGGCAATCGTGCCCGCGATGCATAGAAATATCCGACAACCATAATTGGTCGCCTGCTCCGGCGCTTCCCGCAGCAAGGCAATATTCACAATCAGGAAATACGGTAGCCAACCATGTGACAGCGGGACATATGAACCGCGCCAATGATAGGCATCCGCACCATCCAAATATGCAGAAAAAGCAAAGATGATGGTAATCACCGATATGGCCACGCCGATATCCGACAATGTCTGCATCAACCGCTTGACATGCCCCTTTCCCACCCACAGCGGAACGACATAGCGCCCGACAATAAATGCAAATACGGCCCCCACATCTCGAAAAATATCCCTCGCATCCTGATGCATTTTTATCGAAAAAAATATGGATAGGAATAACATCAGAGAAATGGCTAAAAACTCAATATTTACTTCAGGTGCTTTGATAAAACGCGCACGGCGATACTTCCAAGCAAGTATGAAGGACAAGACAAAAAATGCAAGGAAGTAGCCGCCATACATCGGCTCCATTACTTTTTGAGCAACGGCAATAATCATGAACAATGCAACAATTGCCCAACTTCTACTATCCGGCATGGATCACCCCACCTCTTTTGTCACGGTGAGCAACTCATCCAGCTTGAGATGAACCAATCGGGCAACGCCGCTTAATGCAGCGTCATCACCGAGACTGTTACGGAAATCAAATGAACCGGGGCTACCAAATTCCACATAGGCAGCAGTCGCATCGATCAATATTTGGGGTGAAACCGGTTGATAACTCAACAGACGTTGCAATGCCGGACCCAGCTCGGAATAATCATGTACGCGCTGAACATTCGGGAAATAACTGTAGAATACCGTTCCCAAGGCAATCACGGGCTTGTTCAATACCGCTGCCTCGAATCCCACCGTACTCGTCAAGGTAACGACGCCGCAACTGCGCCGCACTATTTCTTTGGTCCGCAGATGCGCAGCCAGTAGTCTGACATTCGGCAAGGCATTTAGCTGACGATAGAATGATAGCGGTTGCAAAGCTACAGCGGAAGGGTGCTCCTTTACATACAACATCACCCCTACCGGCAAACGAAACGCAATCGCCTTGATGGTATTCATTTCATCGAGATAATCGGCTGCCAGCACCGAGGTGGAGGACTCTGGATGGAAATGCAATGGGTAGAGCAAATATGGCTCTTCTTTCGTCGTAACGGCATATTCTTTCATCGCCCTTCCCAATTTAAGGCGACGAGACAGCGAGCGTTTGAAGTAGGCGATGGAAAGCTTGACTGGATTGCCATGCTGATAGGCCAACGCACAATCCTCGCGATATTGACGGCTATAGCGCCAGCCACGCATGAAATGTCTGAACTTATCCATATTGAAATATTTTTTCAGCAAACTGACCTGGTCGAGTCCATTTATCTTCATATAGTCAGGGACACTATGATCAATTTGCGCGACATATTGTTCGGCGATTTTTCTTGATTCATCTGAAATGCCGCCATTATGGCTGCGCGCGAACAGGTCGCCAATCGTGACATCATCGGCCAATGCGCCCGTGCTGCTCAGCTCTATGCGCCCCGGTATTCTCGATGGGCTAAGGCTGAGAAATGGGACGCCAGCAGCTTGTGCCCGTTCAAATGCAGCAATAGCGAAGCTATTGCTGACCGGCTCGTACAAAACCGCCGTAACTTCCTCTTCGATAAAAATCTCTGCAAAAAAGCGCGATAACATTTCGGGGATATCGCGGTACTGCACAGCACCATTGGCATTGAGCGGGGGTACAATGTCCATAGTCAGAAATCGATCAAAATCAGAATACAGCGATGCCCAGCTTTTCTGCGATTGCAATGCAGTTTCATCAAGCGGCAGCTTGCTCTTGAGGTAATCTGTAAAATACCACGCATCTTTCAAACTGCAATTTTCTGCGTACAATACATCAGAAAGATGAGAATCCAGAGCAAAAACTACGCGATAGCCTTCAGCTATTAGTTTGGGCGCCAATTCTTCAAAATATGTGCGCGAATACGCTGCCGCATTGATCAGGCATAAAATGGTTTTCTTTTTCAAAATAGTATCAGTCATTTATTAATGATGTTGCCAGATCTAGCTGAATATCCGCTGCCGGCGCTACAATCAACGGTGAGCGAAAAATAGATTCAGTTACGGAATAACGGAACTGTATCAACAAGCGCTTCCCTGATTTCGGCAGCTGCCCTTTGTGTATGCCAAAGGTATCTTCCATGAACGCATCACCAGCTTTTCCCGTCATAATACGTATCCGCTCCACTCCAAATGCTGCTTTAACCTCGGAGTCAGATAATCGACGATGCTCGGTCAAAGTATTTTGCACATGCGAGCCAGCCACAAAAACGTGAGGTCCATTTTCCTCGCCCACTTCGGTGGCATATAAGAAGAACTTCAGAAAACGAATAGAATCGTTGTCCCGATGAAAATTCTCTGCTTCTTCTGGCTCATCATTGCCAGATACCGACCACCATGCCTGAATACTATCCAAATATGGGCGGCAGCCAAAATAGGCAGTAACTAGATCAATTAAGCGTCGGTCGTATGCAATTGCATGCAACTGCTCAATCTGCGCAGCACAGGGAATCTGCGCCACATGGGTTCCTGGCGGAATTTGATCATGGCGAAACTCCCCCAAATGCTCGCGCCAAGGGTCAAAGCAATTGAACTCGGACAACGCCGTGCGCAATTTGGCAATCTCGGCATCGTTCATAAACCCCGGCATCATGCAGACGCCGTGTTTTTTTAACTCTGCAATTCCAATATCAGTATTGGCCGGTGCACCACGCGGGCGCAACCAGGTAATCATTTTCGCGAGACGGCCACGCGTTGCAGGACTGCGCACGCGTTCTTGTACTCTGTGCCAAGCACGTGTGATCAGCGTAGGCTGGACGCCTTTTTTTTCGATCGCTAACAGTTTCATGATTTCCATTCCTCGACTATTTCCAACTTCCGTTTTAACTCACGCGTCGCAGATCCCACAATGATGGCGCCAGCGGGAACGTCACGACTGATCACCGCTCCAGCCCCGATGATGGCGCCATCACCAATATTCACGCCACCCAATACCGTCACGTGCGCCGCCAGCCAAACACCGTTACCGATGGAAATCGGCTTGGCGATATGCGGATATGGCAAGGCAGCGGATAAATCCAGTGTGGCTGTTTCAATTGTCACGCCGCGCGATATCCGTACATAATTCCCCAGCACGACCGGCGCCATCGCTCCGATCTGACAATCGGCACCTATGGTGACATTGCTACCGATGGTGATATTTTCGGGATATTTCAAATCTGTCCGAATATCGAGGCTCAAATTACCGGCGCCAGGAAAGAGCGTCGCGCTCTTAGCGAGTGAACATGCCCGCAAAATCAATACGCCGGCGAGGCTACTTATCCTGTAAGACCATTTACCTAACCAAGATGTGGCTAGCCAAGCAATCATTTTATTAATTATTTTTTTCACAATTCACCATTTTTACTAAGACGATTGAACCAGTATTTTCTCACCCCAGAAATCAGTATCGCTACAACCAAAGGTGAAACTACCGCTCCAGCAATTCCAAAAAGCTCGATGAAAAGTAAATTCGCCAATATGGAAGCCAGCAGGGCTCCACCCATCATGATCAACAATATCCGGTCTTTATGTCCGGCATATAAAGCCAAATGAATCGGCTGAGTCCATACTATGAATCCCTGGCCCAGCAACAGAAATGGCAACATCCACAGCTTGTCGGTATATTCCTGCCGCGACAAGACCAAAATAAGTGGCCATGCCGTCATACAAATAGCTGCAGATAGAGCAGTACAACAAATCAGCAATCGTTTCATCACGTGCCGCATGTATTCCTGCCTGCCCTTGAGTTTTTGCCCGAATCGCATTAATAACTCCGGCAATGCAATATTCGTCACCACCGTTTGCGCGACAGAACCCAGCGTATTGCCCAAGGTCTGAAAAAATGAAAATACGCCAACCGCACTTGGTCCAAGCAACATTTGCAAAATAAACCGTTCCAAATTCCCCTGCAGAACGGTTGCGGCGGAAATGACGTAGTAGGCGCGTGCATTATATAAGCCACGAAAAAGATAGTTCTTTCGCGGCCGGCACTTACATACAATCAATTTCCTGAGTACCCATATACCCCAAATGACACCAGACAGGGAAAATATGGCCCACAAAAATAGAATGTCGCGGAGCACATGTTCGTTGGAATGCAAAAAAAAGAATGCAATTGGTTGCCAGGCCGCCGTACGCAGGAAACCGATAAATATCGAGTGCACGGGCTGCCTGTTCAATATCAGATAGCGCGATAGTTCCTGCATTATTGTTCCACTAAATAATAAAATACCCAGATACAGCAAACTCAAGGTATCTGTCGTGAAGTTCAATATATGTGCAGCGAACAAGCCCAACACTGTGGCCAATGGCGCGGTGAATGCCAGTAAACAACGATGAACGCGCATTAATACCTTGAGTCGCTGCTGACTCGCGCTGCGCGCAAATCTCCTTGAGGTGAAAGTATGAAACTCCAATCCCGCCAGGTAAATAGCGACAGATTCCATGGCGACCGCCAGCCCATATAGCCCCAGAATCGCCGGACTAGTGTAACGCAACAAGAGCAGCATGAAACCGAGACGTATTGCCAACCCACCGCCATGAATGGCCATGGAAAACATACCGGACCTGATTTCACTCATATTTTAAAATGCCATTTTTCATCACATTGCGCAACTTACTCGTGGTTTTTATATTCAGAACCCTCACTACCAGATAAAAATAGCGCGGAAAGAAAAATACGCAGGCAAGTCATCAGATATTACAGCCGGGGAGGAATTTCTCACCCGGGCCGCACTACTACCATAAATCACTAAACCTTACCCCAAGATAAGGTTCCAGTTAAGCGCCGTGCCAGCCTTGACATCCTGCTTGACGGGTTGTCCCATGACCAGCTCATAGTGCTTGGTCGGCAAGCCTAAGCCCGGGCGAATGGCACGCAAATTTTGCGGCGTCAGGATATCGCCCGCTTTCATGTCTTGAGCAATGTACAGGGAGCGGCGGAACATCAACGATTTTTTTTCTTTCTCGGTGACGCCATAGCTGATCTTGCCCAGTGCCTGCCAGGCGCGCTCTGTTTCAATGACCAGCGATTGCATTTCGTGCGGCTCCATGGAAAACGATGAGTCGACACCACCGTCGGCCCGGTTCAGCGTAAAGTGTTTTTCAATCACAGTGGCACCAAGTGCCACGCTGGCGATCGACACGCCCACGCCCATGGTGTGATCCGACAATCCGACTTCACAATCAAACATCGCGCGCAAATGCGGAATCGTCAGAATATTCGTATTTTCCGGCGTGGCCGGATACGTGCTTGTGCATTTGAGCAAGATCAAATCCTTGCAACCAGCTTCACGTGCAGCGCGCACCGTTTCATCCAATTCCGCGATGCTGGCCATGCCGGTCGAGATAATCAACGGTTTTCCTGTGGCGGCCACACGACGTATCAACGGCAAGTCGGTATTCTCAAACGAGGCGATCTTGTAGCAATCCATGTCCAGCGTTTCTAGGAAATCGACCGCCGTATCATCAAACGGAGTGCTGAACGGAATCATCCCCAACTCGCGGGCGCGATCAAAAATCGGCTTATGCCATTCCCACGGCGTATAGGCTTCACCATACAACTTGTACAGGGAGGTTCCTGCCCACAAACTATTCGGATCGCTGATGTGAAATTCACGCTCGTTCAAATCGAGCGTCATGGTATCTGGCGTATACGTCTGAATTTTCAGCGCATGCGCTCCCGTTTTTGCAGCCGCCTCGACGATTTCCAGTGCGCGTTCTAGCGACTGGTTATGGTTACCGGACATTTCGGCAATCACGAAAGGAGGATGATTCTTGCCGATCAGGCGGTTACCAATTTTGATGGAATCAGTCATGTTGCAGCACCTTCTTAAAATAGGCAGTGGAGTTCCTGGTATAGTCAGCAGTCAGGAACAGACGGTGTGAAGGCTGGTTATCACCGAGAACCTCCGCCCGTATTGTTGTTATATCCGCACGCATATTGCGTAACCATTGTTCTGCACTGGCAAGCAGTTCAGCCCCCAGACCCCGTTGCTGCGTGCCCGGCACAAGATATATCGATACTTCCGCGCTGTCTTGCAGCAAATCAAAACGCACCACGCCAACTGGCTGGCCGTTGCGCTGCTGACCAATCAGCAAAATACGCTGCGTGTCAATCAGCAAGGCCGATAACCAGCGCTGATGACTCTCAAGCGCTATGGGCGCGCTGCTGCGCGAGACGGCGCGGATCGATTCATGGTTCCGCCAGCGCATCAAATCAGCGGAATCGTCCTCGCTGGCCTTGCGCAAGATAATCGCCCCCATGCCGAGCTTGCGCGCCACGCGCGCTGTGCCACGTCCATCGACGATGGCATGGCTCTGGCGCGACAGACATTGCCGCAAGGCAGGATTGTCGAGCAACGCGGTGTAATGAAGCAACAAGACTTCTTCCAGCTCTGCTCCTGGCCGGATATCCGGTGCATACACCAGGCCGCCCAGCGCCGCGTCGTCAACTAGTTGCCGCTGGTTATCCGCCACACACAGCGTCAAGGTGGGCAGTCCCAGACTGCAACGCTCCCAAGTCGCCGTGCCTCCAGCGCCAACGGCCAGGTCCGCTGCCGCCATCAATTCAGCCATGCGCGAGGTTTGTACATGGCAAGTAAAACCATGCTGGGCACAAGCGTCCTCGATCGCCGCGCGCGCTGGATGGCGCATGCCGATCACGACATCGACCTGCAGTTCCGGCCGGTTTGCGCGGGCCAGCGCGGCAATGGCAGGCGCCGTGTAATTATCGGCATCGACACCACCAAAGAAAACCAGCACGCGGTGTACCGCAGCGCAGCGCGGGCCGCACCTGGCACGCCAGGACGCAAACTCGCTCCTCAGCAAGGCATGGCGCGGTCCCAGCAACCTCAGGCATGCAGACGGCAACAGACCATCATAACGTTGCTGCATGTCATGGTAGTAATTTTGGTCCAGCAAAACACTGCAGTCATGCGCACGGTCTGCCAGGTCATCAATGACCATGATCCTGGCCGCAAACACCTTGGCGGCCTGTTCCCAGCGCGCATCGAGTGCGTAATGGTCAACGATGATCCAGTCTGCTACCGGCCGCGGTGAAAGCAGCGCGCGCACCTCGTCCAGTTCTTGTTCCAGCGGCACGCCCAGCCAGGCCAGATGCGCTGGCGAACCAGCAGCGCCGTCCGCGACAGCGCAAACGGGCTCTGCCAAACTGAGTACCTCGAATTGCTGCGTACGCAGCCAGTCGATATAGTTTCCCGTCAGTTTGCGACAAACGAAGGTAACCGCCGCCCCGCGCGACCTGAGCTCTTCCGCCAAGGTTGCGCAACGCATAACATGACCACTTCCCATTTCCAAGGAAGCATCCACGCGGATAACGACGGAACTGCTCATCGCACCTTGAACAATGGTTCTAAGGGTTTGCAGCGCAGCAAACCTTCCAGCGTCCCATCCTTGACGGCGGCAACCAGCATCGGCACCACTTCTTCATAAGCCGCGAACAGCTTCTCGAGATCGCTGTCGCTATGGCTGTAATTGACGTTATGGGTACCGAAAGTCAGAATGCCACGCGCCAGCATTTCTTGCATGAACAAGGTCTTGATATACCATTGGGTGTACGGAGCAGCATCCTTGATCAGCACGAAACTCCAGCTCGGATGGCCGGCAACGCTCATGATGTGCTGCGCCGCATTCGCCTCAATGATGGCGTTGAGGCGGTCGATAATTTTCTGGCCCTGCTTCTTGATCGTTGCCACAACAGGTTCGCGCTGCAATTTTTCCATCGTTGCCAAAGCCGCTGCCAGCGACAGCGTTTCGCCACCGAAGGTGAACGAGAAGAAAATTTCTTCCATCAGCTTCATGACATCGGCGCGGCCGGCGACGGCTGATACCGGGTAGCCATTCGCCAGACCCTTGCCAAACGTCGCGAGGTCGGGCGTGACGCCAAACAGCTCTTGCGCACCGCCATTGGCGTAGCGGAAACCTGTGATGGTTTCATCAAAGATCAGCAGCGCGCCATGCTTATGGGCCAGTGCCTTGACCCCCTCGAGGAAACCTTCCTTCGGCGCATACACATTCATCGGTTCGAGGATCACAGCCGAGATCTGCTCGGGGAAGTCGGCAAACAGCTTTTCCAGCGATGCCAGGTCGTTGTACGCAAAGGTATGCGTGAGTTCGCGCGTGGCAACGGGAACGCCGCGGTTACGCGCGGTCGAACCGATGTACCAGTCCTGCCAGCCGTGGTAGCCGCACACGGCCACATGCTCGCGGTTGGTGTAAGCGCGCGCTACGCGGATGGCGCCGGAGGTGGCATCAGAACCATTCTTGCCGAAACGCACCATCTCGGCACAAGGCACGATTTCGCAGATTTTTTCCGCGACCTGCATTTCAATCTGATGCGGCAGACTGAAGATCACGCCTTCGTCCAATTGCGCCTTGACCGCATTGGTCACGTCCTCATCGTTGTAGCCGAGCGTGATCGACGCCAGACTGCTGATGAAGTCGATGTATTCATTGCCATCCACATCCCATACATGGCTACCCTTGCCGCGTTGAATAAAGTACGGCGAAACACCCAATGGAAACTGGGTTTTGCTCTTGCTGAAAGTCTGCGAGCCGAGCGGGATCGTTTTAAGGGCGCGTTCCAATAACTCTTCAGAGCGTTGATAGCGTGTAGACATATTAGTTCTCTATGGTGGAGGGGGTAGTCGGTACGGCATCGGCGTCGAGCGATTTTTGATATCCCTCGTTACGTCCATGCATGGTGTTCCAATTTACTAATTCGGGGCGCTGCTCCAGCAGGGACAGAACATCCTGCATTGAAAACCGCGTGTTTTTCCGGTACAGCGCGTCATAAATCATGGAAACCAGTTCGAAATCTTTCGGCTCGTCCACAGTCCAGCGCAAGTGCGACAAATCCGTGGCGCTACGATACACGCCCACCTTAAAGCGCTCGGATTGCTGGTGAATAAACGGAGTGACATGTTCGCGCTGCGATGGCAGACACGCTTCGCGCCACGCCTCATCCAGGCAAGAGGCACGAAAAATTTCCACATCGAGGCCATCCGGATAGGTGGCCTCGACACTATTGCTGACGTAGTCGTAGCCGCCGGCCAGATAAAACGCAATGACCTCGTCGATCAACGCCGGGTCGGTCAGTGGACAATCGGCCGTCAGGCGTACGATATGCTCGGGCGCAAACGTTTGCGCCGCTTGGTGAAAACGCTCCAGCACGTCGTTCAGATCGCCCCTGAAGCAAGCGATGCCGTTAGCCGCGCACAATGCTTCAATGGCGTCATCCGACGCTTCGCGGCTCGTTGCCACCAGCAATTGGTCGATCTGGCGCACGTCGCGCAAACGCTCGATCTGGCGCAGCAGCATCGGCTCGCCCAGCAAAGGCTTAAGCACCTTGCCTGGCAGCCGCGACGACGAAACACGGGCTTGCAATATTGCCAATATCATGATTTTCCCTTTGCACGCTGCCACAAGGCTGGATTGACGATCGCTTCGTCACTGATCGCAAACGCCTTATAGTTTTCGCGCGCGGCGCCTGCGGCCGTGTGTGCGGTCGCCGCGCATATTTCTTGTAGTTGCACACTGGAATTAACGCCACATACCACCTGGTCGATCTCCTCCAACCCGGCCACAAAGCCCAGCGCGGCTTGCAGCGGCGTCAAACCTTGTCCGGCAATAAAACGGTGATAGGCGGCCAAATGCTCGCGCACACCGTCAAAATGGGCCGGCAATTCATGGGGAGCCATCAACAGCAAGCCTTGCAGGAAGGCGGAACGGGCATGTATTTCGACACCAGCCTGTTTCAATTTGCGCAAATGTCCGCTATGCAGCAAACGCTGGTCCAGCACGTTGATGGGCAGCTGGATCAGGTCGATCGGGAAGCGCGCCAGTACGGCATCAATCTGCTGCCCGGTATAGACGGACACGCCAATCTTGCTGACCAGGCCCCGCTGCTTCAACAGCGCCATGCGGGCCATCAGCACTTCGCCCCCGGGCAACAACAAATCGTCGACGCGGTGGATCAGCAGGCCATAGACGCTGGGGCGCTGCAGCTTGCGCAGCGAGGCGTGCAGGCTGTCTTCCAGTTGCTGCGCCTCCACCTCGCTCAATGCCGAACCGGCAAACTGCGGTGTCTTAGTCACAATATCGAAAGGCGCGGCAGGCGACATTGCGCGGCCAAGCACCGCCTCGCTGTCGCCATACAGTGCCGCCGTATCGATCAATGTCAATTGCAGCTGGGCCGCAGCGGCCAGAATCGCCGCCACTTCCCCTTCGCTTACCTTGCCTGCCGTATTGGCGATACCATAATCGAGCCCGAACTGAACTGCGCCCAAGCCTATTTTCATTTCAGCGCTTTCCGCAAGGCCTCGATAACGCGGTCTTGCTGCTCTTCGGTGAAGGTGGCATACATAGGCAGGCTGATGGCTTGCGAATAATAATGTTCCGCTTCCGGGAAATCGCCAAGCCTGAAGCCTTTTGCCTCGTAGTAAGGCTGAATATGCACGGGAATATAGTGCAGATTGACGCCGATCGATTGCGCGCGCAGGGAATCGAAGACGTCGCGGTGCGTCTGCGTCAAGCGCTCGGTCTGCAGGCGGATCACATACAGGTGCAAGCCCGAATAACCGGCGGGATGCTGCCATGGCGTGATGACAGGAAAATCTGCCAGCAAGGCATCATAGCGGCGTGCCATGACATGACGGTGCGCCACGAAGTCATCGAGCCGCGCCATCTGGCTCAGGCCAAGCGCCGCCTGCATGTCGGTCATGCGGTAGTTGTAGCCGAGCGTGACCTGCTGGTAATACCATGCGCCATCGGGCGCATGTGTCATCAGTTCAGGGTCGCGCGTAATGCCATGGCTGCGCAGTTGCTGCAGGCTGGTCGCCAGCTGTGCGTCTTGCGTGGTCGCCATGCCGCCTTCGGCACTGGTAATAATCTTCACAGGGTGAAAACTGAAGACGGTAATGTCGCTGTAGCGGCAATTGCCTATGGGTTCGCCACGATACTTGCCGCCGATGGCATGCGAAGCATCTTCGATAATCTTGAAGCCATATTCCTGGCCCAATGCATGGATGGCGAGCATATCGCAAGGCTGCCCCGTCAAATGCACGGGGATGACCACCTTCGGCAGGCGCCCTGCCAGCTTCGCCTGCGCCAGCTTCCGTGCCAACGCCCCCACGCTCAAGTTATAGGTGCGCGCATCGATATCGACAAAGTCGACATCGGCGCCACAATACAAGGCGCAATTCGCACTGGCAACGAAGGTATTTGGGCTGGTCCAGACCAGATCCCCGGGGCCGACTCCCAATGCCAGACATGCGATATGCAAAGCACTCGTCGCGCTATTGACCGCTATCGCGTGGGATACACCGCAATATGCAGCCAGCGCTTGCTCAAACGCCGGCACCGCCGGCCCCTGCGTCAGAAAGTCGGAGCGCAAGACATCGACGACAGCCTGAATATCGGCCTCGGAAATATCCTGTCGGCCGTAAGGAATCATCGTCATGTTTTACGCGGTATGAGTTGGGTCAACGTGAGCCTGGATCAACTCGCGCAATTGTTCTTTACTCAGGAAATCGGTATTGCTGCCGCTGTCATAACAGAAACCCGGCGGCACCAATTTGGCGCCCATCTTGTCGCAATACTCTTGCGTCGAATACTTGGCGCTCATCGGCAGAATGGCGTAATACTTGCCCATGTCAACGGTATTAAAACTGTCGCTGGAAGTGATCATTTCCTCATGAATCTTTTCGCCCGGACGCACGCCAACAACAGGGAAGCTGCATTCGGGACCAATTGCCTCAGCCACATCAGTGATGCGGTAGGAAGGAATTTTCGGCACCAGCACTTCTCCGCCCCAGGCGTTCTCGAGCGACCACAATACCATGTCCACGCCCTCTTGCAGACTAATGTTGAAGCGAGTCATGGCGGTATCAGTAATCGGCAGGACACCCGTCGCGCGACGTTCGAGGAAGAATGGAATCACCGACCCGCGGCTGCCCATCACATTACCGTAACGCACAACGCTGAAACGCAGATCGCGATGGCCAACGATGTTATTTGCTGCAACGAACAGCTTATCCGAGCACAACTTGGTAGCGCCGTACAGATTGATCGGGGCGGCAGCCTTGTCGGTAGACAACGCAACTACGCGCTGCACATTAGTATCCAGGCAAGCCTCGATCAGGTTTTGTGCACCCAATACGTTGGTTTTGATGCATTCGAACGGGTTATATTCCGCTGCTGGCACTTGCTTCAGCGCAGCAGCATGAATCACGATATCAATACCTTCCAGCGCGCGGCGCAGACGGGCTTCGTCGCGGATATCTCCGATGAAATAACGGATACCGGCATACTTTTCGTCCGAAAACTCATGCGCCATTTCAAACTGCTTCAGTTCATCGCGCGAAAATACCACGAGGCGCTTGATGGTCGGATAACGTTCCAACACGGTTTTGACAAAGGCCTTGCCGAACGAACCCGTTCCGCCGGTAATAAGAATAGACTTATCTGATAACATTTTTATAGTTGATTTAAATGACAAAATTAGGATGAATTACAGCACCGAATACTTTATATTGCCAAAAAATTCACATCCGACAGATATGCATCATGAATTTTGCAAAAAAAATCACATCCTGGGCAATGCCATCAGTGGTTTGGTACTCAGTACTATCTGATCGTGGCTACAATCGAAAATGCGCCAAAAATATGGCACTTAAGGGATACAAGAGAAGCGCCAACCATTGCCGAAATTGGAAATAGGGCCAGGCTCAAGACACTAGGCGATTCCGAAATATTGACTTATCGTCAATAAAAATTTCCTAGCCAAAACTTGTGAATTTAAAACCACAATGAGAGATACTTCATTGTTGCTTTGTAAATTTCCCTGTATTTTAACATTATTGTGTTGTCAGAAATACGGTTTTTTCTATAGAAAACCACACTCTGCCATGTTTTCCCCGCTTGCTACATAGCAACGTAATATGCCCGCGCCACTGCCACCAGCATGCTGGACATAACACGACGCCTACGGAGGCATGCAGCAACTTGGCCAGAAGGGGTAAGTCGACACCCAAAACGAAGAGTGCTGCAGCCATGGCAGCCGAAGCAGCCATGCACCACCTCAAGCAATTATTGCCCCATGTACGCCTCATGCAACCGTACACAGGAACCGCAAACTGCAACGCAAGTTGTAAGCGCGCTGGAAGCACTGCCCCCCATCTGCCGCACACAAGTGATTACATAAAATGCAACTAAAATCGCAAAAGAAGACACCGTAACAGACATGAGTACCCGATAGTCACAATGATATACGCTTGCAACCTGCTTTTGCCAATGAAACAGCGTGCTTTTACACCTTGTCACAATTATTCATGGCGAACGGCACCTGAAGCTTTATAATGTTGTTCGCTGGACATGGTGCGCGCCCTCGCGTTGAATGAGCTTACTGGAAGACATTTCTTACATTTAAGTTTTGAACTGTAACCTACTCGCCTCCATCAATCTGCTTTCAGCAACTATGAGCAAATCTGATACATGCGACGACGCCGCTCCGAACCAGAGTGTTGCAGTACTTCACTTGACAGACTCCAGACATAGCCAGCATTGCACATGCCAGTTAGCAATTCAAAGGCCACCAACAAATCAGGTTAGCCCAAGCGATTGAGTGCGATCAATCAACTGGCCAGTTAGGCAGTCACTTAGAACCAATGCGCACCTTACCAGGTTGACACATCCCATACAGAATAATTGAAAGCAATAAAATGTCTATCGAAAACAGCGATATGAAAGAAAGTTCTCTGAATACGCACACTCAATCCTCCGCGAAAAATATACGTGACGACGGATTCAATCTGAGCGATCTGGCGGTGGCATTATGGCGCTCGCGCGGCACGGTCGCCGGCATTACGGCACTGACCATGGTATTGGGCCTTTCCATTGCCGTAGTCACAGGAAAATACAAAAGCGAAGGATTTTTCCAGTTTGGCGGCGCAATCCCCATTGTACCCATTGTGGATAAGAAGGCAAAAGAACCGCTATCGGGAATTACTCTGGCGAACTACAAGCGTTACGCAGCGGTATACAACAGCGCAGACAGATATGCGGACTACTTTGCGCAAACCAAGCTTTCTGGAAATGCCGACGCTGAAGCCCTGCTGCTAAAAAGCAGTTCACGCGAAGGTATCGCTACCTTGATCGAGCCGGTTTTCCCTTTCACCAAGCTCGATGCCAAAGAATTCGGCATGGAAACCAATAAGGAAGACAGTAATAATATCATTGGCCTGCGCATCATGTACACGGCGGCAACGCCGGAATCTGCGCAAAAAGGCGTGGCGTTATTGGGCAACTATGCCATGGACACGATCATCTATCAGATTTATGCTGACCTGATGCGCTTCAAGGATACCGAGATTTCGGCAAAGATCACGCAACTTGATAATGACATTATTGAGCAAAACAAAAAAATTGAAGAATTATCACGTAAAAATAGCGATCTGAAAATCGTTGTATCGCGTTATCCGGCGCCAGCGGCACAAGGCGTGCGCCAGGTTGTGTCTATTACCGAGGAAACCGCACGCTATCTGTCGCCAACTAACCAGTTGATGACCAATGAAATCGAAATAGCAGAAACAAAAGAAGAATTGCTAAAAATCCGGCGCGAAAAAATGCAACTCATGTTATTCCGTGAGTATTATGCCAAGGCTAAAGAGTTGCTAAACGGGAGCAACTCGGGGGAAGCCATTCTGCGCGGACTGGAACCCATCAAAGTGGCACTCTTCAAGGATAAAGACCTGAATGATGAGGTAACCAAGGAAGTTTTCAATCGTATCACTATTAGTAATAAAAATGCAATTAACCTATATCTGGAAAAAAGCCGTTTCATTGCCGGCCCCAACCTGCCCAAGCAGCGTGCAGGAAGCCTGCTGCAGGCTCTGCTGATCAGTTTGGTCTTGGGGCTCGTCTTGTCGGCCTGCATCATTGGCGGCCGTACTTGGTGGAAGAACAACCAGCGCAATCTACTGGAATAAAGTCTGGCTGTTCGCTAGCGGTATCTGCAGCAATAAAAAAAACCGGCAATACTCTGTGAGTATTGCCGGTTTTTTATTGCATGCCATACCGATAAGGCTGATTGCCATGCGCGCCGACGCTACAGATGCGTCGGTAAGCAGAGCAACTATTGCTTCAACAACCCACCCAGCAACGCCGCCACCCTCTGCTTCGGCTTGGCCGCGACAGGCGCCATGCTGGCGGCAGCGGGGGCCGCTGCCTTGGCGGGCTCATACGGCTTCAGGAACCAGGGATCGGCCTTTTCGCGGCGGGCGCCAGGACCAAAGGCGGGACGCGTACTACTGCGCTCGGCAGAGCGGCTGTCGCGGCTGTCCCCAGCATGGCGGCTCTCGGGGGTGCGTGCGGGACGCGCCTCGCTACCTTCGGTCCGGCGCGGCGGGCGGCGCTCGCTGTCACTGCTGCGGGCAGGAGCCGGATTAAAGCCCGTCAATTCGCCGCGCTTGATGCTTTGCTTGATGAGTTTCTCGATATCGGCCAGCAAGCGCTCGTCTTTATCCGAATAGATCGAAATGGCGTCGCCCGAGGCGCCGGCGCGGCCCGTACGGCCGATGCGGTGCACATAGTCTTCCGCGTTGTACGGCAAGTCGAAATTGATCACACACGGCAAGTCAGAAATATCCAGGCCGCGCGCCGCCACGTCGGTAGCGACCAGCACATCGATCTCGCCCTTCTTGAACGATTCCAGCGCTGCCATGCGTTCCTGCTGGCTCTTGTCGCCGTGGATCGCCGTGGCGCTCATGCCTTCCTGCTCCAGCACGCGGGCCAGGCGCGAAGCGCCGATCTTGGTATTCGAAAATATGATGACCTGCTTCAGGTCGCGCTGGCGCAGCAAATGGGCCACCACGGCGTGTTTCTGGTCTTCCGTCACCTTGTAGACCACTTGCGTGACCTTGTCGGCCGTCTGGTTGCTGCGCGCCACTTCGATCGTCAGCGGATCGTTGAGGAAGGTTGCGGCCAGCTTCTTGATTTCTGGCGAGAACGTGGCCGAGAACATCAGGTTCTGGCGTTGCTTCGGCAGCAAGTTGATGATGCGCTGCAAGTCCGGCAAGAAGCCCATGTCCAGCATGCGGTCGGCCTCATCCATGACCAGCATCTGCACCTGGCTCAGGCTGATGTTCTTTTGCTCGATATGATCAAGCAAGCGGCCCGGCGTGGCGATGACGATTTCCACGCCCCCGCGCAAGAGGACGGTTTGCGGTTTCATGTCCATGCCGCCAAAAACGACGGTCGAGCGCAGCGGCGTGTGCTTGGCGTAAGCCTTGACGTTTTCGGCCACCTGCACCGCCAGTTCGCGGGTCGGGGTCAGGATCAGCGCGCGCACCGGATGGCGGGCGGGCGACATGCTGCTGCTGGCGTGGGCCAGCAGCAACTGGATGATCGGCAGCGAGAAGCCGGCCGTCTTGCCGGTGCCCGTCTGCGCGGCGCCCATCACATCGCGGCCTTGCAGCACCACGGGAATGGCCTGTTCCTGGATCGGTGTCGGATGGGTGTAACCCTGATCGGTCAGTGCGCGCTGGATTTCAGGCGCGAGGCCAAAGTCGGCAAAAGTCAGGCTGGGGGCAGCGGATGCGGCAGGTGCAGGTGCAGGTGCAGCGGTAACGGGTGCCGCTTCAGGGGCAATCGCCGGGCTGGGCGTAGGAGTCGATTCGGTTTCAGACATAAATTTTCTGGTGTGCCTCCGCACTGCGGAAGCCATGCTTTCTCAATAAACAACATTTCGGGGCACAGGCAGCTCCGTCTTGCAAGCCATGGATCATCGTTCTTGCGGCACCTCCGTGCTCCGGGACATGCTGTATGGCGTATGCGGGAGCGTCGAAGAGATGTGCTGCGATGGCGGCGGAGATCGCGCCGGCGGAACATCGCGCGCAGAAGATACAATATCAGTGCTGTAAACGATACCCTAATTCACCGCAACTGTACACGGAAACCGTGATTTTTGAGCAAAAAGCGTTCCAGCAATGGCACGCCGGAATGCCGTATGATGCCTGCTCCGATGCCAGCTCCGCCGTCGCCTGCCCCAACCATGCCCACCCCGCCTTTGCCCCACGATCCGCAACCGCAAGCGCCCAGCAAGCCGAGCAATGACGAGTGCTGCCACAGCGGTTGCACCTTTTGCGTGCTGGAAATGTACCAGGAAGACCTGGCCGCCTACGAAGAGGCCCTGAGGGCGTGGCAGCAGCGCCAGCAAGCCGCTGCCACGCCTGCCACCCAAGGCATCAAAACACCGCGCAAGCGCGCTTAATTTCTTAATTAAAAGCTTTCCCACACATCCGCCGACACCACGGCAGCAGGCGGCTTGACCGGCGCGGCGGCCCCCTCTCGGCAGTACTGGCAACGTCGATCATGCGCGTTTTCTTCAGCCTCACGTCGGCATCCTGCACGGCCAGCATGGGCGTCAGTTCCCAGCAGCGGAAATCGCTGAGTTGTTCCACAAGGAAATACGGAAGCAGGCGTAGGAGTCGGATGACACGAGGCAATGTTCCTAGCCTACATAAGCGCGTCGGCTCATCCGATGCCCGTCCGCGTCTCCTCGTCCTATAGTGGATACAAGATTCAGCACAACGCTAGCAAGCCAGAAAAGCAGCGCCATCCAACAAAATCAGAAGACGAGGCCCTACCATGTACAAAGCTTATAGCAACCTGACCCCAGCAACGCATAGCCACGCCGCCCAGCACAACTGGCAAGCCGCTCCCGCCACGCCCATGATCAGCATCACAGGCGCGCAACAGAACGAATTGCTGCGCGCCTTGTCGCGCGCCGATCTGGAGCGCCTGTTTTGCCAGTTGGAACTGGTCGCGTTACCTGCCGGCAAGCACCTGTTCGATTGCGGCGGCAAGATTGAATACACGTATTTCCCCACCAACGCCATCGTTTCCCTGCTGTATGTAATGGAAGACGGCGCCACCACCGAGATCGCCGTCATCGGCCGCGAAGGCGTGGCTGGCGTAGTGCTGTACGAAGCCGAGCGCGCCACCTGCACTGCCATCGTGCAGACGGCCGGCTACGGCTACCGCCTGAAAACAGCCTTCCTGCGCGAAGTGTTCAATGAAGGCGGCGCCTTGGCCCAATTGCTGATGCGCTACACCAGCGCCATGTTTGCGCAAATGGCGCAGAATGTGGTGGGCGGGCGTCATTGCAGCATCGAACAAAAGCTGTGCCGCTGGCTGCTGGACCGCCTCGACCGCTCCCTGTCGAACGAGCTGAAGGTGACGCAAGACACCATGGCCAACATGCTGGGCGTGCGCCGCGAAAGCGTCACCGTCACGGCCCGCAAACTGCAAGACGAAGGCTTGATCCAGTACCGCCGCGGCACCGTCGAAGTGCTCGACCGCGAAGGCCTGGAAACGGCCGCCGGCAATTGCTACAAGGCAGCGCGCGCCGGTTTCGAACAATTCCGCAGCGGGATCAGCGCACATAATTAAGCCACGTCGCAAGGTCGTGCGACAGGAAAGCAACACCTTGCACCGCCAGTCTTGCCTTGCAACAATCCAGCCTCTATCATTCTCGTTGAAATTACCACATAGAAACTTTAATTTCCATTGGCGTATTTGACGCGTGGTTTGACCAACGACTGGAGTACGTAAGCATGAAACAGCAACACTTGATCGCCGCCCTGCTGGCAGGCATGTTCTGCGCAAGCCAAGCCCAGGCAGAAATAGCCATCGCCGCCGACGTGGGTACGACTGGCGTCGGCGCGCACCTGAGCGTGCCGCTGCAATCGAATCTGAATGCCCGTTTTGGCGTCGGCTTCCTGAATTACTCCTACGACTCCAGCACCGACGACGTCGACTACAAGCTGAAACTCAAGCTGCGCACCTTCGACGCCCTGCTTGACTACTTCCCCATGGACGGCGCCTTCCGCGTGAGCGCCGGCGTCGTGTACAACGGCAACAAAATCGATGCCAAAGGCAAGCCGAACAAAAACGGCAGCTACACACTGAACGGCAACACCTATACGGCAGCCAGCGCTGGCCAGCTGGACGGCACCATCGATTTCCGCAAGGTCGCGCCCTATATCGGCATCGGCTGGGGCAACCCGGTGAAAGAAGCCGGCTGGGGCATTTCCAGCGACATCGGCGTATTGTTCCAGGGTTCGCCGAAAACCGCGCTGCGCAATACCGGCTGCGACCCGCTGGTGTGCGCCGCCCTGAAAACGGACGTTGCCGCTGAAAACGACAAACTGGCCGACAAGGTCAAGGATTTCAAGGCGTATCCGGTGCTGCGCATCAGCGCCAGCTACCGCTTCTAAGCTGGCGCCAACCCGCCAGGCACGATATCGAGGCACGCTACGGCGTGCCTTTTGCATATCCAGGGTTCTTGAAGCGGCGCCGCAGGCCAGGCATTGCGGCACGAACAGCTGTGCGGATTGCTGCCCTCGCCTGTTACGTCGAAGCGCACGGCGCCATATAAACAGCCGCCTGCCTGCACCGCATTCTCCATTGCGTCTCCTCGTTTGCAGCCTTGCGTACCCGGCCAGCTGGCAAGTACCCGGTACAATATTGCCATAAACCCCTCCCTGGCGCGACGCGCAGCGCAGCGCGCCGGCACTATGAAAGAATGAATGGAAGACATCAATTGCGAAGGCTTGCCGCACATCCGTGTACTGGCCGGCGAAAATACCAGCGGCCCCGTGTATGAAACCCTGCCGGCACGCCAGATCGACGAGCACGTCTATGAACTGCTGGCCTCGCCCGGCCTGACCTTGAACCTGGCGCGCGGCGACATCATCAGCATCGCCGACCCGCTCGCCCCCGCAGAAGTATTAAAGCGCGGCGGCAACTTCTGCATCCAGATCTACGCCGACAACGTGCCGCAAGGAGCAGTGGACCAGCTCGAACGCGACGTGCAAAGCCAGCTGAACGGCACCATGGACGGACAGTACAAAGGCAATCTTACCTTTAGCGTGCCGGGACACCACGGCATCTACAAAGTCAACGGCCCCTTCGACGCCTTCCGCACAGCGACGGGCGTGGAATGGTACTTCGCCAATATCTACGTCAACCTCGATGACGACGATGATGAAACCTTGCTCAACTGGTGGGTAGATAGGTAAGCATGCCCGTGCACCAGGCAGGGCCATGACACATGTCAATGCTCCGTATTGCTCTGGCACACATCAAGCTGCTTGCCCGCGCCCTGCGTACGCTCTCGCTATCGTCAACCACTGAGAGAAACGCTATGCCCTACATTGCGCGTGCCGACTATGCAAAGCCAATCGTGGGAAATGGCGAGTGCGTTACCCTGGTCAGACACCTCACTGGCGCCCGCGCCTCATCGCTTTGGCGCGAAGAAGACAAACGGACTGCAGTCCGGCCAGCGCCGGGTGCTCGCTGGAAACGGCATCGAAGACGGGCCATGTAGCGGCCGGCCAGCGTCGCCACCCAAGGCTCCTACAATTGACATATCTCAAGGTAGCGGCGCAGCACCTTATCCATGCCCAGTTCGATGCATTCGACCACCAATGCATGGCCGATCGACACTTCCAGGATGCCGGGAATGTCCAGGAAGCGCTAGGTTGTGCAAATCGAGGTCGTGCCCGGCATTCACGCCCAAGCCCAACGCCTGTGCCCGCCGCGCCGCCTGCAAATACGTGTCAAATACGGCATCGGCCTGCGCACCGCCATAACTCTCGGCAAACCGCTCCGTGTACAGCTCGACCCGCGCCGCCCCCACTTCGCGCGCCCATTCCAGCGCCGGATAATCGGCATCGACAAACAGACTGACGCGGATGCCCAGCTCGTTCAATTGCGCAATGGCGGGACGCAACAACGCTGCGTGCTGCTCGATATCCCAACCGTGATCGGACGTCAATTGCCCCGGCATGTCGGGCACCAGCGTGCATTGCGCCGGGCGCGCATCTTTCACGACCTGCAGAAATTCCGCCGTCGGATACCCTTCCACATTCAACTCGCGTCCCCGCTCCGCGCACAGGCGCTGCAACGGGGCGACATCGTCGTAACGCGCATGGCGCTGGTCCGGGCGCGGGTGCAAGGTGATGCCGGCTGCACCCAGATCGAGAAAGCGCGCGGAAAACGCGAGCAGGTCGGGGAAATTGCGGCCGCGAGAATTGCGCAGCAGGGCGATTTTATTGACGTTGACGGAGAGCTGGGTCATGAGCAGGAGTGAAGTGGGGGGGACAGGTCTGGCAGCGATTGTAGCGGATCGCCCGTGCAGGCGATGACCAACCGAACTCAGCACTACGTGCTACGATGCAAGACAAGTTCCTTTCAATACATACCATGACCTACCAGCTATTCCTGTTTGACCTGGACGATACCCTGCTCGATTTCAGGGCGTCCGAGAAACGCTCGTTCCTGCACACCATGCACGAACTGGGCTTGCGTGACGGCATCGATGGACTATTCACCCAGTACCAGGCGATCAACGTCGACCTGTGGAAACGTTTCGAGACGGGCGACGTGAGCAAGGATTTCCTGAAGGTGGAACGCTTCCGCAAGACGTTTGCACTGAGCGGTATCGCCATCGACCCGGAACTGGCCAGCCGTTTGTATCTGGACTCGCTGCCGGACACGGTCGTGCTCATCGATGGCGCCAGAGAAGTGTGTAAAACGCTGTCGCGCATCGGTGAAGTGGGCATCATCACCAACGGCGTCGAGTCCATCCAGAACCGCCGTATCGCCGCGTCCGGCCTGAGCGACTACATCACCTTCGTCGCCACCTCCGAAGCGTGCGGCCACGCCAAGCCGGACGTGCGCTTCTTTGAATACGCCGCCAACATGGCGCGCGCATTCCGCAAGGAAACAACGATCATCATCGGCGACCGCCTCGACGCCGACATCCTCGGCGCCAACCGCTACGGCATCGACAGCTGCTGGTTCAACCCGGACAGCATGGCCAATACCTCAGCCGCCATCCCCACTTGTGAAGTGTCCAGTCTGCATGACATCGTGCCGGCGCTGGACCTGATGCAAGTCAAGCTGAAACAGGCTTGATCTTCCACAAGCACACCACCTGAAATACGCTGGCAGCGGCACGAAAACACGCCGCTACTCGCGTACCATCAGGACTCATCCATCCCGGTGCCAGCCCATGCCTCCCTTCATCGTCCTGCTCGCCATCGCGGCCTTTATCCTGTTCTTTGTCATGCTGGGCAAGCGCCAGGCTGCCAAGTCCAGCAGGCCGCTGCGGCTGCAAAGAAAACCCGTCATGACGGCGCGCGAGCAGCAGATGTACCACCTGCTGCAAACGGCCTTGCCGGAATGCACGGTGCTGGCGCAAGTGGCGTTTTCCGCGCTGGTAACGGCGCAGGGATGGACAAACAGAAACCGTTTCGACCGCAAGGTGGCCGATTTTCTCCTGTGTAGCAAGCAGTTGAATGTCCTCGCCGTGATCGAGCTCGACGACAGCAGCCACGCCGGCCGCGAACGCCAAGACAAGGAACGCGACGCCATACTCAGGCTGGCAGGTTATGTGACCTTGCGCTATGCAAACTTCCCTACCCAGCAGGCGCTGCGCGCCGACATCGAAAAACTGCTGCTAAAAAAAGCCGGTGTCGTATCTGCCTGATGACACCATCCAGACATCAATCGCGCGTCAGCACTTCCAGCAACTCAATCTCGAAGATCAAATTGGAATGCGGCGGTATCAAACCCACCTGCCGCTCGCCATACGCCAGATGCGCCGGCACCCACAGCTTGCGCGTGCCACCGACCTGCATGCCGTGCAAACCCAGAATCCAGCCCTGAATGACCTTGTTATTGCTCAACACACAGCGAAAAGGCTCGCCCCGCTTGTGCGACGAGTCAAACTCCGTGCCATCTTCCAGCCAGCCCCGGTAGTGGGCCGTGATCAGCGCGCCGCGTGCCGCCACCTTGCCATCACCCACCACGATATCGTCAATCTTCACTTCAGCCGTCATCTCGTTTCATCCCTCATCAATCGCCATGCCGCGATTGTGCGACAACACGAAAAAGCCCCGGCAGTCACCCGCCGGGGCTCATTCCATTGCTGCTAAATTCTGGTGGGCCTCCCGTGAGTCGAACACGGCACCAACGGATTATGAGTCCGCTGCTCTAACCAAGCATGAGCTAGAGGCCCGGGGGACTGCGGCGTGGCGGCGTTGTTGAAACCCGCCTCGCGGCCGTTTTGGAAACGGACACGCGAGGATAGGGGTATCAGGGGCGCACGTCAAGCCCTATTGGCTTCTAGTTGCCTTCCAAGAAGCTTTTCAGCTTGTCGGAGCGCGATGGGTGGCGCAGCTTGCGCAGCGCCTTGGCTTCGATCTGGCGGATGCGCTCGCGCGTCACGTCAAATTGCTTGCCCACTTCTTCCAGCGTATGGTCGGTAGACATCTCGATGCCGAAACGCATGCGCAGCACTTTCGCTTCGCGTGGCGTCAGGGAGTCGAGCACATCCTTGACCACGCCGCGCATGGACGCGTGCAGGGCCGCGTCGGCCGGCGCCAGGGTGTTGTTGTCCTCGATGAAGTCGCCCAGGTGGGAATCGTCGTCGTCGCCGATCGGCGTTTCCATCGAGATCGGTTCCTTGGCGATTTTCATGATCTTGCGGATCTTGTCCTCGGGCATTTCCATCTTGATCGCCAGGGTCGCCGGATCGGGTTCCGCGCCCGTTTCCTGCAGGATCTGGCGAGAAATCCGGTTCATCTTGTTGATCGTCTCGATCATGTGCACGGGAATGCGGATCGTGCGCGCTTGGTCGGCGATCGAGCGTGTGATGGCCTGGCGGATCCACCAGGTCGCATAGGTCGAGAACTTGTAGCCGCGGCGATACTCGAACTTGTCGACGGCCTTCATCAGGCCGATATTGCCTTCCTGGATCAGGTCGAGAAATTGCAGGCCGCGGTTCGTGTATTTCTTGGCGATCGAAATGACCAGGCGCAAGTTCGCCTCCGTCATTTCGCGTTTGGCCTTGCGCGCCTTCATTTCACCGGCCGCCATCTGGCGGTTGATGTTGCGCAAGTCCGGCAGCGGTAGCACGACGCGCGCCTGCAGGTCGATCAGGCGTTGCTGCAGTTCCTTGACGGTCGGAATGTTGCGGCCCAGGATGGCGCTGTACGCGTGTCCTGCGTTGACTTCGCCATCGACCCAGTCCAGGTTGGTTTCATTGCCCGGGAAGACCTTGATGAAGTGGGCGCGCGGCATGCCGCAGCGGTTCACGGCCACGTCGAGGATCTGCTTCTCGATATGGCGCACTTCATCGACCTGGCCGCGCAAGGTGTCGCACAGCTTTTCCACCACCTTGGCCGTGAAGCGGATGCCCAGCAACTCTTGCGAAATGGCTTCCTGCGCCTTGGCGTAGGGCTTGGAGTTATAGCCTTCTTTTTCGAAAGCGCGGCGCATCTTGTCGAACTGCTGCGAAATGACGGCGAATTTTTCCAGCGCCGTGCGTTTCAGGGTTTCCAGCTGCTCGGCCGAGAAACCGGCGGCGCCCGAAGCGCTCGCCTCTTCCTCTTCTTCGACTTCCTCTTCTTCCGCTTCGCCTTCTTCCTCGTCTTCTTCGACGGGAGCGGCAGCGACAGGAGCGGCGGCGACTGGTTCGTTGTCATCGACGAGGCCGTCGACGATTTCGTCGATCTTGATCTCTTCGTTGGCGATGCGGTCGGCGGCGGCGATAATCTCGGCGATCGTCACGGGACAGGCAGAAATGGCCTGGATCATGTCTTTCAAGCCATCTTCGATGCGCTTGGCAATCTCGATCTCGCCTTCGCGCGTCAGCAGTTCGACCGAACCCATCTCGCGCATATACATGCGCACCGGGTCGGTGGTGCGGCCGAAATCGGAATCGACGGTCGACAATGCGGCCTCGGCCGCTGCTTCCGCCTCGTCGTCGCTGGTGACGACGGCAACGTTATCGGACAGCAACAACGTTTCCGCATCGGGCGCGTGTTCGTAGACGGCAATGCCCATGTCATTGAAGGTACCGATGATGCCTTCGATGGCTTCCGGATCGACGATGTTTTCAGGCAAGTGATCGTTGATTTCCGCGTAGGTCAGGAAACCGCGTTCCTTGCCGAACTTGATCAGGGTCTTGAGTTTCTGACGCCGGCGCTCGAGTTCTTCCTCGCTCGCTTCCGTGTCGGACGAGAACGCGTCTTTCAGCAGCGCGCGCTCCTTCGCCTTGCGGTCCTTGGCCTTGGCCTTGTCGACGGCCTTCAGTTCGGCCCGCTCAACGGCGTTCAGCGCGGCGACTTCATCATTTTCTGGCTGGAATTCTTTTGGCTTGCGGCCGCGGCGGCCCGGCACTTTTACCGACGGCAAGACATAGCCGGACGTATCGATGGCCGCCAGGGTGGCAGCATCGGTAGTCTGGCTGACCACGGGCGCGCTGGTCACGCGTGCTTCTGGCCGGTCGAGCGCCTTTTCGGCTTTCGTGGTAACTTTAGTGGGCTTTGCAGCCGCTTTGGATTCGGGTTTCTTGATTGGCACAGGCGCTTTCGATTACACAACGACTTGCTTTACGGTGGATTAGGATAAAGTTTGCTGCCAGTTCCCTGTCTACCTGCGGGAACCACCATCTTCGAACCTGCCGACAACGCAAATTCGACACTGTTACGTTACTTACACCTCATCGGCCACGATCCGCGGGAAGCGCAGCAATTCCTGTCCACCGGCTGTTGCCAGCCGCCTCGGCAAAAATTCCTGCATCGACCGCGTTGGGAGCGAGAGCCTGGCGCGGCTTGCCAGCGTCTGCAAGCCATGCCCGCAACGCCGAAAACGCCAGTTGGCTCTGGCTGCCGACACGATCCACCGCGCCGATCAAGAGCCTAACTTACTGAAAACAAATACTATTTACGAAACAGAACTAGCTTGCCAAAGCACACAATACTTAGCATTTAATTATAGCACGCGAAAAATGTTTTTCCAGTGCGCGCGATACCCCCAGAGCAAGATTAGCGATTCACCAACTCGGCATCGCGCTCACGCTCCAACTCGCCTTGCTCCTGCGTGATTTCGCGGTAGCGTACACCAATTTTCTCCGATGGCAAACCCGACGCAAACAATTGCTGCAATTCCGCCTTCAAGGCATTCAATTTGATCTCGCGGATGGTGCTCACCAGCCACGACAATTCGCTGTCGTAATCGGATTCCGTGCCGGCCGCGATCTCGCCGATGATCTCGTCGTATTCGCTGCCCAGCTCCTTCAACTGCTGCGCCAGCGCGGCAAAACTGCCGTGCTCGCCCAGCGCCTGGCCCACGGCCACCAGTTGCCCCAGGCTATGGGCCGCATCCGGCCCCAGATGCTGGAAAGCGGTCAGGGCAGCCTCGTCGATGCGCAGGCTCAGGGGCGGATGCGCCACCAGCATGCGCATGATCTTCAATTCCAGCCCCACTGGCACGGGGCGACCCGATTTCGGCGGCGCGCGGCGCGCCACGGCAACCGGCTTCGCCAGCTCGAACAGGGCTTCGATCTCGGCCGGCGTGGACTGCGTCAGTTGCGCCAGGCCACGCACGATTTGCAGACGCAACGACGACGGCGCCATCAACTGCAGCAGGGGCTTGGCGTCGAACTGCACGCGGGCGCGCCCTTCCGGTTCGGACAGATCATGCTCGCCCGACACTTCCTTGAGCAGGAACTGCGACAGCGGCATGGCTTCGTGCACTTGCTGCTCAAAACCTTCGGTGCCAAATTCGCGGATATAACTGTCCGGATCATGTTCCGACGGCAAGAACAGGAATTTGATGGTCTTATTGTCCGACACGTGGGCCAGGCTCGCTTCCAGCGCGCGGCGGGCGGCGCGGCGGCCAGCCTTGTCGCCGTCGAAGCTGAAAATCACGTTATCGGTCTGGCGCAGCAGTTTTTGCACGTGCGTGGGCGTGCACGCCGTGCCCAGGGTAGCCACCGCTTGCGGGAAACCCATCTGCGCCAGCGCCACCACGTCCATGTAGCCCTCCGTCACCAGCACATAGCCGGCGTCGCGGATGGCCTGGCGCGCCTCGAACAGCCCATATAGTTCGAATCCCTTGGAAAACAAGGGGGTTTCCGGCGAGTTCAGGTATTTCGGCTCGCCATGGTCGAGCACGCGGCCACCAAAAGCGATGACCTGGCCCTTGGTATTGCGAATCGGAAACATGATGCGTTCGCGGAAACGGTCGTAGCGCTTGCGGTTGTTACCCTCTTCGTCGACCTTGTCGATCACGAGACCGGCTTCAGCCAGGGCCACCACGTCGTAATCGGGGAAGACGGAGCGCAGGTTGTCCCAGCCGCCGGGCGCAAAACCCATGCCGAAGCGAGCGGCCACTTCGCCCGTCAAGCCCCGGTTCTTCAGGTAGGCGATGGCTTCCGGCGCGTGGCGCAATTGCCCGCGGTAATAATCGCAGGCCTGCGTCATGGCGTCGGACAGGGCCATGCTTTGCGCCTGGATTTGCGCGCGCTGGGCCGGCGGGATCTTGTCGTCCGCTTCCGGCACGACCATGCCCACGTTCTGCGCCAGATCCTTGACGGCGTCGACAAAACCCATGCCCGAGTACTCGATCAGGAAGCCGATCGAGGTGCCATGCGCGCCACAGCCGAAGCAGTGATAGAACTGCTTGGTGGGGCTGACGGTAAAGCTGGGCGATTTTTCACTGTGGAACGGGCACAAGCCCATGAAATTGGCGCCACCTTTTTTCAGTTGCACATAGCGGCCCACGACATCGACGATATCGACGCGGTTGAGCAAATCGGAAATGAAGGATTGAGGTATCACTGGCTAGGGCGGGTCTTGTTATAGGTCAGACTATACTACCGCACGTGGCCTGAGGTTGAGCCAGGTCAACGTGTGGGCGATTTGAGCGGCTGCCAGCATGGGCCGGCAGCCGATTACTACTATTGCATGCTTACGCTGCCGGCGTCAGGGCTTTCTTGACCAGGGCGGAAACAACCGTCATGTCGGCGCGACCGGCCAGCTTCGGCTTGACGATGGCCATGACCTTGCCCATGTCTTGCGGACCGGCGGCGCCAGAGGCGGCCACGGCAGCCGCCACTTCGGCCGCCACTTCTTCGTCCGACAGGCCGGCAGGCATATAGCCCGCCAGGTGCACCAGCTCGGCTTTTTCGATGTCGGCCAGGTCGGCACGGCCACCGGCTTCGAACTGGGTGATCGAATCCTTGCGCTGCTTGATCATCTTTTCCACGATGGCCGTCACGTGGGCATCCGTCAATTCGATGCGCTCGTCGACTTCCTTGCGCTTGATTTCCGCCAGCAACAGGCGAATCGTGCCCAGCTTGCCCGCTTCCTTGGCGCGCATGGCGTTTTTCATGTCTTCGGTAATTTGTTCTTTCAAGCTCATGGCAATCCTCGTGTTGGTAAGTGGGGTTCGATGCTCGTGTGGTTCGGTGCTCGTGTGTGCACACTAAGCAGGCAGCCACAAAAGCGAAAACCCGCTGCGGCGAACCGGAGCGGGTATGCGACTCATCTGAAGTATCACTCCAGGCGAATCAAAACAAAACCCGTGGCGAACAATGCGCCGAACTACCCGGGTTGGTTCTGACTGAACAGTCTTAGAATAATTTTTTCGGCAGTTGTTGGCTGCGGATGCGTTTGTAATGACGCTTTACAGCAGCTGCCAGCTTGCGCTTGCGCTCAGCTGTTGGCTTTTCGTAGAATTCGCGTGCGCGCAATTCGGTCAGCAGACCCGTTTTTTCGATGGTGCGTTTGAAGCGACGCATTGCGACTTCGAACGGCTCGTTTTCTTTAAGGCGAATAGTGGTCATGTAAAATTCAAACCGTTGAGGTGGTGTATAGGAAGAGATAGATAGTAGCAGCTTTTATTCGGAAAGGGAAGCCCCTCCCCCACTTGCGTGCGGCATGCAGCCTGCGATCACTGCCGGAATGTGGCGTAAACCACGCACCGGGGCCGGCGCACCGGGCGCCAGAACCCCATCCTACAGACTTGCTTACTGCAAGGCAATACCTGCCGCCACGCCCGAGGCCCAGGCCCACTGGAAGTTGTAGCCGCCCAGCCAGCCCGTCACGTCGACCGATTCGCCGATGAAATACAGGCCCGGCACCTTGTTGGCCATCATGGTCTGCTGCGACAGTTCGCGCGTATCGATGCCGCCGCGCGTCACTTCGGCCTTGCGGTAGCCTTCGGAGCCGTTCGGCACGATGGACCAGGCATTGATGGCCTGGCCCAGCTTGCGCAGCTGCGCGTCGGGCATGTCGGCGATGCGCGCGTCCGGCGCCAGGCCGTTGACGGCCAGCAGGCAGTCGGCCAGACGCTGCGGCAGCCATTGCGCGACGATATTGCCCAGTTGCTTCTTCAGGGTGCCCTTGCCTTCGATCAAGGTCTGCGCCACGTCCACTTCCGGCAACAGATTGATGACGATGGGCTCGCCCGGCAGCCAGTAGCTGGAAATCTGCAAAATCGCCGGACCCGACAGACCACGGTGCGTGAACAGCAAATCTTCGCGGAAACGCGCGCCCGTTGCCTTGCGGCCTTTCAGGCTGCCCGTTTCCACATCCACTTCCAGGGCGATGCCGGACAATTCCGCGAACGGCGCCCAGCTGTCCGCATCGAACGTCAGCGGCACCAGGGCCGGACGCGGTTCGACCATCGCCAGGTCGAATTGTTTGGCGATGCGGTAGGCAAAATCAGTGGCGCCGATCTTCGGGATTGACAGGCCGCCCGTGGCGATGACGATGCTGGCCGTCTCGATGTCGCCGCTATCGGTCTGCAGCACGAAGCCGCCGTCAGTTTGCTGGACAACATTATCAATCTTGCACGGCATACGCCAATGCACGCCGCCAGCGGCGCACTCGTCCTTGAGCATGTCGATGATCAGCTCGGCCGATTCGTTGCAAAACAGCTGGCCCTTGTGCTTCTCGTGGTAGCCGATCCGGTATCTTTTCACCAGCGCGAGGAAATCCTGCGGCGTGTAGCGCGACAGCGCACTCTTGCAGAAATGCGGGTTTTCCGAGAGGAAATTTTGCGGGGTGGCGTTGATATTGGTGAAATTGCAACGCCCACCACCCGAGATGCGGATCTTTTCGGCCAGCTTGGCCGCGTGATCGATCAACACCACGCGCTTGCCTTGCTGGGCGGCAACAGCCGCACACATCATGCCGGCCGCGCCCGCGCCGATCACTGCCACATCAAATTGTTTTGCCATAAGAATTCCGCTCACCGCTGATTACAAAGACGCCATTGTAAACTGCGGCGACGCGGCTAGCGCGGCCGTGCTGCAATCTGTCGCGATGCCATCAGGCATTGCTCCACCTGCTCGGTGATCGATGGCGGCACAGGCACCTCGCCGCGCAGCACGGCGGCGATCCAGGCCGCCGTGGTGGCCGCATCGCGCTCGGCCGGCAAATGTGGCAACTCGTCCACCAGCGCCTGCTTTTCCACCAGCACCGTGCGCTCCACGCCATGGAACCAGTCGATCTGCTGCGCCTTGTTGGCGTTGGCCACAGTCTCGCCTTCCGTGCCGCGCATCAGGAAAGCATCGCCGCGCGCGGGATCTGAGGCAGTCAAGAAATAGTCACCGAGCATTTCCAGGTATTCGGGATGCGTGTACGACACCAGGCGCAGAGCGGGACCGGCGAACGGCTGCATGATTTTCACCAGGGTATGCGTGGAATTGCGCACACCCAGCACACGCCGCAGCGACAGCATATGCGCCAGGCGCGGCGCCAACGCTTCGATGGGCAGGAAGGCCGCTTCACCGCGCGCCATAACGGCCTCGGCTTGCGCATGGTCCGGCGACGCCGGCACGCCCAGCGCGGCCAGCACTTCAGCCGTGGTGATGCGGCCCGGGTCGCTGGTGACGCCATGCACGAGCACGGGTGCGCCCGCGCGCGCCAGCAGCAGCGCCAGCAAGGCCGTCAGGTTGGCCATCTTGCGTGCGCCGTTGTAGCTGGGAATGATGATCGGGGCAAATTCACCGGCCGGCGCGGCCAGTGGGACAAACGACGCTTCAGCCGCGTCGAGGAAGCCGGCGATCTCGTCCACGGATTCGCCCTTGATGCGCATCGATAACAAAATGCCGCCCAGTTCCAGGTCCGATACGCGGCCCTCGAGCATGGCGCGGTACAGGGCGCGGGCGTCGTCGCGCGTCATGCTGCGCGCGCCGTTCTTGCCGCGCCCTATTTCTTTGATGAAACGTGCAGCGGGAAATGGCTCACCGGCCACATCGGTATGGGGGATGGAAACAGTCGTCATGGCGCCAGCTTACACGGATTGGCGCCGATGCAACAGCCGGGCAAGCGGAAGCGGGGGTGTGGCGGCAGAGGAAGCGGCCAGCCTGCCACAATAACAACTCATCCGCTGCCATTTGGCGGCCAGCCACGCCGCCAGGCCGCATTTCCGCTACACTATTGCCTCTTAAAGAACGCAATAGCGAAAGCCGAGCCAGAATCATGAATACGCCAGACATCGAAAATATCAACGTCACCTCTTTCGCGCCCATGCCGACACCGGCCGAACTGCACGCCAAACTGCCTCTGTCGGAGAGTGCCTTCGACACCGTCAGCCGCGGCCGCGAAGCGCTGCGCAACATCATCGACCGCAAGGACCAGCGCCTGTTCGTTGTCGTCGGTCCGTGCTCGATCCACGACCCCGTCGCCGGCCTCGATTACGCGCGCCGCCTGAAAGCGCTGCAAGAGGAAGTCAAGGACACGATGCTGCTGGTGATGCGCGTGTATTTCGAAAAACCGCGTACCACCACGGGCTGGAAAGGCTATATCAACGACCCGTACATGGACGATTCGTTCAAGGTTAACGAAGGCATGGAAAAGGCGCGCCAGTTCCTGCTCGACGTGTGCGAACTGGGCATGCCTACCGCCACCGAAGCGCTGGACCCGATCTCGCCGCAATACCTGGGCGACCTGATCGCCTGGACGGCCATCGGCGCGCGCACCACGGAATCGCAGACGCACCGCGAAATGTCGTCCGGCCTGTCGACGCCCGTCGGCTTCAAGAACGGCACCGATGGCGACATCAGCATCGCGGTGAACGCAATTTTGTCGTCGGCGCACCCGCACTCCTTCCTGGGCATCAACGCCGAAGGCAATGTCGCCATCGTGCGCACGCGCGGCAACGCGTATGGCCACGTGGTGCTGCGCGGCGGCGACGGCCGCCCGAACTACGATTCGGTTTCGATCGCCATCGCCGAACAGGCGCTGGCCAAGGCCAAGCTGCCGGCCAACCTGGTGGTCGACTGCTCGCACGCGAATAGCTATAAAAAGCCGGAACTGCAGCCGTTGGTGATGGCCGACGTGGTCAACCAGATCCGCCAGGGCAACCATTCGCTGGTGGGCGTGATGATCGAATCGAACATCGTTGGCGGCAACCAGAAGATTCCGCAAGACCTGTCGCAACTGACCTACGGCTGCTCCGTCACCGACGGCTGCATCGACTGGGACACGACGGCGACCATGCTGCGCGATGCGCATGCGCATTTGGTCAATCGCCCGAGGTAAACAGCTGGGGTCAGACCCCCTCTTGCGTTGGCGCTGAACCTGGCGTTAGCGGCATTGAGGGTCTGACCCCAAACACCTATGCCATCTGCACATGCGGCAGCACGGCGAACGATCCCGCCAGCGCCTGTTCGGCCTTGCTGGCCGGGATATTGAGTTCATTGACGTCCAGGTAGATGCGCCCGTCCATGATACGCACGGCGTACAGGCGCGCCATGCCCTGCACGGGTGCCACCAGGCGGCCCGAATCGAGCTCGATGATCCAGCTGTTCTTCGGCCCCATCAGATTTTTCTCCATCAGCACCCCGTGCGCCAGCGGACCGCCCAGGCAAGGCACCGTGTCGAGCAGCGCGTACACCGTGCCGTCCACTGCGCGAAACAGCGCCACACCGGGCAAGTCCTGCCACGCCAGTCCCCGCTGCACCATACGCGCGCCCGCCTGCGGCATGTCCTTCAGGCGGCAAATCATTTTCCATTGTTCCGGCATCGCTAGCTCCTTGAAAAAGGCACACGCTTGCCTAAGCAAGAGCGGTGCCAGTGCCAAGACAGGCAAAGAAAGGGGGGAATCGGGAACAAAACACCACTGCGGCGCACTGCGCAAGTGCACACTGCCGCCGAAATGGTGCGCCGGCCGCACGGTGGACTGCCCGGCTTTCCTTTACAATGACGGATTACTCCTCCCTATTTAGCACCTTCATGATTGTTCTTGGCGTCGAATCCTCCTGTGACGAAACCGGCCTGGCCTTGTACGACACGCAACGCGGCCTGCTGTCGCACGCCCTCTATTCGCAAGTCGCCATGCACGAGCAATATGGCGGCGTGGTGCCGGAACTGGCGTCGCGCGACCATATCCGCCGCGCCATCCCGCTGCTGGAAGAGACGCTGGCCAAGGCCGGCATCACCCTGCCCGAGATCGACGCCATCGCCTACACGCAAGGTCCTGGCCTCGCCGGCGCGCTGCTGGTGGGTTCTTCGGTTGCCTGCAGCCTGGGCCTGGCCATCAACAAGCCGGTGCTGGGCATCCATCACCTGGAAGGCCATCTGCTGTCGCCATTGCTGGCGTCCGAGCCGCCGCAATTCCCCTTCATCGCCCTGCTGGTGTCGGGCGGCCATACGCAGCTGATGCGCGTCGATGGCGTGGGCCAGTACACGATGCTGGGCGAAACGCTCGATGATGCGGCCGGCGAGGCGTTCGACAAGTCGGCCAAGCTGCTGGGCCTCGGTTATCCGGGCGGCCCCGCCATTTCGCGCCTGGCCGAATTCGGCGACCCGCTGGCGTACAAGCTGCCACGCCCGATGCTGCACTCGAAGGATTTCAATTTCAGCTTTTCCGGCCTGAAGACGGCCGTGCTGACGGTGGTGAAGAACCATGAAGAAAAAGTCATCGCCAACATCTGCGAACAGGACAAGGCGAATATCGCGCGCGGCTTCGTCGACGCCATCGTCGACGTGCTGACAGCCAAATGCGTGTCGGCCCTCAAGCACACGGGCTTGAAGCGCCTGGTGATCGCCGGCGGCGTGGGCGCGAACGCGCAGCTGCGCGCCTCGCTCAACGCGGCGGCCGCCAAGAAGCGCTTTAAAGTGTATTACCCGGAGCTGGAATTCTGCACCGACAACGGCGCCATGATCGCCTTTGCCGGCGCCATGCGCCTGCAGATCAACCCGCAGGCCGCCAAGTACGATTACTCGTTCAATGTGCGCCCGCGCTGGCCGCTGGATGAAATCCGCGAAGTCTGATCACTCCAGCAGGAACTTGCGCGCGCCCGCCAGGGCCGCGCCTTCCACCACCGTCTCATCCTTCAATGCCACGCCCGACAACTGCCGGCTGAACGCCCGCGACAGCAGGTAGTGCAGCCGGTAGGCGGCCGGCGCATACGCCAGCCCCTCGGGACGCACGTTCGAGATGCAGTTGCGGCGCTCGTCCAGCAGCCCCACTTTTGGCGCCCACGTCAGGTACAGGCCCAGGCTGTCCGGGGAACTCAAGCCCGGCCGCTCGCCGATCAACACCAGCACGGCGCACGCCTTTAGCAATTGCCCCACCTCGTCGCCGATGGCCACCCTCCCCTGCGCCACGATGTGTACGGGCGACAGCGTCCACGCCTCCAGCGCCAGCCGCTCGCGCAAGGCGGCCAGGAACGGCGCCGCGTGGCGTTGTATCGCCAGCGCCGACAGGCCATCGGCCGCCACCAGCGCCAGGTCGACTCCCTTGGTGCCACCGTCCAGCCGCGCGCGTGAAGCGTCGTCGAGCCGGCGCCCCAGGTCGGGGCGTTGAAGATAGTCGGCGCGCGTGGCGGCAGCACTGTGCAGTTGCACGCAGTCTTGCCCCTGCGCGGCCAAGGCGCGCGCCAGGGCCTCGCCATCGAGCGCCAGGTGCACGGCGTCGCGCGCCTGCGCGTGCGCCAGCTGAAACGCCAGCTGCGCACTGGTCGGCACGCTCACGCCGCGGCGCCCGAGCGCGATGCGTGCCGCCGTATGCGCGCGCAGCGCCTGCCACGGGCTTTTCTCGTCCATGTATCCTCCCTAGTCGCCCAGGCGCAGCAGGGCCGCCTGGAAGGCCGGCGCCAGCGCCGTGTGCAAAAAGCCCTGCGCATCGGTGATCTGCATGCGCGCCAGCCAGGCCGCGAATTCGGGCGCCGGACGCAGGCCCAGCACCCGGCGCGCATACAGGGCATCGTGGAACGAGGTGCTCTGGTAGCCGAGCATGATGTCGTCCGCGCCCGGCACGCCCATGATGAAGTTACAGCCGGCCACGCCCAACATGGTCAGCAAGGCATCCATGTCGTCCTGGTCCGCCTCCGCATGGTTGGTGTAGCACACGTCGCAGCCCATGGGCAGCCCCAGCAGCTTGGCGCAGAAATGGTCTTCCAGCCCCGCGCGCATGATCTGCTTGCCGTCGTACAGGTATTCGGGGCCGATGAAACCCACCACCGAATTGACCAGCAGCGGTTGATACGCACGCGCCACCGCATAGGCGCGCGCCTCGCACGTTTGCTGGTCCATGCCATGGTGCGCGCCGGCCGACAGGGCGCTGCCCTGGCCCGTCTCGAAATACATGACGTTGTTGCCCACCGTGCCGCGCCCCAGCGACAAGGCCGCCGCCTGCCCCTCGGCCAGCAGGGACAAGTCGATGCCGAAGCTGCGGTTGGCCGCCTGCGTGCCCGCCACCGACTGGAACACCAGGTCGACGGGCGCGCCGCGGCGTATCGCTTCCAGGGTATTGGTGATGTGCGTGAGCACGCAGGACTGGGTGGGAATCTGATATTGATCGATGATGGCGTCGAGCAGGTGCAGCAGCGAGACCACCTGCGCCACATTGTCGGTGGCAGGATTGATGCCGATCACGGCGTCGCCGCTGCCCAGCAGCAGGCCATCGAGGATGGAGGCCGCGATCCCCGTGGCGTCGTCCGTCGGGTGGTTAGGCTGCAAGCGCGTGGACAAACGGCTCTCCAAGCCCAGGGTATTGCGGAAAGACGTGACGACCTTGCACTTGCGGGCGACCAGCACCAGGTCCTGCAAGCGCATCAGCTTCGAGACGGCCGCCGCCATTTCCGGCGTGATGCCGGCGGCAACCTCGGACAGCGTTTGCGTATCCGTCGCGTCATCGAGCAGCCAGTCGCGGAAGTCGCCCACGCACAGGTGCGCGATGGGGGAAAACGCGGCGCGCTCGTGGCTATCGATGATCAGGCGCGTGACTTCATCGTCTTCATACGGCACCAGCGCCTCGTTGAGGAACAGCGATAGCGGTACGTCCGCCAGCGCCAGCTGCGCCGCCACCCGCTCCTGCGCGCTGGCGGCCGCCACGCCCGCCAGCACATCGCCCGAACGGGGCGGCGTGGCCTTGGCCAGCAGCTCCTTCAGGCTGGCGAGCTGGTAAACATGGCTGTCTATCGTATGGCTGAATGAGGGCATGGGCGTCTCCTGATGGGGTCAGACCCGCCGGGTCTGACCCCGGAGCATGCCTCATTCTACGCTCAGAACGGCGGCTACAAACTGCGCAGCGCGCCTTCCAGCTGCGGATGGCGGAAAACAAAACCGTCGGCCAGCAAGCGGCGCGGGGCGACCCTTTGGCCTTCCACCAGCAAGTCCGCTTGCTCGCCCAGCAAGGCGCGCATGACGAAGGCCGGCGTGGGCATGATGCTGGGGCGGTGCAGCACGGTGCCCGCCACCTGGGCGAAGCGGCGCTGCTCGATGGCTTCCGGCGCACAGAAGTTAAACGCGCCGCTCACCGTGCCTTGTTCGCTGCGGCGTGCCAGATGGGCGATGCCGCGGATCACGTCACGCACATGCACCCACGAGACCCACTGCTTGCCGCTACCGAGCGGGCCGCCCACGCCGAAGCGGATCGGCAGCAGCATCTGCGGCAGCGAACCCTGGTGGCCAAACACGAGGCCAAAGCGCATGCAGCCCACCTGCACGCCAAATTTCTCCGCCTGGCGCGCGGCCGCTTCCCATTCCTGGCACAGCTGCGACATGAAGATGGCTTGCGGCGCGTCGTCTTCAGCCAATTCCGTCGCGTCGCCCTGCGGCTGCACGCCGTAATAGCCGATGGCCGACGCCGACAGCAACACGCGCGGCTTGTGCTGCGCGCGGGCGATCCACGCCACCAGTTCCTGCGTCAGCGCGACGCGGCTGCGGCGCAAGGCGGCTTTGCGCGCGTCCGTCCAGCGACGCCCGACGATACGCGCGCCGGCCAGATTCACGACCATGTCGATGCGCTGCGCATCCGACAATGCGTCCAGCGACTTAATGCAGCGCACCTGGCCATCGAACGTCCATGCGGCCTGTTTCGGCTGGCGCGTCAGCACCGTCACCGCATGGCCATCGGCCAGCAAGGCGCTGACCAACTGCTGGCCGATGAAACCCGTGGCGCCCGTCACCAGCACGGACTGCGGCGTGGCGGCAAAACTCAGGTGCTCCTCTTGCTCTGCCTTCTCCTGCACCTTGCGCCGGCCCAGTTGCCACACGGCGTACGCGTCGCGCAGGCCGGACAGGCCCACGCCCGCGCCGCACAGCGCAAGGAAGACGCTGAGCCAGCCATACGGCTGCCACACGAGGGCCGTCGGCAGGTTGGCCCATTGGCTGCTGTTCAGGGCCAGCAAGGCGATGAAGGCGCCCGCGTTGATCGCCAGCACCGTGTGCGTGACCCGTTCCGTGGCGGGCAAGAGGCGGGTCTGGTCTTCCACCACGAAGTCCCACAGGGTCAGCACGATTTCCACGCCAAACACGATCACCAGCACCCAGGCCCAGGCGCCATGCCATTCCCAGGCGGCCAGGCCGACAAACAGCAGGCTGTAGATCAGCGCACGCGTGGCATGGATGGTCAGCTCCAACCGCGCCGACGCCTTTTGCGGCAGCGCCTCCGTCATTTCATGGTGATAGATGGTGTCGAAGGCGCCCAGGCAGCCTTGCGCCGCCATCAGTTGCAGGGCCAGCAGATGCGTATTCATGGTATGTCCTTGTGTAGGGTGGGCGCCGCGCTTTCGCGGAACACGCCGACCTGGGTGAACGTGGTGCCGAACAGGGCGTGGCGGATCTCGATGCGGATGTTGAACTGCTGCGGCGTGTCGTTACGGTGGCACAGATAGGTCTTGCCGGGCGTGAGCACGCCGGGCAGCGGCATCCGCCAGCCAAAAATATCCCAAAAATAGCCATCGCTGGTGAAGTGCAGATTGCCATCCTCGACATGGAGCAGCAGCTTCATGCCCAGCCCCATGCCCACGTATTCGAGCACTTCGCCTTTTGCGCTTTCGGCCATGTAGGAGGTGAAGCGGACCGGCGCGCGCCCGTGCAGGCGGTAGGTGCGCTGCTTGAAGATGAAGGGGCAGCCAGGGCGCGAATACACTTCGATATCCACGGGAAAATCCGCGTCGTCATACGGGAGCAGCGCGCCATCGATGAAAGGGCGCGTCAGCCAACCCAACACCTTGCCCAGGCGCGAACTGGTCAGTTCACTGAGTTCTCCCCGGTAGTACAGGGGCTGGCCTGGCGCGGGATTTTTCTCGAAGCGGCGGCGGATGTCCGCGTGCAGGGTGAGCCAATCGGCGCCCATGACCTTCCTGAACAACTCTCCTTCGGACGGGCCGCTCATGATTTTCCGCGCTTGCCTGGTTTTTCTTCCGGGCTGAGGAACTTGGCCACCTTGCCGCCCATGGACAGCATGCGCTGCAGGGTCGCCGGCGGCAGGTTTTTATAGTCGCTGTAGGTGCTGCTGAGCATTTCCAGGAAGGCCAGCACCTCGCCCATGCGCGCCAGCGTTTCTGGTGGAATCGCCGCATCCTGCTCGCCCTCGATCGCGCATTCGCGCAGCACCGTCAGGGTGGGATCGATCTCGCGCCGCTTGCGCTCTTCCATGATAACGCGGAAAATTTCCCACACATCCTGCAGGGCGACGAAGTGGTCGCGCCGGTCCCCCATCACGTGCGTGATGCGCGCCAGGCCCCAGCTTTGCAATTCCTTGAGGCTGTTGCTGACATTCGAGCGGGCCACGTTCAGGCTGGCCGCGATGTCTTCCGCCGTCAAGGGTTCGTTGGCCAGGAATAGCAGCGCGTGGATCTGCGCCACCGTGCGGTTGACGCCCCAGCGGGTACCCATTTCCCCCCAGTGGAGAATGTACTTCTGCGTAGTTGGACTCAGCTCCATGACCTTCTCTTATTTCTGTTGTTACAGAAATGTAAGATGAAACAGAAACCGAGTCAAGCACGATTCGTCAGGACTTTGCGGGCGGCCGGCCCATGGCACGCAGGAATTGCTGCTGCGAGGCGTGCAGCTGGCCATAGCCGAGTTCCCGGTAGACGAGGCCGTGACGTGGCGCCAGTTCGGCCAGGATGCGCGCCAACGCCGGGTAGTGGCGGTGATTCCAGGTGGGGAACAAATGGTGCGTGAGGTGCAGATTCAGACCGCCCAGCCAGTAACCGAGCCAGCGCAAGCGGCGCGGTTTCGGCGTCCAGTCGCAGGCCGTGTAAAACGTGTGCTGGTACCAGTCGTGCGGCAAGGTGCCATCGGGTCCCGGCTGGAAAAACTCCACTTCGGCCCAGTGCGTGCCGAGGATCAGCGCCACCAGCGCGCACGAGGCGATCATCTGCCCCAGCAAATACGCGCCCAGCACCACGCCCCAGCCGATACCGTGCTGCGACAGCACCCACATGGGCAGCGCCAGCACCAGCGCCACGTGGCCCAGCTTCCAGCCCAGGAACGACAGCCAGCCGCGCCAGCCCTGCAAACGGCTGTGCGCCGCCACGGGCGTCTTGCCGAAGCGGTCCAGCCAGTCGCCATACCAGTTCAGGTAAGGCAGCGACAGGGCCGCCACCACGGGCCAGTACAGGTATTGATAGCGGTACTGGGGCGACCAGCGTTGGAACGGCGTCTGGCGCAGGAAGGGGTTCGGTTCCGTGTCGAGGTCATAGCCCTCCACGTTGGCATACGTGTGATGGAAGTGTACATGGCGGATGGTCCAGAAATCCGTGTCCACGCCCACAGGCAAGCCCACCAGGCGGATCAGGATGCGGTTCAGACGTCCCTGGCGGAAGACGGCGCTGTGGGCCGCGTCGTGCAGGGTATTCATGGCCAGCACCATGGCCGCGACCAGGCAGGCGACATAGCTGGCGACAAACGGCCAGGTGTTATCGGCGTGCAAGGCCAGCGCATACAGCACTACCGTCAGCGCGGCCAGGAACACGGTCTTTGCATGCAGGCGCGCGTCGCCGAAGCGGTGCATTCCTTCGCTGGCGAGATAGGCGTCGGCGCGCGCGCGCAGTTCGCGGCGGAAGGCGGAATCGCGCGCGGGCTGGAAGCGCAGCGGCGGCAAGGAAGGCACAGGCGTCACGCGCGCGTCCCTGCCGCGGCCGGCCACCACAGGCGGCGCGCGCCGTCGAGGCCATGCGCCAGCAGCGCGCCCAGGAATGCCATGCCCCAGGCGTCGCGCGCGCCATACCAGCCCAGGAACAGCAGCGGCATGGCCACGGCGATGGCGACCCAGGCGATGGCGCCCCAGCGCCGCGCATCGGACAAGCCGCCCAGCGCCAGGGTACCGGCAAAAATCAGCGCAAACAGGATGGCCTGCTGCGCGCCCGCCAGTGCCGCCTCGTGGTTGACGTAATAAATCACCAGGCCAAACAGGATCACGCCGCCGATGCCGATGAACAGCTCGGGCACGTCGAAAGTGCCGCGCGACTGCCAGTGGGGAAAGCGCGCGCGCAGGCATGTGAACAGCTTGCCGTTGCTGGCCAACAGCGGGTTGTGCGTGGGTGTCATGCCCTTCACGCCATAGCGCATTTCCACGCCTTCGAGTTCGGGCTGGAAGCTGCCGAACAGCCTGTCCCACAGCAGCAGGGTGCCGCCGAAATTGCGGTTGATGTAGCGCTTGTCGGTGCCGTGATGCACGCGGTGGTGCGAGGGCGTGACCATGAATTTATCCAGGATGCCGGACTTGTTCACTAGCGCATTGTGGTTATACAACTGCACCGTGTAATGCAGCGACGAGACGACGAGGAAGATTTCCAGCGGCACGCCCAGCACGGCCAGGATGGCGATGAAGGGGAAATTCGTCAGCGACGAATACCAGGAATTGCGCACGCCCAGCGACAGGTTGAAATGCTCGCCCTGGTGGTGCACCACGTGCACGGCCCACAGCAGGGGGATTTTATGGTGCAGCCGGTGCATCCAGTAAAAGCACAGGTCCCAGGCAAAAAAAGCGAAGACCCATTGCGCCACCACGGGCCACTGGTCGACGATGTGCAGGTTCACATGGCGCAGCAGCAGGGCGAAGGCCGCCACTTCCACGCCGCGGAACACCCACATCAGGATGTGGCCGGAATTGAGATTGAAAATGACGTCTTTCCACGGCACCGGCGTCTTGCGCACCCATTTCAGGATCAGCAGTTCGGCCAGCACGAAGGCCAGCATGATCAAAAACGACAGGGCAAAAGGATTCATCATGGTGCGGCTTTTATGGAAACGGCGCTACGGGCAGCCAAGGATACCTGCATTTTCGCCAACATGCCGCCAGCGATGCCGACAAACAGGCCGGCGGCCAGGTCGATGCTGACATGCCGGCGCAGCGCGATGATGGCGTAGCAGATGGCCACGCCCAGCGCCACGGCCAGTGCGGAGCGCAGCAGGTGGCGCTGGTCGCACAAGGCCCACACGCATAGTAATGTCAGGGCGCCATGCAGCGACGGCAGGCAGTTTTGCGCGGAGTCCGCCGCCTGCAGCATGCGCAACGCCTGCGTGCTCCAGGCATTCCCATCACCGACGGGCGGATACGCGAGGGTGGTCGGGTACAGCAGGAAGACCACGCCACAAGCCAGGGCAGAAAGCGCCATGGCGCGCGCCAGCCAGCGCACGCGCGCCGCATCGGCCGCCAGGTAGGCATACGGGATCAGGATAAAGAAGGACAGGTACAGCCAGATGGCGGCGTCGCTGTAGGCAATGGCGCGGTCGATGGCCGTCTCGGGCAGCAGCACGCCCTGCCCTTGCAGCATATCGCTGGAAAAATACACGAGGCCGACGCTGCCCCAGCCGGCCAGCAGATGCAGCAGGCGGCAAGCTAACGTCATGGAAGAAGGGTTCATGCTGTTGCAAGGCGCCGGATGCGGCGCCGTTTCATGGTGGGGTCAAAGGGGGGCAGTTCGCCGCTCACCGTCCAAGTCAGGCCATCGACGGCCACGCCCAGGCCCTGCAGCACCGCTGCCAGATGTTCGCGCAAGGCCGCCAGGCCAGCGTCGTTCAGGGCCGCGTGCAACTGCAAGGCGCTGTCGCCCGACTGCACCAGGCGGTAGTCGGCGTCCGCCGGCAAGGCTTGCGCGAAGGCGCGCGTCAGCACGTCGGCAAACACGGCAACCGGTTCGCCGCCGCGCGCCGATGGCAGCAGCAACATGTCGTCGCAGCGCCCTTCGATGCCGTCGATGGCGCGCGTGGCGCGGCCGCACGGACATGGCGTGGCGCGCGCGAGCAGGATATCGTCGAGGCGGTAGCGCACGATGGGCTGCGTGATGCGGGTAAAGTCCGTAATCACGGGCACAAAACGACGTTCTTCAGCATCGAGCCACTGCGGCTCGATGTGCACGTATTCCTCGTTCAGGTGCAGCACACCGTGCTCGCAGCTGCTGGCAAGAAAACCCTCGGTGGCCTGGTAGATTTCATGCACGGCGCCGAACGCCTGCACGATCAGCGCGCGGTCCTGCGCTTCCAGCACTTCGGCGACCGAGATGACTTTTTTCGGCGCCAGCGCCAGGCTGCCATCGATGACGCGCAAGGCCAGCTGGCGCAGCACCTGGGCCGGCGCGACGATGACGCTGGGTTGATATTGCGCCAGTTGTCCGCACAGGCTGTCGAACGGTTCGAACAGGTCGTAGAAGGCAAAGGTCAGCCACGGCGAGCGCACGGCCGTGTACAGATTACTGTTCGCGCGCAGGAACAATGCCACCTTTTCGCCGGAAAACAGGCCGTCGGGCAGCGCCTTGGCCAGCATCACGCCCGCCCATTGGGCCTTTTCGCGTGGGCTGACGGTAAACACGGCGCGCCGCGACGAGGTGCCCGACGACAGGCCCACCGTGATGTCGCCCACGGCGGGCGTGAAGTCGCGGCTATGCTCGGCCGCCATGGCCGCGTCCATCGCCTGCGCCAGGGTCACCCCCTCGGTGTTCATGGCATCGAAATGCTCGAGCATCAAGGCCTTGTTCATCGTCGGCCACTGCGCCAGGGGCAACGCGCGATAGGCAGCGAAATAGCGGCTGCGCGCGCACAGTACATCGATGAAACGCGCCAGCTGCTCCTGCTGGTAGACGTCCAGCTGCGCGCGGTTCGTAAAACGCAGGCGGCGCGTGCGCCAGTACGACAGCAACAGCCAGACAATACGCTTCACGGGCGGCCCGCCACGGCAATATAGTCGAGCGTATCTTCATGCGTGATGCGGATCTGCGCATTGCCCGACCGGTGCAGCTGGTGCAGCCGGTTCAGGGTGGCGTAGTACGGCGCGCGCTTGTGCTGGATGAGGAACGACAGTTCCGACGGCCCGCGCAGCTGTTGAAAACTTTCCGGCACCCAGGCCGCGTCCGACGCCAGCAAGGTCCAGCCGCCGTCCTGCAGCACGAAGGCGCCCAGATGGCCGATCGCGTGGCCGGGCAGGTCGACGATGTAAATCTCGCCCGTGCCGCTGACGTCGCGCCCGTGCGTGAATGGCAGCAGGGCGGCCGGCAAGGCCGTCTCGGGCACGCTGTCGACAAAACTCAATCGATCCGCAATATCGGGCGGCAGCAGCTCGGGCACGAAGGCCTGGCGCACGGCGGCCACGCCGGACAAGCCCCGTACGGCGTCCCAGCCGGTTTTGGACGCCATCAGCCGCGCGCCGGGAAAGTCGCGCAGGCCAGCGATATGGTCGGCGTGGAAGTGCGACAGCAGCAAGGTGTGGATGTCGCCGGGCGACACGCCATGCGCGCGCAGCTGACCCTGCAGCGATTCATTCTCGTCGAAGAAAATCGGCGTCACCCACGCGTACATCCGGTACACGCCTTTCGACGTGGCGGCGCGGAAGTGCTCGGCGTAACCGGTGTCCCACAGGTACAGGCCCGCGCGCGTCTCGATCAGGTAGGCGCGCGAGGGGAAGCAGCGGCTGGCCAGCCCGCTGCCTTTCAAGACCATGCAGGACGGGTGGGTGCAGTGGCCGACGCGAAACGCGGTAATGCTAGCCATTGCGCTCCTTGCCCACCTTGTGCGCCGCCGCTTCCTGGCGCATCCATTGCGCCGTCAGGGCGATGCCTTCCTGCAGGCTGACGATGGGACGGTAGCCGAGCACCTTGCGTGCCTTGGCATTATCGAGCGTCATGTCGAAACTGAGCGCGCCGATGCTGTAGGGCGTGAGGGAAGGCTCTCGGCGTGTAAAACGCGAAGCGAACTGCATCAGGCGGGCGACCAGCGCCAGCACGCGGTATGGCACGCTGACGATCTGGAACGGCTGCTGCAGGTGCTCGCAGAACAGCGTGCGCAAAATGTCGCACAGGCGCGCCGGTTCGCCATTCGTGATGTTGAAAGCGGCGCCGGAAGCGATGGTCTTGTGCACGGTGGCCAGCCACATCGCATGCACGACATTGTCGACATAGGTGACATCGATGGTGACCGCGCCGCCCCTGGGCAGAGGCAGCTTGCCGCCACGCTCCTGCAGCACGCGCGCCAGGCGCGGGATCAGCACCTGGTCGTGCGGGCCGAAGATGGCGCGCGGGCGCAGGATCACGCAGGTCATGCCGCGATGGCGGTCGACGCAATCCTGCACGAGTTTTTCCGCCATCGCCTTGCTGCGCGCATACGCGTTGACGAAGGCATCGGGGCGGAAAGTTTCCGGCACGTCGTAGCGGTTGCGGTAATCGAAATACATGGCCGGGGTGGAAATGTGCACGAAGCGCGCCACGTGCAAGCTGGCGGCCGCGCGCAGCAGCTGGCCCGTGGCCGTGACGTTGGCGGCAATGAAGTCGCGCTCGGGGCCCCACGGCGAGGACAGCGCGGCGCAGTGCCAGACGGTATCCATGCCGCGCACCAGCTCATCGACCTGACGCGGCGATGCTTGCGCCAGATCAAGCGCCACGAACTGCGCGCCCATGCGTTCGAGTTCACGGCCGACAGCGGCGTTGCGGCCCGTGGCGCGCACATCCACGCCCTGCGCCAGCAAGGTGCGCACGGCATTGCGCCCCAAGCCGCCCGTCGCTCCCGTGACCAGTATACGCCTCATCGCACCACCTTCACAGATCAAGAATCATGCCGCCGATGGTCAGGCCTGCGGCCGTGCCCATCATCAGCAAACGCTGGCCTGCCACGGCCCGCCCCGTCATCACCGCCTCGTGCAGGGCGGTAGGCAAGGACGCGGCCACCTGGTTGCCATGCGTTTCAAAGATCTTGATGATTTTAGCATCGGGAACGTCGAGGATGCGCGCCGCATGCGCGAGCCCCAGCGGGCTGGCCTGGTGCGGCACGACCACATCGACTTTCTCCAGGCCAGCACCCGATTCCTGCATCAATTCCGCGAGGAAATCCGGCATCACCTTGACGGCCAGGCGGAACACGGCCTTGCCATCCATGCGGAACAGATAGTCGCCCGGTGCGCAGCCGTTGCGCGGGTTGCGCTCGGTACCGCCGCCGCGGATTTCGCAGTAACGCCGCCCTTCCGGATACGTGCCCATCTTGTAGGCGCGGATGCCGGCGCTGCCATCGCCCCGCTCGACGATGACGGCGGCGGCGCCGTCGCCAAAGATCATCGACGCTTCCGGCTCGCTCCAGTCGACCCCGCGCGAAGCGAGGTCGGACGAGACGATGGCAATGCGGCGGTAGGCGCCGCCCGCCAGCATGGACGCGGCCACGCGGAAAGCGGCCATGAAACTGAGGCAGCTGGCGTTGACGTCGAAGCTTTGCGTGCCTGGCGGCAAGCCGGCGTGTTCGGCAACGAAGCAGGCCGTGTTCGGCAAAGCTTGCTCGGGCACGCCGCAGGCGCAGATCAGGAGATCGATGTCGGCCGGACGCAGGCTGGCGTTCTTCAGCGCGTCGAGCAGGGCGGCGGCTCCCAGCTGGCTTTGCGATTCATCGGGCGCGGCGACAAAGCGCGACAGCACGCCGCTCTTGCGCAGGGTGTAGCCGGCAGGATGGCCCAATTTCAGGTCCAGGCTTTCGGAAGTGACGCTATGCGACGGCACGGCTTTGCCCGTCGCGATCAGGCGAACTGGAATCATGTTGGCCTTAACAAAGTAAAGTGAATACGGTTGATGTACGGTCTATACGCTAATCGCGTGCCAACGGCGGCAAATCAACGCCGCAGTTCTTGCAGAAATTGGCATCGTCATCGAGCCCTTCTTTCAGGCACGTGGGACAGGTACGCGTGGTGACCTGCTTGGAACTGCGCTGTACCGTCATTTCGGCGCTGATAATGCCGGTAGGCACTGCCAGGATGCCCCAGCCGAGCAGCATCATCAGGGAAGCGATGGTGCGCCCGATGTCGGTCTTCGGCGTGATATCGCCGAAACCCACCGTGGTCATGGTGCTGATGGCCCAGTATATCGACGTGGGGATACTGCTGAAACCGTTATCCGGCCCTTCCACGACATACATCACAGTACCCAACAGAAAGACCACCATCATGACGAAAGACAAGAAAATGAGGATCTTGCGCCGGCTGGCCAGCAAGGCCCGCCCCAGCACCGTGTATTCATGCACATAGGACGTGAGCTTGAGGATACGGAACATGCGCAGCAGGCGCAAAATACGCACGTCGATCAGCACATGCGCGCCCGGCAGCAGCAAGCCGATGTAGGTCGGCACGATGGCCAGCAAATCGATAACGCCGAAAAAACTCTTGGCGTAGCGCACCGGATGCTGCAGGCATGCCAGGCGGGCACAATATTCGATGGTAAACAAAATGGTGAAAAACCATTCGAGCGCCGTCAACCAGGTGCCATAGCGCTCGGCTACGGAGGCGACACTGCTGAGCACGACCACCGTCACGCTGATCAGGATGGCGGCGATCAGCAGCAAATCGAAGGCGCGGCCCGTGCGCGTTTCCGCCTCGAAAATGACGGTGTACACCTTCTCGCGCCAGCCCCGCTCGGGCTTGCCAAATTTTTGCTGCGTTTCCTGCGCCGCCAGTTGCTGCGGCGTCAAGGGTGCCGCTGCGCTCTTCGTCGCGGCTTTCATGTGGGTAGTGTGCTCATATACGATTATTGTATAGATAATTGACAAAGCACGACGACACGCACGCTTACACTACGACAGCTTTTTCGCCAGCAGCACGGCATTACGCCGGTCGCGCTCGGCTTGCACGATGTCCGTCGTGCGCGCTTCCGACAAGCCCACCGTGTGCAGCACGGTGGCCGTCAGCTGCAGCGCCGATTCCAGCGCCTCGGGCACGACCAGGGTGGCGCCCGCCTGCATCAAGGCCACTGCATGTGCTTCGTCGCGCGCGCGCGCATACACGGGCAGCAGCGGATATTCGCGGCGGATCGATTTCACGGCATGCAACACGGAGGCCGCATGGTCCATGGTCAGCACCACGGCGGCGGCCCGGTCCGCATTCACTTTTTGCAACAGTTCCGCGCGCGAGGCATCGCCGAAATACACGGGAAAGCCGCGCGGATGCAGCGTCGTCACCAGCCGCGCATCATTTTCAATCGCCACATACGCGATATCCTGTTCCGTCAGCACCTTCGCCAGCAACTGCCCCACCCGGCCGAAACCGGCGATGATGACGGTGCTGCCCTGCGGCGGCAGCGCCCCGCGCGACAGGTCGGCCAGCTGATGGTGGTGCCGCTTTTCCCACCAGTTGCCGAAAGCGCGCGCCGCCTTCGCCAGCGCCGGCGTGGCAAACAGGCTCAGGCCCACCACCAGCATGACGAATTGCGCCACCTGCGGACCGATCAACTTGGTACCGAGCGCATACGCGACGACGATAAAGGCAAATTCGCCGCCCTGCCCCAGCAGCACGCCCGTTTCCACGGCGCGCCCCCAATGAAAGCCACCGATGCGGAAAATCACGCTGATGACCAGGGTTTTCACCGCAAACAAGCTCAGCACGGCCAAGGGAATCAAAACCGGCGACTTGAGGATTTCGCGCACATCGATCTGCATGCCCACCGACATGAAGAACAAGCCCATCAATAAACCCTTGAAGGGCTCGATCGTCACTTCCACTTCATGGCGAAATTCCGTTTCCGCCAGCAGCAAGCCGGCCAGCAAGGCGCCCAGCGCCATCGACAGACCCGCCAGATACGTCAGGCCCGCGATACCCAGGGTGCTGAGCAAGGTCAGCGCCATGAACACGTCGGGCTGGCGTTTCTTGACGAAGAACTGGAACAGCGGACGGATCACGCGACGCCCCAGCAGATAGATCAGCAGGATGGCGCCCGCCGATTTCACGGCAGCAAAGCTGAGCAGATACGCCAGGTCGTCGCTGCGCCCGCTGGCGAACACGTCGATCAGGATGAACAGCGGCACCACCATCAAATCCTGGAACATCAAAATGGAAAAGCCCGCCTGGCCGGCAGGCGTCTGCAGGGAGCGCTGGTCGGTGAGCAGCTGCATCACCACGGCCGTGGACGACAGCGACAGCACCAGGCCAAGCACGATGGACGCTTCCAGCGACAGGCCAAAGTAATACGCGACACTGCCGATCAGGCAGGCGCTGACGGCCACCTGCCCCACGCCTGCGCCAAATACCCAGCGCCGCAGCGCCCACAGGCGTTCCGTCGACAGTTCCAGGCCGATCATGAACATCAAAAACATCACGCCCAGCTCGGCCAGGCCGCTGACCTGCTCGGCGCGCACAAACGAAAAGTGCGTCAGCCACGTAAATTCACCGGCCCACAGGCCGAAGCCGAAGGGACCGAACAGGGCGCCGACGGCCAGGAAGCCGAGCACCTGGTTGACCTTCAGGCGTTGCAATAGCGGAATAAAAATCCCGGCCAGGGCGAGAAACAGCAGGGTTTCTCGCAAGTAAGGTAAGGCGTGCTGCTCTTCCAAAATAGTTCAGTCCATGTCAGTGACGGCATCCATACCGAATTGGCAATTGTCGCATGCTCGGGCACGGCGAAGTAAGCGCACACACGATATTTTTTCCACAAGGCAATATCTACGTTATTCACGCCCCGGATCGGGCAGCGCCAGCATGTCGGCACGGGGTCGGTCCCAGCCCGGCACGTACGCGGGACAAGGGCGGCTACGGAACTGCTGCAACTCCACGGTCGTAAAATTGGGCAGCATGCCGGGATTGAAACGCACATCCGTCAGCTTGTCCGCATTCAATCTGGGCATGCGGGCAAAGCGGAACCAGGCGTCCGCAAAGCAATTATCCGACTGCAAGGCGCGCAAGGTGGCCAGGCTGCCCGCCGCCTGCGCGGACACGGCGATGCCGGGCGCCAGTTGCTGTCCCTGCTTGCCCGTCTCGGCCAGCCCGGCCGGGCAGGCGGCGGGCGCCAGCGACTCGGGCAGCAGGCTCAGGGTGCCACGCCGCAAGGTGTACACATCGGTCTTGCTGTCGAGCGAAACGTAAATCCAGCACAGGGGATTGCTGGGAAACGCCGTCATCGCCACGTCCCACACGCGCGTGCCGGGATCGAGCCGCTGCACGGCCGCTTCGATGCGCGTACGGCCGATCGCCGAGGCCACGCCCTGCGTGCCAATAAACGTGGCAGCCAGCGCGAAAGCCAGCAGCAGCGCTCCCCGTCCCCGCTCGCCGGCCCTTCCTTGCAGCACGGCCAGCACCACGCCCAGCACCAGCAAGACAGCCAGCGAGGCAGGCGCCAGATAGGTTTTATAGGTGAAGAAACACAGGGCCGCCGCCAGCCCCGCCAGCAGCACGCTTTTGACGATGCCGTAGTGCAAGGACATGATCACGGGCACGCCCAGCAGCACCCAGAACATGGGTTCGACAATGAAGACCATGTCGCCATACAGCCAGCGGCTGTCAAACGGGTAAAACGGGTGCAAGCCATAGGAATTGAGGAAATCCATGCCCATGTGCAAGCAGAATCCCAGCAGCAAGCAGGCCGCCAGGCCCAGCCGGGCGGGCACGCTGTCCTTCAGCAGGCGGCGCGCGCCGGGCCACAGCAGCCATAGCAGGGCCAGCAACAGCAGCGCCTGCGGCAAGGCCAGCAGCAAGGTATGCGTATGCCCACGGTGGTGCAACATGTAGCCGAAGGGGCGCGGCAGCAACCGGGTGAGCACCAGGTCCAGGTCGGGCGCGTTGCTGGCAAACCAGGCCGTAAACAGAAACAGCGCGCGCCGGGTGCGCTGGGCGGGGGCTTGCGGCTCGGGCGGCAGGCTGCGGTGTACCAGTTCGCCGACCCCGAGGCCGATGACCGAATGCGTAATATTATCCATCGGGCAATTTTACAGGATGCGGCCACCCCAAGAGCAAAGGCTGGGGTCGTACCCTCAGAGTACGACCCCGGATTCTGCCATTGGGTTTGATCAAATCAAGCGTCTACAGCGCCTGTAAATCTTCCCCACGCATGCCCACCAGCAAGGCGCGGCCATCGGGCAGCACGCGGAACTCGCCATAACGGGCCTTTTCCCAGCGCGCCGCCTCGCCTTCCTTGAAGAACCAGGCATCGCTGACCAGCACCCAGTTACCATCCTTCGGCGTCAGTTCGAGCAGGAATTCCCCGGGCGCCAGCGCCTCTTTGGTGTACGGGCGCTGCAGCTCGGCTACCCCGCGCGCATCGCGCCTGGCCACCACGAGTGGCCGGCCAGGCGCCCTGTCCACGCTGGCCAAAGTGCTGAGGACGCCGAGGTTGACGAAATTGAGGCGCATGTAGTCGCCCTGCATCAGCGAGCGGGGATCGACGGGTTCCAGCGCCACGAAGATGGCCTCGCCCTTGGCGATCAGCTGCTCTTTCTGCCAAATGCCGCCATTGGCGACCAGCAACACCAGCAGCAAGCCTCCCAGCACGCCCAGGCGCGCGGCGCGGCTTTCCGCCGGCGCGGCCGCCGGCTGGCTTTCCACCAGGTGCAGCACCGCGCCGCGCGTGGCCAGCCACGACAGGGCGCACAGCAGGGCGCCGGCCACGGCCAGCAACGCCGCCTTGCTGGCCAACGGCCAGGCCAGCTGATAATAAAAGCTGCCAATGATCCACGCCGCCGCCAGCGCGGCTGCCACGGCCACGCGCGAGCGCCCGCTCGTTACACAATACGCGAGGATCAGCAGCACGGGCCCCAGCGCCGGCATGAACCACGCCAGCACGATCAGCACCAGCGCCACGCCGATGACGGGCAACTGGCGCAGCGCCGGCCAGCGCCATCCCGTCCAGGCAGCGGCCGCCGTGGCAAGCACGAGCGACACGCCATTCAACACCTGCTCATACCAGGCAGCGGCCTGGTGCCGGGTCACTTCGCGCGCCACATCGCCGGCAACACCACCGCCCAAGGCACCGCCCAGCATGAAAGTCATGCCGGACCAGAAGACCAGACCCAGCAAGATTGCCAATACCCACCCCGTCGACAGCGATTCCAGGAAGGCGGCGATGGGCGCGCCGCGGCCATCGTTGAAAGCCTGCTTCTGCAGCCAGTGCGCGCCCAGCCAGAATGCCAGGGCCAGCATCCAGGCCAGATACAGTTGCGTGGGGTCGTTCTCGAAAATCCAGTCGCGCGTGCTATCGACGATGCCCAACCCCAGCAAGCCGCAGGCGACCAGTCCCAGCAGCACGCGCAGCCAGTCGCGCGGCAAGGTGGCGGCCACCAGCAGACACGCCAGGCACATCAGCAACGAGGCAATCTGCGTGGCATAGTCGCGGAACAGGGCATAGCCCAGCAAGCCGCCGCCCACCAGCAGGCAGGGCACGGCCAGCTGCTCGACAAACAAGGCCACGCCGCGCATGCGGATCAGCAACACGGCCACCACCAGCACGATGGCGGCCACGACGTACGCGCCGGGGCCGTTACGCACCACGCTTTCCAGGCCCACGCCCAGCGCAATCATCAGGGGAATGGCGGCCAGCCAGGCGCCGAAGGCCGTCATCAGCACCAGCGGCCACGGCCGCACATCCTGCGCCGGACGGCTAGCGCCGGGCGGCAGCAGGCCGGCGCGCGTGGCGTCGTCGATCAGGGTGGCGAGCGCATCAGCGCGGTTCACCTTACTCATACTGCCTCCCGGCGCGTGCGCCACAGAATGCCTTGCACGGTCAGCGCCAGCAGCACGGCGGCAAACAAGCCCAGCATGGCCAGTCTGCCGACGCCATCGCCATTGCCGCCATTGAGCAGCACGCGCGCCAGGCCGCCCACCAGCAAGGTGTTCAGGCCCAGCGCGACGGCGCTCAGGCCGAACACGTCAAAGAACTGGCGCGTGGCCAGCAGGACGCCGGCGATGGCCAGCAAGCCCAGTCCGGCCCAGTACGGCGACTCGATATTGCTGCCGAACAAGGCGCTGACGGCCGTGCCCGTGATGAGGATGGTGGCCAGCACCAGCCCCAGGCGCAAGGCCCAGCTGCCCGCGCCCGTCCAGCGCGCCAGCAGGGGCGACACAAACGCACACGCAGCCAGCACGGCCAGCCAGCCGCTGACGAAAATGGACAGATCGCTTGAATCGATGCGCCAGCTGTGGTGCGCATGCGCCTGCATCCACAGGGTGGCGGCCGTGGCCAGCACCAGCATCCACGGCGTCCACAACACGTCGCTGCGCGCCACCAGGCACAGGGGCAAGGCCAGCACGGCCCACAGGGCGAACAGCTGCCACGGATCGGCGCCCGTCTGGTAAGTCTGGCCGAAATACGCGAACAGGCCGCCGATGCCCAGCAAGGCCAGCAGCAACAAGGGCACGCGCGCCTTGGGCACGACGAACGCGCCCGCGCAGGCGGCGGCAAACACGCCTTGCAGCAGGGCAAAGCGGCCCATGCGGCCCAGCTCTTCCCAGTTGGCGGCGACCCAGCAGATCAGGCCCATGCCCAGCAGCGCGGCGCCCAGCACGGCCACGCCGCGCGGCAGCCAGTAAGCCAGGCGCGCGGGTTCGCGCTGGAAGCCGGCCACTTCCTGCAACTGCCGGGTTTGTTGAGCATCGAGCGCGTTGGCCGAGGCAAGCTGGTACACGGCGAGGCGTAAATCCATCGTCTGCTTTCTGTTGATTTTTATTTAGGATGAAAAGCGTCAGCGCTCGACGCTCACGCCGCGCCAGAAGGCGACGTGGCCGGCAATCTGCTTGGCGGCATCCTTGGGCTGGGGGTAATACCAGGCGGCGTTGGCATTCGTCTGGCCATCGACGACGAGGTCGCAATAGCTGGCCGTGCCCTTCCATGGGCAGATGGTCGTGTGGCTGCTGGGACGCAGGTAGTCCTGCGTCACCTTGGACAAAGGAAAATACACATTGTTTTCAACGATTTGCACCTGATCGTCGGTCGCTTGCGCGATGACGACACCATTCCAGCTGGCTGTTGGCATTTGACTATCCTCCTTCTGCGCCGAGTGTAGCGCAAAAAGTCTGCCATGGCGCGCGCCATTGGCGCCCGACTCAAGCGTCGGCGATGATCTGGCGCAAGGCTTGCTCGAACACTTCAGGCGGCTGGCCGCCGGAAATCAGGTGGCGCTCGTTGATGATGACGGCGGGCACCGAGTTGATGCCGTTCTGCTGGTAGAACTGCTCCTGGGCGCGCACCTCGTCCGCATAGGCATTCGATGCCAGCACCTCGGCCGCTTTCACGGTATCGAGCCCCACCTTGCCGGCCACGGCCAGCAGCACCTCGTGCGAGGACGGATCCTGGCCTTGCGTGAAATAGGTGTCGAATAGCGCCATCTTGAGTTCTTTCTGGCGCCCTTCGATCCCGGCCCAGTGCAGCAAACGGTGCGCATCGAAGGTGTTGTAGATGCGGCCGCGCTTGTCCATGGCAAAGGTAAAGCCCAGCTGCTCGCCGCGCGCGCGGATCGCTTCGCGCGACTGCGCCATCTGTTCCGGGGTGGAGCCATATTTTCGGGCGATGTGTTCGCCGATATCCTCCCCTTCGGGCGGCATGTTGGCGTTCAGTTCGAAAGGCTGGAAGTGGATCTCGGCCTGGACGGTGTCTTGCAGCTTGTCCAGCGCCTGCTCCAGCGACTTGAGGCCGACCACGCACCAGGGACAGGAAACGTCGGAAACGAAATCGATACGGATGGGAGTGGGAGTGGTGGAAACAGTCATGGTGGGCAGCCTTTGCGCGAGTCGGTGGCGGCCGCACCGCGCGGCGCCGCAAGGTTGGGGTCAGACCGGCGGGTCTGACCCCGGCATTTTACCTTTTCTTGACGGGCGCCTTGGCCCCATCCTTCTTGCCCCCGATCTTGCTTTCCTTGCCAGAGAGCAAGTTCGCGATGTTCTGGCTGTGACGGTAAGCCAGCAGCACGCTCATGATGATGACGGCCAGCAAGATGGGATCGACGCCGAACAGCAAGCCATAATAAAACGGCGCGAACAGGGCCGCCACCAAGGCTGCCAGCGAGGAATAGCGGAAGGCGTAGGCAATGATCAGCCAGGTAGCCAGGGTCGCCAGGCCCAGCCAGGGATTGATACCCAGCAACACACCAAGGGCCGTCGCCACGCCCTTGCCGCCGACGAAGCGGAAGAACACGGGCCACAAATGGCCGAGGAAAACGGCGATGGCCACCAGCGCCACGGCCGTGTCGCCCACGCCCAGCGCAGTGGAAAAATGGTCGGCCAGGAATACGGCCAGCCAGCCCTTGGCGCCATCGCCCAGCAGGGTCATGATGGCGGCGCCCTTGTTGCCGCTGCGCAGCACGTTGGTGGCGCCCGGATTTTTCGAGCCATAGGTGCGCGGATCGGCAATGCCGTAGACCTTGCTCACCACCACGGCAAACGATATCGAGCCGAGCAAGTAAGCGGCCACTGTCATTGCCACGGTTGTAATTACTGGATTCATTTCTTCCCTTTGTTGTATTTTTCACATCAGCATCGAGGCTGGCGCAGCAGAATATACACCAGCGCCCAGTCCAGCGACAGGGCCGCGTCCCGATTTCTTAATCTTGCAGGGCGCACTGCACCGGCTTGGCTTGCAACAAATCAACCAGCACCTGCGGCGCCAGCGAGACGAGAAAACCGCGCCGCCCGCCATTGATGTAGATACGCGGCAATTCCAGGATCGACGCTTCCACGTAGACGGGCATGGCCTTCCTGGTACCGAACGGCGAGGTGCCGCCGATCATGTAGCCGGAATGGCGCTGCGCCACTTCGGGCTTGCACGGCTCGACGGACTTGCAGCCGATGCCGCGCGCCAGGTTCTTGGTCGACACCTTGCAATCGCCATGCATGAGCACGATCATCGGCCGCGCCGCCTCGTCCTGCATCACCAGGGTCTTGATCACCGCGTGTTCCGGCACCCCCAGCTCGCGCGCCGAGACGCTGGTGCCGCCGTGCTCCTCGTAGGGATATGGGTGTTCATCGAAGGAAACGTGATGCTTGCGCAGCAGCTGCGTCGCCTGGGTTTCGGAAATATGCTCTTTTTTAGCCATGCGTGATACGCTGATCGTTCAGTGAGGAGTACTAATTATGCAGGAAGAAATCCGCTTTGCCACATTCAATGTCTGCAACCTGGCCCCGGCCGGGGTGAAATTGTATGACAACCTGGAACCGTTGAGCCCGGCGCAATACGAAGCCAAGGCCGGATGGACGGCGCGGCAAATCGACCTGCTCGACGCCGACGTGATCGGTTTCCAGGAAATTTTCTCGCAAGCGGCCCTGCGCGACGTGCTGTCGCGCACGCGCCACTACCGCGACGCCACCCTGGCCGGCTACGATGCGATGGATGCGGCAGGACGCATGCTGCCGACGGTGGCGCTGGTGTCGCGGCTGCCGCTGGCCGGCGCCGGTGTTGCATGGACGAATTTCCCGGCCGGCGTGAGCGTGCCTGCCGACAGCCGTGCCGCCGATGACAACGCTTGCCGCTTCGCCCGCGCCCCGCTGCATGTACAGGTGCACTTGCCTGGCGGCCAACTCACCGACGTGGTGGTGGTGCACTTGAAGTCGCGCCGGCCCGATTTCCGCCATGGCGAAGGCAGCGACGCCGCCTACGCGCTGGCCAACCTGCGTTCGCTGCAGCGGCGCGGCGCGGAAGCGGTGGCCCTGCGCGTGCTGACAAGCGAACTGGGCCACAGCGGCCGTCCCCGCATCGTGCTGGGCGACTTCAACGACATCGCCAATGCCGTCACCACGGCCATCGTCATGGGGGCGGGCGGGCCGTGCGAACCGCATGGTGACATGCCGGAAATGCGCGCGCGCCTGTATGACGCCAACGCCATCCAGCTGCGCCAGGATGCTTTGCGCCATGTGGGCTACACGAATATCCATGACAGTGCCTACATGACGATCGACCACATTCTCGTGTCCGAACACTTCCACGCTGCCTCGCCGCGCGCCATCGGCGTGGTGCAGGAAGTGAGCTGCCTGAACGACCATTTGCTGCTGGGCCTGCCACACGCATCCGACCATGGCCAGGTGCTGGCGCGCATCAAGCTGCTGGGAAACATTCATTAGTTCAACAGCGTCGCCAGCGCGCTGCCCTCGACTTGCGCGCTGGCATAGCGCCCCTGATATTGCTGGCAGCCCTGCCCCCGCAGATAGGCCAGCTGCTGCGCCGTTTCCACGCCTTCGGCAATCACCGTCAATTGCAGCTCGCGCGCCATGGCGATGATGGTGGCGGCGACGGCCGTGTCAGACTCGCCGGCTGCGGCGGGCAGGAAGGATGGATCGATCTTGAGTTTATCCACCGGGTAGTGGCGCAGATTGGCCAGACGCGAATAGCCGGTGCCGAAGTCGTCGATGGCCAGCCTGGCGCCCAGCGCGCGCAGTTGCGCCAGCACACCGGCCAGGCGCGCGCCGCCCTTCATCAGCAGCGCTTCCGTCACTTCCAGTTCCAGGCAGGCGGCAGGCAAACCCGACACGGCCAGCGCATCTTGCACGCTGAGCAATAAATTATTGTGCAGGCATTGCGCCGGCGACAGATTCACGGCCACGCGCCAGGCCTGGCCCGCATCGTGCCAGGCGCGTGCGCGCAGGCAGGCGTGGCGCAGCACCCAATTGCCAATCGACACCATCAAGCCGCACTCCTCGGCCACGGCGATGAAGCGCTCGGGCGGCAGCACGCCCAATTGCGGGTGGCGCCAGCGCAACAGGGCCTCGGCACCAAGGATCTTCCCGCTGGCGATATCGAGCGCGGGCTGGAACTCCAGCACGAGTTCATCGCGTCCCAGCGCGGCGCGCAAGCCTTGCTCCAGGCTGGCCCGCTCGACAATTTGCGCATTCATCTCGGCATTAAAAAACTGGAAATTGTTGCGCCCGATTTCCTTGGCGTGGTACATGGCGATGTCGGCGTTGTGCATCAGGGTGTCGATGTTGTCGCCATCGCTGGGAAAGATGGCCACGCCGATCGAGGTCGACACATGCAGTTCGTATTCGCCCAGTTGATAGGGCTGCGTGACGGCATGCAGCAGGCTGGATGTCACATGGGCCACCTGGTCGATGCCGCCCACCTCGGCCAGGATGATGACGAACTCGTCGCCGCCATGCCGGCTGACGGTATCGACGCCGCGCACGCAGCGCACCAGGCGCCGCGCCACTTCCTTGAGCAGCAAGTCGCCCACGTGGTGGCCCATGCTGTCATTGATGTGCTTGAAGTGGTCGAGGTCCAGGTACAGGATGGCCAGCATGCTCAGCTTGCGCCGTGCGGCCGCCAGCGCCAGCGACAGCCGGTCCAGCAGCAGCACCCGGTTCGGCAAGTCGGTAAGGAAATCGTGCTCGGCCAGGTGGCGCGTGTGCTCCTCGTTTTTCTTGCGCTCGCTGATATCGCTGAGTATGGCCAGGTAATTGCTCAACTGCCCTTGCGAGTCGCGGATGGCCGTCAGCGACAGCCAGGCCGGATAGCGCCCGCCTTCCTTGCGCGGGCCCACGATATCGCCTTGCCAATAGCCGTTGGCATCGACTTCGTCCCACACGTGCTCGAAAAACGCCGGCGCATCCGGCTCCACGCCGTGCAGGACAAAGGGCTTGCCCAGCATGTCGTCCAGGCTGTAGCCGCTGATCTCGCTGTACGCGGGATTCATGCTGACGACGCGCTGCTGCGGGTCCATCACCACGATGGCGACACTGGCATGCTCGATGACCTGCATCGACAGGTACAGGGCCCGCTCGGCCAGTTTGCGCGAGGAAATATCGCGGATCACGGCGTAAAACAGATAGGTATGGTCGAGCGTGACGGAAGTGAGCAGCACTTCGCTCCAGAACAGCTGGCCCGTGCACGTCTGATAGCGCCAGTCATAGCGGCAGTTGCCGTCGGCATGGGCCTGCGCCGCCAGCTGCGTGCCGCGCAACGATGACAATGCGCCATCGGGCTGATGCAAGGGCGAGAAGTCGCTGAGGCGGCGCCCCAGCAGCCGTGACCGGTCTTCGCATTGAAACAGGGCAATGGCGGCCGGGTTGGCCTCGGCGATATGCTCGTCGCGCAGCAGTACGATAGCGTCGGCGGACTTGTCGTACAACTGGCGAAAATTGTCGCCCATCAGCAGCAAGGCACCCTGCGCGGCGCCATCCTGGCCGCTGGCCGTGATGTCGACATCGATGCAGACCACTTGCCGCACACGTCCGGACTCGATGACGGGAAACACGGTGGAACAGATGCAGCGCGGCGCGGCCCCGTCGGCGTCCAGCTTCCACAGGCGTGTGCTGCGCGCCTTGCCACTCTCCCACACGGCCGCCAGTTCGCCTGCCCCCTCCTCGGCCAGGCTGGCGGCATCCGGCAGCGAGGCGGCCACCCTGGCCCACGGCTGGCCCAGCGCCAGCTCCGCTGCCACGCCATACAGGCGCGCCGCGCCGGTGCTCCAGTAGCGCACAATGCCGTCGCGGTCGATGCCGCGCACGGCCAGGCCAGGCGCCTGTTCGACGGCAGCAACAATGATGGACAGCAAGTCCAGTGCCTTGCCAGCCGGCCCGCCCTGCGGTTCGGCCGCGGCAAGCAGGCGCCCCTGCGACGGCGCGGCTCCGACAATCCGATCAGACATCAGGCCCCCCCGTGGCGCGGCCGCACGGCAACCGGCGAGCGAATGGCCTGTCCGGTGGCGCAACCATCCTGACCATTCTTGCGCGCCGGCGAATCGGCTTCTTGAGAATGCGCAAGCATCGTGACGCGCACCGCAGGCATGCTGGCGGTGGTTCCGGTCGCCGTTTTTTGCATTCCAGCCCCGATTTTGTGCAATCTGTCGCACGGCGATGGCGGCCGGACTTGAATCTTCCTAAAGTGGCAACATGCGCATCGGCGTGAACGGCCGCAGCGGCAGGCGTGCTGCCTGCGGCCGCCACGGTGATGCGCTACCCGAATTCCCCCCGGCCAGCGACAGGCCGGGTCCGCACCGAGACTTGGCGCCGAGCCCCTGCGCCGCTCCTGACTAAAAAAACCTATGAAAAACGAGACCCTGCCCCCCGCCTCTCCCCTTGCCGCCACGCGCCGCCGGCGCTGGCGCACCCCCGTGCTGATCCTCGTGGTACTGGGCCTGGCCGGCGGCGGATGGACCGTCATGCAATCGAAGCAGCAAGCCGCCAAGGCTGCCGAATTGCAAGCGAGCAAGAAGAAGGAACAGGCCAAGACGCCCGTGCATGAACTGGCGCAGGGCGACGTGGCCGCCATCGATGCGCGCGCACTCAGCATCAGCCTGCCCCTGTCCGGTTCGCTGGCGCCTGTGACCCAGGCCACCATCAAGGCCAAGGTCTCCGGCGTCATCCAGGAAACGACCTTGCAGGAAGGCCAGCAAGTGGCGAATGGGCAAATCCTCGTGCGCCTGGATGCGGCCGACCAACGCGCCCGCCTGACGCAGCAGCAAGCCATGCTCGACGAAGCGCAGGCGCGCCTGTCGATGGCGGCCAAGAATGAAGCGAACAGCCAGGCGCTGCTCAAGCAAAAGTACATTTCGCAGACGGCTTACGACACGACACAAAACTCGGTCGACCTGGCGCGCGCCAACGTCAAGTCCGCCGCCGCCATGCTCGACATCGCCCGCATCGCGCTGGCCGACACGGTGATCCGCGCGCCGATGGCCGGCATTGTCAGCAAGCGCCATCTGCAGGCCGGCGAAAAAGTCTCGCCCGACATGCCCGTCTACACCATCGTCAACCTGGCCCAGCTGACCCTGGAAGCGCCCGTGCCCAGCGCGGACATCCCCCGCATCAAGCTGGGCCAGGACGTGCACTTCAAGGTCGACGGTTTCGGCGCGCGCGACTTCGCCGGCAAGGTCACGCGCATCAACCCCACCACCGAGAGCGGCTCGCGCGCCATGCTGGTCTACATCGCCGTCGACAATGGCGATGGCGCGCTGCGCGGCGGCATGTTCGCCAAGGGCAGCATCGTCACCGAGCGCTCGCCCGTGGCGCCGCTGGTGCCATTGACGGCCGTGCGCCATGAAAAGCAGGGTACCGTGGTGTATGCGCTGGTGAACAACAAGGTCGTCGCCCAGCCCGTCACGCTGGGACTGCGCAACGAGGATGAAGGCTATGCGGAAGTCAAATCGGGCCTGGTGCCGGGCGCGAAAGTCATCATCGCCAAACTCGATGGCGTGAAACCTGGCCACGGCGTGACCTTCGCCGCGCCCGCCGCCGCCCCTGCTGCACCAGCGGCCGTGCTGGCACGGAAGGATTAAGCCATGTGGATGACCAAAGTCAGTATTCAAAACCCCGTCTTCGCCACCATGGTCATGGTGGCGCTGGTGGTGCTGGGCATCTTCTCCTACCGGGGCCTGGGCGTGGAAAGCATGCCCAGCGTGCAGTTCCCGTTTGCCGCCATTGAAGTGAATTACCCGGGCGCCTCGCCCGAAGCCGTGGAAAACGACATCACGCGCCCCATCGAGGACGCCGTCAACACCGTCAGCGGCATCAAGACCATCCGCGCCAACTCATGGGAAGGACGCGCCGGCGTCTACCTGGAATTCGAGCTGTCGACGAATATGGACAAGGCCATGCAGGACTTGCGCGACAAGGTGGCCCTGGTGCGCCCGCGCTTCCCGAAGGAAGCCAAGGACCCGTTCATCGCGCGCGCCGAAGGCGACAACGAGCGCCCCATCGCCACCATCGTGCTCACTTCCACCGGGCATGACCTGCGCGCGCTGTCGACCATGACGGAGCAGATCATCAGCAAGCGCTTCCAGGGCGTGGCCGGCGTGGGCCAAGTCAAGCTGCGCGGCCTGCGCGCGCGCCAGATCCTCATCAGCATGAAGCCCATCGAACTCAATGCCCAGGGCATCGGCGTCGATGAAGTCATCCGCGCCATCCAGGCGACGAATACCAACTTGCCGGCCGGCTCGATCAGCCATGGCGCGGCCGAACAACTGGTGCGCGTGGAAGGCAAGATCAAGGATGCGCGCGAATTCGGCAAAATCATCGTCGCGCGCCGCGCCGTCGGCCCCGTCTACCTCGACCAGGTGGCCACCGTCGTCGACGGCGAGCAGGAAGAACTGTCGATTTCGCGCATGAACGGCCAGCAGGCCGTGACCATGGAAATCACCAAGGTTCAGGATGCCAACGTGGTCGAAGTGGGCACCGGCATCCTGAAAGTGGCGGCGGACCTGCAAAAGACGCTGCCGCCTGATATCACCCTGCGCGTGCTGGACGACGAATCGGAGCGCGTGCAAAGCCAGCTCGATAACGTCAAGCGCACCATCATCGAAGGCGCCGTGCTGACCATGGTGATCGTCTTCCTGTTCCTGCACTCGTGGCGCTCGACCATCATCACGGGCTTGACCCTGCCGATCTCCGTACTGGCCAGCTTCATCGCCATGAAAGCCTTCGGCTTTACCCTGAACTTTTTGACCCTGATGGCGCTGTCATTGTGCATCGGCCTGTTGATCGACGACGCCATCGTCGTGCGTGAAAACATCGTGCGCCACCTGGGCATGGGCAAGAACCACTACAAGGCGGCCAACGACGGCACCAATGAAATTGGTCTCGCCGTGATGGCCACCACGTTCGCCATCGTCGCCGTGTTCGTGCCGGTCGCCTTCATGGACGGCATCATCGGCCGCTTCTTCCTGCAGTTCGGCATCACCGTGGCCGTCGCCGTGCTGGTGTCGCTGTTCGTCAGCTTCACGCTCGACCCCATGCTGTCATCCGTCTGGCGCGACCCCGTCAAGGACCGCTTCAAGTACGCGCCGTGGCTGGGCCGCTTCATGGCCTGGATCGAAACGGGCATCGACCGCCTGCACGTCTGGTATGGCAAGGTGCTGGGCATCGCCCTGCGCTGGCGCAAAACCACCCTGGCCACGGCCGTCGCGCTGTTCGCGGGCAGCCTGATGCTCGTGCCTATGATCGGTGGCGAGATGTTCCCGGAAACGGACCAGGGCTGGGTCAACCTGCGCTTCAAGACGCCGGTCGGCTCCAGCCTCGAATACACGGACAGCAAGGTGCGCCAGATCGAAACGGCCCTGAAGGAGTTCCCCGAGATCGACAGCCTGGTGGCCAATATCGGCACGCCGGATGGACGCAACGCGGCCGAGGTGAACCTGAAGCTGACGGACATCAAGACGCACAAGCGCCGCTCGCAGCAGGAACTGGAAAAGCTGATCCGCGAACGCCTGGCGCCGATTGCCGGCATCACCCTGTCGGTGGGCAACCGCCCCATCTTCATCGCCATCCTGGGCACGGACGAAGGCAAGCTCGATGACGTGGCGCACCGCCTGATGGACAAGATGCGCGCCATCAAGGGCCTGGCCGACATGGAATACAGCCAGGAAGGCGCCAATCCGTCGACCACCGTGAAGATCAACAACGAACTGGCCAGCGACCTGGGCTTGTCGGTGCAGCAGATCGGCAATGCCCTGCGTCCGTTCGTCGCGGGCGACACGGTCAGCCACTGGCTGGCGTCCGACGGGCAAAACTACGACGTCAACGTGCAGCTGCCCAAGTCGGGCCGGCAAAAAGTGGCCGACCTGGCCGACCTGTCGCTGGCGTCCAGCAAGCTCGATGCGAATGGCAAGCCAATCATGATTCCGCTGCGCCAGGTGGTCGACTTCGTGCCGTCGTCCAGCCCACAAGTGCTGAAACGCCAGGCCTTGCAGCGCCGCGTCGCCATCTATGCGGGCGTACAGGGCCGCCCTGCCGGCGACGTCGACGCCGACGTGCAGAAAGCCATCAAGTCCATTGACCTGCCGCCCGGCGTGCGCTTCGACGTGGCCGGCAATGCGCAGCAGATGGCCGAAACCATGGGCGGCGCGATGATGGCGCTGGGGATCGCCGTAATCTTCATTTACCTGGTGCTCGCTTCGCAGTTCGGCAGCTTTTTGCAGCCAATCGCCATCATGGTGTCCCTGCCGCTGTCCCTGATCGGCGTGCTGGCCGCCCTCCTGATTACGGGCAGCACCCTGAACATCTTCTCCGTGATCGGCTTCATCATGCTGATGGGCTTAGTCACCAAGAATGCGATTTTGCTGGTGGACTTCACCAACCAGCGCCAGCGCGAAGGCCTGGGACAGTTCGAGGCGCTGATGGAAGCGGGGCAAGTGCGCTTGCGCCCCATCCTGATGACGACCCTGGCGATGGTCTTCGGCATGCTGCCGATGGCCATCGGCATGGGCGACGGCGGCGAATCGCAGGCGCCGATGGGCCGCGCCGTGATCGGCGGCGTGATCACCTCGACCCTGTTGACGCTGGTGGTGGTACCCGTCGCCTACACCTACCTCGACAGCCTGGGCAAGCGCGCCGCGCGCTTTTTCGGTGGCAGCGGCGGCGGCGAGCATGCTGAATCCGCCGACGACGGCACAGCACACGCCCACTGATTGACCGGTCGCCTTCACCGTCCCCGCATTGGCGGGGACGACGCGGCGGCTTCCTGAAGAGAGCTTCAGTTGACCAAAGCGGCCCCACTGGCTAGACTGTCCCCCGTTATCAATGATATGGAGTGACTCGTGGGTGCTTGTTCCAGTGACAGTAGTCGATTGACCATCGGCGATCGGCCTTAGGCAAGACGCGCGCATTCCGCCCGCCTGGCCCTCGGCAAGGTGCGGTTTTACCAGCGGCGATGCACATTTGCCGCCACTTCCCTCCTCATCGTTTCACCGTTTTCGTCTGCTGCCCCCTTTCGGGGCGAATTGTCTTCGCCCTTGCACTCGCCTGTTCCTCCCCAGCCGGGAGAAACTGATGGTGGTATTTGATTTTGCGCTGCGCGTTGCCGCAGCATTGACCCTGGGCGCCATGATCGGCGCCGAACGCCAGTTGCGCCAGCGCATGGCGGGCCTGCGCACGAACGCGCTGGTGTCCGTCGGCGCCTCGCTGTTCGTGATGGTTTCCGTGCTAGAAGGCGATGCCTCTGGCCACATGCGCATCGCCGCGCAGGTGGTGTCGGGCATCGGCTTTCTGGGCGCCGGCGTCATCATGCGCGAAGGCATGACGGTGCGCGGCCTGAACACGGCCGCCACCCTGTGGTGCTCGGCCGCCATCGGCATCCTGTGCGGCCTGGGCTTTTCTCTGGAAGCGGCCATCGGCACGGGCTTCGTGCTCATCGCCAACCTGGTGCTGCGTCACCTGGCGCAGCGCATCAACGCCCACGGCAGCGACGCGGGCATCGAGACGGAAAGCATCTACCGCGTCACGGCCGTGTGCGAGGCGGAGCAGGAAATCGTCGTGCGCAACCTGATGCTGCGCATGATCAGCAGCATGCCGGCCCTGATGCTGCAATCCTTGCATAGCGAAGACGCGGCACACGCCGGGCGCATCGAAGTGCGCGCCGATCTGCTCACGCCCTTGTCCAGCCTGGGATTGCTGGAGCAGATCGTCAGCCAGGTCAGCCTGGAAGGCAGCGTCTCGGCCGTGCGCTGGGCGCTGGTCAACAACGCGGAATTTGTCGCCGAGCGGGGAGTGTGATGATAAAAAAATTCTTCCATTGGTTTGCCCGGCGCGCTCCTGCCCGGCCCCCGTTTGCCACATACCGCCTGACCGTCACCTGCCCTGCGGCACAAGCCGACCACGTGGTGCGCCTGCTGCTGGCCGAACTCAAAGGCGCGGGCCTGGCGCCGTCGCAAATGCTGCGCAGCTGGGACGAGGCCCGGCTGGTGGTGCGCCTGATCGCCACCGTGCTGTGCCAGGCCGTGCAGCGCGCCGTACTGGTGCGCTTCGTCAACCGCGCGGGCGCCTGGCCGCAAGTTCGGCAAGTGCGCTGGGAAGGCGTCGCACCGTCAATCTGAGGCGGGCAGGCGCAGGAGGAACAGCGCGCCGCCTTCCGGGCGGTTCTGCGCCTCGATACTGCCACCATACGCGTGCACGATGGCTTGCGACAGGGCCAGGCCCAGGCCGAAGCCGGGCGCCTCGCCTGCGCGCGCCTGGGCGCCCCGGTAAAAACGCTCGAACAGATGCGGCAAGTCTTCCACGCCGATGCCCGGTCCCGCGTCGCTGACGCCCACCAGCGCATGCCCGCCATCGCGCGCCACACGCACGCTGATGCTGCTTCCGGGCGGTGAAAACTTCACGGCGTTATCGAGCAGATTGGCCAGCACCAGGTCCACGGGACCGGCCGCCACCCGCGCCTGCACGGCCACACCTTCACCGAAGACGATGCGGATGCCGCGCTGCGCTGCCGCCTTTTCCAGGCGCTGCGCAGCCGCCTGCACCAGCGGATTGAGCGCGACGGTTTCCACGGCATTGCGCTCCTGGCCCGCATCGAGGCGCGTCAGCATCAGCAATTCTTCCACCAGCGTCGTCAGGCGCTGCACTTCATCGAGGCAGGAGGCCAGCGCATCGACATATTCAGCTGCCTCGCGCGGGCGGCGCAAGGTGATTTCGATTTCCGTGCGCAGGCGCGACAGGGGCGAGCGCAGTTCGTGCGAGGCGTCGGCCGTGAAGCGGCGTTGCGCATCGTAGCCGTGCTCAAGACGGTCCAGCATGGCGTTCAGGGTATCGACCAGGCGGCCGATTTCATCGGGCGTGCCGGGATGGGGCAGGCGCTGGTGCAGGCTGGCTTCGCCTATCGAATGCGCCTGCCGCACCACGTCGTCGATGGCGCCCAGCACGCGGCGCGTGAGCATTTCGCCTGCCAGCCCGACGGCCGCCAGCAAGGCCAGCGCCATGGCGCCAAACAGCACGGTGGCCGCGGCCAGCACGTGATTGACGTCGTCGAGCGAACCGGCCACCTGCACCGCCAGGCGCGAACCGGATGCGGGTACGAGGATGGAAACCATGCGCAGCGGCTCCTCGCCGAACTTGGGCAGGGTCTCGAAAACGGTGTCGCCAGCCCCCAGGCGCGCCAGCAGGATGGGTGACGCCGGCAGCTGCGCCGCCTCCAGGTTGCGGCTGCGCGCCAGCACGCGGCCTTCGCCATCGATGATCTGCACCAGGCGGTCCAGGCGCGTCAACGACGGCGACGCCAGACCCGGCGCCACTTCATGCACGCTGACGGGCTGGCGCGGCGCGGCCGGCAGCATGGCCATTTCAGTTTCGGCCAGCGCCAGCAGGGCCGCATCGAGCTGGCCATGCACGGCGCGCGACAGGCCCCAGTAGCCGGCCAGCGCCGTGCAGGCGACGATGGCGAGGATGACGGCCAGGTGCACCCGCAGCAATCGCTTGCGAAAGCTAGCCACCGTTGTTTTCCGCCAGGCGGAAACCGCGTCCGCGCACCGTGTGGATCAATGGCGGCAAGCCCGGCGCATCCAATTTTCCCCGCAAATTGCGCACATGGACATCGATCAGGTTGTCGATGCCGATCAAGTCCGCCTGCCATATCTGCTCGGCCAGGCGCGCGCGGCTGACCACTTCGCCCGCCTGGCGCAGCAGGATCAACAGAATCGCGTATTCCTTGGGCGTGAGCACCAGCGGTGCGCCGGCGCGCGTCGCCTGGTGGCTGACGGGATCGAGCGTCAGGTCGGCCAGCGCCAGCACCAGCGGACGGCTGATGTCGGAGCGGCGCAGCAGCGCGCGGATGCGCGCCAGCAGTTCCTCGAATTCAAACGGTTTTGTCAGGTAATCGTCGGCGCCCGTGTTCAGACCCGCCACCCGGTCGGCCGTGGCGTCGCGCGCGGTCAGCATCAGCACGGGCGTCTGGATGCCACGCGCGCGCAAGTCGCGGCAAAAGTCGATGCCCTGCTTGCCCGGCAACATCCAGTCCAGCACGATCACGTCGTAATCGACGGCGTAGCTTTCGTCCTCGCCCTCTTCCGCGCTGTGCGCCACGTCGACGACAAAGCCTTCTTCCTGCAAGCCGCGGGCCAGCAGGCGCGCCGCCTTGCGGTCGTCTTCCACCAGGAGGATTCTCATGCCTGCCTTTCCCATTGCGCTGCGATTTTCCGCATTTTCCATGCTGGCATTTTACCGCGCCGCAGCGTGCGCACACCGAACCTGAAGAATGATTCAGGCATTCTTGGGCGCTTCTTCAGGACCACATTGCTATGCTTTCCCGGCGCTGTCCGACGGTGGTGGAAGCGAACGCCGTGCGGCGCAAGGCGGGCGACGTGGGCGGCATCGAGCTGCTGCAGTCGCGCGTGGAACGCGACCAGTTCCAGGCCGACCTGGCGCAGGCGCGCGGCGAGGCCGATAGCGCCATGCTGGCCCTGTCGCCGCCGCTGGGGCGCCAGTTCGACGCGCTGTTTCCAGACGCGCAACTGGCCTGCGATTTCAGCCTGGTTGACGGCGGCGACGCGAGCACCCTCGTGCCGCAGGCACTCGACGCCCGCAGCGACGTGCGCATCGCCCGCGCCACCCTGGACAATCTGCGCGATGGCGCGGCGCTGGTGCGCGCCAACCGCGCCGTCGATCCCACCGTCACGCTGGGCCTGGCCGCCGCGCGCGGCTACCACGACGGCTTTGACGCCAGCGGCAATCCCGTCGACGGGTCACCGCGCTCACGCGCATTGAGCCTTTCGCTGGCCATCCCCATCCCCCTGTCGCGGCGCGACAAGGGCGATGTGGTGCAGGCCGAAGCGGGCGTGACGCAGGCCATGCTGGCCCTGCGCCAGGCGGAACTGACAGCGGAAACGCAAGTGCGCACGGCGCAGCGGCAGCTGCGTGCGGCGCAGGACAGGCTGGCGCGCTACCGCGACAGCGTGCTGGTCGATGCGCAAAAGGTGGTCGATGGCATGCGTTTGTCTTACGTCAAAGGCAATGCCTCGCTGCTGGAATGGCTGGCGGCGCAGCGTTCGGCCGATGAGGCTTACCAGGGCTATGTGCAGGCGCGCGCCGATGCCGCCATCGCCAGCACGCAGCTGCAACTGGCGATCGGCCAGCGGCCGCGCTTGTAGCGGAGGGAAGGTAGAACGCGGAGATACCGGCGCGGCGATGCCGCACCGGTCGTCAGGAACGGAGAATTACTGTGGCTGGGCGGGAGCATCGCCTTCGGCGGCCGGATCTGCGTCGACGTCGGCGTCGTCCGCTTCCGGCTCATCGCCCTCGCTGCCATCGGCTGGCTTGGGATTGTTCTTCGCTTCCAGCTTGCGCCTGGCTTTTTCCTCGGCTTTCTTCTTCTTTTCCAGCTCTTTTTGCCGTTTTTCGTATTGGAAATTTGTCTTGGCCATTTACTACCTCTTTAGTTTTTAGATGTTACAGATAAGCACATAAGGCACATTATGACGTAATTGGACCAAACACCAAATGTTTAGCCTCGCGGATGATGCTGCGCATGCAGCAGTTTCAGCCGTTCGCGGGCTACGTGCGTATAAATCTGCGTGGTGGAGATATCGGAGTGCCCCAGTAACAATTGCACAACACGCAAGTCCGCGCCATGGTTCAGCAAATGCGTGGCGAACGCGTGGCGCAGGGTGTGCGGCGACAGCGGCGCTGTGAGGCCGGCATTCAGCGCATGTTTCTTGATGATGACCCAGAACATTTGCCGCGTCATGGCGCCGCCGCGCCGCGTGACGAACAATGCATCGTCCATCTGGCCGTCGAGGATGACGCCGCGCGCCTCCTTCAGGTAGCGCTCGATCCACAGCCGAGCCTGCTCACCGAACGGCACCAGCCGCGTCTTGCTGCCCTTGCCCGTGATGCGCAGCACACCATCGTTCAGGCTCAGTTCCACCGATTTCAAGTCCACCAGTTCCGACACACGCAAGCCGCTCGCATACATGAGTTCCAGCATGGTGCGCTCGCGCAGGCCCAGCGGCGTGCTCACGTCGGGCGCCGCCAGCAGCGCTTCCACCTGCGCTTCGCTCAGGGTATGCACGAAGCGCGCCGGCTGCTTGGCCGAGACCATCTTCAGGCAGGGATCAAACGAGATATGCTTGTGTCGCAGCGCCAGCTGATAAAAACGCTTGAGCACGGACAGGCGCCGGTTCGACGACGTCGCCTTGCTCTCGTCGTGGCGGGCGGCGAAATATGCTTCGATGTCGGCCGTGGACACTTCGTACAGGCCCTCGCGTCCGGGCCGCGCCACTTCCAGCCAGCGCGCGAACAGACGCATGTCGCGCCGGTAGGCATCCAGCGAGTTTTTCGACAGGCCGTCTTCCAGCCACAGGCTGTCGCAGAATTCATCGATCAGGGTGGCGTTGTCGGGCGCCAGCAGGCTGTTCATCATCGTGTTGACCACCCCATACCTTCGACGCCTTCATGCGCCAGCAGCCAGCGCTTCACGCCCAGGTGGAATCCCGTGGCGTCGTCGTGGTGGGCAAAGCCGCCCAGCCCCCCAGCAGCCGTGACCCGGTGGCAGGGTATGACCACGGGATACCAGTTGGCGCCGCAGGCCTGGCCGACGGCGCGCGGGGCCGAGCCGATCAGCCGCGCCACGTCGCCATACGTGCGCACCTGGCCGCGCGGGATGCCGGCAATCGCCGCCCATACCCGTTGCTGGTAGGCGCTGCCCAGCTCGGCCAGCGGCAAGTCAAAGACATAATCGGCGTCGACAAAATAGCGCGCCAGTTGCTGGCACGCCCGCTCGGAGACGGCATCCTGTGCGTCTTTTTCGGCAAAGTGCGGCGGCAGGTAGACCAGTTCACGCATCTGGCCGTCCTGAGTACGCACGCCCATGGCGCCGAATGGCGCGGCCACGATGGCGCTGAACAGTTCACTGCTCTGTTGTTTTTTCATCTGCTGATCATTGTTCAAGTGTGGCATATATACAACTTGCTGGCGCCGGAAACAGCACCACGGGAATTATGCACCGACTTTGGGCGTGTCGGCGGACGTTTCCCGCGCACGAAAAAAAAGCGCACCAGTCGGTGCGCTTCAAATACTGCTTCACGTTCCCGGTCATTTGGGTCCGCCGGTGCCGGCTTGTGGCGGCAGACAGCGATGACTCAACAACTTCTGTGAAACGTGTGTCTCCTCAATATATCCCCGGTATCAATACCGTTTTTATAGACCACTCCCCCACCAACTTTGCTACCAATTCTGTCTTTCAGCCTTGCTACCAGGGCGTATAAGCAACTACGTGTTTCCCCTTGAGGCTGCCCATCATAGCGCATTTATTCGGCCGGATCGACTTTTTTTGCACCATGACGGGGACAACTGTTTTAGTTGTAAATTAAATTTGGCAGCCACAGCGAGATTTGTGGTACGTAGGTAATCAGCATCAGGAAGGCGAGCATGGTCAGCAGCCATGGCATCACGGCCACGGTCAATTCGGAAATGCCCATCTTGGTGATGCCGGAGGCCACATACAGGTTCAGTCCCACGGGCGGATGGCACATGCCCACCTCCATATTGACGACGATCAAGATACCGAAGTGCACAGGATCGATGCCCAGCTTCATGGCGACGGGGAACAAAATCGGCGCCATGATCAGCACGATGGACGACGGTTCCATGACGTTACCAGCCAACAACAGCAGCACGTTGACCACCAGCAGGAAGCTGATCACGCCCAGGCCCTTGCCCGTGATCCACTCGGCCATCGCTTGCGGGATGTTTTCGCTGGTCATCAGGAACGAGAACAGCACGGCATTGGTGATGATGTACAACAGCATCGCCGACATGGCGGCCGAATCGAGCAAGACCTTGCCCACTTGCTTGATCTTCAAGTCCTTGTAGACGAAGACGGCAATGATGAAGGCATACACGGCAGCCATGGCAGCCGCTTCCGTGGGTGTAAACGCGCCCGAGTAGATGCCGCCCATGACGATGACGATCAGGAGCAGGCCCCAGGCGCTCTTCTTGAAGGTGACGAAGCGTTCGCCCCAGCTGGCCTTCTTCATGCGCGGATAGTTGTGCTTGCGCGCCAAAAACCACGTGGTCAGGCCCAGCAGCATGGCCAGCATCATGCCGGGAATCACTCCCGCCATGAACAGCTTGCCCACCGAGGTATTCGTGCTGACCGAATACATCACCATCACGATCGACGGCGGAATCAGGATGCCCAGCGCGCCCGAGGTGGTGATGACACCAGCGCCAAAACCGCGTGGATAACCCTGCTTGACCATGGCCGGCAGGATGATGGAACCGATCGCCACCACGGTGGCGGGGCTGGAGCCGGAGACGGCAGCAAACAGCGCGCACGCCATCACGCCGGCCAGCGCCAGGCCGCCATGCCAGTGGCCCACCATGGAGCTGGCGAAATTGATCATGCGCCGCGCCACCCCGCCATGCGTGAGGAAGTTGCCCGCCAAAATGAAGAACGGGATGGCCATGATCTCGAACTTTTCGATGCCCGTGAAAATCTTCAGGGCCACCGATTCGATGGGCACGCTGGTCATGGTAAACAGGAACGTGAGCACCGTCAGGCCCAGCGAAATGGAAATCGGCATGCCGGTCAGCATCAGCGCCAGCAGCAATACAAAAATGATCAGCGCGTTCATGCCTTGGCTCCTTTTTCTTCAGCCGTCAATTCCTCTTCCAGCCCCTCGACATGCGAATGGTCGTGTTTTGGCAAGGCGCCCGTCTTGATGAAATGCACCATCACCTGCAGGAAGCGGAAACACATCAGGTAGGAACCGAGCGGCACGGCCAGATAAACCAGCCACATCGGCACTTCCATGTCGGCCGAGGTCTGGTCCGTGTGGCCGATCGACCACACGAAGCTGGCGCCCAGGGTCCCGACGATGCCCGTAAACAAGGCACCGGCGCTCAGGCCGAAGACGATGAAGCGGTCACGCCAGCGCGGGTTCATGCGGTTGATCAAGACATCGACGCCCACGTGGATGCCCGTGCGCACGCCATACGCGGCGCCGAACTTGGCCATCCAGACGAACATGTAGATGCACAGTTCCTGGGCCCAGCTGGTATTGATTTGAATCAGGAAGTCTTGCACGACCGGTATCGGCAAGCCGGACAGGTAACGGTGCACGACCGCGACGAAGATGATGAAGGTGGCTGCGCCCATCAGGGTCGCGATCAGCCACTCTTCCAGGTGATCCAGAAATTTCATGGTGGACTTTCAAAGAATGCGGGTACACGCACTCCCGCGCAGGACGCGCAGGAGCCGTTCAAGCGAGTGGCAGGGAGGACCCTGCCCGGCGCACCAGTCGGCGCGCCAAAGCCAGCTGCTTACTTCGCGCTTTCCTTGTTGATGGCCGAGATCAAGTCCTTGCCGATGCGCGCTTCCATGGTCTTCTGCACGGGCGCCAGCGCGCGGCGCCACTCGGCCTGTTCCTGCACCGTCAGGGTATAAATCTGTGTCTTGCCCGCTTTCTTGATGGCGTCGAGGGCCTGGTCGTTGTCGCGCTGGGCGATGGCTTTTTCAAACGTGGTCGCTTCGCGCATGGCTTTTTCCAGCTGGCCACGGATATCGGGCGGCAAACCATCCCAGAATTTCTTGTTGACGATGACGGCATAGCCCAGGTAGCCGTGGTTCGACACGGTCACGTGCTTTTGCACTTCATGCATTTTTTGCGTGTACATATTCGACGGCGGATTTTCCGTGCCGTCGACCACGCCCGTCTGCAGCGCCTGATACACTTCCGAGAAGGCCAGCACCTGCGGATTGGCGCCCAGCGCGCGCATTTGCGCGTCGAGTACCTTGGACGACTGGATGCGCATTTTCAGGCCCTTGAAGTCGGCCGGGTTGTGCAACGGCTTGTTGGCCGACATCACCTTGAAGCCATTGTCCCAGTAGGCCAGGCCCGTGATACCCTTGGGCTCCAGCTTTTTCAGCAAGCTCTTGCCGATTTCGCCTTCGGTGACGTTGTACAGCGCCGTCTTGGTGGGGAAGATGTAGGGCAGGTCGAACGCTTCGAATTCCTTCACGCCCAGCGGGCCGAACTTGGCCAGCGAGGGCGCCAGCATCTGTACGGCGCCCAGCTGCAGCGCTTCGAGTTCTTCCTTGTCCTTGTACAGCTGGCTGTTCGGGTACAGTTCGACCTTGACCTTGCCATTCGTGGCTTTCTCGGCCAGCTGCTTGAAGCGTTCGGCGGCCTGGCCTTTTGGCGTGTCGGTCGCCACGACGTGGCTGAACTTGATGACGATGGGGGCTTGCGCGTAAGCGTGGACGCCGGCGGTGGCACCTATGGCCGCGCACAGCGCGACGAACATGGTTTTCATCTGCATTTTTGTCTCCTGGATGGTTTTTGAAAAAAACTTTATTATTTGTCTACTTGAATATTGTGCCAAAGAAACTGCTTCGGCTATTGTGGTTAACCACAATAGCCAGCTCCCGATAAGCCGCTACCCTGCCAGCCATGCCGACTCCCCCCACCCTTGCGCGCCGCTTCAAGCTATCGAGCCCGATGCGCTGGCTGCTGCCCGTCATCCTGCTGCTGCTGTTCCTGTCCATCCTGTTCTGGCTACCCTGGCAAGCGCGCCAGATGGAGAGCAACGAGCGCCAGGAGCAATTGATCGCCGACACCTTGTGGGTGGAGCAAACCATCCGCTTTCAACTGGCACGCAACGAGGAAAGCCTGTTCAACCTGGGCGTGGACATCGCCAGCGCCGCGCTGGGCGCGGAAAAAGTGCACGACCGGCTGCAGCAGATGCTGCGCAATGGCCGCGAGCTGCAGCGTGTGCTGTGGCTCGACACCAGCGGCAAGGTGCTGGCCACCAGCGACAACAGCCTGCCACATGCCCTGACGTTTTCACCGGCCTCGCTGACGGCGGCCGACAATGCGCGCCGCCTGCACCGGGGCCAGTACGCCCAGCCTTCGCAGCAAACGGGCTTTCCCGACGCGCCGCCGGGCGCCATGCTGATGGATTACCACCAGCCCCTGTTCGATGGCCAGCGCTATGTGGGCAGCCTGGTGGCCACCTACCAGATCAGCAGCCTGCTCGATGAAATGGTGCCGTGGTGGTTTGCCCAGGACAACCAGATTTCGCTGATCGACCGCGACGACAAGGTACTGGCACGGCGCGCCGCCGCCGGTCCCGGTCACGGCGTGTACACGCACAAGCGCGCACTCGACGTGCCCGGTGCCACCATCACCCTGTTTACCGACAGCGTGAAAAGCCAGCCCAAGCTGCTGCCCAATTTGCTGGTCGGCTCCGTCATCGCCCTGTCGCTGGGTTTGCTGTGGAGCTTGCTGGCCCTGTGGCGGCATATTTCGCGCCGCCTGGTGGCCGAAGGGGCACTGCGCCAGCAGATGCTGTTTCGCACGGCGATGGAAAACTCGCTGGTGACGGGCATGCGCGCGCGCGACCTGGAAGGCCGCGTCACGTATGTCAATCCTGCGTTCTGCCAGATCGTCGGTTATCCGGCCGAGGAAATCCTCGGCCGTTTGCCACCCATGCCCTACTGGGTGCCGGAAGCACTGGAGGAATACCAGCAGCGCTTCGTCAAGGCGCTGGCCGGCAATCCCACGCCGCAGTTCGAAACCTATTTCCAGCGCCCCGACGGCACGCGCGTGCCCGTGCTGATCTTCGAAGCGCCGCTGGTGGACAAGAACGGCCGGCAGACAGGCTGGATGGGGTCGGTGCTCGACATTTCGGACCGCAAGCGGGTCGAGGAACTGAATCGCCAGCAGCAGGAAAAGCTGCAAACGAGTTCGCGCCTGGCCACCATGGGCGAGCTGGCCTCGATGCTGGCGCATGAACTGAACCAGCCGCTGGCGGCCATCTCGAGCTACACCACGGGCGCCTTGAATTTGATCCGCCGCGCCATCGAGCATGGCGCACCCGTCGATCCGAACACCCTGAAGCCGGCGCTGGAGCAGGCCGGCGCGCAGGCGCAGCGGGCCGGCCAGATCATCCGCAGCGTGCATGATTTTGTGCGCAAGAGCGAACCGCAGCGCCAGGATATCGCCATCCGCACGCTGATCGACGGCATCCGCGCGCTGATCGACCTGCAGGCACGCAAATACTATGTCACCATCCAGGAAGAGCTGCCGCCGGACCTGCCGCTGCTGCGCGCCGATCCCGTGATGATCGAACAAGTACTGCTGAACCTGACGCGCAACGCCATCGAGGCCATGCAGGATGCAGCGCCCGGACGGCGTATCATGCGCCTGCGGGCCAGCCACGATGCGCAGCAGGGCATGGTCACGGTGGACGTGATCGACCATGGCCACGGCATTGCGCAAGACGTGGCCGAGCGGCTGTTTTCGCCGTTTTTCTCGACCAAGTCCGAAGGCATGGGTATGGGCCTGAACATCTGCCGCACCGCCATCGAATTTCACGGCGGCGCGCTGACCTTCAACGCCAATCCCGCTGGCGGTACGATCTTTACATTCAGCGTGCCGGCCGCGCCGCGCACCAAGCACCAAGCACTAACCAATAACGAATAACGACGAGCCGGAGACACCATGCTACACATCATTGACGACGAAGAGGTCGTACGCGACTCGCTGTCCTGGCTGGCCGCCTCGCGCAGCATCGAGGCGCGCATCTACGCCAGCGCCCAGCAATTCCTCGATAGCCTGGACGGCAGCTTCGACGCCGCCGGCGACTGCGTGCTGCTCGACGTGCGCATGCCCGACATGAACGGCATCGCCCTGTTCGACCAGCTGGTCAAGCGCGACCTGACGGCGCGCCTGCCCGTGATTTTCCTCACCGGCCACGGCGACGTGCCGATGGCCGTCGACAGCCTGAAACGGGGCGCCTTCGATTTCTTTGAAAAGCCGTTCAACGACAACGACCTGATGGACCGCGTGCAGCAGGGCCTGGCCAACTCGCGTCAGGCCGGCGAGCTGGCCGCCGTGCATGCGCGCCTGGCCACCCTGTCGACGCGCGAACGCGAAGTGCTGGACCTGATTTTGGCAGGCAAGATGAACAAGGTGGTGGCCGACAAGCTGGGCATCAGCATGCGCACCGTGGAAGTCCACCGCGCGCATATCTTCGACAAGATGCAGGTCAAGACGGCGGTGGAGCTGGCGGGGTTGTTGAAGTAAGTTGAAATCTGGGGTCAGACCCCGAATGCCGCTGGCGTCAAGCTCGGTGCCAACGCATCCGGGGGTCTGACCCCGGCCTTAATCACTCGTCGTGATGCTCATGATGCTCGGCTGCCCCATGCTTCCAGTAACTGGCCACGTGCAGATGCTGCTTCGGCACCCCGGCTTCAATAAAGTGTCCGCGCAAGCCCTGCACCTGCGCATGCTCGCACGCGACCCACACGTAGCCGTCGCCATCCTGCGGCAAGGCGACTTGCGCCAACGCTTCCAGCAGCAGCGGCCCCTTGCGGCCATTGCGCGCCACCCAGCGCACGTCCAGCTGCGCCGCGCTGTCCAACGCGATCTGTTCGCCGTCTTCGACGATTTCAATCACGGCAATCACCCGCGCAGTGACCGGCAACTGCTCCAGGCGGCGGGAAATCGCCGGCAAGGCCGTCTGGTCGCCCACCAGCACATACCAGTCGAAGTCAGACGGCACCAGCATCGAGCCGCGCGGGCCGCCCACGCCCAGGGTCTGGCCGGGCACGGCTTGCGCCGCCCAACTGGCCGCAGGGCCGTCGCCATGCAGCACGAAGTCGATTTCCAGCTCGCACCGTTCTGCGTCGTAGCGGCGCGGCGTGTAGTTGCGGGCGATGGGACGCGCCCCTTGCGCGTACTGGATGGGATTGGCGCCATTGCCCAGCATGGGAAATACGGGCGCTGTCTGGCCCGGGGCGGGGAAGAACAATTTGACGTGATCGTCGTGCGCCGGCGAGACAAAGCCGTCCAGGTCGTCGCCGGCCAGCGTGATGCGGCGCATGTGCGGCGTCAGCTGCTCGGTGCGCACGACGGTAAGGACGCGCAGTTTCAAGTCATGCCGCACGCGCTCGATGGCGTGCGGGCGCAGTGCTGCAGGTGATGCAATAGTCATCGCTTATCCTTGTAAAGTGGGCTCAGTGGCCGTCGACGATGGCGTTCGCCGCCTGTTCCAGCACGGCGGAGACGCGCTCGGCTTCCGCGTCGCTCCAGTTGGTCTTGTTCAGCAACAGCGCATGCTTCAGAGTGTGCATGACCTGGCGCACGCGCTCGGGCAAGGCATTGCGCGCCTGGACGCGGGCGAACATGTCGAGGCGGGCCAGGATGCCGTCCACCTGGGCACGGTTCTCGTCCAGATACGCGCGGCCCAGGTCCGTGATCGTGTAGAGCTTCTTGCCGCTGGCGCTTTCGCCCGACGTGACGTGGTCCTGCTCTTCCAGCAAGGTCAAGGTCGGATACACGGCGCCCGGGCTGGGGGCATACGCGCCACCGCAACGCTCTTCGATGGCCTTGATGATTTCATAGCCGTGACGGGGGCTGATTTCGATCAGCGCCAGCACGATCAGCGGCAGGTCGCCACGGCCGAAGACGCGCTCGGCCCGTTCACCGCGCCCTCGTCCACCTGGGCCACCGGGGCCGCCATGGCCCATCCCGTCGCCGCGCTCGTCGAAGCCGCGCGGGCCACGGCCGTGCATGAAGTGCTCATGGCGGTGTTGGTGGCGATCTTCGCCGTGATGGTGGTGGGGATGTTGGCCGCAATGGCCGTGTTCTGCGTGGTGTGAGTTTCTCATGTTTTCTCTTTAAAGATATATCGTTAGTAGGTATCGCCATTTTATAACGATATATCGATAAATCAAGGAGAAATTGCTTATGCTGGGCTTTTCATCCTCAGGAAGCCTGTCATGTCCGACAAAACTATCGCTGAAAAAATGGTTGCGAAGAATGCGCAGGCGCTAGCCGTGCTGAATGACGGCGGCGAGCATGCGGCCCTGCTGGCGCAGTTGCCGGCCGAGCGGTGGGTGAATGAAGGAGAGCGCGCCGACTGGATACTGCTGTTCGCGCGCAGCCGCGCGGAACTGGAGCAGTACCTGCCGGCGGCGCAGGCACGCCTGGCGCCGGGTGGCGCGCTGTGGGTGGCGTACCGCAAGGGCGGCACGAAGGCGGGCAGCGATATCCACCGCGACGATATCCGCCACTTTGCGCAAACCGTGGGGCTCGACAGCGTGGCGATGGTCGCCATCGATAGTGAGTGGTCGGCGCTGCGCCTGAAGCAGGTTTAAACGAAAATCAAACGATGCCGTGCAGCGCCAGCGCCCATTCGACGTGTTCGCTCACGATGGCCGACGGGTGCTCGCGGCGCGACAGCAGGGCCGCGACGATGTCGGCCTGGCCTCTGGCCTTGGCGGCCGCATTGCCCATGCCGACGGCCAGGTTGCGCAGCCAGCGTTCGTGGCCGATGCGGCGAATCGCGCTGCCTTCCATGCGGCGGTTGAATTCCTCTTCCGTCCAGGCGAACAGCTCCACCATGCCGACGCTGCCCAGGCTGTGGCGCTCATCGAAGTCGGGCACGACGGCGCGCTGGGCGAACTTGTTCCACGGGCAGACGGTCTGGCAATCGTCGCAGCCATACACCTTGTTGCCGATCAGGGGGCGCATCTCGACGGGAATGGCACCCTTCAATTCGATGGTCAGGTAGGAAATGCAGCGGCGCGCGTCGAGCTGGTACGGCCCCAGGATGGCTTGCGTCGGGCACACCGTGATGCACGCCGAGCACTGGCCGCAGCGCGCAATCTCGGGCGGGTCCACCGGCAGCGGCACGTCGATGAGGATTTCGCCGAGGAAAAAGAAGGAGCCGCCCTGGCGGTTGATCAGCAAGGTGTGCTTGCCGCGCCAGCCCAAGCCGCCCTTTTGCGCCAGCTCGACTTCCATCACGGGCGCCGAATCGCTGAACACGCGGTAGCCGAAGTCGCCGATCTCGCCCTTGATGCGCTCGGCCAGCTGCTGCAGGCGCGAACGCATCACCTTGTGATAGTCGCGGCCCCGCGCATACACGGAGATCACGGCCGCCGCGGGGTCGGCGTCGCGCGCCGCCTCATGCACGCGCCAGTCCGGGCCCAGCGCCGGCGGCAGATAATTCATGCGCGCACTGATGGCACGCACCGTACCCGGCACCAGTTCGGCCGGGCGCGCACGCTTCATGCCGTGGCTGGCCATGTAGTCCATTTCGCCGTGGTACCCTGCGGCTAGCCAGGCTTGCAAGGGTGCTTCCATGTGCGACAGGTCGACGTCGGCGATGCGCACCTCGGCAAAACCCAGCTCGCGCCCCCATTCTTTAATGGTGCGCGCCAGGACGGCGAGATCGGTGACGGTGGCGGACATAGGGGACTTTACGGAAAACGGCAGGCGCGCGGGCGGTTACAATGACAGCAGCCTCCATTTTATGCGATACGGAAGATAATGACCGAACACTTCACAGCCCACCTCCACGACGAAGCCGGTACCGCCGCGCTGGGCGCCGCACTGGCGCGCGCACTGGCACCAGGCCTGGCGATCTACCTGCACGGCGACCTGGGTGCCGGCAAGACGGCCCTCACGCGCGCCCTGCTGCACGCAGCCGGCCATGCGGGCCACGTGAAAAGCCCCACCTATACGCTGTCCGAACCGTACACGGTGCAGCTCGATGGCCAGAGCGTCAACGTCATCCACTTCGACCTGTACCGCATGGGCAGCGCCGAGGAATTTCTCGACGCCGGTTTTCGCGAAGACTTCGACGGCCGCAATATCTGCATCGTCGAATGGCCGGAGAAAGCCGAGCCGGTGCTGCCGCCAGCGGACTTGAATGTTTATTTGAACGTTGCGGGTACAGGACGTGATGTAGAATTGCAAGCGTCTTCTGAATTGGGTCTGTCATGCCTTCACCGTCTCAAATTCGCCCCGAACCTTTGATCTCCTCGCCCATCACCCGGCGCACGGTCCTCAAGGCCGGCGGCACCCTGCTGTTGTCCGTGTTCGCGCCCATGTCGGCGATGGCGGCGCAAATTCTCGCCGTGCGCGTCTGGCCGGCCGAGGACTACACGCGCGTCACGCTGGAAAACGACAGCATCCTGAAGGCGACCCACTTCATCGTCAAGGACCCGGAACGGCTGGTGATCGACATCGAAGGACTGGAGCTCAATCCCACCTTGAAAGGCCTGGTGGCGAAGATCCAGTCGAACGACCCGTACATCAAGCAGGTGCGCGTGGGCCAGAACCGGCCCAACGTGGTGCGCCTGGTGTTCGACCTGAAGGAGGAAGTCACGCCGCAGCTGTTTACCCTGCCGCCAGCCGGCTCCTACAACCACCGCCTGATCTTCGACCTGTATCCCGTGCACGAGCCGGACCTGATCGCGCAGATGATCGAAAAGGGCGACTGGTCGAGCGACCCGGCCAAGCCCTTGATGTCCGACACGCATACGCCGCCACCCGCGCTGCCCCTGCCCGACAGCGGTAAGCCGCCCGTGGCCGCGGTGGTGCCACCGGTCACGTCCATCGTGCCGCCCGCGCCCGATATCCGCCCGGAACAGCGCCCCGAAGCGCGTCCGCTGCCAGGCCAGAAAGTGGTGCGCATGATTACCATCGCGCTCGATCCCGGCCACGGCGGCGAGGATCCGGGCGCCATGGGCAGCAGGGGCAGCCGCGAAAAAGACGTGGTGCTGGCCATCGCCAAGCGCCTGAAAACCAAACTGGAATTGCAGCCCAACATGCGCGTCATGCTCACGCGCGACGCCGACTTCTTCGTCCCACTGGGCATGCGCGTGGAAAAAGCGCGCAAGGTGCAAGCCGACCTGTTCGTCTCCATCCACGCCGATGCGTTCATCCAGCCGACGGCGCGCGGCTCGTCCGTCTTCGTGCTGTCCGAAAAGGGCGCCACCTCGACGGCCGCGCGCTGGCTGGCCAACAAGGAAAACCAGGCCGACCTGATCGGCGGCGTGAACGTAAAGAACCACGACAAGCAGCTGGCCAGCGTGCTGCTCGACCTGTCGACGACGGCGCAAATCAATGACAGCATGAAGCTGGGCAAGGCCGTGCTGCGCGAAATCGGCGGCATCAACCGCCTGCACAAGGGCTCCGTCGAGCAGGCCGGTTTCGCCGTACTGAAAGCACCCGACATCCCTTCCATCCTGATCGAGACGGCTTTCATCTCGAATCCGGAAGAAGAAGCCAAGCTGACCGACAACGGCTACCAGGACCAGATGGCCGACGCCATCGTCACCGGCATCAAGAACTACTTCGCGAAGAATCCGCCGCTGGCGAAAAGCCGCATGACCTGACAGGACAATCCAGTATGAGCAAGAGCACATTTGGCCAATTGCCGGCCGTGACCATCCGTGCCGCCGATGGCGCGCAGGCCACCGTCACCCTGTACGGCGGCCACCTGGTCTCCTGGAAAACCAGCGACGGCCAGGAGCGCCTGTTCTGCAGCCACGCATCCAGCCTCGACGGCAGCCGCGCCATCCGTGGCGGCGTACCCGTGATCTTTCCCCAGTTCGGCGCGCGCGGCACGGGCATGCGCCACGGCTTTGCGCGCGTGGCGACCTGGCAGCTGGAATCGAGCGGCGAAGCCGAGGGCGCCGCCCATGCCGAATTTACCTTGCATCACACGGATTTGCCGGAGGCGATCGGCGCCACCTGGCCCTACGCCTTCACCCTGCGCCTGCGCGTGGCGGTACAAGGCCAATCGCTCGAGCTGAGTCTATCCGTGCACAACACGGGCGAGCAGGCGTTCCCGTTCTCGGCCGCCCTGCACAGCTATTTTGCGATTGATCAATTGAGCGAGGCGCGCGTGGGCGGCTTGCAGCGCGTGCGCTATTCGGACGAGACGCCACAAGATGCCTTGCAGGCGGAAGAGCTGCTGCAGTTTGCAGACAAGTTGGACCGCATCTACTACCAGCTGCCGGGCGCCTTGCACCTGCAGTCTGGCAGCCACACCCTGCGCCTGGAGCAGCAGGGCTTTACGGATGCCGTCGTGTGGAACCCGGGCGCGCAAGACGCAGCCGCCCTGCCCGACCTGGCCGACGACGAATACCAGCGCTTCCTCTGCATCGAGCCGGCCCTGATCCAGCCCGACCTGCTGGCCGCTGGCGCCGAATGGACCGGCCGCCAGCACATTGGGGTCAGACCCGCCGGCTCTGCCCCCACCTCAATTTGATTCTTTGATGATGCGGCCATTGCCCGGTTGGATTGGGCGTGCATTCAAGGGATACAAACGGCTGAACAGCGCCATCTGCGCCGGCGAGGCCTGGACTGGCTGCTTCATCACCAGCCACAGCACGCCTTCGCTGCAAGGCGGCTCCGTCATCGATCCCATGTAGGTGTAGTAATCGCGCCGCGCCGGCAGCATCTCGGACGGGTCGAGCAGGATGGTGGGCTGCATGGTCTCGAATTTCTCCAGCGGCAGGTTGTTCCACACCGTCTGGATGGTCGCTTGCGGCGCGCCCCGCTCCAGCAGCAGCGCCAGTACGGCTTGCCGGCCTTCCGCATCGCGGTGCACCAGGTGCACCACCATTTCAAAGGCCTTGCCATTGATGCGCTCTTCGGACGGGCGGTGGAAATGGAATTGCTGCAGCTCGAACATGCGGTTCTGCACCGTGATGTAATTGCCGCCACTCACCCCCACCTGCACCGTGTGACCATTGTCGAGCACATTGAACGACGACGGGTGGTAGTCAAAGCTGATCTGTTCGAGTTCCACCTTCATGCCATCGCGGATATCGATCGGCGACTGGCGGCTGCCATTGCCACACTTGGCCCAGTCGACATTGATCTTGCTCCAGTGGGCCGGGCCGCTGTCGCCCTCGTACGACCAGTGCGTGCCGCGCGCCACGGGAGGTGGTGGCGGTGGCGCCGCTTTCACCACGGCGGCGCGCTTGGCGCGGGCGGCGGCGCGGGCCGCCTGGGTGGCGCGCATTTCCGCCAGGCGCGCCGCGATACGTTCGGACAAGTCGACTTCGGCCGCTTCTTCCTGCTCGCGCGCCGTGGGCGCGACGACGACAGGCGCCTTGACCTCCTTGCCCTTGACCTCCTTGCCCTTGACCGATTCGGTCAGGGTTTTCATGGCGGCCGCGCGCGCCGACGCCGACATGGGCGCGCTCGCAGGCGCGGATGCGGCGGCGCTCGCCGCAGCGGGGGCATCTTTGGCGCTTGCCGTGACCGCCATCGCGGCAAGGCTGCAAGCTAACAGGGCGCTCAAATGTCGCATGGAAATCCAGAAAGTGAGAATACCCTCTGGTTTACGGCTGGAAAGCAACAAAACTTGAATCAGCGTGGGAGTAAAACAAAAACAAGGAAGAGAAAAACGGGATCCGGGGCCCGCTGCGGGCTGTGCCGCAGCGTGCTTGCCCCGGATCCATGCGGCCTTACGCCGACTTGCCAACCATGCGCTTGTAGAGTTTCCACATGCCGCCCAGTACCACCGGCACGACGGCGGCGCCGACACCGATCAGCACGATCAAGGTCAGGTGGTCGCGGATCCAGGGGATATTGCCGAAGAAGTAGCCCGCCGTCACCAGACCGACCACCCACAACAGGGCGCCCGTCACGTTGTACATCTGGAAGCGCGCATGCGTCATGTCGGAAATGCCGGCCACGAAGGGAGCGAAGGTGCGCACCACCGGCACGAAACGGGCCAGGATGATGGTCTTGCCGCCGTGCTTTTCAAAGAATTCATGCGTACGGCGCATGGCATCCTTGTTGATCCAGCGGTAATCGTGGGTAAACACCCTTTGCCCGATGGCCTCGCCTATCCAGTAATTGAGCGTGTTACCCGTGACGGCAGCCGTCACCAGCAGGGCAATCAGCAAGCCCAGGTGCATCTGTCCCGTCGCGCAAAACGCGCCGGCGATAAACAACAAGGTATCCCCAGGGAAGAAGAACAGCACCACGAGGCCTGTCTCGCAAAAAATAATGGCAAACAGCACTGCATACACGAGGGTACCGTACTGCTCGATCAAGAGACCCAGCGTCTTGTCGACATGTACGATCATGTCGAGGAATTGCACAAAATCCATATATTTTTCCCTAAAGGTAGCGGCGGAATCATACACCACCCGGCCAGCGCAACGGCAGTCCCCGGCCCGATATTTCAGGATTAATTATGTGGTGCCCTTGCGCGTGTGGCAATTTAAGTAAAGGTTAAGGAAACGCCGCATCGGCAGGCAACTATCAGTATTGCTATCTGCAATGTTTTTCCAACGAAATATTGCCATTCCGGTATACACTTTCTGACCGGCGCAATCCGCGCCGACCAGGAGAGAATATGTATCTGCATTCACTGAGCGGCCTGACCATGGCCACCGTGCTGGGCCTTGCCCAGCTATCCGCCCATGCGGCACCTGTCCAGATCAAGGCGCCCGCCGAACTGCCGGCCAAGGCGACACTCGCCGACGTGATCAAGGCCTCCAAACCGTCCGACTGGCGTGCGCTGGACCCGGACAACACCCTGTACCTGGACATTCCCTCAGGCCGCGTGGTGATCGAGCTGGCGCCCGACTTCGCGCCAAAACACGTGGCCAACATCAAGGCGCTGGTGGCAGAACAGTATTACGACGGCCTGGCCATCACGCGCGCGCAGGACAACTGGGTGGCGCAATGGGGCGATCCGAACGAGAAAAATCCCAAACCGATCCAGCATGCCCAGCGCACCCTGCCCGGCGAATTCACCGTGCCCTTGAAAAACGTCAAGAACTTCACGCGCCTGCCAGACGTCGATGGCTATGCGCCGCAAGTGGGCCATTCGAACGGCTTCCCGTCCGCGCGCGATCCGAAAAGCGGCACGGCCTGGCTCACGCATTGCTATGCCACCGTGGGCGTGGGCCGTGACAGCGCCAGCGACAGCGGCGGCGGCACGGAGCTGTACGCCGTCATCGGCCAGTCGCCGCGCCACCTGGACCGCGACATCACGGTGATCGGCCGGGTCGTCTCTGGCATGCCGCTGCTGTCGACCCTGCCGCGCGGCGCCGGTCCCATGGGCTTTTATGACAGCCCCGAGAAAAACGTGCCGATCAAGGCCATCCGCCTGGCCGCCAGCGTGCCGCCAGAGCAGCGCAGCAACCTGGAAGTGATGCGCACCGACAGCGCCGCCTACCAGGCCGTGCTGGAAGCCCAGCGCCACCGCGGCGGCCCCTGGAGCAAGGTCACGGCCGGCCACGTCGACCTGTGCAATGCGCCGATACCGGTGCGGGAGGTGGGGAAATAACGCAACCCGAGGCTAAGGCTGGGGTCAGACCCCCGGGTACGTTGGCGCTGAACTTTGCGTTAGCGGCATTGAGGGTCTGACCCCAAATACAGGCATCAGCACAGCAGCGCCTCCCCTTGCGAACCCGTTATAATCAGGGCATGAACGCTCCCATCACGCCCCACCGCCCGATCCAGGCCCTGCCTGACCAGTTGATTTCGCAAATCGCCGCTGGCGAGGTGGTCGAGCGGCCATCGGCCGTCGTCAAGGAGTTGCTGGAAAACGCGCTCGACTCGGGCGCCACGCAGATCACGGTACGCCTGGAAGAAGGGGGCGTAAAACGCATCGCCATCACCGACAATGGCCGCGGCATCGACAAGGAACAGCTGCCGCTGGCCCTGGCGCGCCACGCCACCTCGAAGATCGCCTCCCTGCACGACCTGGAAAACGTGGGCACCCTGGGCTTTCGCGGCGAGGCGCTGGCCTCGATCGCCTCGGTGGCCGCCGTCACCCTGACCTCGCGTACGGCGGACGCCGCCCATGCGTGGGAAATCGTCGGCTCGCACAATGGCAGCATCTCGCCGTCGTCGGGCGCGCACGGCACCACGGTCGACGTGCAAGACCTGTATTTCAACACGCCCGCGCGGCGCAAGTTCCTCAAATCCGAACAGACGGAATACGGCCACTGCGCCGAAGTCGTGCGCCGCATCGCCCTGGCGCGCCCCGATGTGTCGTTCTCGCTGTCGCACAACGGCCGCACCATTGACCAGTGGAGTATCAGCGAACTGGCCAAGCGCAGCGCCCACATCCTCGGCAATGACTTCGCCGAAGCGCGCCTGGCGCTGGACGAGTCAGCCGGCACCCTGCGCATTCACGGCTTTGCCGGCTTGCCGACGGCGTCTAAGGCGCGCGCCGATGCCCAGTTCTTTTATGTCAATGGCCGCTTCGTGCGCGACAAACTGCTGGTGCACGCCGTGCGCATGGCCTACCAGGACGTGCTGCACGGCGACCGTTTTCCCTCCTACGTGCTGGCGCTCGACCTCGACCCGGCGCTGGTCGACGTCAACGTGCACCCGTCGAAGATCGAAGTGCGCTTCCGCGACAGCCGCTCCGTGCACCAGTTTGTCTTCCACGCCGTACAGCGCGCGCTGGCGCAAACGTCGGCCACGGCCTTCGGCAGCGTGCCCGCCCCCCTGCCGGCCGCTTCCAGTCTCGGTGGTGGCGACGCTGGCGCCGCCTCCGGTGGCCCAGGCATCTGGCGCCGCGAGCAGACGCAAACCTCGTTCGGCGCGCAATTCACGCATACCTTCGCGCCCTCCTCGCCCGGCGCGGCCCGCCCCTTCTTTGCCGACGCGCCAGGTGTGGCCCAGGACACGGCGGCCTACGGCGCCCTGTTCGGCGGCGCCGCTGCCAGTTCTCCGATCACGCAGGTGGAACCGTACATCGCCTCGCCCGAAGCGATGGCGCGCGAAGAATACCCGCTGGGCTTTGCCCTGGCCCAGCTGCACGGCATCTACATCCTGGCGCAAAACACCAAGGGCCTGGTGCTGGTCGACATGCACGCCGCGCATGAGCGCATCCTGTACGAACAGCTGAAAAACGCGCTGCAGGCGCAAGTCTCGGGCCAGGACATGCAGGTGCAGTCGCTGCTGATACCCGTGACGTTTTACGCGGACGCCATCGAAGTGTCGACGGCGAATGAAAACCAGGAGACGCTCAAGGCACTGGGCTTCGACATCGCCGCCCTGTCGCCCACGACGCTGGCCGTGCGCTCCGTGCCGACCCTGCTGAAAAACGCCGACGCGCAAACCCTGGCGCGCGACGTGCTGCGCGACGTGCGCGAATACGGCGGCTCGCGCGTGCTGATCGAGCGCCAGAACGAATTGCTGGGCACCCTGGCCTGCCACACGGCCGTGCGCGCCAACCGGATCTTGTCGGTACAAGAAATGAATGCCCTCTTGCGCCAGATGGAGAGCACGGAACGCGCCGACCAGTGCAACCATGGCCGGCCCACCTGGGTGCAGGTCGAGATTAACGCGCTCGATAAACTGTTCCTGCGCGGGCAATAAAATTCCGGGGTCAGACCCGCCGGGTCTGACCCCAGCCTTTGCCTTGGGGTCCCCATCGCAAGCACATCAAAAAAGCATCATGACAAATACCCATACCCTCCCCCTGGCCGTCGCCATCATGGGCCCCACGGCCAGCGGCAAGACGGCCAGTGCGCTGGCCATCGCGCAAGCCATCCCGTCCGAGATCATTTCCGTCGATTCCGCCCTCGTTTACCGCGGCATGGATATCGGCACGGCCAAGCCGTCGAAAGAAGAACTGGCCCAGGTCCCACATCATTTGATCGACATCATCGACCCGCTGGACGCCTATTCGGTGGCGCAGTTCCGCAACGATACCCTGCGCCTGGTGAGCGAGATCACGGCGCGCGGCAAGCTGCCGCTGCTCGTCGGCGGCACCATGCTGTACTTCAAGGGCCTGGCCGATGGCCTCGACGATTTGCCCGGCGCCGATCCCGTGCTGCGCGCCCAGCTGGAAGAGGACGCGGCCGCCATCGGCTGGCCCGCCATGCATGCGCGCCTGGCGCAGCAAGACCCTGTCACGGCCGCGCGCCTGGCGCCACAGGACGCGCAGCGCATCGGCCGAGCGCTGGAAATCATCGCCCTGTCCGGCCAGCCCATGTCGGCCCTGCTGGCCCTGCGCGAAAAGACCGTGCTGCCATTTCACTTACAGTCGTTCGCGCTGGAGCCATCGGACCGCGCCGTGCTGCATGCGCGCATCGCCACGCGCTTCGACCTCATGCTGAAAAACGATGCGCTGCTCGACGAAGTAGAAGGGTTGCGTCGGCGCGGCGACCTGCATCCGGGCCTGCCATCCATGCGCTGCGTGGGCTACCGCCAAGCCTGGGAATACCTCGACGGCCGCATCGACCGCGCCACCTTGCGCGAGACGGGCATCATCGCCACGCGCCAGCTGGCCAAACGGCAGCTGACCTGGTTACGCGCGATGCCGGAACGCATCGTCATCGATTGCCTGGGCGCTGATCCGGCCTCGTCCATGCTGGCACAGATCCAACCGTTAATGAAATAATCATGAACGCTGTAGCACACAAAAAATCCACAGATTTTTCATGGCCGGCATTGACAAGGAAATGCGAAGACTGGATAATGCTCGGCTGTTGGGTGATATAGCTCAGTTGGTTAGAGCACAGCATTCATAATGCTGGGGTCGGTGGTTCAAGTCCACCTATCACCACCAAAGAACAAGGATCATGGCTCTGACATGGTCACAACGAGCATCCGGTCTGACCGGTCTGTTTGGTGATATAGCTCAGTTGGTTAGAGCACAGCATTCATAATGCTGGGGTCGGTGGTTCAAGTCCACCTATCACCACCAAGAATGAGTAGTAAAAATTAGCCGCATTGATGAACCCGCCCCTGCCTCGCGCAGCGGCGGGTTTTTTCATTTCAGGGCCGCCTCGTGTGCGGCCTGTAAGCAACACCCGCCCCATTCGCAAGCATTGGGGATTGTGGCAAGCCGCCACTGGCGCTTACAATGAGAATAATTCTCATTCATACCATTAACTCACCTTATGTCCATCGCCCAGCCCAGCCTGCAACAGCAAGTGCAATCGCTCTACAGCGAGCATCACGGCTGGCTGGTCGGCTGGCTGCGCAAAAAACTCAGCTGCCCGCATGGGGCGGCCGACGTGGCGCAAGACACGTTTGTGCGCATCATCGCCTCGCGCGACGCCCTGTTCGGCATGCGCGAACCGCGCGCCTATCTGTCCACCACGGCAAAGCGCTTGCTGCTCGACCGCGCACGCCGCCAAATACTCGAACGCAGCTACCTGGCGGAACTGGCCGTACTGGCCGACAGCTTGCCCGGCGCGCCCTCGCCGGACGAGATCCTGATGGCCGTGCAGGCGCTCGAGCAGATCGCCATGGCGCTGACCGGCTTATCGGCCAAGGCGCGCGACGCGTTCTTGCTGCACTATCTGGAAGAGCAATCGCAGGCCGCCGTGGCGGCACAACTGAAGGTCTCCACGCGCATGGTGCAAAAATACCTGGTGCAAGCCTTACTGGCCTGCCGCCACACCTGTCCGGCCATGGCGGCATGAATACCATCCGCGCCGAGGTCGCAGCCGAGCAGGCCGCGCACTGGATCGTGCGCCTGAGCGCCGACGATCCGGCCGAGCGCGACACTGCGCAGGCCGGCTTCGCTGCGTGGAAGGCGGCCGACCCGCTGCACGCGAGCGCGGCCGCCGGCATGGAAAACCTGCTGCGTCAATTGAATGCCGTGCGCGAACCGGCCGGCGGCGACCATAGGCCCGCACGCGCCGCCCTGACTGCCATCGCACCAAAACGCCCCCGCCAGCGTCTGCGCCAGCTGGCCACGGCCAGCGCCGTGGGCGCGCTGGTGCTGACCAGTGCACTGGTCATCAGCGAGCGCCCCGCCTATCTGCTGGCCGACCTGCGCAGCCCCACAGGGCAATGGTCCACGCACACGCTGGACGATGGCAGCCGCCTCACCCTGGCCAGCAACAGCGCCGTCAATGTGCGTTTCAATGCGGGCGAGCGGCATGTGGAGCTGGTGCGTGGCGACATCCTCGTCGACGTGGCCAAGGATGCGCAGCGCCCCTTCATCGTCGACAGCAAGCAGGCGGCGATCCGCGCCTTGGGCACGCGTTTTACCGTGCGCAGGGAAGATGACGCCACCATCTTGAGCATGCTGGAGTCAACCGTGCTGGCGCAGGTGCCGCAACATCCGGCCGTGGCAGTGCAGGCGGGCCAGCGCACGCGCATCACCGACGATGGCGTGGGCCCTTTGCAAGCCATCGATGCGGCCAGCGTGCAGGACGCGTGGCGCGCGCGCCAGCTGGTGGTTGACGACTTGCCGCTGGCCGAGGTGCTCGACGAACTGGCCCGTCACCGCCCTGGCCAGCTGCATTACGACCGCGCGCAGATCGCGGGTATTCGCGTGGCCGCCGTACTGCCGCTGGACGACACGGACAAGGCGCTGCAACTGTTGATCGACAATTTCCCGCAGCTGCGCATCCGCATGCTGACGCGCTACCTGGTGATGGTCGACGCTCCCTTCCGCGGCCCCGCAAAAAATAACTAGAAAAATGCGCGTTCGCGGTTCCACTTTGTGCTTCTCGTGCGTCAAGGCAGCTGAGATCAATCAAAAAAGGCTGTCACCATGTCCGTTCAAGTCCTTGCCGTTTTATCCCCGAACACCCTGCGCACGCGGCTGCGCCCGCTGGCCCTGGCGGCCATGCTGCTGGCCGGCGCCGGCCTGCATGCCCAGGCAGTCGCCCAGGCTGCACCGGCTGTCGCCAGCTACGCCATCCCCGCCGGTCCGCTGGCCGGTGCCCTGAACCGCTATGCCCAGCAGGCAGGCGTCTCCATCGTCATCGATGCCTCCAAGGTCCAGGGCTTGACCAGTGCCGGCCTGCAGGGCAGCTACGCCATCGATGACGGTTTCGCCGTACTGCTGCGCGGCAGCGGCTACGCCATCGGCAAGACGTCCACCGGCTATGTGCTGGTGGCCGCGCCGGCGTCTGCGCCCACGGCGGCGACCAGTGCCGCCTCGGCGGCCGAGCGCACCATGCCCTCGATTACCATCGTCGGCCAGGCAGAGCAAGGTGCCACCACGGAAGGCAGCGGCTCCTACACGGCACGCAAGATCAGCATCGGCAAGGGCGAGCAAGCGATGAAGGACATCCCGCAATCGGTCAGCGTGCTGACGCGCCAGCGCCTGGACGACCAGGGCATCACGGACTTGCGCGAGGCGGTCAACAACGTCACCGGCGTGGTGGGCGTGCATGGCGTGGGACCGGGCGTGGTGATCACGGCGCGCGGTTTCCAGATCGACCAATGGCAGTACGATGGCGTGCCGATCGACCGCAATACCTATGCACTGGGTAACTGGGGTCAGGAAAACATGGTCATTTACGACCGCCTGGAAGTGCTGCGCGGCGCCTCCGGCATGCTCGTTGGCACGGGCAGCCCCGGTGGTTCCGTCAGCCTGGTACGCAAGCGCCCGACCGCCACGCGCAGCGTCAGCATGACGGCACGCGCCGGCTCGTGGGACCGTGTTGGCGCCCAGCTCGACGTCAGCAGCCCCTTGAACGCGGACGCCAGCCTGCGCGGACGCGTTATTGTCGATGAAGACGATACCCACTCCTTCGTCGACCAGGTGTGGAGCAAGAACCGCACCCTGTATGCGGCGCTCGACTATGACCTGGGTCCCGCCACCACACTGGGCCTGGCCATCAGCAACGTCAATGACCACGGTCGTCCCACCTTCGTCGGCCTGCCCCGCTATGTGGACGGCAGCGCGCTGAACCTGCCCCGCTCCACCTTCACGGGCGCCGACTGGAACCGCAGCGAGGCCAGGCAAACCAACATTTTCCTCGACCTGGAACACCATTTCAATAGCCAGTGGAGCCTGAAGGCATCGGCCGTGAACATGCGGGAAAACACCAGTTCCGCGCACCAGCGCGTGGCCATGCCCATCCGTCCAAACGGCAGCGGCGCGAGCTATGGCGACTTTGCCATGGATTTCGACAACCGCAAGCGCGGCATCGACGCCTACGTACGCGGCAAATTCGACGGCCTGGGCATGGCGCAGGAAGTCCTCGTGGGCGCCAGCTATGTCACGCTGGCGTCGAACGACCGCTTCGCGCGCGCCTGGGAAGGAGGAGCAAACGTCTTCAACATCAACCACCACCGTCCATGGCAAGACCTCGACACTATCGCCGCGCGCCCAAAGGGCGTGACCAGCGACAGCACCTACGAAATACGCCAGAAAGGCCTGTATGGCAGCTGGAACGGCCAGTTGACCGGCAAGCTGAAAGCCATGCTGGGCGGACGCTTCAGCTGGTATGACTTCCTGTATGCGACGCCCGCAGGTCCTGGTGAACAACTCAACGCCAGCGCCAAGTTCACGCCGTCGGCGGGACTGATCTACGCGCTCGATCCGCAATGGTCGGCCTATGCCAGCTATGCCGACATCTTCACGCCGCAAAGCAACCGCGACGTGCAAGGCAAGGTCCTCAAGCCCGTCACGGGCAGCAATTACGAGGCGGGCATCAAGGGGGAACTGATGGATGGCACGGTGAACACCTCGCTGGCCGTGTTCCGCTACGATCACAAGAACCGCGCCGTCACCGACTATGCCGCCGACCTCGCGTGCGACGGGCAGTACTGCTCGCGCGCGTCGGGCAAGGTGCGCAGCCAGGGCATGGAAGCGGAAGTTTCCGGCGAAGTGGCGCGCGGCTTGCAGCTGTCTGCCGGCTACGCCTATACGACGACGACCTACCTGGACGATCCGGACGAGCAAGGCAAGGTCTTTTCCACCTGGACGCCGAAACACATGCTGCGTGTCTGGTCCAGCTATACCCTGCCCGGCGCCTGGGACAAGTTCAGCGTGGGCGCCGGCGTCAACACGCAAAGCCATACGGTCGATACCGCGTACAAGTTCAAGGTTGCCGGCTTCTCGCTCTGGAACGCGCGCCTGGCCTGGCAAGCCACGCCGCAAATGGCCCTGTCAGTCAACGTCAACAATGTTCTCGACAAGCGCTATATCATCCCGGCCTACAACAACACCGGTACGAATAACTACTATGGCGACCCGCGCAACGTGCAGTTCACACTGAAATACACGCCGAAGTGGTAGGCTGACACGCTGCGGTGATGGAACAGGCGGGCCGGCATTTAGCCGTGCCCGCCTTTTTTTCCGTTTTTTTTCGTTCAGTGCTAGGCTTGCATTCAAGAAACCATCCGCCAAAAAAAACCATGTCCCCACCGCTTCCCCTGTCCAGCATGCTGCTGGCCCTGGCCTGCTGCACCAGTTCCGCCCTGGCCTTCGACGGCTACTATCAAACCAAGACGCCCTACGCGCCGCAACAGGACCCGGCCACGTATGCCGCGCCACCGGCCGGTTTCCAGCCCATCTTCACGCAACTGGTGGCGCGCCACGGTGCGCGCGGGCTGACCGGCATGAAGGGCGACGCGGCCCTGTATGCGATGTGGCAGCAGGCCGCCGCGCAGGATGCCCTGACGCCGCTGGGACGCGAACTGGGTCCCGACATCCTGGCCCTGATGCAGGCCAACGCCCTGCTCGGCCATGGCGTGGCCGGTATCGACAAACCAGGCTATGGCAACCTGACGCAGACGGGCATCGAGGAACACAGGCAACTGGCCGTACGCCTGCTGGCGCGCCTGCCCACCCTCTTCGCGCAAGTGGAACAGGACGCGGCCACGGCGCCGCGCCAGCTCGTCACCATCCATTCCGGCGTGGACCGTGCACGCGACAGTGCGCGCTTCTTCACGCAATCGCTGCTGGAATACGCCCCGGCGCTGGCGCCCTTGCTGACCCTGCCGCCCGCGCCAGCGCCGTACCCGCAGGGACGCACGCCCGCAGTACAGCCGATATTACAAGTCGATGGCGTCAACCGCTTCCTGCTGTATGCGCACAAGCTGGCGCCGCAGACGGATTTTGTCGCCGATCGCGCCAACCCGTATTCCGCCACCTATGCCGCCAGCCAGGCTTACCAGCACTACATCAGGACCAAGCGGCTGGACACCCTGATGACACCCCCGGCCAGGCAGCCGGCAGCAGCCGCGCATGCGCGCCAGGTGCTGGAGCGCTTGTTCACACCCGCCTTCCTGGCGCAGTTTAACGGCGGCGCCACCAGCTATGCGGACACGGGCAGCTACACGTTCACCAGCGCGGATGGCAAACTCACGCGCAGCATGACGGGCAACGGCAAGACCGTCATCCGCAGCGTGAATGCGGCCGCCATGAAACTATATGAACTGTATGCGATCGCCGCCGGCATGCGGCATGAGGTGAAGGCCGATTTCAGCCGCTACATGCCGGCCGACAATGCGCGCTATTACGCCTCGGTGGCCGACCACGAGGATTTTTACAAGAAGGGGCCGTCCACCACGGACAGTGGCGGCGTCACCTGGCGCTTCGCCGTGGCGCTGCGCGAGGATTTTTTCAGGGAAGTCGATGCGCTGGCCGCAGGCGACCTGCGCCACGCGGCCAAGCTGCGCTTCACGCATGCCGAGATGATCATCCCGCTCGCTTCGGCCATGGGCTTGCAGCAGGCGCTGCCGCCAGAGACCAGCTACAGCCATGCAGACAGTCCGTGGCGTGGCCAGAGCGTTTCGCCGCTGGCGGCCAACATGCAGTGGGACGTGTACCGCAACGACACAGGACAGCTCATCGTGCGCCTGCTGTATAACGAAAAGGAAACGCCATTCAAACCAGCCTGCGACGCCGCGCGCATCGCCCCTGGCAGCGTATTCTACGACTACGCGGGACTGAAAGCCTGCTACGGCCACGTGGCGGCGCGGTAGAAAAAAAGCCGCCAGCTGGGTAGCTGGCGGCTTTCGGGGGATTCAGCTAGCGCGGGCGTTTATTCCCACGCTTCCTTGCCCGCGCGTGGCTTGCCCACCATCAGCAGGGCAGCCAACGTCAGCACGGCGGCCAGCGACAGGTAATAGCCCACATATTGCAAGCCGTAGTTGGTAGCCAGCCAGGTGGCGATGTACGGCGCCAGCGAAGCGCCCAGAATGCCCGCCAGGTTGAACGTCAGCGAGGCGCCCGTGTAGCGCACTTCGGGCGGGAACAGCTCGGACAGCATGGTGCCCAGCGGACCGTAAGTCATACCCATCAGACCCAGGCCGACGGCCATGAAGAGCGTCACTTCCCAGGTCACGCCCGAGCCGAACATCGGGGCCAGCACCAGGCCGAAGATGGCAATGGCGACGGAGACCCAGATCATGGTGGCACGGCGGCCGCGGCGGTCAGCCAGCACGGCCGAAAACGGAATCGTCATGGCAAAGAACAGCACGGCAAACAGTTGCACGATGAGGAATTCCTTGCGCGTAAAGCCCAGCTTGGTCGTACCCCAGCTCAGCGCGAACACCGTCATCAGGTAGAACAGCACGAAGGTGGCCAGGGCGATGATGGTGCCCAGGAACAGCATGCGGCCATGCTGGCGGAACACGGTGGCGACGGGCAGTTTGACGACTTCGTTCTTGTCGATGACTTTCTGGAAGTCCGGCGTTTCCGTGATCTTCAGACGCACATACAGGCCGACGATGACCAGCAGCGCGCTGGCGAGAAACGGGATGCGCCAGCCATAGCTGAAGAATTGCTCATCGGTCATGGTTTCGCTCAGCAGCAGGAAGATGCCACCCGACAGGAAGAAGCCGATCGGCGCACCCAGCTGCGGGAACATGCCATACCAGGCGCGCTTGCCCGGTGGCGCGTTTTCCGTGGCCAGCAGCACCGCGCCGCCCCACTCGCCGCCCAGGCCCAGGCCCTGGCCGAAACGGCACAGCGCCAGCAGCAGCGGCGCCAGGGTGCCGATGGCGGCATAGGTCGGCAGCAAGCCGATGATGACGGTGGAAATACCCATGGTCAGCAAGGCTGCCACGAGGGTGGCCTTGCGGCCGATGCGGTCGCCGAAGTGACCAAACACGGCCGAACCGATGGGGCGGGCGAAGAAGGCGATGGCAAACGTGGCCAGCGACTGCAGCACGGCGGCCGACGGGTCGCCGGCGGGGAAGAACAGTTTCGGGAACACCAGCACGGCGGCGGTGGCATAGATATAAAAATCAAAGAACTCGATGGTGGTGCCGATCAGGCTGGCAAACAGCACCGTGCCGGGGGAATTTTTCTTGGGGGGGGTGCTCCGGGGCTTACTCATTTACTGCGCTCCTTGGGGAGGGTGTCTAAAGGCCATTCTCTGGATGTTTTTTCAGGCAGCAGCACAGCACGTTGTCTAGGCGCGCGGTTCACCTATCATAGCTGTGCGCAGGCGTATTTGCTGCGAATTTGCTATTAAATTCGCAAACAAATTCCACGCCGCAACACGCCGTTGTTAACGGCAGACAACGGTGTACCAACGCGCGCTATCGCGCCGTGATCAGTGCTGATTTAGAGAAACAACGGTCGTGCGCCATCCGGTTATCCGGGGCACGGCAGGAAAGGCGTCAGGGGATGGGCGACGTGTATCAGGCCCGGCGTATCGCCAGGCATTCCGTACCAGACCCGCGCGTCGGCATCGCGGCATCGGTCATTTGTGGTGAATCCTTGCCTGCGGCCCCTCCGGGTGGAGCGGGCCGGCGATGATCGCGCCTACATCACTAAGGATGCGGTTGATCTTGCTGTAAGCGGCTTATCATACGCGCAGTGGTGCAGTGCGGCAAGAAATGATGACAAGCCCTTACGCCTCAATCAGAGCAAACGCCTTGTCGATCTCCGCACTGTCGAGCGGGCGCACAAGGCGCGCCACTTCCTGGCCATCGTTCAAAAAAACCAGGGTCGGCCACAGTTTGACCTTGAACGAACGCCCGAGCGCGCGGCCAGGGCCGTCTTCCACGCGCAGATGCGGCACCCCTGGGTGCTGCGCAAAGGCGGCGGCCAGCGGCGCCTGGGTAGCGCGGCAGTGGCCGCACCAGCCCGTGCCGAATTCCAGCAGGGCTGGCCCCGTCAAGGCGTCGATCTCGGCGCGCGACGGTTGTGCTACAGAATAGATATCGTTCATCATGCCAGTCTCCTTGACAGCTTAGACCACTTTCACGCGCAATGTACCCAGGCCATCGATGGCCCCCACCAGCTCGTCGCCACGCTGCACGGCCGCCACGCCGGCCGGCGTGCCCGTGTAGATCAGGTCACCGGGCTGCAAAGTAAAGTAGCGCGACAGGTCGGCGATGGTTTCGGCCACGTTCCAGATCAGCATGTCGATGTTGCTGCCTTGACGCATCTCACCATTCACGTGCAGGGTCATGGCAGCATGGCTGACGTCGCCCGCCTGCGCGGCCGGCGTGATGGGGCCGATGGGCGCCGAGTACTCGAATGCTTTGCCCGTTTCCCACGGACGGCCCTGCTTTTTCGCTGCGCCCTGCACATCGCGGCGCGTCATGTCCAGGCCGATCGCATAACCCCACACATGGCTCAGCGCATCGGCCACGCCGATGTCGCTGCCGCCCTTGCCGATGGCCACCACCAATTCCATCTCGTGCTGGAAATCCTGCGTCTGCGCCGGATACGGCAGTTCGCCCGTCGCGCCGGCTGGCACGGGCAGCACGGCGTCGGCAGGTTTCATGAAGAAAAACGGCGCCTCGCGCCCCGTATGACCCATTTCCTTGGCATGGTCGACATAGTTGCGGCCCACGCAATAGATGCGGTGGACCGGGAAAGTGTCAACGCTGCCGGTGACGGGAACGCTGGGCTGGATGGCTGCGGGAATGACATACGGCATGAAGACTCCTGATCGGCACGATAAATAGGCGGTGATGAAAAAGGGACACCGCAGTGTCCCCCATTTTACGGCAACCTTACTTCAGCAGTCCCGAGCGGCTCGGGTCCGGCATGCGGATGGCGACGATGAAGGAAATCAGGCACATGACGGTCACGTACCAGTAGAAATAATCTTCCACGTGCCAGGCCTTGAACTGCAGCGCCACGTATTCGGCCGAACCGCCGAACATGGCGTTGGCGACCGCATACGACAGGCCCACGCCCAGCGCGCGCACTTCGACAGGGAACATTTCCGCCTTGATCAAGCCGCTGATCGACGTGTAGAAACTGATGATGGCCAGGGCGATGATGATCAGGCCAAACGCCGCGTACGGGCTGGTGATGTCCTTCAAGGCATGCATGATCGGCAGCACGCACAGGGTGGCCAGGCCGCCGAAGAACAGCATCGAGGTACGGCGGCCGATGCGGTCGGACAGGGCGCCGAACACCGGTTGCAAAATCATGTACACCAGCAAGGCGCAGGTCATGACGGCGCTGGCCGTCTTGGTATCCATGCCGGCCGTGTTGACCAGGTATTTCTGCATGTAAGTGGTAAACGTGTAGAACACGAGCGAGCCGCCGGCCGTAAAGCCCAGCACGGTAATGAAGGCGCGCTTGTGCTTGAGCAAGCCGCGCAGGCTGCCCGCGTCCTTGTCCTTGCGCTCGCTGGCGGTGGTTGTTTCCGTCAGGGATTTACGCAGGTTCAGCGACACCAGGGCGGCCAGGGCGCCAAAGACGAACGGGATGCGCCAGCCCCAGGCACGCAATTCTTCCAGGGTCAGCAATTGCTGCAAGACCACCAGCACCAGCAAGGCCAGCAGCTGGCCGCCGATCAGGGTCACGTACTGGAACGAAGCGAAGAAGCCGCGCCTGCCCGATTCCGACACTTCACTCATGTAGGTGGCGCTGGTGCCGTATTCGCCGCCCACGGACAGGCCCTGGAACAGCCGTGCCACCAGCAGCAGGAACGGAGCAAAGGCGCCGATGGTTTCATACGTGGGCAGCACGGCGATCATCAAGGAACCGCCGCACATCATCAGCACGGAAATCATCATCGACTGGCGGCGGCCGTATTTGTCGGCGATGCGGCCGAACAGCCAGCCGCCCACCGGACGCATGAGGAAACCGGCGGCAAAGATGCCGGCCGTCTGCAGCAGCTGCGTGGTGGGATTGCCGGAAGGGAAGAAGGCGTGCGAAAAGTACAGCGCGCAGAACGAGTAAATGTAGAAGTCGAACCATTCGACCAGGTTACCGGAGGAAGCGCCAATGATGGCCTTGATGCGCTGTTGGGAAGTCAGCTGCGCAACGTCATGCGGAGTATCGTGGGATGTCATATCAATCTTCTTGTTCGTGTAAAAAAGCCAACGCCAGCCGGGTTGCCCAGGCGGTTTTGCATCATACGCGCTGGATCAGGCTCAAAAAGCCGTCCGGCATACGCGTTAATACGTATCGCCGGCAACTTTTTCCGTCTGTGGACGCGCAGGATCTAGACGCGTTCCAGCACCAGCGCGATGCCCTGGCCCACGCCGATGCACATGGTGCATAAGGCATAGCGCCCGCCCGTGCGGTGCAGCTGGTTGACGGCCGTCATGGCCAGACGCGCGCCCGAGGCGCCCAGCGGATGACCGAGGGCAATGGCGCCGCCGTTCGGGTTGACGCGCGGGTCGTCATCCTGCAAGCCCAGTTGGCGCAGCACGGCCAGCCCTTGCGCGGCAAACGCTTCGTTCAGTTCGATGACGTCGAAGTCAGCCAGACTCAAACCCGTCATGGCCAGCACTTTCAGGGTGGCGGGCGCAGGGCCGATACCCATGATGCGGGGCGCCACGCCGGCCGTCGCCATGGCCACGACGCGGGCGCGCGGCGTCAGGCCGAAACGGGCCGCGTTGGCCTCGTCGGCCAACAGCAGCGCCGCCGCGCCATCGTTGACGCCGGATGCGTTGCCGGCCGTGATCGTGCCATCGGCGCGCACGACGGGTTTCAATTTGGCCAGAGTGTCCAGCGTGGTGGCGCGCGGGTGCTCGTCGCGGGCAACGATAATGGGATCGCCCTTCTTTTGCGGGATGCTGACAGGACAGATTTCACTGTCGAACACGCCCGCCTGCTGCGCCGCCAGCGCCTTGACCTGGCTGGCCAGGGCGAACGCATCCTGGTCCGCGCGGCTGATGCCGAAGTCGACGGCCACGTTTTCCGCCGTTTCCGGCATCGAATCGACGCCGTACTGGGCCTTCATCAAGGGATTGATGAAGCGCCAGCCGATGGTCGTGTCTTCCATTTTCATGCCGCGCGCAAAGGCGCCGTCGGCCTTGCCCATGACAAACGGTGCGCGGCTCATGCTTTCCACGCCGCCGGCGATCAGCAAGCCCGCTTCGCCACTCTTGATGAAGCGCGCGGCGCTGCCGATGGCGTCCAGACCCGAGCCGCACAGGCGGTTCAAGGTGGCGCCCGGTACGCTGTCGGGCAAGCCTGCCAGCAAGGCGGCCATGCGCGCCACGTTGCGGTTGTCCTCGCCCGCCTGGTTGGCGCAGCCGTACAGCACGTCGGTGACGGCGCTCCAGTCCACCTCGGGATTGCGCGCCATCAAGGCACGGATGGGCACGGCGCCCAGGTCGTCGGCGCGCACGCCGGACAGGCTGCCGCCGTAGCGGCCGAATGGCGTGCGCTGGGCGTCGCAAATGTATGCGTGGGTCATGTTCTTTCCTCCAAGAAAGTGGTTTGATGTTGAATTAGCGGGCATCCGTCAGCGGCACGGCCGTCAACGCTTGCAGTTGCGCAAAGCTCAAGCCTTCGGCCAGTTCGACGACCGTGGCGCCAGCGGGACCCAGGTCGAGCACGGCCAGGTCGCTGTAGATGCGGCTGACGCAACCGATGCCCGTCAGCGGATAGCTGCAGGTCTGCACCAGCTTGCTTTCACCCGTCTTGGTCAGCAACTCCATCATGACCCAGGTTTTTTTCGCGCCGATGGCCAGGTCCATGGCCCCGCCCACGGCGGGGATGGCGTCTTGGGCGCCCGTGTGCCAGTTGGCCAGGTCGCCCGTGGCAGAGACTTGAAAAGCGCCCAGCACGCAGATGTCCAGGTGGCCGCCGCGCATCATGGCGAAGCTGTCGGCATGGTGGAAATAGCTGCCGCCGGGCAGCAGGGTGACGGGCTGCTTGCCCGCATTGATCAGGTCGTAGTCTTCCTCGCCCGGCGCGGGCGCGGGGCCCATGCCGATGACACCGTTTTCGCTGTGCAAGATGATGTCCGCGCCGGCCGGCAAGTGGTTCGCTACCAGGGTCGGCAAGCCGATGCCCAGGTTGACGACGGCGCCCTCATGAATGTCGGCCGCCACGCGCGCCGCCATTTGATCTCGATTCCATTTATTCATTTTAATATTCCTCAGGCAGCTTTGAAGCCGGCGGGGCCGGTGGCCGTGCGCGGCACTTGCACGATGCGCTGCACGAACAGGCCCGGCGTGATGACGTGCTCGGGATCGATGCTGCCCAGCTCGGCAACTTCATGCACGGAAGCAATACTGACTGTCGCGGCCATGGCCATGATCGGGCCGAAGTTGCGCGCCGTCTTGCGGTAAGTCAGGTTGCCCCAGCGGTCGCCCTGCTCCGCCTTGATCAGCGCGAAATCGGCGTGGATGGGCGACTCGAACACATACATGCGGCCATCGATCTCGCGCGTTTCCTTGCCCTTGGCCAAGTCCGTGCCATAGCCCGTGGGCGTGAAAAAGCCGCCGATGCCGGCGCCGGCGGCGCGGATGCGTTCGGCCAAATTCCCCTGCGGCACCAGTTCCAGTTCCAGCTTGCCCGCGCGGTACAGGGCGTCGAAGACGTGGGAATCGGCCTGACGGGGGAACGAGCAAATGATCTTGCGCACTTGCCCGTTTTTCAGCAGGGCGGCCAGGCCCGTGTCGCCATTGCCCGCATTGTTGTTGACGATGACGAGGTCGCGCGCGCCCTGGGCGATCAAGCCGTCGATCAGCTCGGCCGGCTGGCCCGCGCCGCCGAAGCCGCCAATCATGACGGTGGCGCCATCGTGGATATCGGCCAGCGCATCAAGCACGCTGGAACGCAGTTTGTCGATCATTGCCGGTCTCCTACAAATCAAACTCATCAACCATTTGTTCGCATAAAGAACAAATATTCGTATTTAGAACTTATTCGTGAGAATATGCCTGATCGGCGCGCTTGTCAATTTGCCGTTTTCACCAATGCCATGGCTATAATTGCCACCTTGATCCATTGGAATTGCCATGACCGACCTCCGCAGCACGCCTCTTTCCGCCGCAGACACCCTTGACGCCGACGGCGCGCCCCGTCCCGGCGACAGCTACGTGCAATCGTTCGCGCGGGGGCTGGCCGTCTTGCGCAGCTTTGGCGCGGAGGCGCCGCAACAGACCCTGAGCGAAGTGGCGGAGCGGGCGCAGCTGACGCGCGCGGGCGCGCGGCGCATCCTGCTCACCTTGCTGCATCTCGGTTATGTGGAAGCGGATGGGCGTTTGTTCCGCCTGACGCCCAAAGTGCTCGACCTCGGTTACGCCTACCTGTCATCCCTGCCCGTCTGGACGCAGGCCCAGCCGCTGCTGGAAGAATTGATGCACACCTTGCGCCAATCGTGCTCGGCCACCGTGCTCGACGGCGACGACATCGTGTATGTCGTGCGCCTGTCCGCGCACCGCACCATGTCAATCAACCTGGGCATCGGCAGCCGCCTGCCCGCGTATTGCACTTCGATGGGCAGGGTATTGCTGTCGGGCCTGGCGCCCGACATGCTGCGCGAACGGCTGTCGACAATGGCGCTGCTGAAAATCACGCCGGCGACCAAGGTCGATATCGAAGTCTTGATGGAAGAGATTGCGCAAGTGCGACGCCAGGGCTGGTGCCTGGTGCAGGAAGAGCTGGAACAGGGCTTGATCGCCCTGGCCGCGCCCGTGTTCGACCGGGCCGGCAAGGTGGTGGCGGCGATCAATGTCAGCGGCCAGACGGCGGGACCGTCCGTGGCGCATTTGCTGGAACACAGCTTGCCGAAACTGCTCGATACGGCAAGCCGGGTCAGCGCCCTGGTGCGGGTGCAGCAGTAACTATTTCTTGAACCTCATTTTTTAAACTTCGCGCACGGGTCCGGGCGCGGCTGCGCCGGCATCGTTTGCGTCAAGTCAAACGTACCCTTGTAGCCGCTGCCGCCCTGCTCCAGGTAGCCGATGCTGCGCAGGTTCAGTTGCGGGTCGGCCAGCTTCAGCCAGCGGGGCACGCCGATGTCCTTGCGTACATGCGCATTGCCGGCGATCAGCACCACATCGCGCGGCGCCTGGTCGCGGATCAGCTTGGCCATCCAGATATCGCGCGCCACCTGGGCGTTGACGACACCGTTGATCATCATCTCGGGCAGCATATTGCAGCGGGCCGCCTGGACTTCCTTCTGTTGCCCTTCCAGGATGTCGGTCGGCACGGGCGCGGCCAGATAAGTGGCGACCATGGCGGGCGGCATGGCCCATTGGATGCCGTCGCGCACAATGCGCGAGGCCTCGGCCGGCGACAGGTTACCGGCAACCAGGGTCAGCTGGTAACTGATGACGAGGTCCAGCACGGGCCGGTACATGCTCCAGTCCCAGCGCGGCTGCTCCATCACGCGGATGATGCAATCGGGGTCGGCGCAATCGCGCGCGGCGCGCGTCAGCAAGGCCTGGTTTTCGCGGTCGAACTGTTGCATGACAATCACGGGACGCCAGCCGGCTGCCAGGCGGCGCTGCAACTCTGCGACGCGCAGGCGGTGGCCTTGCGCATTGTCATGCACTTCACCCAGCAGCAATACTTGCGGATTGGGCAAGGTGTCGGCCACGGGCGCGGGAACGGGCGGCGCTGTCTTCTTCAGCAAGCTGCCGCAGGCAGCCAGCGCCAGCACGCTGCACAGCAGGGCGGCACGCGCGCCGGCGCGGAAAATCACGGTCTTCATGTCAGTGGGCATCCAAAGTGGCGATGCGCCAGATTGTACCGTCTCAGGCCGGTGCCGGTAGCTTGCGGCGCGCCAGCACTTCAAACAAGGCCATGCCAGCCAGCATCGCGCCCACAAACATCCACGCCTTCGGCTGCCCCGCCAACAGGGGTACGAGGGCGGGACCGGGACAGAAACCGGCGATGCGGCCATTGAATAGAATCAATAGCGCAGCCGCCAGGCCGATCAGCATGTCCCCCCGCCAGCGAGGTCCATGGCGTGAAGTGTTGCCAGGCGCTACTCATGGCAGGGTCAGTCCGCTTCGTCGTTGAACAGGTGGCGCGGCGCGCAAAATTGCGCGTACAGCACTTGCAGCACGGCCAGCACGGGCGCGCTGGCGACGCGGTAATAGATCTGCTTGCCGTCGCGCCGCGTGGCCACCAGCATCTCTTCGCGCAGCACGCCCAGCTGCTGCGACAGGGTCGGCTGGCCGATGCCCACCTTTTGTTCGAGGTCGCTGACGCAATGCTCGCCCTGCGAAAGCTGGCACAGCAGCATCAGGCGGTCGGCATTGCCCATGGCCTTGAGCAGCGAGCTGGCTTTGTAGGCCGAGCCGCGCATGGCATCGAGATTATATTCGGCGTGTTGTGTTGCAACTGTCTCCATCTTGCCCTCCCACAGGCGGTCATATTGATCATCATGCGATAAACAATATACTAATCAATATATTGTTTTCCTGCTGGCGATTCGCACAAAAAAACAACAGTGTTTTTCAACGATAGCGTGCTCATGCAAAGTGTGCAGCAGCGATAGCCTTCGCGCTATCAAAATGATAAATATTCGTAATTTAAAGAAAATATACGTAGCAAAATTGCCACGATTTGTGCTGTAATAAGACCTCATCAGAAAAATCGTGATACGCCCCCGTACAGGCGCATTGTCCGTCCAAGCGCAGGCCGGTTTCGGTCGCGCCGCGCGGTGAACCAGGGAGTCAAAGATGAAGATCTTTCAGCCGCTATGCGTGGCCATGTTGGCGCTGTCGGCCAGTGCAGGGAATGCGGCGGCAACGGGCGCTGGCATGCCGGGCAACCCGCACGCAGCACGCGATCAGGTCGTGAGCGACGAGAGTCTTGTTTTCAATAACAGCAGCAACCATCTTGGCTGGGAAACACCGGACTTGCCATATGCGCGCCTGCTGACGCAGGGCAACACACTCAATGCGGCCCCGCGCTGGCGCAGCGCCGGCGCACGCCAGGGCGCACTGTCCCCGCCCGCAGTCGTCACGGCCCCCGCCGTGCAACAGGCGAACGTGCCGCCGCCCGTGCCCGAAGCGAGCACGGTCTCGATGCTGCTGGTGGGGCTGGGTTTGCTGGCCTTTAGTATGTACCGTGAAAAACAGGAAAAATTCGATAGCTGAGCTTATTTCGGTGGCCGATGCCGCTGCATTAAAAAAAATTCCGCCTCGCGCGGATTTTTTTTGGCTGCCTTGCCTGTCTATGCTCACTTGTCCAGCAAACGGCAGACTCTCTCGATATGACCCACAGGAATGCCTGACTTCAGGGCGCGCGCGATGCAGCCCGCCTTATCCGGCCCCGAGGCGGACATGAGTACGAAGGCCATGCCCAGGGCGCTGACGGCGACCAGCAGGATCAGCACGCCCTTGACGATATCCCAGTTCATGGCGTCTCAGCAATGTCATATGTGAAATCATAATAATGCTTGCCGTCTTCGATGCGGATGGCCAATCTGCCAGACAGCCCTTGCAACTGGCCCGTCCCCGTGTCGGGCACCACCGTCACCGACAAGGCGGGTGCACCACGCGTCATGCTGCCGCTGTGCTGCAGGTAAAAACTGCCGTGCCACCCGTCCAGGCTGCCCTCCACCCGTTCCAGCGCCACATAGCCTGCCGAACCAGCCACGGCGGCGCGCACGCTGAGCATCTCGCCTTGTGCGCTGGCGTCGAGAGCGCCGTGATAGCGCTTGGCTAGCGACAAGCGTCCCAGCCCCGACTGCGCGGCCGTGTCCGACAAGGTTTCCGGGGTGATGGTGACGTCGAATGCGCCGCTAATGGTGGGCATCAGTGCTCCTTGGAAAATGAGGATGTGGCTGCCGCATCGGACCCGTTCAGCAGCGCATGTAGTTTTTGCATGGTGGCCCAGTTGCGCGAGGTGACGCCATCGCCCAGCAGTACGCCGAGCGCCGCCACCACCTTGCTGGCCAGCACGCCATCAGGACACCAGGCATACGCGGCCCATCGCCCCAGCGCCAGCGCTTCCGGCTGCCACGGCCGCTGCAACAACGGTGCCAGGCGCTGCACGTCGGCCGGATTGTTCAGCACCAAGGTCAGCAGACGGGCCGCATCAGCCGCCGGCGCCAGGGTGTTTTGTTCGATCAGTTCGGCAAACTGGCTGGCCGACAGCACCGTCACCCTGGCCGCCACGCCCAGTTTCAGCACCAGCACTTCTTCGATGCGGGCAGCGGCGTCTGCTGGCGCCACCTTGCCCCCGTCATACACGACGTTGCCGCTGTTGAGTACGGTGCGCACCTGCGCAAAACCCAGGTCGCCCAGCAGCTTGCGCAAGTCGGCCATGGCCACGCGCTTGGCGCGGCCCACATTGATCCCGCGCAAAAGCGCCACTTGCTGACTGTTTTCTAGCTGTGCCATGTCTCTTCTCCTTGCCTATGCCTGGCTACTGGTGCTTTCAGGTAACGGCGTCACCGTGGGCAGGCGCAGCAGGAATGTCGCGCCCTGCCCCAGCGTGCTGCTGACCGTGATGGTGCCGCCAAACTGCTTGGCAATCAAGTTGAACACGATATTCAAGCCCAGTCCCGTGCCGCCCTGCCCGCGCCGCGTGGTGACAAACGGGTCAAACACGCGGTCGAGCATGTCGGGCGCGATGCCGCGGCCGTTGTCGCGCACCTGCATGGCGATCCACTCGCCGTCGCGGCGCACGCCAATATGGATGTTACCGGCCGTATCGGCATCGAAGGCGTGCTCGACGCAGTTCAAGACCAAATTGGTCAGCACCTGCGCCAGCGCGCCCGGATAGCTGTCGAGCATGATGCCAGGCGGGCAATCGATATCGATGCGGATGCGCGTCTTTTTCAGGGTCGGCTGCAGGCTCGAGATCACTTCACCGATATAGTCGCGCAATTCGAACAAACGGCGCGCCTCGCTGACCTGGTCGACGGCGATCTGCTTGAAGCTGTGGATCAGATGCGCGGCGCGGTAGGCATTGTTCATGATCAGGCGCGCGCTTTCGCCGGCCGTTTCCAGGTAGCGCACGATATCGGTTTTCTTCACGCTGCCGCCGGCCACCGCTGCGCTGATGTGATCGGTGGCTTCCTTCAGCACCGAGGCGCTGGTCAGGGCGATGCCGACCGGGGTGTTGATTTCATGCGCCACGCCCGCCACCAGGCTGCCCAGCGAGGCCAGGCGTTCCGACTGCAGCAACGATTCCTGCGCACGACGCAGCTCGTCCATGGCCTGCGCCGTCTCCTGCTGCGAGCGGCGCGCCATGTCTTCCGCCTCGCGGCTGCCCTCGATGATGGACTTGAGCTTGCGCTGCACGGCATTGAAGCCGCGGATCACGTCGCCCAGTTCGTCGCGCCGGTTTTCCGGCAACTCCTCAACCTCATCACTGCCGCGCGTGGCCAGGTCAATCAAGCCGTCGCGCAACTGTTTCAAGGGCCCGAAGACGATGCGCAGGCTCAGCGCCAGGGCACCCACCAGGATGATGTCAAGCAACAACACTTCCAGCACCTTGCGCCGCACTTCGCTGCGCAGGGCCGCATCGATCTGTGCGCGGCTGAAATTGACGATGACCTTGCCGACGATCACCGGCTTGCCCCCCGTGGTGGCCGCCACGGCGTCGCGGAACACCAGCGGCGCCTCGACGGGCGTGCCGCCCATGACCACGTCGGAGGTCAAAGGCACCAGGGTGCCGGCCGCATCGCGCACTTCGCCTGCGAACAGTCCCACGGAGGCGTCGTAGACACGGATGCCAACCAGTTCCGGCGGCAGCATTTCGGCAGCGACGATGCTGTCGACCTTGGATTTATCGAGATCCCAAAGCGCGGAAGGCAAGCTGGTCTGCAAGCGCGTGAGCACGCCGCTGCGCAGGCGCGCACTGCCCGATTCGAGTTCCTGGCTCAGTGTATATTGGGTATAGCTGCCGGAAATGCCCAACACCAAGGTGACGATCACGACAAAAAGCAGGGTCAGCCGGACTTGGATACTCAGCATCGATCAACACTCCCCGGGCCAGGCCGGTCGCCGGCCCGCGGCGCGGGCGCAGATACGTCGGCGGACTACAGCCTGAAGCAAATGTACGGTATGACATGCTTATTGGCAAGATTTACAGCAACCCCGTTTTCAACAGGGGCATTGATACAGGTTGAGACATTGCGTGATGGCAATGGTAATATCCCGCAATCATCTAAGGAGTCGTCATGGCGGTCATGCATCAACATCTACCCCTGGAACAAGTGCGTCCTGGCATGGTCTTGTCGGATGTCTTGCTCGACGCGCATGGACAAGTACTATTGCCGCAAGGCGCGGTATTGACGGAAAACATGCTGTCCCTGATGCCGCGCCACGGCATCGACATGCTGCCGATCCAGGCGCCCCCCCCCTCGCCGGAAGAAATCGCCGCGCAACAGGCGGCCGACAGCGAACGGCTGGCCTACTTGTTCCGCAAGCATGATCCGGAGAATCCCGAAGACGCGGCCACTACCTTGCTGCGCAGCTATGTCACGGCTTACCGCCTTGGCACGGGAGAGGCCGCATGAGCACCCAGTTGACGCTCGACGATATCGTCGCCCACCTCGATGACTTGCCCTCGCTGCCCGCCGTCGTGATGGAACTGTTGAACAGCATCGACCAGGACGACGTCGATATTTCCGTGCTGGCGAAAAAAGTGTCGTACGACCAGGCGCTGACGGCCAAGACCCTGCGCCTGGCCAACTCATCCCAATATGGCCTGCAAGTGAAGGCCACCACCATTCAGCAGGCGATTACTTACCTGGGCTTCCAGACCACGCGCAGCCTGATCACGTCGGCCGCCATCACAGGTTGCTTCCCGGAAGGTCGCTGCCCCGGCTTCGACGACAAAGCCTTCTGGCGCCATTCGGTGGCGACGGCCGCCTGCGCCAAGGTGCTGGCGCGGCAGATCCGCTTCAACCAGGATTATGCCTTCACGGCCGGCTTGCTGCACAACATCGGCCGCCTGGTGCTGGTCAGCAGCTTTCCCGCGCAGTACGCGCAAGTCATCGCGCACCAGGCGGCGCACGATTGCAGCCTGCTCGAAGCGGAGCAAACCGTGCTGGGCGTGGACCATGTGCAGGCAGGCGTGGCACTGGCCGAGCACTGGAATTTTTCCGACACCATGCGCCTGGCGCTGGCCAACTACCTGCAGCCGGAAACGCCGGGGGCCGGCTTCCTGGCAGCGCTGATCCACGTGGCCAATGCCATCGTCTGCGCGCTCGACCTGGCGCAGGCGGGCGACGACATGGTGCCGCACGTCTCGCCGGTAGCCTGGGATGCGCTGGGCCTGGGCGAAGACACGTATCTGCAACTGTTCCGCGAAACGGAGCTGCGCTACGACGAAATCACCTCTGCACTGCTGAGCTAAACGCCGCGCCACATGCCAACGGCTCTCGCCGCGAGGCGAAAGCCGTTATGGGTACTGCGGTGTATCCATGCTGCCCGGTCCACGCCAGCCTGTTGCCGCCAGCAGTGACGCGAGCGGCACAGTCAGCGCGCAACCACATCAGTGCGCGTAATTCGATTCTTGCGCATCGCCGCGGTCTTCCGCTTTTGGACGCCCCTGGGCATCGGACAGGCGATACTTGGTGCGGCGGTCGCCCATCAAGTCGCGCAGGTCACGAATGCTCATGCCCGTCACTTCGTGCATGCGAATCAGCAGCGAGGCGCCGACCGGCAAGCGGTGGTGGCGGATCTTGCTGATGACCGGTGGCGCCACTTCAAGCAGACGCGACAGGGCTGCGTCGTTTTTCAGCTGCATCTTGCTCAGCAGAATATCCAGCAGGTGATTCGGGTTGTAACTCTCTTGCGATGCTAATGCATGATGTGCCATGATTTTTCCTCGTCTGGTGAATGTAGAAAATAATGCCGATACGAACTTAAGGCTGGCTTAGAGTGTTTAAATAAACGTCTTTCCATCAGATTCAGCCTCCCCTCCGTCTTCCCTCCGCCTCCCTCCTTCTCGCACTGCCTGCACAGGACTCGGACAGCCACGCCCAGCCAGCGTATGTAACCTGCCACGTGAGTAAAAGCACGTGCAACTCACTAAAATGAATTGCATATAAGACAATATACTAGCCCAAACAGGCCGCATCTGCGCTTCGCGCAAACTTCCTGATTGTTAAATATCAATCAAGCTGCTGGTTGGCTTGGAAACGATGCCATTTCAACACATTAGGATGCCAGCGGGCGCACACAAGGCTTTGCAGCAACTTGTTACAAATCAATGGTGTCGCACGGCAATAAATGCTTTTCAGCATCGTCGTGCCATGCGCCGTATTCGCGCTGCAATCTTGTCGGCGAGATCAGTGCGACATGGCCCGTCCCGGCGATTTACGCTAAACTATGGCCTGAACTTGCAGCGAGCCTGCCACCGGGCAGCCAGAGGCGCCCGGCCGGTCATCCACCGTCTCCCGCCCTGAGCGGCGCCCAGCGCAAGCCCCCTGCCCGGCTTATTTGCCGCCACACTTATTTGCCCCACTCATTTTGCCGCCACATTTACCGATAAGCACCCGACTCCATGCAGAAAAAAGTATTCATTAAAACCTTCGGCTGCCAGATGAACGAGTACGACTCGGACAAGATGGCCGATGTGCTGGGCGCCTCCGACGGCCTGGTGCGTACCGACACGCCGGAAGATGCCGATGTGATCCTGCTCAACACCTGCTCCGTGCGCGAAAAGGCACAGGAAAAAGTGTTTTCCGACCTGGGCCGTTTGCGCGAGCTGAAACTGGCCAAGCCGCACCTCCTGATCGGCGTGGGCGGCTGCGTGGCCTCGCAGGAAGGCGACGCCATCGTCAAGCGCGCGCCGTATGTCGACATGGTCTTCGGCCCGCAAACCCTGCACCGCCTGCCGCAAATGATCGAACTGCGCCGCTCCAGCGGCGCCTCGCAGGTCGACATCAGCTTCCCGGAAATCGAAAAGTTCGACCACATGCCGCCGGCCAAGGTAGACGGCGCTTCGGCGTTTGTTTCCATCATGGAAGGCTGCAGCAAATATTGCAGCTACTGCGTCGTGCCCTACACGCGCGGCGAGGAAGTGTCGCGCCGCTTCGAAGACGTGCTGACGGAAGTGGCGGGCCTGGCAGCCCAGGGTGTCAAGGAAATCACCCTGCTGGGGCAGAACGTGAACGCCTACCGTGGCGCGATGGAAGGGGGCGAGATCGCCGACTTCGCCCTGCTGCTCGAATACGTGGCCGACATTCCCGGCATCGCGCGCATGCGCTTCGTCACCAGCCACCCGAAGGAATTCACGCAGCGCCTGATCGACGCCTACGCAAAGATCCCGCAACTGGTCGACCACCTGTATCTGCCGGCGCAGCACGGCTCCGACAAAATCCTCGGCGCCATGAAACGCGGCTACACGGGCCTCGAATACAAGTCCATCATCCGCCGCATCCGCGCCGTGCGCCCGAACATGGCGATTTCGTCGGACTTCATCGTCGGTTTCCCTGGCGAGACCCAGACCGACTTCGACGCCATGATGAAGCTGATCGCCGACGTCGGTTTCGACAACAGCTACAGCTTCATCTTCAGCAAGCGCCCCGGCACGCCGGCCGCCAGCCTGGCAGACGACACGCCGCATGAAGTCAAGCTGGCCCGTTTGCAGCAGTTGCAGGCGGCCATCGACGCCAACACGCGCAAATACAGCCTGGCCATGGTGGGCAGCGTGCAAACCATCCTCGTCGAAGGCCGTTCGAAGAAGGACACCGATGACAGTGAACTGCAAGGCCGCACGGAAAACAACCGCGTGGTCAATTTCGACGCCGGCCCGGACGCGCTGCAGCTGGTCGGCCAGCTGGTCGACGTGCGCATCACCGAAAGCCATTCCTACACCCTGCGCGGCGAACTCGTCGCCGGCGCTTCCGCATTGAAAAGAGCCAGTTGAAAACCAAAGCCCCGATACAGCCGCATTACTTCATCCCCGAGCCGCTGGACAACACGCGCCTGGCGCATCTGTGCGGGCCGCTCGATGAAAACCTGCGCCAGATTTCCGCCGCCCTCGACGTGACGATCTTCCGCCGCGGCGAGAAATTCATCGTCGGCGGCAGCAATGCCGAGCGGGCCGTGGAAATCCTGGAACAGTTTTACGCCATCGCCAACAAGGTCGTGCCGCTGGAAGAAGTGCAACTGGCCCTGGTGGAACAGCGCGCGGGCCTGTCCGCCGCCTCGGAACACCACGTCAACGCGCCTGCCAGCACCTTCGTCGAGCCGGACATCGCCAGCCCCGTGCTGAAAACCAGGCGCAGCGACCTGCGCGGGCGCACGCCGCACCAGATCGCCTACCTGCGCGACATCCTCGAACACGACATCAGCTTCGGCGTGGGTCCGGCCGGCACCGGTAAAACCTATCTGGCCGTCGCCTGCGCCGTCGACGCGCTCGAACGCGACGCCGTCAAGCGCATCATCCTGACGCGCCCTGCCGTCGAAGCGGGCGAGCGCCTGGGCTTCCTGCCGGGCGACCTGGCGCAAAAGGTCGATCCGTATCTGCGGCCCCTGTACGACGCGCTGTACGATTTGCTGGGCTTTGACCGCACGCAAAAACTGTTTGAAAAACAGGTGATCGAGATCGCCCCGCTGGCCTACATGCGCGGACGCACCCTGAACCACGCCTTCGTCATCCTCGATGAAGCGCAGAACACCACCGTCGAACAGATGAAGATGTTTTTGACGCGCATCGGCTTTGGCAGCAAGGCCGTGGTGACGGGCGACGTGACGCAAGTCGACCTGCACAAGAGCCAGACAAGCGGCCTGATCGACGCCGTGCACGTGCTGAAAGACGTACGCGGCATCGGCTTTACGCAATTTAACAGCAGCGACGTGGTGCGCCATCCGCTCGTCGCGCGCATCGTCGATGCGTATGAAACGGCGCAAGCGGCCGGCGCCGACGCCGCCCAGTTACTCCCCTTGTTGAAACCAGCTGCCGCCAAAAATGTCCGAAAAAAATAAACTGTCCTTGTCCGTGCAATACCCGGACGCCCGCCTGGCTTCCCTGATCACGCGGCCCAAAGTGCGCCGCTGGGTCAAGGCGGCCCTGTTCGCGCCCGCCGAATTGACCATCCGCTTCGTCGATGCCGAAGAAGGCCGTACCTTGAACCGCGACTACCGCGAAAAGGATTACGCCACCAATGTGCTGACCTTTGCCTACAACGAAGGCGAAGAGTTAAGCGACGACGAGCCGACGCGCGCCGACATCATCCTGTGCACGGACGTGCTGGAAAAGGAAGCGGCGGAACAAAAGAAAAGCGTGGAAGAGCACACGGCCCATCTGATCGTCCACGGCGTGCTGCATGCGCAGGGCTACGACCACATGGATGACGAGGAAGCGGCCGAGATGGAGGGCCTGGAAACGGAGATCCTCGCAAAACTCGGCATTACCGACCCGTACAAGGAGTAAGACCATGGGCACTTGGGCCACCGACGCCTTCGGCAACGACTACGCCATGGATTGGGCGCAGGATCTGCACGAATACAAAACCCTGGAACTGGTCGAGACCACGCTCGACAACGTCATCAACAGCACGGAGGCGGAACTCGAAGCGCCGTTCGCCGCCGAGGCGCTGGCCGCGCTGGAAGTGATCGCGCGCCTGCAAGGCAAACCGGGCGAGGACGACCCGGCCACCGTGGAAGTGGACGAATGGGTGGCCACCTGCAAGAAGAAAGTCACGCCGCCGCTGCTGGAAAAAGCACGCCTGGCGCTGGACAAGATCGTGGCAGAGTCGTCGGAACTGCGCCAGCTGTGGCAAGACAGCGAGCATTTTGCCGACTGGCTGGCGGACGTGGCGGCCTTGCGCGCGCGCGTGCTGGGCCAGGACGCCTGAAACATCGGGCAACGGCGCACTTCAACGTATTAAATTTGCATCAAAAGCGGGGAAATCCGGTATTGCCCCACTTTTGGTGTATCCTATATCCCTTCGCAACAACGGCTCACGCCTCCTATGCCCGAGCACCCTAGTGGCGTCAGAACTGACGTCAAGCCCCACCGGTCACTGTTTGAACGCCTGACCGCACTCATATCCCCCGAGCCAGAGAACCGTGCAGAATTGCTCGATGTTCTACACGATGCGCATGAACGCAAGCTGATCGACGCCGACGCCCTGTCGATGATCGAAGGCGTGTTTCAGGTATCGGATCTCTGTGCGCGCGACATCATGATTCCCCGTTCGCAAATGGATGTCATCGACATCAGCAAGCCGATCGAGGAATGGATGCCGGAAGTCCTGTCCACCGCCCACTCGCGCTTCCCCGCGATCGAAGGCGAGCGCGACAAGGTCATCGGCATCCTGCTGGCGAAAGACTTGCTGCGTTATTACGCAGAAGAAACTTTCGACGTGCGCGACATGCTGCGCCCCGCCATCTTCATCCCCGAATCGAAACGCCTGAATGTGCTGCTGCGCGATTTCCGCGCCAACCACAATCACATGGCCATCGTCGTCGATGAATACAGCGGCGTCGCCGGCCTGATCACCATCGAAGACGTGCTGGAACAGATCGTCGGCGACATCGAGGACGAATACGACTTCGACGAAGCCGAGGACAACATCCTCTCGCTCAAGGAAGGCCAGTTCGGCCCCCGCTGGCGGGTCAAGGCACTGACCGAGATCGAACAGTTCAACGAAGAAGTGGGCAGCCACCTGGTGGACGACGACGTCGACACCATCGGCGGTCTGGTCTCGAAGTACCTGGGCCGCATGGCGCACAAGGGCGATATTTTCGACCTGGGCAATCTGCGCTTCGAGGTGCTGCGCGCCGATGCGCGCCAGGTGCACGTGCTGCTCGTCGAGCGCCTGCCCAACGTGCCGGAACTGGAACTCTGACATGCGCGTGCTGTAAATGCGTTTCAGACGCGCTGACCCCAACGCCCCCGCCAAACCGCCCCGCAGCACCTGGGCGCGCATGCTGACTGCGGCCGTTGCCGGCGCCGTCGCGGTGCTGGCGTTCGCCCCTTTCGGCTACTGGCCCCTGCAAATCCTCAGCCTGGGCGTGCTGTTCTACCAGGTGCTGCGCGCCTCGAACGTCAAGAGCGGTGCGCTGATCGGCTGGGCCTATGGCTTCGGCTGGTGCGCGGCCGGCACGCACTGGCTGTACATCTCCATGCACCGCTATGGCGACATGGCCGCACCGATCGCCGCCATCGCCGTGGCCCTGCTGGCCCTCTTGATGGCCATCTATGTGGCACTGGCCATGGGCGCGGCCGCCTGGCTGCGCCAGCGCTGGGTGCTATCCCTGCCCGCTATGACACTGCTGGTGCTGCCGGCCACCTGGACCCTGTTCGAATGGACGCGCGGCTGGCTATTTACGGGTTTCCCGTGGCTGGCCACGGGCTACGCCCACAATACCAGCCCGCTGGGCGGCTTTGCCCCCATCGTCGGCGCATATGGCCTGGGCTGGCTGGCGGCCCTGTCGGCCGGCGCCCTGCTCTTGCTAGTCCACCCCCTGCACCGCACGCGCTGGACCGCGCTGGCCGGCGTCATCGCGCTGTACGCGGCCGGCGTTGGCTTGCAGTATGTGGCGTGGACGCACCCGGTCGGACGCCCGATCACGGTGCGCCTGTTGCAGGGCAATGTGCCGCAGCAGCAGAAATTCGACCCCGGCTTCGTGCTGGGCGCCCTGCAGATGTACCAGAACGCCATCACCAGCGCGCCGGCCGACCTGATCGCCACGCCGGAAACGGCCGTCACCGTGCTGCCGCACCAACTGCCGCCCGGCTATCTGGATAGCCTGACGACTTATTCGCAGCAGACGGGCAGCACGATCCTGCTCGGCATGCCCGTGCTCGACGAGCAGCAGCGCTTCTACAATGCGGCCCTGGGTATCTCGCCCAACAGCACGGCGGGTCCCTACTACCAGTACCGCAAGCACCACCTGGTGCCGTTCGGTGAATTCGTGCCGCCCGGCCTGCACTGGTTTGTCGCCATGATGGCCATCCCGCTGGGCGACATGGGCCGCGGCGCCGAGGTGCAGGCGCCGCTCCAGGTGCGCGACCAGCTGGTGCTGCCAAATATCTGCTACGAAGACTTGTTTGGCGAGGAAATCGCCGGCCAGCTGGCCAGCGCCCACCGCAATGGCAAGCAGTCGGCCTCGGTGCTGCTGAATATCTCCAACCTGGCCTGGTTTGGCGACTCGATCGCCATCCCGCAGCATCTGCAGATTTCGCAGATGCGCAGCCTGGAAACGGGCCGCCCCATGCTGCGCTCGACCAACACGGGCGCCACCGCCGTCATCGACGGCAAGGGCGTGGTGCAAAGCCTGCTGCCACCGGAACAGCAAGCCACGCTGGCAGCCAAGGTGCAAGGCATGGGCGGCATGACGCCGTACATTCTGTATGGCAATAAACTGGTGCTGGCCCTGGCCGCGCTGGCCCTGCTGGCGGCCTTCCTGCTGTCGCGCGCCGCCCGCCGTGGCCGCGCCGCACAGCAATAAGCGGCCGATATTGCCCGAAGAGTCACAGTCGGCTCGTAAAAACCGCTAAAATTAGCAAAACTCCGGCCCGGACGCGCTTGATTAACAGCGTCCGGGCTTCAAGCAACCCTTAACAAAGCGCAGCCTCCCGCGCGGCGAACTCATACGATGCTCACATTTCAACAAATTATCCTGACCTTGCAAACCTATTGGGACAAGCAAGGTTGCGCCCTGCTCCAGCCTTACGACATGGAAGTCGGCGCCGGTACCTTCCACACCGGCACCTTCCTGCGCGCAATCGGCCCGGAACCCTGGCGCGCCGCGTATGTGCAGCCGTCACGCCGCCCGAAGGACGGCCGCTATGGCGAGAATCCGAACCGCATGCAGCACTACTACCAGTATCAGGTGGTGCTCAAGCCCGCGCCGGAAAATATCCTCGACCTGTATCTGGGTTCGCTGGCCGCCCTGGGCCTGGACCTGAAACAGAATGATGTGCGCTTCGTCGAAGACGACTGGGAAAGCCCGACCCTGGGCGCCTGGGGCCTGGGCTGGGAAGTCTGGCTGAACGGCATGGAAGTGACCCAATTTACCTACTTCCAGCAAGTGGGCGGCCTCGATTGCAAGCCTGTGCTGGGCGAAATCACCTACGGCATCGAACGCCTGGCCATGTATCTGCAGGGCGTGGAAAACGTGTATGACCTGGTGTGGACCGAGTGGGAAGAAAACGGCACAACCAAAAAACTGACCTACGGCGACGTGTTCCACCAGAACGAGGTGGAGCAATCGACCTACAACTTCGAGCACGCGAATACGGACCTGCTGTTCGAACAGTTCGGCAACTACGAAGCGGAAGCGAAGCGCCTGATCGAGCTGCAACTGACCCTGCCCGCCTACGAAAAGATCATGAAGGCCTCGCACAGCTTCAATATGCTGGACGCGCGTGGTGCCATCTCGGTGACGGAACGCGCCGCCTATATCGGCCGCGTGCGCACCCTGTCGCGCCTGGTGGCGCAAGCGTATTACGACTCGCGCGAGCGCCTCGGTTTCCCGATGCTGCCCGCCGCAGACCAACCCGCCGCCGCTTAACTTCGAGCCTCCATCATTCGAGCCTCTACACCGCCGTACCAGACAAGAACACCATGAACCAAACACTGCTCATCGAACTGCTGACCGAAGAACTGCCGCCGAAAGCGCTGGCCAAACTGGGCGCCGCCTTCACCGCCGGCATCGTCAATGGCCTGAAAGCGCGCGACTTCCTGGAAGCCGACAGCGTCGCCACCAGCTACGCCTCGCCGCGCCGCCTGGCCGTCTCCATTACCAACGTGCGCGAAGTCTCGCCCGACAAATCCATCCGTGAAAAAGTCTTGCCCGTCTCGGTGGCGCTGGACGCGAATGGCAACGGCACGCCGCCGCTGGCCAAGAAACTGGCCGCGCTGGGCTTTCCCGAGCTGACGGTGGCCGAACTGGAACGCGCCGTCGACGGCAAGGCTGAAAGCTTTTTCTACACCTACACGGCGCCAGGCAGCCAGCTCGCCACCGGCGCGCAGGCTGCCTTGACGGAATCGGCCGCCAAGCTGCCGATTCCAAAACTGATGAGCTATCAGCGCCCGGACGGCACGACCGTGCAATTCGTGCGCCCGGCGCACAGCCTGATCGCCCTGCATGGCATCAACGTGCTGCCTCTGACCCTGCTGGGATTGACAGCCGGCCGCACTACCCTGGGCCACCGCTTCCTCACCGACGGCAAGGCTATCACCATCGCGCACGCGGAAAACTATGCGGCCTCGCTGATCCTCAACGCCAGCGTCATCGCCAGCAACGAGGAACGCAAGGAGCGCATCCGCGCCCAGTTGCTGGACAAGGCCGGGGCCGACCAGGTGCTGATGCCCGAAGCGCTGCTCGACGAAGTGACGGCCCTGGTCGAATGGCCGGTCGTGTATGAATGCCACTTCGAGGAAGAGTTCCTGGCCGTGCCGCAGGAATGCCTGATCCTCACCATGCAGACGAACCAGAAGTATTTTGCGCTGACCGACAGCGAAGGCAAGCTGCGTTCACGCTTCCTGATCGTTTCCAACATCGAAACGGACACGCCAGAACACATCATCGGCGGCAACGAGCGCGTCGTGCGCCCGCGCCTGTCCGACGCCAAGTTCTTCTTCGAGCAAGACAAGAAGAAAACCCTGGCAGCGCGTCTGCCGCTGCTGGCCAACGTCGTCTACCACAACAAACTCGGTACGCAAGCGGCACGCACAGAAAGAGTAAAAGCATTAGCCGGCGCCATCGCGGCAAAACTGGGCTACGACGTGGCCCTGGCAGAACGCGGCGCCCTGCTGGCCAAGGCCGATCTGCTGACCGACATGGTGGGCGAGTTCCCCGAACTGCAAGGCATCATGGGCACGTATTACGCGCGCCATGACGGCGAGCCGGAAGAAGTGGCGCTGGCCGCTTCCGAGCATTACCAGCCGCGCTTTGCCGGCGACAGCCTGCCGTCGACCGCCACCGGTACCGCCGTGGCCCTGGCCGACAAGCTCGAAACCCTGGTCGGTATCTGGTCGATAGGCCTGGCGCCGACGGGCGACAAGGACCCGTTCGCGCTGCGCCGCCACGCGCTGGGCGTGCTGCGCATGCTGCTGGAAAAGCGCTTGCCATTGTCGATCCAGGGCTTGCTGGGCGACGCCGCTGCGCAATTTGCCGCCATCCCCGGCTTCAAGGACCCGGTGGCGGACGTCACCACCTTCATGCTGGACCGCCTGCGCGGCATCCTGCGCGAACGCGGCTTCTCGCCGAATGAAATCGAAGCCGTCGTGGCGCAAAACCCGGACCGCCTGGACGACATCGTGCAGCGCCTGGAAGCCGTACAGGCATTTGCCGCCCTGCCGGAAAGCGCCTCGCTGGCCGCCGCCAACAAGCGCATCACGAACATTCTGAAAAAGAACGAGGAAGCAGTCAACCAGGTCGCCGCCGGCGGCGTCAACGTGGCGCTGCTGCAGGACGAAGCGGAGAAAAAACTCGCCGCCGCCGTCTCGCGCGTGCAGCCGGAAGTCGACGCGGCCTTCGCCAAGGGCGACTTCACCAGCACCCTGCAAACGCTGGCACAGCTGCGCGACGACGTCGATGGCTTCTTCAACGACGTGATGGTGATGGCCGAGGATGTCGCCCTGCGCAACAACCGCCTGGCCTTGCTGTCGTCGCTGCACGGCATGATGAACCGCGTGGCCGACATTTCCAAGCTGGCGGCATAATGGGCACTCCGGCGCTGAAACTGATTATTCTCGACCGCGACGGCGTCATTAATCATGACTCGCCGGACTTCATCAAGTCGCCGGCCGAATGGCTGCCGATTCCCGGCTCGCTCGAAGCGATCGCCCGCCTGAACCAGGCTGGCTATCGCGTCGTCGTCGCCTCGAACCAGTCCGGCATCGCGCGCGAGTACTTCGACATGACGGTGCTGAACGCGATCCACCAGAAGATGCATACCCTGGCGCAGCAGGTGGGTGCCGATATCGACGCCATCTTCTTTTGCCCGCACGCGGGGGCGGACAATTGCGACTGCCGCAAGCCGAAACCGGGCATGTTCCATGAAATCTCGAAGCGCTACAACACCAACCTGAAAGGCGTGCCCACCGTTGGCGATTCGCTGCGCGACCTGCAGGCAGGTTTCATCAGCGGCTGCGTGCCCTACCTGGTCCTGACGGGCAAGGGTGAAAAAACCAACGAAACGGGTGGCCTGCCGCCTGGCACCCAGGTCTTCCCCGACCTGGGTGCCGTGGTCAGCCACCTGCTCAAGGCGCCAGCAGCGCCAGCGCCCACCGTGGCATTCAGTATCTAATTTTCGGAGAACCGCATTGCGTAATATTCCCCTGTTCCTGCGATCCCTGCTGTTCATGACCATCATGATCGTGGCCACCATCGTCTGGGCCTGCGTGTGCTTTTTTGCCGCGCCATTGAGCTACAACAAGCGCTATTGGGTCACCTCGCGCTGGAACGTGTTTATCCTGTGGTGCGCCAAGGTCATTTGCGGCATCCGCTATGAAATCAAAGGCGCCGAGAACTTCCCGGATGAGCCGGCCATCGTGCTGTCGAAGCACCAGTCGGCATGGGAAACCATCTTTTTGCTGCCCAGCCTTCCACGCCCGCTCGTGTATGTATTCAAGAAGGAGATCCTGTACATCCCGTTCTTCGGCTGGGCCATGGCGCTGCTGCGCATGATCCCCATCGACCGCAAGCAGGGCAAGCATGCGTTCAAGAGCGTCGTCGTCCATGGCAAGCGCCGCCTGGCCGACGGCCAATGGATTATCATGTTCCCCGAAGGCACCCGCATTCCGGTGGGCCAGGCCGGCAAGTACAAGAGCGGCGGCACGCGTTTGGCAATCGCCACGGGCGCCGTGGTGGTGCCGATTGCGCATAATTCAGGCGAATGCTGGCCCAAGCAGTCATTCCTCAAACGCCCGGGACTGATCACCGTCTCGATAGGCAAACCGATTTCGCCGGAAGGGCAAACCCCGGACAGCATGATGCAACAGGTGGAAAATTGGATAGAATCAGAAATGCGCGTCATTTCGCCTCACGCCTACAACGCTGGCTAGACGGCATCAGCGCGGTCATCCAGGAGCCGACACTGCGCCAGCAGATGAAGACCATCAAGGTCGGCGACCAGCAACTGGATTTGTTCGCGCATGACGTCTCGACCAGCACGCCCCCGGCGGTGCGCCCCACGGCACCGCCAGCGCCGCCCGTGGCACCACCGCTTCACGTTCCAGCGTGGCCGGTAGTGCCCGTGCCACCCGTCGCTGTTCCTTCATCCCCTCAGCTGCCTTCCCCGCCACGCCCTGCCGATGGCGCTCCGCTGCGTCAGTTGCAGCTGGGCAGTCACCTGGTCGAATTCGCACTGCGCCGCTCAACGCGCCGTTCCATCGGCTTCATGATCGACGATAACGGCTTGCGCGTGACCGCGCCCAAGCGCGTCACCCTGGCCGAAATCGACAATGCCATCCGCGCCAAGCAAGGCTGGATCGTCTCGAAGCTGCTGGAACGAGGCGAGCGCAAGGTGCAGCGCCAGCAGCGAGCGCCCGTGGCATGGGTCGATGGCGCCGTGCTGCCCTATCTCGGTGGCGAGATCACATTGCGATTGCACCAGGCGCCGCGCCACCGCGCCAGCTTCCAGCGCGAGACGAATGAATTGCACGTATGGGTCACGCCCACGGGCAGCGAACAACAGTTGAAGGAAAAAGTGAAGGGCTGGTTCCAGCATGAAGCGCGCCAGCTATTCGAAGCGCGGCTGGACCTGTATGCGGACAGACTGGGTGTGCGCTACGATTCATTATCGCTGTCCTCGGCCGGCACGCGCTGGGGCAGCTGCACCATCGAGCGCAAGATCCGCCTGAACTGGCGCCTGATCCACTTCGCCCTGCCGCTGATCGACTACGTGGTGGCGCATGAACTGTCGCACCTGCTGGAAATGAACCACAGCCCCCGCTTCTGGGCCACCGTGGAATCGATCTATCCCGATTACGATGGCGCCAAGCAGGCATTGCGCAAACGTTCGCAGGAATTACCGGTGCTGTTTTAACGATACGACTACCAAACGGCGCAAAGCTGGGGTCAGACCCGGCGGGTCTGACCCCGGAATTAAGCTGGCAGCAAAGGTTTGATGGCCGCGACGGTGCGCGGCGTGGCGCCCCGGTGCTGCGCCGCGAAGGCCAGCGCCTTTTGCCCCATCGATGCCAGCTGCGCGGGGTTTTGCAGCAGGACTGACGCCTGCGCCATCAGCGCGTCGGCGTCCGCCACCAGCGAGGCGCCGCCGGCGGCAATCGCCTGCGCGGTCACCAGCGCGAAATTGAAGGTATGCGGGCCGATCAGCACGGGTTTGCCCAGCGCCGCCGGTTCGATCAGGTTTTGCCCGCCCAGTGGCAGCAGGCTGCCGCCGACGAAAGCGCAATCGCAGGCCGCGTAATACGCAAACATCTCGCCCATGGTATCGCCCAACAGCACCTGCGTGCCCGCCGCAACGGCATCGTCCTGCGCCAGGCCGGACCTGCGCTGCACGGCCAGGCCATGCGTCAGCACCAGTTTTTCCACCTCGTCGAAGCGCTGCGGATGGCGCGGCACGATCAGCAACAGCACGTTGGCGGGCAGGCTGGCGCGGGCAAAGGCATCAAGAATCAATGGCTCTTCGCCTTCGCGCGTGCTGGCGCACAGCAGCACGGGGCGTGCACCTATCGCACCGCGCAGCCAAGTGCCCGTCGCCAGCGCCGCCTCGGGCACGACGACGTCGAACTTGATGCTGCCCGTGACGACCACGTCCTGCACGCCCAGCTGGCGCACGCGCTCGGCGTCGTCCTGCGTCTGCGCCGCCACCAGAGTAATGCCGCGCGCCGCATCGGCAATGAGCTTGCCCAGGCGCTGCGCCTTGCCCAGCGAACGCTGCGACAAGCGCGCGTTGGCCAGCACCACCGGCACTTTGTAGCGATTGCACTGGTGAATCAGATTCGGCCACACTTCCGTCTCCATCAGGATGCAGATGCGCGGCGCGAAATGGCGGATGAAACTGGCCGGCATGGCGCCCGTGTCGTACGGCAGGTAGCTTTGCACCAGGCGCGCGCCGTGCTTGGCAAACAGGGACTTGCCCGTGGCGCGCCCCGTGGGCGTCATGTGCGTGAGGACGATGCGGCACGCGGGCCATTGGGCCAGCAGCGCATCGATCAGCGGCTCGGCCGCGCGCGTCTCGCCGACGGAGACGGCATGCAGCCAGAGCGTCGGCATCTGGGACTCGGACTGGCGCCCGTAAAAACCCAGGCGCTGGCCCCAGTGCTGGCGGTAGCCGGGTTCCTGGCGTCCGCGCAGCCATAGCCGCGCCAGCACCAGGGGCAAGGCCAGCCACCAGGCAAGGGTATAAAGAAGTCGCATGATAGGTAACGTTAAGTCAGGCGGGAGGATGCTCGGCCAGCAGGCGCTGCGCTGCTGCCAGCACTTCCGGCACGCCGGGCGGCGCGCCCTTGTCGCCCAGGTTGATGATGTTCGGCGACCAGTTGCCTTCCGTTTTCCACCGCGGCGAGTCAGCATAGATTTCCACCGTCGGGCGCACAAAGGCGGCGGCGATATGCGTCAGGCCCGTGTCGACGCCGATTACCAGTGCCGCGTGGCGCGCCAGCAGGGTGGCGTCGCCCATCGACAGCTTCGGCAGCATGCGCGCGTTCGGCAGGCTGGTCGCCAACTCTTCGGCTTCCGCCTTTTCCTTGGGCGAACCCCAGGGCAGCAAAATCGGCATGGGCGCCAGCGCATGGCCGACGGTGATCCAGTTCTGCGGCGCCCATTTCTTGGCATCGCGCGCCGTACCGTGGAAATACACGCAATACGGCGCCGCGCCCATCCAGTCCGGGCGCGCTTCGCTGCCGGACACCTCCGGCAAGCCGAAATCGGCCGGCGTATCGGCCGTGTAGCCGAGTGCGGCGGCAGCCACCAGGCGGCCACGCGCTACCGCATGCGTGCGCGGGTCGAGCGGAATGCTTTTGGTATGAAACAGGCGCGAAATGCCCTCGTAGCCGGAACCTTCGCTGCCGTTCGCCAGGCCGACCTTCTGTCCGCCCGGCGCCAGGCGCGCTGCGCCCATGATGATGCCCGTCTTGAGCAAGCCCTGGGTATCGAACACATAATCGTAGCGCACTTGGCGCAGGCTGCGGAAGAAGGCGGCGATTTCCGCGCGCGTCTCTTTCTTGCCCAGGCTCTTGCGCCAGCGGCGCAATGAAAACGGGAAGATGGTATTCACACGGGGGTTCAGGCGCACCAGGCTGGTGTAGCCTTCCTCGACCACCCAGTCGATGGTCGCGTTCGGGAAATGGCGGGCGATGTCCGCCACCATCGGCAGGTTATGCAGCACGTCGCCCAGCGAAGATACCCGCACCAGCAGGATTTTCAAGGGCGCCTGTGCGCCAGATTGACCGGCCATGCTGTCAGAACGGCAGGACGGCGTCAGGCTTGGCGGCCAGGATCACGCTCTTGAACTGTCCCTGGATGCGCGCCAGGGCTTGCGGCGTTTCCGCTTCGAAGCGCATGACGATCACCGGCGTGGTGTTCGACGAACGGGCCAGGCCGAAGCCATCCGCGTATTCCACGCGCAAGCCGTCGATGGTGATGATCTGTTCATTGCCGGGGAAGACGGCATCGCGGCGCAGCATGTCCATCAGCGCGACATTCTCGCCTTCCTTCAGTTCCAGATGCAGTTCCGGCGTGCTGTCGGACTGCGGCAGAGAGTTCAACAGGGCCGAAGGATCGGCTTCGCGCGTGAGGATTTCCAGCAGACGCGCAGCCGAATACAGGCCGTCGTCGAAACCGTACCAGCGGTCCTTGAAGAAGATATGGCCGCTCATTTCGCCGCCCAGCGGCGCACCCGTTTCACGCAGCTTGGCTTTCACCAGCGAGTGGCCCGTCTTGTACATCAGCGGCACGCCGCCATGCTTGCTGATCCACGGTGCCAGGTGGCGCGTGCACTTCACGTCATACAAAATCTGCGCGCCCGGATGGCGGGTCAGCACGTCGGCGGCAAACAACATCATCTGGCGGTCAGGGTAGATGATCTGGCCATCCTTGGTGACCACGCCCAGGCGGTCGCCATCGCCGTCGAAGGCGATGCCGATTTCCGCATCCGTCTCGGCCAGGCAGCGGATCAGGTCTTGCAGGTTTTCCGGATGCGCCGGGTCCGGATGGTGGTTCGGGAAATTGCCATCGACGTCGCAGAACAATTCGATGACGTCGCAGCCCATGCCGCGGAACAGGTCGCCGGCGAACGCGCCGGCCACGCCATTGCCGCAGTCGACGGCGATCTTGATCGGGCGCGCCAGCTTGACGTCGCCCAGAATGCGCTCCAGGTAGGCGGCGCGGATATCGTGCGTGGTGTAGCTGCCCGGGTTGGCAACGTCCTTGGCGCTGGTGCTGCCGTCGTGCGCGACGATGCTGTGATACAGCGCCTGGATCGCTACACCATGGATCGCTTCGCCGGCCAGCACCATCTTGAAGCCGTTGTAATCGGGTGGATTGTGGCTCCCCGTGACCATAATGCCGGAGCGCGTGTCGAGCACATTCGTGCCAAAGTACACCATCGGCGTGGCCACCACGCCCATGTCGATCACGTCGACGCCTGCCGCTTGCAAGCCCTGCGCCAGCGCCGCCGTCAATTCCGGTCCCGAGAGGCGTCCATCGCGGCCGATCACGACCCGCTGCTCACCCTTGGCCAGGGCTGCCTGGCCAAATGCCTGACCGATCTTGTGGGCCACGCTGGCATCGAGGGTTTTAGCGATGATGCCGCGAATATCGTAGGCTTTGAAGATCGTTCTGGACAATGGAAGCATGGTGTGGGCGATATAAGTAGGATCAAATAGGATGCTTGGCAAGTAGCAACGCGACCGAACGCATGCTACTGCGCCAAGAGTATACCGAATTATACGCGCAGCAGATCGATGGACTTGCCCGATTCCACCCACTGCTTGACCCACAGCGGTTGGCGGCCACGGCCTGTCCATTGTTGAGTAGCATTGTCAGGATGGCGGTAACGCACCGCGACTTTGCCCGTGCGCGGGTGCAAACCATCGAGTATCAGCTGTTTCAGCGGAATGCCCGCTTGCTGCGCGATGGCCATGATCTGTTCGCGCGCCTTGTTCAAGTCTTCACGCTCGCGGCCGTTCAATTCCTGCTTCACACTATCTTCCAGCTTGCGCAATTCCAGCATCGTCATCGTTGACAGATCCATCCCGTACATCCTTTACATTGTTAAATAATAAAATCACGTGGAATATACTACATTGCATAAACATTTGCCCGCCGCTGCATAATCCATCGCCAATTGAATCACGGCCCCGGATTTATTTCAGGGCACAACATTAAGATTAAATGAAGAATATGCAGGAAACACTCGTGGAAAATGCATAAACATGGATGCTTGGTATTCCGGCAGGCCTGATCGCCGTGCTGGCAGGCGAGCCAGAAAATGATTATCGATATAAAGCAGCGGGACATTCAGCCACAGTAAATGCCAATACAGATTAACCGGCGCCCGGATTTTTCCTGCCGAGCAGCCGTTCGCGCAATCAGGCGCCTGCCAGCAATGCACCCAACGACCAAGGGCAGCCATGCTTATAATGCATGCGCGTAGTTCACTTCACCTCGGTACCTATGAAAACTTACTTTATCGGCGATCTGCAAGGCTGCCATGCACAAACCATCGAATTGATCGAACGGATCCAGACGGCGGCAGAAGGCCCCTACCGCCTGCTGTTCGCGGGCGACCTGATCAATCGTGGCCCGGCATCGCTGGCCACCCTGCGCCACGTGCACGCGCTGGCGCAGCAGGGCCTGGCCGACAGCGTCCTGGGCAACCATGACTTGCACCTGCTGGCCGTGGCCAACGGCATCCGGCCCGAGCACGCGTCCGATACGCTGGCCGAGATCCTCGACGCACCCGACCGCGAGGAATTGATCAGCTGGCTGCGCCAGCGTCCGCTCGTCTTGCAGCACCAGGGCCATGTGCTCGTGCATGCGGGCTTGCTGCCTCAATGGAGTGCCTCCCAGGCCCTGTCCCTGGGCGAGGAAGTGTCCAGCATGCTGCGCAGCGATGGCTGGGTGGCGTTCCTGCGCAGCATGTACGGCAACGAGCCGGCCGCCTGGCGTGACGACCTGCAGGGCGCCGACCGGCTGCGCTGCATCGTCAACGCCATGACGCGGCTGCGCTTTTGCACGCCGGGCGGTGTCATGGACTTCAAGATGAAGGAGAGCGGCAGCGCGCCGCCGGGCTCCGGTCTGCTGCCGTGGTTCGACGTGCCGGGCCGGCGCAGCGCCGGCGACACCGTCGTCTTCGGCCACTGGTCGGCGCTGGGACTGCAGTTGCGGCCCCACCTGATCGGCCTCGATAGCGGTTGCGTCTGGGGTGGAAAACTCTCCGCCATATGCCTGGAAGACCGCTCGCTGCTGCAAGTCGATTGTCCCACCTTCCAGCAGCACAGTGGCAAACGGTAAGTGCCAAGTAATAAGCATGGCGCGCATATGCTTAGTCGAAATCGGTCGTTGGCCTTGCCGCCCAAGCCCCGTATGATGCAGCTTTTGCCATTGCGATCCCATGCATCCTGATACCGACAAGCTGGCCCGCTGGCTGCTCGGCAGCCTGGAACTCGACACCGCCGTCCTGCACGTGGGCCAGTACTGTGGCCGCTGGCGCGCTTCCACAGCGGGCCGGGAACTGGGCAGCTTTCACCTGGTACTCGATGGCCACTGCTATTTGCACCTCGATGGCGCCGCGCCGATAGCACTCGGCCCGCGCGATGGCGTCTTCCTGCTGCGCGACTTGCCCCATTTCCTCAGCCCCCACAGCGATCCGCTGCAGACGGTCAGCGCGCAAGCCATGCTGCCGCTGCAGACGCTCACGGAGCAACCGGCGACGGCGCTGGCCTGCGGCTTCTTTCAATTTCGCGGCGCCCTTTCCGCGCTGATCGTCGACTCCTTCCCGCCGTATCTGCTGATACGCGGCGACGCGCCCGCCTTCGGCGCCGCCGCCGCGCTGTTCGACCTGATCCTGGCAGAGGCAGGCGACGACCCGGAGCAACCGTCACCGCTCATCGCGCGCCTGGTCGAACTGCTGTTTTTTTACCTGATTCGCCATGTGGCGCAGGGCGAGCAGGTGGCAGCCGGCCTGCTATCACTGCTGCACCAACCCGCATTTTCGCCGCTGCTCGAACGCATGCTCGACGCCCCCGCCGACGACTGGTCGATCGAGAACATGGCCAAGGCGGCCTGCATGTCGCGCGCCAGCTTCTGCAAGCATTTCGCCAACGCCAGCGGCCACTCGCCGGCCCAATTCCTGCTCCTGCTGCGCATGAAGATCGCCGCGCGCCGGCTGCACGACGGCGTCTCCGTCGAACGCGCAGCCGAACTGGTGGGCTACCGCTCGCACGCCGCCTTTACGCGCGCCTTCAAGCGGGTCACGGGCGAGCAACCGGGCGCCTACCGGCGTGACCAGCGCCAGCGCCAACTGGCCAGCTGAGGTTCATCTGACCTCAAGGTTTGCGCAATCAAAGACGAACGAGCACAAAAGGACGACGCTGACGTCTGTTACCTGCACGGCATGGCCGATATAATGGTTGGGTGACTTACTAACTTAGCAAGGTACCCCATGTCCCGTCTGACGCTGCACACTCTCGATACCGCCCCGGCCGATAGCCGCCCCTTCGTGGAAAAGGCCATCGCCAACAATGGCTTCCTGCCCAACCTGATCGGCGTGCTGGCCAATGCCCCGCTGGCGCTGGAAACCTATCTGACCGTCTCCGGCATCAATGCGCGCGCCAGCCTGAACCTGATGGAACGCGAAGTGGTGCAGATCACCGCCGCGCGCATCCATGGCTGCGACTTCTGCATCGCCGGCCATAGCGCCATCTCGCTGAAAAAAGCGGGCCAGACGTCCGATATCGTGCGCGCCCTGCAGCACGGCCAGCCGACCGGTGACGTCAAACTCGACGCCGTTGCCGCCTTCGCCACTGCCGTCATCGCCACGCGCGGCGCCGTCAGCGACGCCGAATATCAAGCCTTCCTGGCCGCCGGCTACAACGAACAGCAGGCGCTGGAAGTGGTGCTGGGCATCAGCCTGGCCACCCTGTGCAATTTCTCCAACAGCCTGGCCGGCACGCCCGTCAATCCGCAATTGACACCCTACCTGCCTGGCGCCGTCTGACATGGGCAAGCTCACTGACTGGCTGCACACGCATGCCGACCAGCTCGACCAATCATCGGACCTCGCTGAAACAATCCTGCCGACGCTGGCGGGCGACCAGCTGCTGGCCATCGGCGTGCCGCAGGAACACGGCGGCGCGGGCGGCGACGTACGCGACGCCATCAACGCCATCGCCAACGTGGCCGAGCAATCGGTGACGGCGGCCTTTGTCTTCTGGGGCCAGCGCTGCTTCATCGAATTCCTGCTGCAAAGCGAAAACCGCGCGCTGGCCGAACGCCGCCTGCCAGGCCTGCTGGCGGGCACGCAGGCGGGCGCCAGCGGCCTGTCGAACGCCATGAAATTCTTGTCCGGCATCGAGCAGCTACAAATCACGGGCGTGCGCCAGGATGACGGCTTGCTGGTCGACGGCGGCCTGGCCTGGGTGACGAATTTGCGCAAGGCGGGCTTTGTCGCGGCGGCCGCCGTGGCGCCGAACGACGGCGCGCCACCGGCCATCGTCGCCTTTGACAGCAGCACGCCAGGCGTCAAGCGCAGCGACGACCTGGACCTGATCGCCCTGCGCGGCAGCAATACGGCCTCCGTCAAGCTGACGCAGGTACACATCCCCGCCGCAGACATCATCAGCGACAACGCGCCAGCCTGGCTACCGCAAGTGCGTCCTTCGTTCCTCGGCATGCAGTGCGGCCTGTCCATCGGCCTGGCGCGCGCCAGCCTGGCCAAAGCGGCGCAAATCTCGGCCGGCTCGCGCAACGCGCTCACGCCGCGCATCGAAGCGCTGCAAGCGACCCTGGAGGCGGCTGTCGCTACCTTGCTGGCGGGTGTGCACGATGGCCGCTTCAAGACGCAGGCACCGGCCATGTTCCGCCTGCGCATACAGCTGGCTGAATTGCTGCAGCAAGCCTTGATGCTGGAACTGCAAGCCATGGGCGGGCGCGCCTACCTGAATGCCGAGCAGCAGGGCTTTGCCCGCCGCTGGCGCGAGTCGTCATTCATCCCCATCGTCACCCCCAGCCTGACGCAATTGCAGGCAGCCTTGCAGCTGTTCGACAGCCAGCAGGCGGCCAAGGCTGCGGGAGCGCCCGCATGACGGCAGCAGTGGAAGCGCAAGACTGGGCGCTGCAGGCGCAGGACCTCAGCTACGCCTATCCCGGCACGGCGCCCGTTTTCCAGCATGTCTCGCTGGGCGTGCGCAAGCGTGAAATCGTCTGCCTGCTGGGCGGCAGCGGCTGCGGCAAATCGAGCCTGCTGCGCGTGCTGGCCGGCTTACAGCCGCCATCGACGGGCGAGATCCAGTTTCTCGATGCGCCCATGCGTGAACCGGACCCGCGCAGCGCCCTCGTCTTCCAGCAAGCCAGTTTGCTACCCTGGCTGAACGTCACGGGCAATGCCGGTTTCGGCCTGGACTTCAAGCACCAGCCGCAGCTGACGCGCGCAGCGCACCAGGCGCGCGTGGCGCAAGCCATCGAAGCGGTGGGCCTGAAGGGCCGCGAAAAGCTGTATCCGTCCGCGCTGTCGGGCGGTATGGCGCAGCGCGTGGCGCTGGCCCGCGCGCTGGCGCGCGAACCCGAACTGCTGTTTGCCGACGAGCCGTTTTCCGCGCTCGACGCCATCACGCGCGCCGAGATGCAATCGCTGCTGGTCGACGTGGTGCACCGCTGGCACACGGCCGTGCTGCTGGTCACGCACGATATCGATGAAGCGATCCTGGTGGCCGACCGCATTTTGCTCATGGGCGGCAAGCCCGGCAACATCGTGCGCGAATGGCCCGTCGCCATCGCCCAGCCGCGCATCGGCCACAGCGCCGAGGTCATCGCCCTCAAGATGGACATTCTCGACGCCCTGCAGGCGCTGCAAAAGCAAGATCAAACGCCCGCCTTTGCTCCCAATTAATCGACCGGAATTTTCCCATGACATTCGAAGATCAAAACAAACCCCTGCATATCTGCGCCTCGTCCGATTGCGATTGTGGCCTGACGCGACGCGACTTCCTGCGCATGTCGGCCCTGGCTACGGCCAGCGTCGCCTCGCCCCTGCTGTTCGCTGGCGACGCCATGGCCCAGCAAGGTCCGAAAGGCGACGACCAGCCCGTGAAAATCGGCTACCTGCCGATTACCGACGCCACCCCGCTGCTCGTCGCCCACGCCCGTAAAATGTTTGAAGCGGAAGGCTTGCAGGCGGAAACGCCGCGCCTGTTTCGCAGCTGGGCGCAAATCATCGAAGCCTTCGTGGCCGGCCAGGTCAACGTCATCCATCTGCTGTCGCCCGCCACCCTGTGGGTGCGCTACGGCGCCAAGTTCCCCGCGAAAGTCGTCGCATGGAACCACGTCAACGGTTCCGCGCTGACGGTGGCCAACGAGATCAACAAGGTCTCCGAGCTGGGCGGGCGCACGGTCGCGATCCCGTTCTGGTACTCGATCCACAACATCCTGTTGCAGCAAATCCTGTCCTCGAATGGCTTGACCCCGGTCACGCGCGCGCGCAACGCAGCCATCAAATCGAATGAAGTCAACCTGATCGTGCTGGCGCCGGCCGAAATGGTCTCGGCCCTGGCCAGCAAGTCGATTGCCGGCTACATCGTGGCCGAGCCGTTCAATGCGGCGGCGGAAAACGCCGGCATCGGCAAGATCCTGCGCTTCTCGGGCGACGTGTGGAAAAACCATGCGTGCTGCGTCACGTTCCTGTCGGAGCGCGACATCAACACGCGTCCGGAATGGGCACAGAAAGTCACCAACGCCATCGTCAAGGCGCAGCTGTGGACGCGCTCGAACCAGGTCGACACGGCCAAGCTGCTGTCGAACACGGGCGAGCACCGCTACACGCCGCATCCGCTGCAAGTACTGACCAAGGTGCTGGCCACCACCGATTACGCCGGCTATGAAAAGCAGGGCCTGATCGTGCACAAGAACTGGCAGCAGCGCCGCATCGACTTCCAGCCGTATCCGTTTGCCTCGTACACGGAAGAACTGGTGCGCGCCATTGGCCGCACCAAGGTCGAAGGTGATACGCGCTTCCTGGCCAAGCTCGATCCGAAATTCGCCGCGCGCGACCTGGTCGATGACCGCTTCGTGCGCAAGGCCATCACGGCAGTCGGCGGCCCTGCCGCCTTCGGCTTGCCGGCCAACCTGCTGCGCAGCGAAACCGTGGCGGTCTGACGATGGCAAAGAAGTTGTTCACGAAGTTCGGCCTGCCCCTGGTGGGGTTGGCCTGTGCCTTGCTATTATGGTCCATGGGTGTGACGGCGCTGGAGAAATCCACGCCCATCGCCACCGCCTTTGCACCGCTGCCCACGGCGGCCGCGTTCCGGGAAATGCTGGGCGGTGCGGATATCTGGCTGCACGTGGTACTGAGCCTGCAAAGGGTGGCTGTCGGCCTGGGGCTGGCGATCGTCATCGGCGTGCCGCTGGGCGTGCTGGTGGCCATGTCGAAAAGTTTTTCCGGCGCGGCCATGCCGCTGTTCCAGCTGCTGCGCATGATTTCGCCGCTGTCGTGGATGCCGATTGCCGTGATGGTGCTGGGCGTGGGCGACGCGCCCGTGTACTTCCTGCTGGCGTTTGCGGCCGTCTGGCCGATCCTGCTCAATACGGCGGCCGGCGTGGCGCGGCTCGATCCGAACTGGCTGCTGCTGGCGCGCAGCCTGTCGGCCACGCGCAGCGAGATCGTCTTCAAGGTGATTTTGCCGGGCATCACGGCGGATATTTTGACCGGCGTGCGCCTGGCCATCGGCATCATCTGGATCGTGCTGGTACCGGCGGAAATGCTGGGCGTGTCGGCCGGTCTCGGCTACTTCATCCTCGATACGCGCGACCGCCTCGCGTATTCGGAGCTGATGGCCGCCATCGTGCTGATCGGGGTTTTAGGGTTTATCCTCGACTACCTGGCCCGCGCCGCGCATGCGCGCTGGCTGCACGTCAAGAACTAAGCTGTTCCAGCGGCAGCGCGGCGGCCACCGCCGCCTGCGTTGCCGCCGCCAGTTCGCGCCGGTGCGCGCCAGCCGTGGCTTCCGGCGCCAGGCAGGTCAGGCGCGCCGTGATGGGCGGGCCGCTCAAGATCGCCACCATGCTTTGCGCAAAGCTCATGTCGCCGATGAAGTCGACGGCGTGATGTAACTCTCCCTTGTCATCCACATACACGAGCGCGAACGGCTGCACCGGCACTTGCGCGTCGATGGCCGCCTCGAACAGATTCGCGTGAAACGGCAGGATCTGTCCTTGCGCGGCGGTCGTGCCTTCGGGGAAGAAAGCAATGCGCTCGCCCGCCGTCAATTTATCCACCAGGCCCTGGAAAATCAGGCGCAGATCGCGCTTGCTGCCGCGCGAAATGAAGATAGTGCCGGCGCGCCCCGCCAGCCAGCCCAGGATCGGCCAGGCGCGGATTTCCGCCTTGGCGACGAAACGGCAGGGGTGAACGGCATTGATGACGAAGATGTCGAGCCACGAAACGTGGTTCGCCACCACCATCGCATGGTCGAGTGCCAGCACGCTGTCTGCCGGCTGCGCCACGTGCACGCCACAAATGTCGAGCAATTGCGTCGACCAGCGGCGGATGCGCCGGTTGCGTCCCTCCAGGTCCAGCCAGGGAAAGAGCACGGCGCTCTTGGCCATGCCGCAGCTCAGGTGAATGGCGATGCGCGCGAGGCGGTAGGTAAGCAGAAGTTTCAAATCACACCAGATAAAGAAGCAAACCCACGGCAAATTCTGGGGTCAGACCCGGCGGGTCTGACCCCGGCAGTATGCTGGAGTTTCACTCCAGTACAAAAAATTACCGCTGAAACGCCACCTGTCCAGCCACGATGGTCGCCTTGACGATGCCGCTCAGCTCATAGCCGAGGAAAGGCGTGTGCTTGCCCTGGCTGGCCAGCGAGGCCGACGACACCGTCCAGCGCGCGGCAGGATCGAAGACGCAGATGTCGGCCGCTTCGCCCACGGCCAGGCTGCCGGCCGGAATACCGGCGACACGCGCCGCGTCGGACGTGACCTTGGCCACGGCGCGCGCCAGCGGACGGGCACCGGCTTGCGGTTGCGCCAGCGCATAGTCGTCAGCCCATTTCAGGGCCAGCGACAGCAGCAGTTCCAGGCCCGTGGCGCCGGGTGACGCTTCGCCGAACGGCAGCAGTTTTTCATCGTCGTCGACTGGCGTATGGTCCGAGCACATGGCGTCCACCGTGCCGTCCAACAGGCCGGCGCGGATCGCATCGCGGTCACGCTGGCTGCGGAACGGCGGCGTGACGCGCGCGTTCGAATCGAAAAAGCCGATATCGGCGTCCGTCAGGTGCACATGGTGCACGCCCACGTCGCAGGTGACGGGCAAGCCTTCGGCCTTGGCAGCGCGGATCAGTTCCAGGCCCGCCGCCGACGAGATGCGGCACAGGTGCACGCGCGCGCGACTGGCGCGCATCAATTCGAAAATCGTATGCAGGGCGATGGTTTCGGACATCACGGGCACGCCGGACAGGCCCAGGCGCGACGCCAGCGGACCACTGTGGGCGATGCCGCCGCGCCCGATGTGCGGATCTTGCGGGCGCAGCCAGACGGTGTAGCCGAAGGTGTTCGCGTACTGCATGGCGCGCAGCAGCACGGTGGTGTCTTCGATCGGCTCTTCGGCCTGCGCGAAGCCGATGCAGCCCGCTTCCGTCAGTTCCGCCATTTCCGTCAGCGACTTGCCTTTCAAGCCCATGGTCAGCGCGCCCAGCGGGTGCACGTGGGCCTTGTTCTGCGTCTTGGCGCGGTATTTCAGCATCTCCACCAGGCCCGGCTCATCTAACACGGGGTCGGTGTCGGGCGGGCACACCAGGCTCGTGACGCCGCCTTGCAGCGCCGCCTGCAGTTCCGATTCCAGGGTCGCCTTGTATTCGTAGCCCGGCTCGCGCAGGCGCGCGGACAGGTCGACCAGGCCGGGGGAAACCACCAGGCCGGCCGCGTCAAACGTGGTGTCGGCGGTGAAGCCGGCCGGGGCGCTGCCCACGGCCAGCACTTTGCCGTCGGCGATAAACAGGTCTTGCATGCCATCGATGCCGTTGGCAGGGTCGATCAGGTGGCCGTTCTTGATATGTAGTGTCGTCATGCTCGCTTACTCGTCCTTGGGCTATCAGCCCTGATTACCAGCCAAAATACTCATCACCGCCATGCGCACGGCGATACCGAACGTCACCTGCGGCAGGATCACCGCCTGCGGACCGTCGGCCACGGCCGAATCGATTTCCACGCCGCGGTTCATCGGGCCCGGATGCATGACGATGGCGTCCGGTTTCGCCAGCGCCAGGCGCTCGGGCGTCAGGCCGTAGCTCTTGAAATATTCCTGCGCCGATGGCAGCAGCGCGCCGCTCATGCGTTCATTCTGCAGGCGCAGCATGATGATCACGTCCACGCCTTTCAAGCCCTCATCCATGTTGGTGAAGGTGCGCACGCCCATCTGTTCAAGGCCGCCCGGCAGCAAAGTGTGCGGGCCGATGGCGCGCACTTCCGGCACGCCCAGGGTGGTCAGCGCGTGGATGTCGGAACGGGCCACGCGGCTGTGCAGGATGTCGCCCACGATGGCCACCGTCAGGTTCGTGAAATCCTTCTTGTAGTGGCGGATCGTGTACATGTCGAGCAAGCCCTGGGTCGGGTGCGCGTGGCGTCCGTCGCCCGCGTTGACGACGTGGACGTGCGGCTGCTTCGTGTCGATCAGGTGCTTGGCGATCAGGTAGGGCGCGCCCGACTGCGCGTGGCGCACGACGAACATGTCGGCATGCATGGCCGACAGGTTGTCGATGGTGTCGAGCAGGGACTCGCCCTTGCTGGCCGAGGACGCCTGGATGTTCAGGTTGATGACGTCGGCCGACAGCCTTTTTGACGCGATCTCGAAGGTGGTGCGGGTGCGCGTGGAGTTTTCAAAGAACAGGTTGAAAACGCTTTTGCCGCGCATCAGCGGAACCTTTTTCACATCGCGGTCGGAAATGCCGACGAACGAGGAAGCGGTATCGAGGATGTGGTTGACGATAGACTTCGGCAAGCCTTCAATCGTCAGCAGATGTTGCAGTTCGCCGTGTTTATTCAGTTGCGGATTAAGCATGGTGGGTATCTATGGTGAGCGTGAATTTTCCATCGTCGGCTTGCTTCAGGACCAGGGCCTGGCCCGCCGGCACGGCAGTGAAGGCGGCCACGAAATCGGCGGCCACCGGCAGCTGGCGCTCGCCGCGGTCGACCAGGGCGGCCAGCATGATCTTGGCCGGACGGCCATAGTCGAACAATTCATTGATGGCCGCGCGCGTGGTGCGGCCCGTGTACAGCACGTCGTCGACCAGCAGGATGGTGGCGCCGGCCACGTCAAAACTGATTTGCGTCGGCTTCACGTCGGCATGCAGGCCCTTCTGGGCGAAGTCGTCGCGGTAGAACGACACGTCGAGCACGCCCAGGCGATCAAGCAGATTCAGGTCGCGCGCCAGGCGTTCGGCCAGCCAGGCACCGCCCGAATGGATGCCGACGATGGCCACGTTGGGTATGCCCGCCAGGCCGCTCTGCACCTGTTGCAGCAAGACCGCGTACAGGGCCTCGGCGTCGAGTTGGGAAGGATTCGTAGGATGCGGCATAGAGTTCTTAATCATTCAGGGATGGGGGCTAAGGTCAGATTAATAATTCGCGTCGAAATACTGTTGCAGGATGATGGCGGCGGCGCGGTCGTCGATGACTTCGCCGCGCCTGGCGGTAATCACGGCCGAGGAATAGCGTTCGTCGACCAGTTCCACCGGCAGGTTGAAGCGGCCATGCACCTGGTTGGCAAAACGGCGGCAACGCGCGCTCATCTCGTGTTCGGTGCCATCCGGATGGCTGGGCAAGCCCACCACGATGCGGCTCGCGCCCCACTCCTTGATCAGGCTATCGATGGCGGCAAACTTCGGCTCATTCGCCGTGGCCGTGATCACGCTGAGCGGCTTGGCCTGGCAAATCATGGTATTGCCGATGGCCACGCCGATGCGTTTCAAGCCGAAATCGAAGGCGAGGATGGTGTCGATGGCGTCACCGCTCATGCGTGGCCAGCCTCGCTGGCGAGCATGAGCGGGTCGATGCCGAGCAGCTTGATGGCCGCCACGTAACGCTGCTCGATGGGGAAGTCGAACAGGATGTCGGCCGAGGCGCCCACCGTCAGCCAGCCATTGCGGCCGATCTCGTCTTCCAGCTGGCCCGGGCTCCAGCCCGAATAGCCGATCGACACCAGCATGCGCTCGGGACCATCGCCCTTGGCGACGGCTTCGAGCACGTCGATCGAGGTGGTAAATGCGATTTCATCGGTCACCGTCAGCGACGAGGAATAGTGCGCGCCCGGCGTATGCAGCACGAAGCCGCGGTCGTCCTGCACGGGGCCGCCGAACATGATCGGTTCGTTGATGATGGGCGTGTCGCTGCCGGCCGCAAGTTTCAGATCGATGCGGTCGAACAGCACTTCCATGGTCATGTCGGTGGGTTTGTTGATGACGACGCCCAGCACGCCATTTTCATTATGCTCACAAACGTACACGACCGTGCCGCCGAAGATCGGATCTTGCATGGCCGGCATCGCAATCAGGAAATGGTTGGCCAGATTCAAGGTGGAGGAACCGGTCGCGGCCGGCTCTCCAACACCCTGCATCAAACGATGCCCTGGCAGAGTCTGGTCGATTTTACTCTTTTTCATACGCGATGCTCTCTCTGTGGCCTTGCTGGCAAGTCTCGCTTACCCCGCTATCGTACGCCTGGCGCACGCTGCCGCGAATATTGAGCGGCGAGAAGCGTGATGCCAGGCGCTATTCTTGTTATATTGTAAATTAAGTATTTATTCGCTGCGCCATGCGGCGACATCCTGCACGCTTGACGACTTGCTGAATATCAAACATCGCTTTGCCTGCAGGCGCATTTCAATGCCAATTGTAAAATTGATTGCACAATCGCTGTCGCACATAAACCACCATGAACATACCCGCTAGTTTACACTGAATTGCCGCCGCAGCGACGCCAAAGGCACGACGCGAGCGGCCATAAAGCCCTGTTGGCGGCAAAAAATAGCCTATCTTTGACCCTGAACACGCAAAATAATGACAATCAAGACTTCCCTGGTGTGGTTCCGGCGCGATCTGCGCGCATTTGACCATGCTGCACTGCATCACGCCCTGCGTCAGAGCCAGGCCGTGTATTGTGTCTTCGTCTACGACACCGCCATCCTGGCCGCGCTGCCGCGCCGCGACCGGCGGGTCGATTTCATCCATGCCAGCGTGGCCGAGCTGGCCGACGAGCTGCGACAGCTGGGTGGCGACCTGATCGTGCTGCACGCGGACGCCGCCGAGGCCATCCCACGCCTGGCTGCCGAGCTGAACGCCGACGCCGTCTTTGCCAACCACGACTACGAACCGCAAGCGATCGCCCGCGACGCCAGGGTAGCCGCCGCGCTCAAGCACGAGGCGCGCCTGTGGTTCAGTTTCAAGGACCAGGTCATCTTTGAAAAGGACGAGGTGCTGACGCTCTCGGCCAAGCCGTACACGGTCTACACGCCGTACAAGAATGCCTGGCTGAAGAAAATGCGCGCCGAACCCGGCTGCCTGGCGCCGTTCGATATCGAACCGCACGCGGCCAGCCTGGCGTCGCCGCGCACCGGCACGCCTGGCCCCCTGCCAACCTTGGGCGAACTGGGCTTCGAAGCGAGCAACCTGGCCGAACTGGCCATTCCCACGGGCATGTCGGGGGCCAGCACGCTGTTCGAGGATTTCCTGCCGCGCGTGGCCCGCTATGACGTGGCACGCGATTTCCCTGCCTTGAAGGGGCCGTCGTATCTGTCCATGCATCTGCGCTTCGGCACCGTATCGCTGCGCTACCTGGTGCGCACCGTGGTCGACCTGATGGACCGGGGCAGCGGCGGCGATGGCGCGCCCGTGTGGCTGGCCGAATTGATCTGGCGCGATTTTTACGCCATGATCCTGTACCAGAACCCGCATGTGGAAGGCGGCGCCTTCAAACCGGCCTACGACGCCATCGCCTGGGAAACGGGCCCCGAAGCCGATGCCGCGTTTGCGGCTTGGTGCGAGGGGCGCACCGGCTATCCGCTGGTGGACGCGGCCATGGCACAGCTGAACCAGACGGGCTATATGCACAACCGCCTGCGCATGGTCACGGCCTGCTTTTTGATCAAGGACCTGGGCATCGACTGGCGCCGCGGCGAAGCGTATTTCGCGCTGCACCTGAATGACTTCGACCTGGCGTCGAACAACGGCGGCTGGCAATGGGCCTCGTCGTCCGGCTGCGACGCGCAACCCTACTTCCGTATTTTCAACCCCATCACGCAGTCGGAAAAATTCGATGCGAACGGTCGCTTCATCCGCCGCTACCTGCCGCAACTGAAGGCGCTGGGCGACAAGGAAATCCATGCGCCCTGGCTGGTACCACGCATGCTGCTCGAGCAAAAAAACATCGTGCTGGGGCGCGATTATCCGGAACCGCTGGTGCAGCATGATGAGGCGCGCAAGGAGACCCTGGAGCGCTATGCGGTGGTGAAAGTGGTGGCGTAATCCGGCCGGTAGTGGCGCCGGCTTACGCCACGCCACCGCCCAGCAAGCGCCCCACTTCCGCCAGCAATTCCTCTTCCTGGAACGGTTTGCCGAAATACGCATTCACGCCCAGCTCGAACGCGTGCGCGCGGTGCTTGTCGGCGCTGCGCGAGGTGATCATGATGACGGGGATGGCACGCGTCTTGTCGTCGCTGCGCACATTGCGCGTCAAATCAAAACCATCCATGCGCGGCATCTCCACGTCGACCAGCAGCAGGGCCGGCATGGCAGCCGGTTCCAGCGCATGCAGCTGTTCCAGCGCATCGACGCCATCCTTGGCCAGCAGTACCTGGTAGCCTTCGCGCTCGAACAGGCGCTGCATCACGCGGCGTACCGTCAGCGAATCGTCGACCACCATCACGCGCACGGCTGGCACGGCCAGTGCGCTGGAAGCGGCATGCTGCTCGCTGCTGGCCAGCGCATATTGCGACAACAATTCAGGATGATGCTCCAGGTGCTGCGCCAGCGCCACCGGATTCAGGATCAGCACGATATCGCCCGTACCCAGCACCGTGGCGCCGGCGATACCCGGCATGCGCGCCAGCTGCGGCCCCACATGCTTGACTACGACCTCGCGGTTGCCCACCACGTCATCGACCTGCAGCGCCAGCCTGTCATTGCCATTCCTCAGCAACAGCACGGGCGCATAGCGCTGCGTGGCCTGCACCGCCGGCGTCTCGCCCAGCATGGCCGACAGGTGGTGCAGCGCCAGCGACTGCCCGTGCGACTCGATGCGCCCGGCCGCCCGCACCTGCTCCAGCTGCTCGCCTTTCAGGTGCAGCACCTGCTCTACCAGCACCGATGGCAAGGCATACGTCTTGCCGTTCGCGGCCAGCAGCACCACTTGCGTCACGGCCAGGGTCAGCGGCAAGTGGATGGTGAAGCGCATGCCCATGCCCGCCTGCGTCAGCGTTTCCACGCGCCCGCCCAGGGCCAGCGCTTCGGAGCGCACGATGTCCATGCCGAAACCGCGCCCGGCCAATTCCGTCAGGCTGTCGGCGGTGGAAAAACCGGGCGTGAAAATCAGTTCGGCCGCCTGCGCGTCGGTCAAAGGCGCGTCCGTCGCCACCAGGCCGGCGCCGTGCGCCTTGGCGCGGATACGTTCCAGGTCCAGCCCCGCGCCGTCGTCGGAAAAGGCGATTGCCACTTCATTGCCCTGCTGGCTGACCTGCACCAGCAGCTCGCCCGTCTCGCTCTTGCCTGCTGCCAGGCGCGCCTCGCGCGGCTCGACGCCGTGCACGATGGCGTTGCGCAGCAGGTGCTCAAACGGTGCCGCCATGCGTTCGAGCACGCTGCGGTCGATTTCCACGCCACCGCCGCGGATATCGAGGTTGACGCGCTTGTCGACTTCCTTGGCGCTTTGCCGCGCCACGCGGAACAGGCGTTCGGCAATGCTGGCGAACGGCACCATGCGGATCTGCATCAGGTCACGCTGCAGCTCGCGCGTCAGGCGCGCCTGCAGCACCAGGTCGTCCGTCACCGCATCGACGCTGTGGCTGAGGTTTTCATGGAACGAGGCCACGTCGTTGACGCTTTCAGCCATCATGCGCGTGAGTTCCTGCAAGCGCGTAAAGCGGTCAAATTCGAGCGGATCGAATTCGCGCTCGCTGCCGACGGCCATGCGCGAGGCGATCTGCGATTCGGCCTGCATTTCCACTTCGCGCAACTGGCGGCGCAGGCGCGCCAGGTTGTCGGAAAACTCGGACAGCGAGGCGCCCAGCACGCCGACTTCATTTTCCATCTTCGAGCGCGTAATCGACACTTCGCCAGCCTGGTTCACCAGACGGTCGAGGATATCGGCGCGCACGCGCACCAGCGCCGCCTTCGGTTCGGCCGCCGGCGTGTCTTCCATGCCTGGCAAGGGCAGCAACGGTTGCTGCAGTTGTTCGAACAGGTGCAGCGCATGGTCGTAATGGGCCAGCAATTCCTCGAAAGCCTGTGGCGTGGCAGTGCCCGCGTGCAGCATGTTTTCGATATGCGTCTCGATTTCATGCGCATGCTGGCCCAGGCGCATGGCGCCGGCCATGCGCGCGCTGCCTTTGACGGTATGCAGGGTGCGCAGCAGCATCTGCGCCTGGCCGCTGTCGTGCGGCTGCTGTTGCCAGCTGCGCAGCGCCTCGCCGATCTGCGGCAGCAGGTCGGCGCCCTCCTCCAGGAAAACGGACAATAAATCGAGGTCGAGTTCATCGCTGATGCCGGCGCTGGCCGCCAGCAGCGCGGTCGCATCGGCCGGCATGATAGCCGGCGCCGGTGCTTCCGGCGCCGCGTGCTCCAACGGCGGCGCGTGCTCGAAACCGGCGTCGAACAGGTCATCGCTGGCACCGCTGTCCTGCACCGGCGCCGGTGCCTGCACTTCGGCAGCGGCCGGCTGCAGCGCATCAGCGACGATGCTCGCATACGTCGCTTCGAACAAGGTCTCGAGCTGGGGCAGAGGGACTTCGGAGAGCGGCTCGGCAGGCTGCGCCGGCGCGCCGACGATGCTGGCGTAGGCGGCCGCAAACAGGGCATCGAGCCGGTCTTCCCTGCCCTCGCCGGGCGGCGCCGTCAATGCGCGCCACAGGGTGTTGAGCGCTTCGATCATATCCGGCTGCGTTGGCGCCAGGTCGCCCAGCGCGAACGCCTGCAGCATTTGCCCGATGCGCTGCGTAGCCTGTTCCAGCACGTCGTGCTGTTCGGCGCGCAGGCCGGCCAGCGGCGGCACCACCGTCTCGATCACCGTCTCGAGCGCGTGCGCCAGATCGCGCAGGGACTGGAAGCCGACCGTGCCCGACGTCCCCGCCAGGGTATGCACGGCTTGCAGCGCCTCCGCGCTGACGGCGCGCTGTTCATGGCGCCATTCGCCGAAGTCGCGCGTCAGCACGCGCAGCAGTTCATCCGTCTCGGCCAGGTAGATGTTGTACAAGGGAAGGCTGATGCGCAATTCGCCCACGTGCTTGAGGTGATCGTCAGGCGCTTCGTGGAGCGTGGGCGCAGTCGCGGACGGAAAACCGATCACATTGCCATTGCCAGCCACGGGCGCAGCCGGGCGCGGCTTGCGCAGTTCGAACGGCCCGCCTTCGCGCACGCGCTCGGCCGCCATCAGCAGCATGCCGGCCTCGCGCTCGCGTCCTGCGCCGCCTTCCAGTTCGGCTACCCATTCGCTGAGCTGGTACCAGCCGTAATTGAGCAAGGTAAACAGATCATCGCTGACGGGGCGCGCTTCGGCCAGCCAGGTATTCATGACGCGCTCGATGGCGCCGGCCGCTTCGGCAAACTGCGCCAGGCCAATCATGCGGCTGCTGCCTTTCAGGGTATGGAACGAGCGGCGCAGCATGGCCAGGTGGTCGCCGCTGGCGGCCTGCTCGCGCGGCAGGGCCAGCGTGGTGTCGATAAAGGCCAGCACTTCGCGCGCTTCGGCAATGAAGATGTCGAGCATCTCCGCGTCAACATCGGTCACTGCCGGCGCGGCATCCATGCCAGCAGGCGCGGCGGGCGCCAGGGCCTGGTCGAGCAAGGGTACCGGCACGACACCGGCGGCGGCGACTTTTTCAAATGGCAGGGCACGGAAGGTGCCGGCGGCGGCATCGAAATGAAAGCGCCCGCTGGCCGCTTGCGCGTTGCGGCCCAGCATATCGACAAAAAATCCCAGCGCGCTGACATTTTGCGCGATCTCGTCGAGCGCCCCGGCATGCGCCTCCGCATTGGCGTCCGCATTGGCGTCACCACCGGCCAGCTGCCGCACAGCCGCATCGACCTGCCGCACGGCGGCGCGCGCATCGTCCTGTCCCAGCCCGGCCAGTTGCTGCTGCAACTGCCCCAGCACGGGCGCGACGCCATCGAGGGCCCCCGCCACGCCACGCGAGGCATCCGCGTAATACGCGTTGAGCACCTTTTCCACCTGGCGCAGGCCTGTCTTCATGTCCTCGGCCAGCGCGGCGACGGTCTGACCCTGTTCGATCTGGCGCGACAACTCGCCAGCGGTGACGGGCGGTGGCGCTTCGCCAGCCAGCAGTGCCTGCAGGCGCGCGGCAATGGTTTCCGCATTGCCGGCAAAATCGTCGGGCAGGCGGCGCACCTGCTCCAGTCCCGTGTCGGCAAACAGCAGCGCCATGCCGATTTCGTTCTCCAGGGCCGCACTGCGCCCGCTGGTCACGGCTTGCCGCGCCACGGCCGCGCATTCGCGCAGCAGGCTGGCCAGGGCCGGCTGCTTCAGAATGTCGGTCTGCGCCGCCACCTGCTGCAAGGACTGTTCGAATGCGTCGCCCAGGGCAGGATCAAGGTCGGCTTGCGCCAGACGGCTCCAGCTGGCGCGCGCCTGCGCCAATGCCGTGCGCGCGCCTTGCAAGGCATCCTGGTCGACCTGGCCGTAGCGCCGCGCTTCCACGTCGGCGGGCACCTGCCCGTCGAGCGCGAAAGCGGCACGCAGCTGGCGCGCCTCCGGCGTCGGCTCGGCGGCGGCGGCGATGAAGAACAAGGCGTCGCGCAGCATCGATGCCGGCAGGCTGGCCGTCCCCTGCGCCAGGCGGCGCAATTGCAGATTGATCAGGCCGAACAACTGTTTGACGTTGAGCGTGCCCATGCCCTCGCCGCTGGCCGCCAGTCCTGCAAACGCCTGCATGGCGAACCAGAAGGTACGCGCCGGCGCTTCTTGCTGCGCGTCCGCCACCAGGGTCAGAGTGGCGTGCAAGTCGCTGGCGTGCTGGCGCCGAGCCGCGTCATCCTGCGCTTTCAGGAAGGGCAGCAAAGACTTTTCAAAGCGCCCGCGCCAGGCCGGATAATCGGCCACCAGGGGGGCGTGCGCCAGTGCGATGGCCTGCCCTTCCAGCATAGCCGGGGGCGGGAAAAACAGGTCTGCCGGGTGAATGCGTTCGGCGCCCAGCATGGTTTGCAGATCGCGGTAGTAGGGGAACAAACGCGTCGGCTGCGGCGGCGTGCCGGCCACCAGGTCTTCCAGGTATTCGATCAGGGCCTGATACAGCACGGCGACGACTTGCGCATGGTCGAGCGTGTATTCCAGGCTGCCGTCGCGAAAGCGCGCCAATGCCTGTTCGGCGCCATCCGTCAGCAGGCTGGCACCGGCCACGTCCACCATCACCAGCGCGCCATGCGCCTGGTGCAGGTGCGAGCGTGCATGCTGCAGTGCCGTGGCGCGTTCCTCGCGCTCGCGGCCACCCGCTTCGAACAGCGCCGTTTTCGAGCGGCCCAGCGCTTCGCGGATTTCCACCATCACCCACGACAGGGGTTCGCTGTCGAACGGCTTGGACTGCTGCGGACTATCAGGTGTGCTCATGCATGCCTCGGTAAAGAAATCGTAGCGCAAAAATCGGTACGCACAACACACCGCGCCTGGACTGGCGCGGCGTTCAGGCGGCGACGCGGAAGCGCGACACCGAGTTTTTCAGTTCCTGCGCCAGCATCGATAACTTGTGGATCGACTGCGCCGTTTGCTGCGTGCCGTCCTGAGTCTGCTCCGTCACGCTCAGGATATGCTGGATATTCAAGGCCACGCCGCTGGCCGAGCCGGCCTGTGTGCCGGTAGCAAACGAGATGCCCTGGATCAGTTCAGCCAGGTGTTTCGACACCTGGCTGATGTCGTTCAAGGCAGCGCCGGCCGCGTCGGACAGGTGTGCGCCCTCGACCACGCCCTGCGTGGAGGTTTCCATCGCCCGCGTCGCATCCTGGGTATCGGCCTGGATGGTGCGCACCAGCGCACCGATCTGCTTGGCGGCGGCGGCCGAGCGTTCGGCCAGGCGCTGCACTTCCTCGGCGACGACCGAGAAGCCGCGCCCCGCCTCGCCGGCCGAGGCAGCCTGGATGGCGGCGTTCAGCGCCAGCACGTTGGTCTGCTCGGTAATGTCGGAAATGAGCTCGGTGATTTCGCCGATTTCCTGCGACGATTCGCCCAGGCGCTTGATGCGCTTGGAGGTGTCCTGGATCTGCTCGCGGATTTCATGCATGCCCTTGATGGCGTTTTCCACCGCCGTCGCCCCCTGCTGCGCCGCCGCCACCGACTGGCGCGCCACGTCGGCCGAGACACTGGCCGACTTCGACACGTCGGTAATCGCATTGGCCATTTTGACCACGGTGGCGCTGACGCCCTGAATTTCGCGCGACTGCTGCTGCGAAGCGATCAGGAGCTTGCTGGAGATGCCTTGCGCCTGCGTCGAGGCGCGGTTGACCTGCTCGGCCGTCGCCGTCACGCGCCCCACCAGGCCGCGCAATTCCTCCACTGTGTAGTTGACGGAATCGGCGATGGCGCCCGTGATATCTTCCGACACGGTGGCCTGCACCGTCAGGTCGCCGTCGGCGACCTTCTGCAATTCGTTCATCAAGCGCAGGATGGCCGCCTGGTTCTGCTCATTCTTGGCCTTGGCCTGCGCTTCCTTTTCCTGCGACAGCAGGCGCAGGATTTCCGCTTCCTGGCGCCGCCGCTCGGCGTCGCGCGTGCGGTTGACAGAGTCCTGCAGCAGCACGCGGCCAATGCCGGCCGCCGCGATCAGGGTCAGCAACACGCCGCCGACCATCATCCAGAAAGCCATGCCCAGCGTTTCCTGGTTCACATGGTACATCTGCTGCAGCAAAGTCAAGCGCTGGCGCAGGTCTTCGTTCTCGTTGAAGATCAGCTGTTCGGCGCTCTTGGCCGAACTGAATTTATCCAGCCGGTCGAGTATCGACGAGACCATTTTCTGGTAAGTGTCGAAACTGGCTTTCAGCGCCACCAGCCGGTCGCGCAATTCGGCATCGCGCGTGGGCGCCAATTGCAGCGCCACGCTGCCATTGAGCAAGCCTTCGACGGCGGTACGGAAATACGTCGTGTCGCGCCCCAACGAAAATGCCGTTTCCGAGCTGATGCTGCCCGACGACAGAAACTCGCTGGCACTGCGGCTCATGCGCTGGCTCAGCATCATCAGGCGGCCGATGACGGCCAGGTCGCGCGCGTTGCCGCCGCGCTGTACCTTGAGCGCCGCAATTTCCTCCGTCTGCGCCAGCAGCGCCGGCGACAGCGCGTTCAATTGCTGCAAGGTCTTGTCGAATTCGCCCAGCTCCGTTTTCAGGCGCAAGATGGTGCTGGCCGCGCGGTCGCTGCTGGCCCACTTCTTGCGCGCATCGGCCACCGCCGCCAGCAGGCCGGAACGCGACTCGCCGATATCGCGGCCGTGGTACGTCCCGCCGCGCAGCATCAGGCGGAAATCCTGGTTCAGTTCATTGCGGCTTTCGTCGAGCTGGCGGAAGGCTTCCGGATTGCCTTGCACGGCATTCGGCGCAGCCTTGCCGATGCGCTGGGAATGCATCAGCGCGTCGCTGGCCAGCTGCGTCTGCGCCGAGGCGATATTGCCGCTGCGCGTGTTGATGCCGACGAACAGCAGGCTGGCGGCCAGGCTCAGGGCCATCACCGTCGACAGGATGCTCAATTGCTTTTGCAGCGGCAAATGGCCGATCAGCGGCAGCGTCCAGTCGCTGACCGGCGCGCTGGCCAGCGACTTGCGCCGTCCCAGCGCGTCGCGCAGGCGCAGCGGCAGGTCGGCCGCCGATGCCGGCTCGCCAGCAACGTGTTCCGCTTCGGGCATGCCTGCGGCCAGGATAGGGGAATGGGCGCCCATCAGCAAATATCCTTGTGTGCGGCCAGGCCGCCAAAACCGGCATCGAGGAAGCGTTCCGTTTGCGCCAGCTGCGCCAGGTCCAGGCGCAGCCACTGCTGCCCTTCGCTGTCGCACAGCGCCTGCGCGGCCCACGATGGGAACACGCCCTGCGCCGCATCGTGAACGGGCACGGACTGCATCGCGCGCAACTGGCGCAAGCCCAGCACGCGTTCGACGAGCAGCGCGCAATTGAGGCCCAGGCGGGGAGAAAATGTGATGATGCGGCAGTGATTGCCTGGCGCGCAAAGCGGTTCGCCCATGTAGCGGGCCAGGTCGACGACCCCCGTCAGGCGTCCGCGCATGGCCGCCAGGCCCAGGTACCAGTCCTGCGCCAGCGGCACGCCCTGGATCTGCACGCCGGTGGCAATGACGATTTCACCGAGCTGCGTCAGGTCGAGCAGGCACGCCCTGCCACCGAGCATCACGCCCAGTTCCTTGCGCGCCGCCAGCGCGCCACTGCGCGCGGCCTGTATCCGCTCGATCAATTGCAACTGATACTGGCGCAAGCGCCCCTGCCGCGCGCCCGTCTCGAAGAATGGCATGGCGGCAGCGGCAGGCGGGGAGGCCGCTGTGGAAACGCCGTAACCTGGCATCGTTTGCATTCTCAGGAAATCGCAGCGATCTTGGCCAGCAGCTCGGCTTCGACTACCGGCTTGACCAGGTAATCGCGCGCGCCCTGGCGCAAGCCCCAGATGCGGTCCGTTTCCTGGCTCTTGCTGGAGCAGATAATTACCGGCACGTCCTGCAGTTCGGGATCGCGCGCAATCGCGCGCGTGATCTGGAAGCCATTCGCACCGGGCATCACCACATCCATCAAGATCAGGTCGGGCTTGGCCTGCTTCAGTTGCGCCAACGCGTCGGCACCGTCCTGCGCCGTGGCGACGGCATAACCGGCACGCACCAGCATCTCGCTCAGGTAATAGCGTTCTGTCGGCGAGTCATCGACGATCAGAATTGTGTGTATGGCCATCTGCTTCCTTGCTGCGTTGTCAATCAATAAACCACTTACTCAAAATTCCCGGCCAGGTGCAGCCGCACGGCCTCCAGCAGCGCCTCGCGTGCCAGCGGCTTGACCAGGCAGGCGCTGGCGCCTGCCATGGCGCCGCGCGCGCGGTCGAACAAGCCCTCCTTCGACGACAGCATCAGCACCGGCGTGGCATGAAAGGCCGCACTGGCCTTGATCAGCGCACACGTGCGGTAGCCGTCCAGGCGCGGCATCAGAATGTCGCACACGATCAGCGCCGGCTGGCAGTCGGCGATCTTGGCCAAGGCCTCGAAGCCGTTTTCCGCCACCACTACGCGATAACCTGCCTCGCGCAAGACCTTTTCCGCCGCGCTGCGGCTGGTGGCGCTGTCGTCGATGACGAGTATCGTGGCGCTGGCATACACGGCATCGGACGGGGCCTCGGGCAGGAAGGGACGCGTCATGTGATTATTCGACAATCTTTCATACGATAGCACAGGCTGCCGCGATATCTGCGTGCGGCAGTGGCATCCCGTGGACCTCGATTAATTACAGCGCCACCATCTCGAAATCATCCTTGCGCGCACCGCATTCAGGACAGGTCCAGTTCATCGGAACATCGGCCCAACGCGTGCCGGGAGCGATGTCTTCGTCGGGCAGGCCGGCCGCTTCATCATAAACCCAGCCGCAAATTAGACACATCCACGTTTGGAATTGCTGCGTTGTTTCGTTGCTACTCACGTTCTGCCACCCTTCAATCAAGTAAAATGCTGAATTAGGTATCTTAATCTACCCGCCGTGCAAAACCAAACTTCTCCCCTCATATTAAGCTTCGGCGTGTCCGATCCGGTCGGTGCGATCGGCATCCAGGCCGACCTGGCCACGTTTTCAGCCTTCGGCTGCCATGGCCTGTCGGTCACCACGGGCCTGTTGATCAGCGATACGGCGCGCGTGGAAGACGTGCAGGCGGTCGACCCGGACTGGGTTTCCGACCAGGCGCGCGTGCTGCTGGAAGACATGTCCGTCTCGGCCATCAAGATCGGCGCCCTGGGCAGCGTGGAAAACGTCACGGCCATCGCCGAAATCGTCTCCGACTATCCGAACGTGCCGCTGATCCTCGACCCCTTCATTTCGGCGCTGCCGGAACAGGGCATGGACGACGAAGACATCCTCACCGCCGTGCGCCAGCTATTGATCCCGCAAACGACCTTGCTGGTGCTCTCGCCGGTGGAACTGGAGCGCCTGGCAGAAACCTGGCGCGACGCCGACCCGGACGACACTCTGCAAAACGACGTCGACTACCTGGTGGCCCTGGGCTGCGAATACGTGCTCGTCACCGGCATGCCGGCCGACGCCAGCAAGTCCGGCACGGCCGAAGGCAAGTTGCGCGCCAATACCCTGTTCGGCGAAGACGGCGTGGTACGCCACGACGTATGGCAGCACCTGCCGGGCATCTTCAACGGCGCCGGCAGCACCCTGTCGGCGGCGGCCACCGCCCTGCTGGCGCTGGCTGAAAACGAAGACGATGTGCCGCAGGTGGTCGTGGCGGCACAGGAATTTACCACCGGCGCGCTGGCCCACGCGCAGCGCCACGGCATGGGCAAGCTGGTGCCGAACCGGCAGTTCCGGCAGCAGCGCCAACGCGGCGCCCAATAAGCATCGACCATACGACACAGACAACGATCCACTTTCAAGGCACGATTATCATGACGACTTCACAGAACGACATCCTGTTTGCCCGCGCACAAAAAACCACGCCAGGCGGCGTCAATTCGCCCGTGCGCGCCTTCCGCTCCGTCGGTGGCACGCCGCGCTTCATCACGCGCGCCGAAGGCCCGTACTTCTGGGACGCGGACGGCAAGCGCTATATCGACTACATCGGCTCGTGGGGTCCGGCCATCGTCGGCCACGCCCATCCCGAAGTAGTCAAGGCGGTGCAAGATGCGGCCGCGCTGGGCCTGTCGTTCGGTGCGCCGACCGAAGGCGAAGTGCTGATGGCCGAGGAAATCACGCGTCTGGTGCCGTCGATCGAGCAGGTGCGCCTGGTCTCGTCGGGCACGGAAGCGACCATGAGCGCCCTGCGCCTGGCGCGCGGCGCCACAGGACGCGACAAGATCGTCAAGTTCGAAGGCTGCTACCACGGCCATGCCGATTCGCTGCTGGTGAAAGCGGGCAGCGGCTTGCTCACCTTCGGCAACCCGACCTCGGCCGGCGTGCCGGAAGATTTTGTGAAGCACACCCTGGTGCTCGACTATAACAACGTGGAGCAACTGAAAGACGTCTTCGACAGCTTTGGCGCGGAGATCGCCTGCGTGATCGTCGAACCGGTGGCCGGCAACATGAACCTGGTCAAAGCCACGCCGCAATTCCTGCAGGCGATGCGCGATCTGTGCACGCAGCATGGCGCCCTGCTCATTTTCGATGAAGTCATGTGCGGCTTGCGCGTGGCCCTGGGCGGCGCGCAGGCGCTGTACGGCATCAAACCCGATCTCACCGCGCTGGGCAAGGTGATTGGCGGCGGCATGCCGGTGGCTGCCTTCGGCGGCAGCGCGGCGCTGATGCACCACATGGCGCCGCTGGGCGCCGTCTACCAGGCGGGCACCCTGTCGGGCAACCCGGTCGCCGTGGCGGCCGGCATGGCCACCTTGAAACTGATCCAGCAGCCAGGCTTCTACGAGCAGCTGGGCGCCACCGCCCAGCGCCTGGCCGAAGGTTTGACGGCCGCCGCACAAGAGGCCGGCGTGGTCTTCTGCGCCGACTACATCGGCGGCATGTTCGGCATCTATTTCAGCGCCACCCCACCGACCAGCTACGCGGAAATGATGGCGGGCGACCGCAGCAAGTTCAACGCCTTCTTCCACGCCATGCTGGACGAAGGCGTGTACTTTGCGCCAGCCGCCTTCGAGGCGGGCTTCGTCTCGGCACAGCACGATGATGCCGTCATCGACGACACCATCGCCGCTGCGCGCAAGGTGTTCGCTAAATTAGCTTAAGCGCGGTCAGACGGTCGCGGTGTCCATCACCGCGGCCACCAGCGCCGGCAGGCTGGCCATGTCGCTGAACACGACGTGCGCGCCGGCCGCTTTCAACCTATCTTCCTGGCCGGCGGCGATGTGCGCGCCGCCGATGAATCCCAATACCGTCATGCCTGCCGCCACGGCGGCCGTCACGCCCGTGACGCTGTCTTCCAGCACCAGGCATTGGCCTGGCGGCACGCCAAAGGAGGCCGCCGCCGCCAGATAGACGCCCGGATGCGGCTTGGCATGACCCACCAGGTCCGGCGTGAAAACGCGTTGATCGAACAGCGGCGCCATGCCAGTGCGCTCGAGCGCCGACAGCACACGTGCGCTGACGCTGTTCGAGGCCACGGCCTTGGGCAGGGGAATGGCGGCCAGCGCCTGCGCCACGCCGGGCACGGCGCGCAATTGTGCATCGCAGGCCGCATCGACGGCGTTGCCGATGGCCATGATCTCATCGGCTGGCAATTGCGGCAAGCCCAGCTCCTTGTAGATATCCTGCATCAGCGGCACCAGGCGCTGGCCCAGGCGCGGCTCGATCAAGCCTTGCAGGGTAACGCCCTGGGGCAAATTGGGCAGGCGCGGCGCCAGCAATTCCAGCAACGCTTGCAAGGCCACGGCTTCGCTGTCGATCAGCACGCCATCGCAGTCGCTGATCAGATGGGTAAAGCGCATTGGGGTGGTGGCGGTATCAGGCATGGACTCTCCAGAAGACAACGGTGACGGGAAATGCAGCAGCCAGCCGGCCAAGGCTGGCATCGCAACGATCCTAGGTTGAAAAGGCGGACGCTACCACGCAGAAAACGTCTGAATGACGATACTTTTCTGCAAAGGGCAGTCTACGGGGAAAGAATGGGGCACCAGGCAAGCGGCTACGCGCAAATACCAATTCAATACCACGCAATACCAATGATTATCGCTGATTTTTGAATTTGCTGCGCTCGCCTTGAAATCCGGGACGCAGGAGCGTCCCGGCGAGACGCTTATTTCAGCCAGCCCCGATGCCGGAAGTACAGGAAGGGCGCAATGGCACTGGTGATCATCAGGCCCCAGGCCCAAGGATAGCCGAACGACCATTCCAGTTCCGGCATCAGCTTGAAGTTCATGCCGTACACGCTGGCGATCAGGGTCGGCGGCAGGAAGGCCACGCTGGCCACCGAGAAGATCTTGATGATCTTGTTCTGGTTGATGTTGATGAAACCGACGGTGGCGTCCATCAGGAAGTTGATCTTGTCAAACAGGAACGAGGTATGGCCATCGAGCGATTCGATATCGCGCAAAATCTGCCGCGCTTCCTCGAATTGCTCGGAATTCAACAGACGGCCGCGCATCAAAAAGCTCACGGCACGGCGCGTATCCATCATGTTGCGGCGGATGCGGCCATTCAAATCTTCCTCGTGAGCAATCGCATTCAGCGCTTCGGCCGCGTGCGCATCGGTAAATTCCTTTTGCAGCACGCGCGTGCTGACTTCTTCCAGGTTCTGGTAGATGCCTTCGAGCACGTCGGCCGAATATTCGGCGTCGGTGGCGTACAGGTCGAGCAGCACGTCCATGTAGTCGGCGATCGAGCCTGGCCGCGAGCGGGCGCGCATGCGCACCAGGCGAAACACGGGCAGGTCGTCCGTATGCATGGAAAACAGGATCTTGCGGGCCAGAATGAAAGCCACCGTGATGACGCGAGAGGGACCGTCATCTTCTTCGCGCAAGAAGTCCGTGCGCAGATGCAAGTCGCCGTTTTCCGCTTCGTAATAGCGGGCCGACGCTTCAATATCCTTGACTTCGTCTTCGCCCGGCAGGGTGACGTTGTAGATGGCCTTGACCCAGGCCCGCTCATCATCGGTGGGGTCGGTCAGGTCGACCCACACCGGTTCGGCATTTTCGAGGTCTGCGCGGCTGTCGATCGGCACCTGGTTGAGCCGGCCATTCTGTAATACAAAGACATTGATCATGCGCGCTCTCAGCCGGATGTTGGGTTATCGTGATGTGCTGGCGCTGGCGCCAAAAATGAAAACAGCGCAAGTGTACCCGCAAAGGCCTTTTCACGACCACCCCCGGCACCGCTTTTTCACGGAAAAAGTGCGGCGTTGCACCATTAAGATGCTGCGGCGCAATAGTGCCAATCAGGCAGCTTTGATTTTATGCAAAGAAAGCCGGCCGCCATCAAGGCAATTCCGCCGCCCCCATGCGGCGCAGGATGACACCCGTGCGCCGGTTCAGATAGCCCGTATCGCGGTGACGGTCATAAAAGCGGGGGTTCGGCAGCATCACGGCCAGTTTCGCTGCCTGGCCGGCGCTCAGGCCCGCCGCGCTGACATGGTAATAGTGACGCGCGGCCGCTTCGGCACCAAAGATGCCCGTGCCAAACTCCACCACATTCAAATAAATTTCAAAGATGCGCTGCTTGTCCATCAGGCTTTCCAGCATATACGTGATGATCAGCTCCTGGCCCTTGCGCACATAGCTGCGCGAACCGGAGAGGAACAGATTCTTCGCCAACTGCTGCGTGATGGTCGAGCCGCCCGCCACGACCTTTTGCTTTTTATTATTTTTTTCGTACGCCTTTTGCAGGGCTTCCCAGTCCACCCCTTCGTGCTCGGAGAAATTCGCATCTTCCGAGGCGATGATGGCCCGTTTCAGGTTGTTCGAGATGCGGTTGTACGGCACCCACGTCTGCTTGATCGTGGCATTCGGATTCTTGTCCTGCAAGACAGACAACTGTTCGCGCATGAAGGCCGTGCTGGACGGATTGTGGTCAATCCACCACCAGATTTGCAGGAAGAAATACAGTTGCACGACGATGAAGGCCAGGATAGGCACGATGAACAGCCACTTGATCCAGCCGTAGCGGCTGGTGCTACCACCTTTGCGCGCGCCCTTCTTGCCGCCGCTCACAGGCTGCCCCGCAATTGCGCCAGCAAATCCTGCGTCTGCGGCCGCACGCCGCGCCACACATCAAATGCTTCGGCCGCCTGCTCCACCAGCATGCCCAGGCCGTCGCGCACCTGCGCGCCATGCTGCGCTGCAAAGTCCATGAAGACGGTGGGCTGGGCGCCATACATCATGTCCAGCGCCAGGGTGTGGCTGCCGAAGATACCCGGCGGCACGGGCGGCAAGTCGCCCGCCAGGCTGGCCGAAGTGGCATTGATGACGATATCGAAGACGCCGTCTGGCTGCGCGAAGCCGCCGGCGCGCAGCTGACCGGGGTGCGCCAGCGCGTCGGCAAACTGCGCTACCAGCGCCTCGGCCGTGGCCACGGTGCGGTTGGCAATGAACACTTCCTGCGGTCCCTGTTCCAGCAAGGGCAGCACCACGCCGCGCGCCGCGCCGCCCGCGCCCAGCAGCAGGACGCGCTTGCCGGCGATGGCCACGCCCGCGTTGCGCACGATGTCGGCCACCAGGCCCGCGCCATCGGTATTGTCTCCAAGAATGGTGTCGGCATCAAAACGCAGGGTATTGACGGCGCCGGCGGCCCTAGCCCGCGGCGTCAGGACGGTGGCCAGCGCACACGCATCGAGCTTAAAGGGCACTGTCACATTCGCGCCCTTGCCGCCCTCGGCGGCAAAGGTACGGGCCGCCAGGGCAAAGCCATCGAGCGGCGCCAACCGGCGTTCGTAGACGATGGGCTCGCCCGTCTGCAGGGCAAACGCGGCGTGGATCAGGGGGGACTTGCTGTGGGCGATGGGATTGCCGAAGACGCAATATTGATCGGGATTAATATTTTGCTTGCTCAATTGCTGCCGCCAGTCAGGTTAGCTTCCATTTTTTCTTCGCGGGTAAATTTGAAACGGGTGATGACAACCCACAGGTCATCTTTATCACTCGACAACATATTCGGTGGGAAACGGCCGAAGGGCGCCGCACGGCGCACGATGGCCAGGGCGGCCGCATCCAGTGCCGCGTTGCCCGAGCTTTTCTCCACGCGGGCGCCGCCTTCCTTCTGGTAAATCGTGCCGTCCTGGAAGATGGGAATGTACACGACCAGTTCGCCATACATCTTGCGGCCATTCTTTTGCGGGAAATTCAGGGTGCCGATTTCCTCGATGCGCTTTTGCAAGGTCTTGTAATACATGGCATAGCCGACTTCCTGCGTGCTGGGTGTAATGAAGGTCTTGCGGGGACGCTTGTTCTGGTCTTCCACGGTTTGGCTGATCTCGGCCGCCATGCGCGCGATGGCCTTGCTGCTTTCCATCAAGTCCGAGCCGGATGCCAGGGGATTGGGCTTGTCCTTTTCCATGACGGGCGCGGCGCTGTAAGGCGTCGGCTTGGCCGCCTGCGTCAGCAATTCCTGCTGTTTTTGTTCCAGTTCGGCAATGCGCCGAGCCTTGGCCTTGACGCTGTCGCCCTCTTCCACCTTGCGCATGTCGGGCAAGGGCGACTTGGCGCGGCCCTTGTCGGCTTGTCCACCACCATCGAGGTTGGCTTGCGCCAGGGCATCGGCCTTCAGCGGTTTATTGGCATGCTTGGCGTTGACCAGGATCACTTCCAGGCCGGGATCCGTGGCCACGGCCCGCTGCGGGGCCGGGGCGACAAAATGCATCGCCAGCAAGGCGCCGTGCGCCAGCAGCGATACCGCCACGGCAATCATCAGGAAACGATACTCTCGGAAAGACTTCACGCGCAACCCAGTTCCTTACAACACAAGATACAAGATGGCTGAATTCTACGTCAAAGGGCGGTGCCGGCAACAGTTTTCAGCACCGCCTTGATGACCTGACTGGCGCCTTACTTGACCTCGGGTTCGCTGACCACGTCTTCGCTGGCCAGTTCCGCCACTTCCGCATCGGCGTCGCTGACCTGGTTTGCCGCTTCCGGCGATGCTTCAGCCGTCACGTCGCCATCTTCAGGGGACGCATCGCCCGCCTCTTCCTCGTAGTCCAGCTCGGCATCAGCCGCCGCATCCGGCACGGTGGCAATTTCCAGCAGGCGCGCTTCGATGCTCAGGTCGACTTCATCCCAGCGCAGCAAGTCCAGTTTCACCTGAGCGCCGCGCGCCACCGCTGGCATGCCTGGCAGCTTGATGACCAGCGGAATGTCGACCAGGCGCAGGATTTCGTCTTTCAGCACGACGGCATCGACCTGGCGCGCATTTTCCTGGTGCAGCCAGCGCAAGCACCAATAGCGTTCCATGTTCGACTGGAAATCGCCATACGCGGCATACGCGGCATCAAACGCCGAGACGATGGCGAACAGGTTCGCATCACGCGGCTTGAACGGCGCCACCAGCGGCGCCGTCACGCCATGCTCGGCGCAAGCGATGATTTGCCACTGGTTCACCAGGTCCGTGTAGCGGCGCAAGGGCGAGGTGCTCCACGCGTATTGGTCCACGCCCAGGCCCTGGTGAGGCGCCGCATGGGTGACCATGCGCACCTGCATCTTTGCCGCCCAGCTATTGCCACTGCCGCCACCCTGACTGCGATAGATGCCGGGCACGCCATGGTCGTGCAACATCTTGCCCCAGGTACTGTTGGCAAAGATCATCAGTTCGGCGACGATCTTGTCGAGCGGCGCGCCACGCTTGCGGCGCGCCACGCTGACGATGTCGTTTTCTACATAGAAGTTGAAATCGACGCGGTTGTTCTGTTCCGGCTTCAGGCCGAACGCTTCGCGCTTCTTCATGCGGCCCTGCTCCAGCTGCTGCGCCCATTGCCACAGCACGGCAAAATCGGCCTTGTGCGGGTACTCGCCTTCGCCACTGGCCAGGGTTTCCTCGTTGACCACGTCATCTAACTGGTTATGCCGCAAATTGCTGGCAATCGGCACCAGTTCGGCGCGCGTCTGCGTACTGACCACGGCCCAGTCGGCTTTCGGGTCCAGCGTGGCGTACAGCGACAGTGCCGGACACGTCGTGCCTTCCGCGAGCGTGAAAGCATTCACGATTTCGTCCGGCAGCATGGTGATCTTGTCGCCCGGCATGTAGACGGTCGACATGCGCTGACGCGCCATCTTGTCGATCACGTCTTCCGGGCGGATGCCCAGGCCCGGCGCAGCGATGTGAATACCTACTTTCACGGTGCCATCTGGCAGCGGCTGCACCGAGAAGGCATCGTCGATCTCGGTCGTGGTGACGTCGTCGATCGAGAAGGCGGCCACATCCGCCAGCGGCAGCTTGGCCGTCACGGCGGGTACGGGCACGCTCGGGAAACCGGCACCTTTCGGGAAATTCTCGAAAAGGAATTTCGACAGGTGCAAGTCTTTCGGCGAAGCAATACCACCCACGGCCAGCATCAAACGCGGCGGCGTCGTGTGCAATTCCGTGCACGCCGCTTCCAGCGCCTTGTATTCGATGGTGTTCTTGTCGGGCTTGAACAGCAATTGCAGCACCATGGGCTGCATCGAGGCAGGCAAGCGGTTCTGTTTCAGCTCTTCCACATACGCTGCTTGCACCAGCGCCTGCTGCTTTTTCTTTTCGATGCCAGCCAGCGCCGCCTTCAACGACGCTTCCGGCGCCGCCTTGTAGCGGCCACGGCCCTTCTTGTAGAAATACACGGGCGCCGAATGCAGGGCCAGGATCAGGCCGGCCGCTTCCGGCGGCAACGGGGCGTGGCCGAAATACTCGGTGCCCAGCTCGGCAAAGCCGAACTCGTCTTCGCCCGCCACTTCCCACAGGAAATCGAGGTCGATCTCGGCGGCAATGCTCTTGGCCTGTTCCAGCAGCTCGGCCGGGGCCGGCTTTTCATACTGCAGCAGCACATCCTTGACCTTGACCTTGGTGCGCTTGCCACTGGCCATTTCCACTTGATACGCTTCACCCGCTTGCGACAGGACCGTGCCGACCTTGAAATCGCCGGATTCTTCAAAAAATAGATTCATTGTTATGCTTTGTTTATTAATGTGTCGGTTGCAACGGAACGAGTGAGTGACGTCAACTCGAGCACCGCCGGCAAAAATACTTCTGTTACCAGCAGCAAGCCCTGGTGACGCTGATACAGGCAGCGGCGGGCAAAAAACAGCGCCTGCTCGTCGGCGCGCTGCCCTTCCCGTGCCAGCGCCGCCTGCGCCCGCTGTACCAGCGGGTGCCCGGCGCGCAAGCGGGCAAATTCAAGGGTACCGCGTCGCACCATGCGGTCGCCAAACAGGGTCGTGCCCAGCGAACGCTCGCCCAGCGCGGAAAACAGGGGCCAGTCCGTGGCCGTCGCCTGCATGGGCACGACGGTATGGCCAAACACGGCCGGTTTATTATCACAACGCAATAGCACTTCGCGCTCCCATACCCGGCCCGCACGGTGCAAACCGATGATGGCCGCCTCGTCGCTCAGGCAACGCGCCGTTTCCTGATGCAAACATTGCACGCGAAATGCCCGGCTATGCGCTTTCAGCTTGGCCGTCAGCGAACCGCCGCCCGTCAGCCAGTGGCGCAGGGCCAGTGGCGCATTGATGGCGTTGACGTGCGCATGCCATTGCGCCTGGCGCAGCGAACCCGGCCTCACCGGGCGGCGTCCGCATCGATGCCGCAAAAGGCCAGCACGGGCGCCAGGTATGTGGCAAATTCGCTGATGCCATGGTCGCTGCCGTCGATGACGCACTGTTGCGCCCCCTGATAATGCGCCAGCATGTCGCGGTAGTCGAGCACTTCATCACCGGTAGCGGCAATCAGGAAGTAACGTTGCGGCTCAGTAATTTTCTCTACGGCAAACGTGCGCAGCTCATCGATATATTCGCGCTTGAACTCGAATGGCTGGTCCGAATGAAACTCGGTCGTCACACCCACATGCTGCTCCAGGTCGATCAGCGGCACGACGGCGGGATTGAGCAGCACGGCGCGGCAACCGAGTTGCTCGGCCAGCCAAGTGGCGTAATAGCCGCCCAAGGACGAGCCGATGATCGTCAGTTCGGCCGGCGCCACGTCCTTGACCAGCGACAAGGCCAGCTCAGTGGCCAGCTTGGGCGAGGCCGGCAATTGCGGGCACAGCCACTCTGCTTCGCGGCCCAGCGCCTGCATCTGCGCGGCCAGCAGGCGCGACTTCATCGACAGGGGTGACGAGCGGAATCCATGCAGGTACAAAATCATCGGCCCAGCGCCTCCAGCAATTTCTGGTGCACGCCGCCAAAGCCGCCGTTGCTCATGACGACGATCTGGTCGCCGGGACGGGCGCTGGCGACCACGGCAGCCACCAGCGTATCGAGGTCTTCATAGGCGCTGGCAATCTTGCCCAGCGGCGCCAGCGCGTCGCCCAGGCTCCAGCCCAGCGCGGCATGGCTGCCGAAACCGAAGACCAGGTCGGCGTCCTTCAGGCTGCCAGGCAGCGCATCTTTCATGGCGCCCAGCTTCATGGTGTTCGAACGCGGTTCCAGTACGGCCAGGATGCGGGCGCTGCGGCCGATCTTTTGCCGCAAGCCGCCCACCGTGGTGGCAATGGCCGTCGGGTGATGGGCGAAATCGTCGTACACGGTAATGTCGTTGACCACACCGCGCACTTCCATGCGCCGCTTGACGCTGTCAAACGTGGCCAGCGCCGCGCACGCCTGGGCTATGGGCACGCCCACGTGGCGCGCGGCGGCGATGGCCGCCAGCGCATTGCTGCGGTTGTGCTTGCCCGTGAGCCCCCACGCCACATGGCCTTCCTGCTGGCCATTGAAATATACGTCGAAGCTGCCATCGGCCTGCTCTTGGAGTTGCCAGTTGGCATCCTGTCCAAAACTTTCCTTTTCACTCCAGCAACCGCGGGCCAGCACGCGCTGCAGCGACGCTTCGTCGCCATTGAACACCAGCCGGCCAATGCCGGGCACGGTGCGCACCAGATGGTGAAATTGCGTCTCGATCGCGTGCAGATCGGGGAAGATGTCGGCGTGATCATATTCCAGATTATTCATGATGGCCGTCTTCGCGTGGTAATGCACGAACTTGCTGCGCTTGTCGAAGAAGGCCGTATCGTATTCATCGGCTTCGATGACGAAGAAGTCCGACTCGGCGCTCTTGCCGTCGATCTTGCCGGACAGGCGGGCGGAAATGCCAAAGTTCATCGGCACGCCGCCGATCAGGAAGCCCGGCGCGTAGCCCGCGTCTTCGAGTATCCAGGCCAGCATGGCCGAGGTTGTCGTCTTGCCATGCGTGCCAGCCACGGCCAGCACCCACTTGTTGCGCAAGATATGTTCGCCGATCCACTGCGGACCCGAGACATACGGCAGGCTGCGGTTGAGGATTTCTTCCACCAGCGGATTGCCGCGCGAGACCACATTGCCAATCACATACAAATCCGGGTTCAGCTGGGTTTGTTCCGGATCAAAACCCTGGATCAGTTCGATTCCCTGCGATTCCAGCTGGGTGCTCATCGGCGGATACACGTTGGCATCGCAACCAGTGACTTTATGACCGGCTTCCTTGGCCAGCACGGCCAGGCCGCCCATGAAGGTACCGCAAATGCCGAGAATATGAATATGCATGTGATCAGTGCGAAAGGTGCACGCTTAAGTAAGTAAGACGGTGAGAAAAAGAGAGCAAGTGTGGGATTTTACCTGACGCCATGACTTTTTCCGCTTCGGAGTATCATCTCGCTCATGACGAACGATGCATTTGACGATAGCGCGCAGTTGCGCCTGGAAATCGCCGCCGCTGCCGCGCGCCTCGTGGCGCAGGATGGCGCCGACTATGGCAGTGCCAAGCGCAAGGCGGCGCGGCAAGTCCTCGGCGAGGCCCCCAGCCCGTCCAACGTACTGCCTGACAACGACATGATCGAGGAACAGCTGCGGCAATACAATGCCCTGTTCCTGGCCGACAGCCAGCCGGCACGCCTGTTCCAGCTGCGCACGATAGCGCTGCAGGTCATGGAAGCGTTGCAACAATTTCATCCCCTGCTCAGCGGCCCCGTGCTCAATGGCACGGCCGGCCCGCACGACGAGATCTATTTGCAGCTGTTTGCCGAGAGCGCCAAGGAAATCCACATCTTCCTGCTGAATAAAAATGTCGTGCTCGACATGTCGGAAAGCCCGCATTTCAAGGGAGCGCGTTATGATGCGGTCGAGACAGCCAGTTTCTTGTGGAAAAACGAAGGCGTGCACGCGGCCATGTATGAGCTCGACGATATGCGCGGCGCGCTGAAAGCCAAGGCGGATGGCAAAGTGCTGCGCACCGACATCGCGGGGCTGCGCAGCCTGCTGGCCGCCAGTCTCGCCGATGGCGTGCCGGCTGCCGACTAACATTGATATAGATAAAGTTATGACAAAAAAGAATTGGATCGCCTGCGCCATCGTGGCGCTGATGTTTGGCGGCATGGGCGCTTACGTGGGCATGCATAAAGAGAAAGAAAAAGCGGGACCGCTGACGACCACCATCGCGCCCGGCGCGACAGGCCCCGTGAATGAACTGTATGCACTGTCGCTGCCGGACGCAGCGGGCGCCACGCAAGCCTTGTCGCAATGGAAAGGCAAGAATGTGCTGGTCAATTTCTGGGCGCCGTGGTGCCCGCCTTGCGTGGAAGAAATGCCGGAGTTATCCGAAGTGCAAGGCCACTACGCGGCGAAAAACCTGCAAGTGATCGGCATCGGCATCGATTCGGCCAGCAATATTGCCACTTTTGCCAGCAAGTTCAAGATCGCCTATCCTGTGTATGTTTCCGGTCTGAGCGGCACCGACCTGTCGCGTCATTTTGGCAATGCCACGGGCGGTTTGCCCTTTACGGTGCTGATCGGCGCCGATGGCGAAGTCAAAAAGACCTATCTGGGCCGCTTGAAATTTGATCAGTTGCGCGCCGATCTGGATAAATTGTAAATTCGGAGCGTGCTTTTTTCTCTTGCCAATGCGTATCTTTGGCGGCAAAATGCGGAACTTTCGCTAAAACGGTCTTCCATACATGGCAAAAAACCTCCTTCTGCTCAACGGTCCCAACCTGAATTTGCTGGGAACGCGCGAGCCTGAGGTCTACGGCGCCAGCACCTTGGCCGATATCGAGCAGGCAGCAATGGCGCAAGCCATGGCGGCCGGTGCCGACCTGGTCTGCTTTCAAAGCAACCATGAAGGCGCGCTGATCGACCGCATCCATGCCGCGCGAGCGGAAGGGATCGATGCCATCGTCATCAATCCGGGCGGCCTGACCCATACCAGCGTTGCCTTGCGCGATGCGCTGGCCGGGGTCGCCATCCCGTTCGTGGAAGTGCATATCTCGAATATTTATCAACGCGAAACGTTTCGACATCACTCATTTCTCAGCGCGATCGCGCAGGGGACGATCTGCGGGCTAGGTATTGATGGATATCGGCTTGCCATCGACTTTGCGCTTAAAAAACGTTAATCTACGCGATCTGCACGCATTTAGCGCGGCGATAGGTTCTGGACATCACCGCATCACTCATAAAACAAACTACATTCCTAGGGGTTTTACATGGATCTACGAAAACTCAAGACCTTGATCGACCTGGTCGCCGAATCGGATATCGCAGAGCTGGAAGTTACCGAAGGCGAAAGCAAGGTTCGCATCGTCAAATCGTCGGCCATGCCGCAAAACCAGATGGTCATGATGCAGCCGCAAGGCATGCAAGCCCACTACCAGCAAGCCGCGCCAGCCGCCGCTCCCGCTGCGGCAGCTGCCGTCGTGGTGGCCGCCGAGCCAACGGGCTATGTGGTCAAGTCGCCGATGGTCGGTACCTTCTACCGCTCCTCCGCTCCTGGCAGCGCAGCCTATGTTGAAGTGGGCTCGGCCGTCAAGGAAGGTGACACCCTGTGCATCATCGAAGCGATGAAGCTCCTGAATGAAATCGACTCCGATAAAGCCGGTGTCGTGACCCAGATCCTGGTCGAAAACGGCCAACCGGTCGAATTCGGTCAACCCTTGTTTGTGATCGGCTAAAACCCAGTCCACACGGCCGGCAACGGCCGTTTGCAGTTTTAGCCCCTCACACTTGTTGTTTCGCCGGCTCGCCGGCTCTCACAGACATACGCGAACCTACCATGTTTGAAAAAATCCTGATTGCCAACCGTGGTGAAATTGCCCTCCGTATTCAGCGCGCCTGCCGCGAAATGGGCATTAAAACGGTTGTAGTCCACTCCGAAGCCGACAAGGACGCGAAATACGTCAAGCTGGCCGACGAATCCGTTTGTATCGGCCCTGCACAGTCGTCCCTGAGCTATCTGAACATGCCCGCCATCATCAGCGCCGCTGAAGTGACGGATGCACAAGCGATTCACCCAGGCTATGGCTTCCTGTCGGAAAACGCCGACTTTGCCGAACGCGTCGAGAAATCGGGCTTCGTCTTCATCGGCCCCCGCTCCGAATCGATCCGTTTGATGGGCGACAAAGTGTCGGCCAAGCAAACCATGATCAAGGCTGGCGTACCGTGCGTCCCCGGCTCGGAAGGCGCGTTGCCGGACGATCCGAAAGCGATCGTGCAAATTGCCCGCAAGGTCGGCTACCCGGTCATCATCAAGGCTGCCGGCGGCGGTGGCGGACGCGGCATGCGCGTGGTGCACACGGAAGCTGCCCTGATCAACGCCGTGGCGATGACCAAGACGGAAGCCGGCACGGCTTTCGGCAACCCTGAAGTGTATATGGAGAAGTACCTGGAAAATCCGCGCCACGTGGAAATCCAGATCCTTGCCGACGAACACAAGAACGCCGTCTGGCTGGGCGAGCGCGACTGCTCCATGCAGCGCCGCCACCAGAAAGTCATCGAAGAAGCGCCAGCGCCGGGCATCCCGCGCAAGCTGATCGAGAAAATTGGCGACCGTTGCGCCGAAGCCTGCCGCAAGATCGGCTACCGCGGCGCCGGCACGTTTGAATTCCTGTACGAAAACGGCGAGTTCTATTTCATTGAAATGAATACCCGCGTGCAAGTCGAGCATCCCGTCACCGAGATGATCACCGGCATCGACATCGTGCAAGAACAGATCCGCATCGCCGCCGGCGAAAAACTGCGTTTCCGCCAGCGCGACGTCTTGCTGTCGGGCCACGCCATCGAGTGCCGCATCAATGCCGAAGATCCCTTCAAGTTCACGCCATCGCCAGGCAAGATCGTGTCGTGGCATGCACCGGGCGGCCCTGGCATCCGCGTCGACTCGCACGCCTACGCCGGCTACTACGTGCCGCCGCACTACGACTCGATGATCGGCAAAGTGATCGCTTACGGCGCCACGCGCGAGCAAGCGATCCGCCGCATGCAGATCGCCCTGTCCGAAATGGTGGTCGAAGGCATCAACACGAATATCGCCCTGCACCGCGAACTGATGATCGATGCGCGCTTCATCGAAGGCGGCACCAACATTCACTATCTGGAACAGAAACTGGCCGACATGCCGGATCTGGGCAAGAACCTGAATGGCGGCAGCCCCAGCATCGCCAAGAAATCCGAAATCAAGGCGGGCGCATGAGCTGGACGGAAATCGTCATCGAAATCGCCCGTGACAACGCCGAGGCGATGTCCGACGCGTTGATGGAAGCGGGTGCCCTGTCGGTCTCGGTGGAAGACGCCGATGAAGGCACGGATGCCGAGCAGCCCCTGTTTGGCGAGCCGGGCATGGAACCGAAGGAAGCGGCGTGGGAACGCAGCCGCGTGGTGGCGCTGACCGACGTCGACGCCGACCAGGGCGCCATCGTGGCCGCCGCCGCCCAGGCGGTCGGCATGGCGGAAGTTCCCGCCTTTACCATGCGCCCCGTGGAAGAGCAGGATTGGGTGCGCCTGACCCAGTCGCAATTCGCGCCGATTCACATTGGCAAGAATATCTGGGTCGTGCCCAGCTGGCACGAGGCACCGGATCCTGCTGGCCTGATCCTGGAACTGGACCCCGGCCTGGCCTTCGGCACGGGCAGCCATCCGACCACGCGCCTGTGCATGGAATGGCTGGAAGCCAATCCTGCCCCAGGCAAGAGTGTGCTCGACTACGGTTGCGGCTCCGGCATCCTGGCCATGGTGGCCAAGAAACTCGGCGCGCAAACAGTGGTCGGCGTCGATATCGACCCGCAAGCCATCGAATCGGCTGGCGAGAATGCCGAACGCAACCAGTGCGAGATCGAATATTTCTTGCCAGATACGTTTGCCACTTCGGCACACGCCACGGCCAAGTTTGACATCGTCGTCGCCAACATCCTGTCGAGCCCATTGAAGCTGATGGCGCCGATGCTGTCGGGCAGAGTTGCCGACGGCGGCGCCCTGATCCTGTCCGGCGTGCTGGCACGCCAGGCCGAAGAAGTGGCTGCTGCCTACGCACCATTCATCGAACTGGGTGTCTGGGCCGAGCAAGATGGCTGGGTGGCCCTGCATGGCCGCCTGGGCAGCACGCAAGCGCCTGCGCCCCGCGCGGAAGGTGCATAAGCGCAGCAATGGCCCTCGCCACCAAATGCCCCCATTGCAACACGATATTTCGGGTCGCTGCTGACCAGTTGAAGTTACGTGGGGGCATCGTACGCTGTGGCACGTGCAGGGAAGTGTTTGACGGCAATGCCGCGCTGGTCGATCCAGCTGCCGCATCGCCGTTTTTAACGTCTGGCCCTGGCGCTGGCGCTCCGCTGTCGACCAGTTACCCGGCCGACAACAGCCTGCCGTCCGCCACGGACGACGAACCCATTTATTCCCTCGACTTCGACACCTCGTTCGACCCGTTCGGCATCTTGCCCGAAACGGCGCAGCTCAAGGACGATGCAGACGATGGCGAACACCTCGAGCTGGACCTCGACGTCAGCCTGCCAGCCGAGGTACCGGCCGACGCACCGCTCGAACTACCTGCAGCAACTGCGCCAGAGGCACCCGAACCGCCCTTGCCCCAGCCGATGGCGCCCTTCAAGCGCCGCCAGGTCGATGACGCGCCCGCCTTCGCCACGTATTTGCGCGACAGCCGCCGCGAACCGAACCTGGAAACGGTGGCAGGCCCGGCAACCCCAACCGACAAAGTCAGCCTGGACAAGCCCCTGCCGGCTGCGCTTGCTGCTGCCAGCCCCGCGCGCCGGGAACCCACGCTGGCCGACAATGCCTTCACGCCGCTGCCTGCCCCCCCCGTAGAGCCGGATCCAGCCGAGGAGCAGGAGGAGCCAGTCCTGCCGCCAGCCGACGACGAGCCTGCCTTCGTCACTCAGGGCCGGCGCCGCGAACAGAGCGGCAAGGCTTTGCGCGTGGCCATGGCCGCCGGCTCGGTAGTACTGCTGCTTTTGTTATTCCTGCAAGTGATGACCACCTTCCGCAATCCGCTGGCGGCACAATTCCCGCAGTGGAAGCCGACGCTGGTCGCGCTGTGCAAGCTCAGTGGCTGCCAGGTCGACTTGCCGGCGCAGATCGAGGCGCTGGCCATCGAACAGGGTGAATTGCAAACCCTCAAGGAACAGACCTTTTCCTACGTCTCGCTGCTGCGCAACCAGAGCCGCAGCGTGCAAGCCTGGCCCAGCATCGAACTGATACTCAACGATGCCAACGACAAGCCGCTCTTGCGCCGCGTGATCGCGCCGCGCGACTACCTGCCGGCCAATATCGACGTGAGCAAGGGGTTTGCGCCGCGCTCGGAACAAACCATCAAACTGTACTTTGCATTAGACCAGCTCACGGCGTCTGGCTACCATATCGCCATCTTTTACCCTTAACCGACACTATCATGACCAAAACATCGCTGATCTGCGGCTCGCTCGCCACCGACACCATCATGCAATTCCCCGGCCGCTTCGGCGAATCCCTGCTGGCCGACCAGTTGCACAAGGTAAACGTCTCCTTCCTCGTGCCCACCATGCGCACGGAGTTCGGTGGCTGCTCGGGCAACATCGCCTACAGCCTGAAAATGCTGGGCGGCGACCCACGCATCGTCGGCGTCATGGGGCAAGATAGCGCCGCCTACCTGGAACGCCTGCAAAAGCTGGGCATTTCCACCGCCAACATCCTGATCAAGGCCGACAGCTACAACGCACAGTGCTTCGTCACGGCCGATGCGGACAATAACCAGATCAATGCCTTCCACCCGGGCGCCATGTCGTTTGCGCATGAAAACCCGATCGCCAATGCGGGTCCGGCCAAGGTCGCCATCATTTCGCCGGACGGCGACCAAGGCATGCTCAAGCACGCCGCCGACCTGGCCGAACTGGGCATCCCCTTCATGTTCGACCCAGGCCAGCAGTTGCCACGTTTCAATGGCGAACAGTTGATCGACTTCATCAACAAAGCCACGTACGTGTCGGCCAACGACTATGAAATGGAAATGTTGATGGAGCGCACTGGCTTGACCCTGCCGGACATCGCCAGCCGTTTGGAAGCGCTGATCGTCACGCGCGGCGAAAAAGGTTCGGAAATTTATACGGACGGCAAGCGCATCGACATTCCTGTCGTGGTCGCCAAGGAAGTGCTGGACCCGACCGGTTGCGGCGACGCCTACCGTGCTGGCTTGCTGTTCGGCATCACAAACGACCTGGGCTGGGAAACCAGCGGCCGCCTGGCCAGCCTGCTGGGCGCGATTAAAATCGCCACGCAGGGCGCGCAAAACCATGTGTTTACGCCGGCCAGCATCGCCGAGCAGTTTGAGGCAGCGTTCGGCTACCGCTATTAATATGTAGGTCGTAGGTCGGATTAGCGGGGCGCAGCCACGCGTAATCCGACAACATCATTGGCATCGCGGGTGATGTCGGGTTACGCTACGCTAACCCGACCTACGCCACCATCACCGTCATCGCAGCACAATAATCATCCCCACCAGCACTTGCGCGATCTGCAACAGGATCAGCGCCACCAGCAGCGACAGGTCCAGGCTGCCGACCAACGGCACGACCTTGCGGATAGGACGCAGCAGCGGCTCGTTCAGGGCGCGTACAAACGGCGCCAGCGGCGCATGCGGGTTGACCCAGCTGAAGATGGCTTCGATGATCAGCAAGGCCATGAAACCGTAGAGTATCCATTGCAAGAAGCGTTGCAGCGACTTGAACAGCACCACTTCGACGGGAGCGCGGGAAATGAACAGCACCGAGCTGGCCAGCAGCACGATCAGGAAGGCGCCGATCAGGCTGGCCCAGTCATACCCGCCCACGCCCGGCACCACGCGGCGCAGGGGGCGCACCAGCCAGTCGGACAATTGAAACGTGAATTGCGCCACCGACGAGGGAGGCCGCACGCGCACCGCCTGCATCCAGAAGCGCAGCAGCAGCACGCCGCCCAGCAAGGTGGCAATGGTATCAACGACCAATGTAAGGATAACGATCAGCACGACTAATTCTCCAAAAAAAAACCGCTGTGTGATTGAGTCACACAGCGGCGTGTTGCCTCATCCAGGCACCCGTATCGTTGGAATTACGATGGGCGGGTGCTGGTTGGGAATGGCCAGGCTGCAGCCGGTGCCAACACGGTTTTTGCTACAGGTGCGATAGGTGCCGATGGCTTGGCGACAGGAGCTGCCTTCTTCGGTGCGGCCTTTTTAGGCGCGGCCTTCTTGGCGGCTGGCTTGGCTGCCACGGCGGCTGGTGCCGCTGGAGCTGATGCCGGCGCTGCTGCTGCCACGACTGGCGCTGCGGCTGGCTTGGCGGCAGGTTTCGCTGCTGCTTTCGCTGCCGGCTTGGCTGCCGCTTTTGCTGCTGGCTTCGCTGCTACCTTGGCCGCTGGCTTCGCTGCAGGTTTCGCTGCAGGTTTCGCTGCTGCTTTGGCTGCTGGCTTGGCTGCGACTTTTGCTGCTGGCTTGGCTGCCACCTTGGCTGCCGGCTTCGCTGCAACTTTGGCCACTGGCTTGGCTGCCACTTTCGCTGCCGGCTTCGCTGCTACCTTGGCCGCTGGCTTGGCTGCCGCTTTTGCTGCTGGCTTCGCTGCGGCTTTGGCGGCGGGCTTGGCTGCTGCCTTGGCGACGACTTTTTTCGCTGCTGGCTTGGCTGCCGCTTTGGCGGCCGGTTTCGCTGCTGCCTTGGCTGCAGGTTTCGCTGCGGCTTTTTTCACTGCTGGCTTGGCTGCTGCTTTTGCTGCTGGCTTGGCTGCGGCTTTTGCCATTGGCTTGGCTGCTGCTTTGGCGGCCGGCTTGGCTGCTGCCTTGGCGACGACTTTTTTCGCCGCTGGCTTGGCTGCTGCCTTGGCGGCAGGTTTCGCTGCAGCTTTTTTCACTGCTGGCTTGGCTGCTGGCTTGGCTGCTGCCTTGGCCGCTGGTTTTGCTGCGGCTTTTGCTGCTGGCTTGGCGACCGGTTTGGCTGCGGCTTTTTTCGCTACAGGCTTGGATGCTGCCTTGGCAGCTGGTTTCGCTGCGACTTTCGCTGCAGGTTTCGCTGCGACTTTCGCTGCTGGCTTGGCTGCCGGTTTTGCTGCTGCCTTGGCCGCTGGTTTCGCTGCGGCTTTCGCTACTGGCTTGGCAGCCACTTTTGCTGCAGGCTTGGCTGCGACTTTGGCGACTGGTTTGGCGGCTGGTTTGGCTGCGGCTTTGGCAGCTGGTTTAGCGGCAACCGTCTTGGCTGCGGCTGCCGGCTTCTTCGCGGCAGGAGCAGCCTTGGCGGCTGGTTTCTTTACTTCTGATTTCTTAGCGGCTGTTGCCATTTGTCTCTCCTTCATCTGAGATGAGAAATTTAAGCTACAAGATTTAAACCCGTCCGACCCACCACAGGGATAGGCCAGGCGAATTATTCATCGGCACAAACGGTCGTTTGCGCTAATGAATTCGGCACCAGCTGAACTGCTGCAACTCCTCACGTTTGCAGCACTTCAGCCATCGTCGGTGCCACCCTGCTTTATCTCGCAGCTGGTGGCAAAGTCTGAATTCGGTCATTCGTTTTCGATGCCGTGCGTTTTTTCGCTCCTCGCATCGCGCTCGCCACAACACCGATACGTCAAATAAAAAACCGCCATGCCTGAAAAAATTCGGGCACGGCGGCAGACGAAAACGGTGTGGTTTTGTGCATATCCGTGTAAATCTGTATCCCTGTTTTGCGAGGTTTTTTCGCTACCGCGCTGGTTACAAAACCCCGCATTCTAACGCTCGCATTTGCAATCTCATAAAGTACACGAAAACCTTGTCAATGCGCAACCGGCACGACACGTTTTCGCGGCCTTTTTTGCACGATACGCGTGCTATCGCACAATCGCATGCCAAATGCCGCCGCCAGCGTGTCCGGAAACGATATTTACTACCTGTCGCGCGCGCATTGGCACCATCAAAAAAATGCGTCGCGGCGCGCGCGATGCGGAGAAAAAATGGCCGCACTTTTCTGCGTCGCCGCATGCAATTCGCATGCGCCGCCGCGCCACTGCGCGCCATGAAGAAACGGCGCAAAAAAGCGCCGTAGGCGATGCCGCAACCTGTCTCCAGACGGATGCCGGCAGGCTGAAAAAAACAGACAAGGCTAACGCGTCTCTGCGGAAGACGCTGGCCGGGAGAGCGCCAGGGCCGTATCGATGAAGGCGCGAAGTTTTGGCTGGCTCTGGGTACGGGCAGGAAAATACAGGAACAATCCGCTCGTCGGCGGCACGTAGCTTTGAAGGACCCGCAGCAAGCTGCCGACTGCCAGATCACCTTCGATTTCCACGTCCGGCATATACGCCAGGCCCAGACCCGAGCGGGCGAAATCGGCGATCAGCGTGGTGTCGTTGACGACCAGGGGCGCGCCGGTTTCCACCAGAAATTCTTCGCCATCGCGCACGAAGCGCCAGCGGTGCAAGGCGCCGGAAGTGTGAAAGCGGTAGGCCAGCGTGTCGTGGCGCATCAGGTCCTCCGGAATCAGCGGCCGCCCCTTCCGCTCGAAGTAGCTAGGCGCGCCAACCACGGACCAGCGCAAGTCCCCCGTCAGGCGCACCGCCACCATCTCCTGCTCCACGGACTGTCCCAGGCGGATGCCAGCGTCGTAACCCTGCGCCAGCAGATCGACCGCGCCATCGTCGAGCGACAGGTCGATGGTCACGTCAGGATAGCTGCTGCGAAAACGCGGTATCAATGCGCGCATGACCAGCGCGCCCAGCGCGCGCGGCACCGTCAGCCGCAGATGGCCGGCGGGCCGGTCGCGAAACATGCTCAGCGCGGCGAAGGCGTCATCGATCTGCCGGGTGGCGCCGGCCAGACTGGCGTACAGGCCCGCGCCGGCCTCGGTGAAGGCGACATTGCGCGTATTGCGCTTGAAGAGCAGCACGCCATGCTGCCGTTCCATCACCTTGACCGCCTTGCTGACGGCCGTCACCGTTACGCCAAGCTGCAGCGCCGCTGCGCTGAAACTTTTCCGCTCGGCGACCGCGAGAAAGGTACGGATGCCATCGAGAGAGTTATTTTTCATGCGGGATCATGCGCCAATAATGAACCTGAAGTTTAAAGCCTATCACCCTGGCTGTACTATTTCTCTGCAATTGAACGCCATATGATGGTCGCTCCCTACCTCTCCCCCCGAAAGGAAGCACCATGTCTATCCTCATGCCGGCAATCGTCGGCGACTACTTTACCGCCGAAAACCATCACGATAGCGACGCCGTGGCGCAGTGCTTCGCAGCCGATGGCGTCGTGCATGACGAAGGCCATGCGCACGCGGGCCATGCCGCCATCAAGGCCTGGAAAGAAGCTGGCAGCAAGCAGTACGGCGCCACCGTCAGCCCCACCTCGGCCGACATGCAGGGCGCGCGCTGCCTGGTCACCGGCAGCGTCAGTGGCAGCTTCCCCGGCAGCCCACTGGCACTGCGCTTTACCTTCACGCTCGCCAACGATCATATCCAGACCCTGGAGATCAGCGCATGAATACCGATTTCAAGGACAAGCGCGTGCTGATCACGGGCGGCACGAAGGGCATGGGCGCGGCGACGCTGAAACTGATGTTCGAGCGCGGCGCGCGCGTGGCGACCACGGCACGCGCCGCCACCGGCAGCTTGCCGGCCGGCGTGCATTTCATTGCGGCCGACCTGCGTACCCGCGCAGGAACCGACACAGTGATCCAGGAAGCGCTGGCCAGCCTGGGCGGGGTCGATATCCTGATCAATAACGTGGGCGGCTCGACGGCCGCCGGGGGCGGCGCGCTGGCCCTGGACGACGATGCCTGGGAAGACGCGCTCAATGGCAACCTGCTTGCCGCCGTGCGCCTCGACCGCGCCCTGCTGCCGGCGATGGTGGCGCGCCAGTACGGCGTGATCATCCACATCTCGTCGATCCAGCGCAGCCTGCCGCTGTACGATTCGACGCTGGCGTATGCGGCCGCCAAGGCTGCGCTGAGCAACTACAGCAAGGGGCTGTCGAAGGAATTCGGTCCGCAGGGCATCCGCATCAATACCGTCTCGCCGGGCTTCATCGAAACCACGGCGGCCCACGCGATGATACGGCGCGGGGCCGAACACGCCGGCATCAGCGAAGACGCGGCCCGCCAGAAGCTGATGCAGACGCTGGGCGGCATTCCCATCGGCCGCCCGGGCAAGCCGGAAGAAGTGGCCGAACTGGTCGCCTTTCTGGCCTCGGACCGCGCCGCGTCGATCCACGGCGCCGAGTATGTGATCGATGGCGGCACCATCCCGACCGTGTGAGCCCGGTGCAACAAGCTTTCCACATAGCAAAAGGCCCCGCATCTGCGAGGCCTTTGTTACATGACTTGTGACGCTATCGGCTGGCTTATTCCCAGTTCAGCGCACCACCCGTTTGGTACTCGGTCACGCGCGTTTCGAAGAAGTTGCGTTCCTTCTTCATGTCGATCATCTCGCTCATCCATGGGAAGGGATTTTCTTCCTGGGCGAACAACGGCTCGATGCCGATCTGCTGCGCGCGGCGGTTGGCGATGAAGCGCAAATAGCCCTTGAACATCGGCGCGTTCAGACCCAGCACGCCGCGCGGCATGGTGTCTTCCGCGTACGCGTATTCCAGTTCCACGGCCTGCAGGAACAATACTTTAATCTCTTCGCGGAATTCGGCCGTCCACAGCAGCGGATTTTCCATCTTGATCGTGTTGATCAAGTCGATACCGAAGTTGCAGTGCATCGATTCGTCGCGCAGGATGTACTGGTACTGCTCGGCAGCGCCCATCATCTTGTTCTGGCGGCCCAGCGCCAGGATCTGCGTGAAGCCGACGTAGAAGAACAGGCCTTCCATCAGGCAGGCAAACACGATCAGGGATTTCAGCAGCTTCTGGTCGTTTTCCACCGTGCCGGTGACAAACGCCGGGTCGGTCAGCGTGTTGATGAACGGGATCAGGAATTCATCCTTGTCGCGGATCGACTTGACTTCGTTGTAGGCGTTGAAGATCTCGCCTTCATCAAGGCCCAGCGACTCGACGATGTACTGGTAGGCGTGCGTGTGGATCGCTTCCTCGAACGCCTGGCGCAGCAGGTACTGGCGGCATTCCGGCGCCGTGATGTGGCGATACGTGCCCAGCACGATGTTGTTGGCGGCCAGCGAGTCGGCCGTCACGAAGAAGCCCAGGTTGCGCTTGACCAGGCGGCGCTCGTCGTCCGTGAGGCCGTTCGGGTTTTTCCACAGCTCGATATCGCGCTGCATGTTCACTTCCTGCGGCATCCAGTGGTTGGCGCAACCGGCCAGGTATTTGTCCCACGCCCACTTGTACTTGAACGGCACCAGCTGGTTGACGTCCGTCTTGCCGTTGATGATGCGCTTGTCGTCGGCATTCACGCGGCGCGCCACTTGCTCGGCGTTCGCTTCGGACGGCTCGGCACCTGCCGGCAGGTTCAATTCGGTATTTCCCAGTGGCGCTTGCTGCGCCGGACGCGGCACAGCTGCCGACGTGGTTTCATCATCCCAAGACAACGACATATTCTTCTTCCTTTCCATGCCGGTTCACCGGCGTCTGCAACAGGCCCGTTGTATCGGACAATACAGACATTAACAACATTGAATCAGCCCGACCGTGCCGGGCTGACAACTTTAAATTTTTTAAAAACCGTCGCGAGCAAGCCCGATATCGGGTCGAGTAGCGGAGCCGTACTTTACGTACGGGGGCGCCGAGCCGGTAAGCAACACAGAACCCGAGAGGGGGCTGCGCAGCAGGTTTTTACTGGCAGGCTTCGCATTCTTCGAAACCGTCATCTCCCGGACGCAGGTAGCAGGCTTCGCCATCGGCGTCGTCCGCTGCCGCTGCCACTACCGGTGCCACGGCGGCAGCGGCTGCCGCCACGACCGCTGCCTGGGCGCTCTGTGCGCTGGCCGACATGCCGCCATCGACGGCCACGGCGTTCAGGGCGCCCGTCTTGGAGGTCGATTTCTCCATGTGGGTAGCGGCGATGGTACGCAGGTAGTAGGTGGTTTTCAGGCCACGCAGCCATGCCAGCTTGTAGGTCTCGTCGAGCTTCTTGCCCGATGCGCCAGCCATGTAAATGTTCAGCGACTGGGCCTGGTCGATCCACTTCTGGCGACGCGAAGCCGCTTCCACCAGCCAGCTTGGCGATACTTCAAAGGCGGTGGCGTAGATGTCGCGCAGGTCTTGCGGGATGCGGTCGATCTTCACCAGACTGCCGTCGAAGTACTTCAGGTCGGAGATCATGACTTCATCCCACAGGTCGCGCGCCTTCAGGTCGCGCACCAGGTAGCCGTTGATCTCGGTGAATTCGCCCGACAGGTTCGATTTCACGTACAGGTTCTGGAACGTCGGCTCGATACAGGCCGACACGCCGATGATGTTCGAAATCGTCGCCGTCGGGGCGATCGCCACGCAGTTTGAGTTGCGCATGCCGAACTTGGCGATGCGTTCGCGCACCGGCGTCCAGTCCATGGCCGACGAGGAATCGACTTCCAGGTAGCCGCCGCGCTCTTCGGCCAGCAGTTTCACCGAGTCTTGCGGCAGGATGCCACGGTCCCACAGCGAACCGGCATACGATTCATAGCGGCCGCGCTCTTCGGCCAGTTCCGTCGACGCCAGGTAGGCGTAGTAGCAGACCGCTTCCATCGAGGTGTCGGCGAACGACACGGCAGCGTCCGAGGCGAACGGGATGCGCATCATGTGCAGGCAGTCCTGGAAACCCATCACGCCCATGCCGACCGGACGATGGCGCATGTTCGAATTGCGCGCCTTCTCGACGGCGTAGTAATTGATGTCGATGACGTTGTCGAGCATGCGCATGGCGGTGCGGATGGTCTTGGCCAGCTTGACGTGATCGAGCTTGCCTTCCTTCATGTGCGCCGGCATGTTGACGGAACCGAGGTTGCAGACGGCGATTTCGTCAGGACCCGTGTTGAGCGTGATTTCGGTGCACAGATTCGAGCTGTGGACGACGCCGACGTGCGACTGCGGGCTGCGGATGTTGCAAGGATCCTTGAACGTGATCCATGGGTGGCCCGTTTCAAACAGCATCGACAGCATCTTGCGCCACAGGTCCAGCGCGGCGATCTTCTTGAACGAACGGATTTCGCCGGCGGCGGCCTTGGCTTCGTAGCCCAGGTAAGCCTTTTCAAAGGCTTTGCCGACCAGGTCGTGCAAATCTGGCGTTTCGGATGGCGAGAACAGGGTCCACTCGCCTTTTTCCATGACGCGCTTCATGAACATGTCGGGAATCCAGTTCGCCGTGTTCATGTCGTGCGTGCGGCGGCGGTCGTCACCCGTGTTCTTGCGCAGGTCGAGGAATTCCTCGATGTCCATGTGCCAGGTTTCCAGGTAGGCGCAGACGGCGCCCTTGCGCTTGCCGCCCTGGTTGACTGCCACGGCCGTGTCGTTGACCACTTTCAGGAACGGCACCACGCCTTGCGACTTGCCGTTGGTGCCCTTGATGTGGGCGCCCAGGGCGCGCACTGGCGTCCAGTCGTTGCCCAGGCCGCCGGCGTACTTGGCCAGCAGCGCGTTGTCCTTGATGGCGTCGTAAATGCCTTCCAGGTCGTCCGAGACGGTGCTCAGGTAGCACGACGACAGCTGCGAGCGCAGGGTGCCCGAGTTGAACAGGGTCGGGGTCGAGCTCATGAAGTCGAACGAGGACAGCAGATTGTAGAACTCGATGGTGCGCGCTTCGCGGTCCGCTTCGTTCAGCGACAGACCCATGGCCACACGCATGTAGAACGCTTGCGGCATTTCGATGCGCACGTCATGGATGTGCAGGAAGTAGCGGTCATACAGGGTTTGCAGACCGATGTAGCCGAATTGCAAGTCGCGGTCGGCCACGATGGCTTTCGCCAGGCGTTCCAGGTCGAAGCTGGCAAGTACCGGGTTCAGCAGCTCGTTGGCGATGCCCTTGGCGATATATTGCGGGAAATACGTCAGGTACTCGGCAGCAGCGGCCGCTTGCGGCACTTCCTTGCCGAACACTTCCTTGCGCACCGTGTGCAGCAGGATGCGGGCCGTGACCTGGCTGTAGGCCGGATCTTTTTCCATCAGCGCGCGCGCCGCCAGGATGGCCGACTTGTGCAGCTCTTCGACGGGCACGCCGTCGTACAGGTTCTTCACCGTTTCAGCCAGAATGGCGTCGGCATCGACGTGCTTTTCCAGGCCTGCGCAGGCGGCATTGATCAGGTCGCGCACTTCCTGCATGTCGAGCAGACGGCGCACGCCGTTATCGAGCACGTTCAGCTGGGGTGCGGTCACTTGCGCGGAAGCGCCCAGCGCTTCCTTCTGCAGACGGCGCTCTTCCATGTGCTTGGCACGGTACAGCACATAGGCACGCGCCACGTCGTGCTCGCCCGAACGCATCAGCGACAGTTCCACCTGGTCTTGCACGTCTTCGATATGGAAGGTGCCGCCCCCCGGCTGGCGGCGCACCAGCGCGGCGACAACGCCGTCGGTCAGCTGTTCCACCAGTTCGCGGATGCGCGCCGAGGCTGCGCCCTGGCCGCCGTTAACGGCCAAAAACGCCTTGGTCATGGCGATTGCGATCTTCGAAGGCTCAAATGCCACCACCGCGCCGTTGCGGCGGAGGATGCGATAGTCGCCCAATGCCGCGCCCGTGCTCGCCACGCTATTGGCCGCGCCTGGCGCTGGCGATACTGGCGTTGGATGGATGGAAATATCTTGTGGTGATTGCATTGAAGCTCCCGTTGTCAGCTAAAGTCAGCCTGCAGTTTTGCTGCCGCGTGTGTTGTTGAATAGAACGCCCGATGGTCAGGGTTTCTTCAGGTGTTTGTTGCTAAATAGTAAGTAATTCACAGCCAGAAATCATACGGCCAACCTGTACAGCCCGGCTGGCGCGAAACACGATCAAGGGTGATGAAACGCCAGTTCCCGTTGCCATATCAACAAACAGGGTAGCTTTGGTAATATTTCTGAAAACGTCTGTGATGGCACTACATATAGTCTTTAAATCCAAGTTATGTACTAATTGTAGTGCCCATCGAAAGGCGATGCAATAGTTTTCCGGCATCCGTCAGCGTAATTTTTTGTATTTTCATATACGATTTCGGTTGACTTTTCAGGGCATGGATGGAAAGCCCAATCCCCGCGTAGTAAGCGCTAACGCAGGCTGCCCGCGCACAGTTTCCAACCAGCATTCTTGATAAAAATGCCAGTCAAAAAACGCTCCCGGATCCGTTTTCCTCCCCGGCGCAATATGCTCGTGGCCGCGCACCTGGGACAAGTCATAGCGCGCCACCAGCGCCGCCGTCAACGCCGCCAGCACGCGGTATTGCTGCGCCTGGAAGGGGACAAAGTCCGCGCCTTCCATTTCGATACCGATGGAATAGTCATTGCACTGCGGACGTCCTTCGAATGTGGACGCGCCAGCATGCCAGGCACGTTGATCAACAGAAACATATTGCAACAGCGCACCATCGCGCCGCACAAAAAAGTGCGCCGACACCTGCAAGCCACGCAGGTCGGCGAAAGAAGGATCGGCATTATAATCTACCCGGCCGGTAAACAAGTCCGACACATGCGGTCCGCCAAAGTGGCCGCCCGGCAAGCTGATGTTATGGATCACCAGCAAGTCGACTTGCGCACCGTCCGGGCGCGCATCCTGGTGCGGCGAATCATAGCGCAGCGCGCCGTCGCACCAGCCGTCTTCATCTATCGTCCATGCTGTCATCAAGGTAGCGCTTCCAGTATCGTCAATTTCTGCATGCGGTAACGCAGCTGGCGCACGCTCAGGCCCAGCTGGCGCGCCGCCCGTGCGCGGTGATAGCGCGCCTGTGCCAGCGCCTGCATGATCATGTCGCGCTCGGCCTGGCGCAAATACACATCCAGCGGCACACTGCACACGTCCATGCCCGGCAGGCACAATTGCCGTTCCGGCAAGCCCGGCGCCGCCCGCAACGGGGTGATCCCCGCCGGCGACTGCAAGCCCAGCCCGTCGAGCGCGATCACGCCGCCATCAGCAAAGGCCAGCGCCCGTTCCAGCATATTTTCCAGTTCGCGCACATTGCCCGGAAACGCATACGCTGCCAGGGCCGCCAGCACCGGTGGCGCCAGGCTCACGGCCTGGCCCGGTGCCAGACGCGCCAGGATTACTTCACATAATATCTGCAGATCGCCACGCCGCTCACGCAACGGCGGCAGCGCCAACTCGATTACATTGAGGCGGTAAAACAGATCCTGGCGAAACGTGCCGGCGGCCACACCGCGCGCCAGGCCATGCTGGCTGGCGCACAGGATGCGCACGTCAACGGCTTCGTCGCTACTGCCGCCCAGCTTGCGCACGCGGCGCTCCTGCAGCACGCGCAACAGCTTCACCTGCATGGCCAGCGGCAAATCATCGACTTCATCAAGCAACAAACTGCCGCCATGGGCCGCCTGGAACAATCCCTGGCGTTCGTGCAGCGCGCCAGTATAGGCGCCCGGCCGGCAGCCGAAGAATTCGGCTTCCATCAGCGCTTCGGGAATGGCACCGCAGTTGACGGCGATAAACGGGCCGCTGGCGCGCGCCCCCTGCGCGTGGATGGCGCGCGCCGCCAGTTCCTTGCCGCTGCCCGATTCGCCGCGGATGGCCACCGGCGCGCCGCACAGGGCGATGCGGCCGATCTGCGCGCGCAACGCCTGCATGGGCAGTGAATGGCCACATAGTTGCGGCGCGGACGGCAGGCCGCTGGCCACCGTCTTGCCGGCGGCGGTCGCGGTCTGCAGCTTGGGACTGGGCATAGGGGAGCGCGCCTTTCTGCAAGGGCGGTGGCGAACCGCTTACTGCAGATGCTACGCCGGACTGCTGCCGGAAGACGATACGATACGGATGAGCAATGCGGCGCGGGCCTGCCCTTACAGCGTGGCGTGCGCGTGGCTGCAGTAATCGTGGCCCTTGGCCTGCACGTTTTCGGAGGCCGGGTAATACACGCCGCAATGGGCGCAACACAGCATCAGCTCCGCATCCGGCAATTCCTGTGGCCGGCCCGGCGGCGCAAACGGATTGGGCTGCTGTTGCTGTTGCTGCGCACGGGCCCGCTGCTGCATGCCCCGGATCTTGCTGCGGATGGCAAACAGCACCAGGAACACCAGCGCCAGCCAGAATAAAACACGCGTCATGTGTATCCTCGGTGTAAAACCACTTCAAGTACAAAACGGCTGCCGACATAGGCCAGCAGCAAGGTGGCGAAACCGGCCAGGGTGAAGCTCAAGGCCGTCTTGCCGCGCCAGCCGCGAAAGCGGCGCCCTGCCAGCAGGGCGGCAAACAACAGCCACGACAGCATGGTAAACACGGATTTGTGATCCCAGTTGAGCGCCTTGCCAAATAATTGCTCGGAAAAGACGATGCCCGACAGCACGGTCAGGCTGAGCAGAATGAAACCCAGACCGATCATGCGGAACAGCAACTTTTCCATCGTCAGCAGCGCTGGCAGCTGGTCCAGCGCGCTGCCGATGAAACCGCGGCTTTCGCTGCGCGTATGCAGGCGCGATTCCTGCAGCGCCATGAGCACGGCGTGAAAGGCGGCAATCGTCAAGGTGCTGTAGGCCAGCACCGCCACGGCAATATGCCAGCCGAAGACGGCGGACTTGCCTTCCATGCTGACCTGGCTGCCAGGAAAGGCCCAGGCCAGGCCGATGGCGATGACGGCGCTGGGCATGACCATGCGGCGCAATCCGTCCAGGCTGAAATTGCGGTTCTCGATCCAGTAGGCGCCCACCGAGACCCACAGCGCGGCCGACAGCATGGCGGAAAAACCGAAACGCAAGGTGCCAGGCGCCATCAGGTCGAACCACAGGGTGGCGGCGTGCGCCAGCCAGGCGACGCCGGTCAGGCCGGCAATGAGCCGGGCACGGGACGAGGGAAGCACCGCGCACGCCGCGTACAACAGGGCGGCGATGAAAAAGAAATAGATCTGCATAGTTTAAGTTTACACCATAGCCGGCAAGCGCGATTCAAGCGACAGTATGGGCTGCGAGCAATTCGCCACCTGCCAATACCGCAAGCCTGCCATGATATCGCGCCTGAGGCATGACGGGGTGGCGCACCCTCAAGATTTTGGCAATCTTTCCTGCTACGCGCCGTCGCCGCGCGGCGGATGTGTTGCCATCCTGATGAGCCAGTCTATAATTATATCTACAGAGCAATATTTATCCACCCTTACGCCCCCTCCCCTCGCCATGCCTTTTCGAAAATTTTTCTGGACCTGCCTCCTGCTGGCCGCCTGCACTGGTTTAAGCGGCTGCATGAAAGACGCGCCTTCCCAATCCACGTATGAGGAATATTTCCGTACCTCGATTCAAAGCTACGATCTGTACAAGGATTACTTCGAGATCGCGAAACTGGAAAAGCTCAATGGCTGGAAAGAGAATGAACAGTACGAAATCAAAGGCTCGGCCGTGCTGCGCGCCAAGGTAGGCTACCTGGAACTGCTGGCCGATGTGGCCGACAAGATCGAGGCGCAGGCCAAGACGGATGGCTCCGTGGGCATGACCATGGGCCTGGGCCTGATGGCGCGCGGCATGAGCGGCGAAAACAAGGCCTTCCGCGACTTCTGGGCGCAGCAGCAGGAAAAGAAGGCGATTCCCGCACCGCTGCTGGCCCGCCAGGCGGCGATGACGGCAGAGCGCTTCGAAAACCTGCTGCAATGGTCGGACCAGATCGTGCAGGACAATTATGGCGCCATCATCAACCGCCAGCTCAAGAAAGGCGATGAACTGACGCGCATCTATACGCTGAGCTTCAGGCAGACGGAAAAAGGCTGGATGGGCTTTAACGCCCGCTAAGGGCGCTGCACATAAAAAACCTCCGGACCATCGCTGGCACGGAGGTTTTTTGATGGTTTTACTGATTTACTTCACATTCAGGCTCTTTTTCGCCTGCTCCAGCAAGTCCGTCTTGACCCAGTCCTTGGCCACCGGCGGCTTCGTCATGCGGCCCACGCCCGTTTTCACCATCACATCGGTGGTCACCTGGATATGCTCGGGCGAGATGTCATACGAATACGGCGAATTGCTGATCGCGTCGTCGAAGTCATCCTTCGTGATCTGGCCGCGGAACACGACTTCGCGCACATACTTTTCCGCCGTCGCCTTGTTCTCGATGAAGGTCTTCGTGGCTTCGACGAAGCAGCGCATGAATTTTTCTGCCACCGGGCGGCGTTCCTTGTAAAACTTTTCCGTCATCACCATGGTACGCACGGGTTCGCCGATCGGCGTGTCGTACGGTTTCAGGATTTCCGTACCAAAACCTTTGTTGATCGCCTGCGACGATTGCGGCTCCGACTGCATCATGGCGTCGATATTCTTGCCCATCAGCGCCTGGTTCAAGTCGGCGTAAGCCAGGAACACCAGTTGCACGTCCTTGCCCTTGGTTTCGGAATACGTCAGGCCCGCTTGCGACAGCTCGGCCAGCAGCAGCACTTCCTGGATGCCGCCGCGCGTCACGCCCACGCGCTTGCCCTTCAAATCCTTCACGCTGGCGATCTTTTGCCCCATGCCCCCCACCAGGCGCGCACCGCCCTTGGCAAAGCCGGCCACCACATAGATGGGCGCACCGCCGGCGCGGCCGGAAATGGCCGCTTCGGATGCCGTCGCACCCACGTCCAGCTCGCCCGCGATAATCGCCTGCATGACATCAAGGCCCTTGGCAAAGATATGCTCTTCGACCTTGATGCCGCACTTGGGCGCGATTTCCTTGATGTACGACACGGCGCCGTAATGGGCAAATTTCAAGTTGCCCAGGCGCACGACTTCCTGCGCCTGCGCCTGGACGGCGCCCATGCTGAACGCCAGCATGAGGGCGGCGGCGATACCGGTCTTCAAAGTTGATTTTGTCTGCATCGGGTTCTCCTGTGGTGGTTGGTGTGTGCCCGCAAGGGCATAAAACACAGCTTTTTTTATTATGGGGAGATAGTACCGTGTGTTAAGTAACCCTCGGGGAAATATTGTAAATTTATGACGAACAGAACCGGATGCTGTGCAAGGCGCCTGCAGCGACGCAGTGCGAGCACTGCCAGCTGCGGGCAAGCCTCGTCGGCCACCTTGCACAGCGCCGCTTATGGAAGTCAGAAATCACAATAATTTATTGGGGGTTACTTAAAGCCAGGGCAACATTTTTTTGCCCTGGCCGGCCGGCCCTGTTTAAAACGTGGCGCGCAGGGTCACGCTCGCATTGCGTGGCGCACCATACCAGTTACCACCGCCAGAGTAGCCCGTCTTTTCATAGTAGCGCTTGTCAAAGACATTATTGACGTTCAGAGCCAGCGACCAGCGGGGAGCGATGCGGTATTGCGCCAGCGCGCTCCAGACGGCATAGCCGCCCTGCGTAAACTGGAAGTCCTGCTCGCCGCCGGCACGCGTGAGCACCGTGCCGTTCGTGTAGTTGGCGCTCTGGATGGTGACATTGCCGCCCACCTTCCAGGCCGACCAGGCGCCAGGCAAGGCATACGCCGTCGACAGCTTGAACAGATGCTTGGGCGTGATGCTGCTGAAAGGCAATCCCGTGCTGTCATTCTTGCTGTGGTTAAAAGTATAGCCGGCGGCGGCCTGCAAGCCGGGCAAGAGTTCGCCGCCCACTTCCATATCCACGCCGCGGCTGGTCACCTTACCCTGCGGCAGATAGCAGCAATTGCCCGCATACAGGTCGGTTTCTTCCGGATAGCTGGGGTCCAGCACCGCCTCGCCATTGCGTTCGACATGGAACAGGCTGAAAGTGGCATTCAGGCGCCCGTCGAGCAATTCGCCCTTGAGGCCGCCTTCATAGCTCTTGCCCGTGATAGGCTTGAGCGAGGTACCCGGCACCGGGCCCGCCTTGTACAGCGCCTGCGGCTTGAAGATGGCGGAATAGCTGGCATACGCCGACCACTGTGCATTGATGTCATAGATGATGCCGCCATACGGCGTCAGCTTGGTCGGCTCGCTGAAGCGGCTGTCAGAGTCGGGCGACCACACGCCCGTGTCGCCATCGAGGGATGCCACGTATTGCTTGAATTTGTAACGGGCCAGGCGCGCGCCCAGCACCACGTGCAGCTGGTCGCTGGGATGCAGGCGCACGGTGCCATACGCGCCATACTGTTCCTGCTCCCATGGATGAAAACGGTACCAGACGGGGCCATTGTCGCCGCCGGCCCAAGGCGTGGCATCGGGATTGAAGGGATTGGCCGGCGTACTGCCCGCCCCCGTCTGCCGGGCCGAATCCCAGTAGCTCGTGACCTTCTGCCGGTCGGCTCCCAGCAGCAACTCATGCGTGCGTCCCAGCAGCTTGAAATTGCCCGTCAGATTCAGGTCCAGCACATTCTGGTGATTCCAGGCATTGTTGCGCGTGCCGGCCCACACGACGCCATCGCTGCCGCCAGGCTCCACGGCGCCGGTGGTAAACGTGCCGCGCCCTTTGGCGCTCTGCTCGACGTGGCTGGCATTCAATTTCAGCTTCCAGCCAGTGGGAAAGCGGTGTTCAAGCTGGGCAAACAGCTCCGTGACCGCATTGTCGACATACCCCCAGGGCTGGCTCAGGTTGGTCGAGCGCGGCAACTGCAAATCGGCGCCGTCCGCATAGCGGGGCAGACCGGAACCACTGCCATTCGTATCGCGCTTGGCATGCGAACCGCCCACGGTCAGCAGCGAGCCCGTGGGCAGGTCCGCTTCCAGCACGCCATACAAAAGTGCCTTTTCCGTGCGGAAGTGGCGCATGAAGGAGCCATCATTTTCATACATGGCCACTACCCTTCCGCGCACCCGCCCGTCATATGCGAGCGGACCGGTGGCGTCGACGTCGGCGCGATAATTGCTCCAGCTGCCCGCCGACAAGCCAGCCGTCAGTTGCCGCTGCTCCAGCGGTTTCTTGCGCGCCAGGTTGATGATGCCACCCGGATCACCGGCACCGGCCAGCAGGCCGGACGCGCCGCGCATCACCTCGACCCGGTCGTACATCGCCATATCCTGGATCGCCGTCGCGGTGTAGCTGCCGATATTGAAGGGCGCGCCGCCATCGATCTGCATGCTGTCGATCTGGAAGCCCCGCGAATAGAAATTGTAGGCGTGGCCGTTTACGCGCTGCAAGGTGATGCCCGGCGTCAGCGCCATGGCGCCACCGATATCCTTGACGTCCTGGTCATCGAGCTGCTGGCGCGTCACCACCGATACCGACTGGGGAATTTCGCGAAACGACTGGTCCGTCTTCGACGCGATGCTGGTGACGCGGCTGGTGTACGAACCCGTGCCTTCCGTGCTGCCATCGGCGGCGCGGCGCGCACGCACGCGGATCGCGGCCAGGGTTTGCTCATCAGCGGCGCTGGCAGCGGCACCCGCCGATGTCGCGGCTGCGGGCGCCGCTTTTTGCAAGGTATAGCTGCCGTCACTGCGGCCGACGAGTTCCAGGCCGCTGCCGGCCAGCAGGCGCGCCAGCGCCTCGCGCGGCGTATAGCTGCCGCTCAGGGCCGGGCTGCTCAGCCCCGCCGTCAGGGCCGGATCGAACGACAGGGCGATACCCGCGTCAACGGCCAGGGTGGACAGGTTGCGCCCCAGGGGACCGGCCGCCACGTCGATGCTGCGCGCGGCGGGCGCGTCCGGCGATGCGGCATGGGCGGGCGCCGCCATGGCCAGCACAGCCAGGTGGACGGCGAGAAAAACGATGGAACGGAGGGGAGTTGCAGGCATGACGTTTCCTTTACATGGCAATGGGATCTTCTTCCCCTTGCCAGCCCGGCGCGAAAAAAGTGTCAGGTTTTTTCACCTATTTATTCGGCCGCATCCAGGGTCACCCAATAGCCGCCAAGGCGCGTGCGCGCCGCCACAGGATAGGTCGATACCAGCATTACCAGCGCCGCATCCGTGTCCGTGATGGGAAAGGCGCCCGAGACGCGCACGCCGGCCACGCGGGGATCGCAGCGCACGATGCCGGGCCGGTAGCGGCCCAGTTCCAGCGCAAAATCGTGCAAACGCATGTCTTCGGCCAGCAGCATGCCGCGCCGCCACGCCAGCGCGCCGCCGTCCAGCGCAGCGGGTTCGCCGATGGCCGCCGCCGTGAAGGCCACTTGCCGTCCCGCTGGAATGATATGTTCCGCACCGCTGCGCGCCTGCACGCGCACGCGGCTTTCCCGCACCGCCAGCCGCGTCCGGCCACCATCCTGGCGCACGGAAAACTGCGTGCCCAGCGCTTCGAGCCGGCCTTCGGCCGTGGCGACGAAAAACGGGCGGCGCTGCGCATCGGCGGCAGTCTGCACGGCGATTTCGCCGCGCCGCAGGGTCAGCAGGCGCTGCGCGCCATCGAATTGCACGTCCAGGGTGGTGGCCGTATTGAGGCTGATGCGGCTGCCATCGGCCAGCACGATGTCGCGCCGCTCGCCAGTAGCCGTGCGGTAATCGTGGCGCCAGCCCTGCTGCTCCATCAGCAGCCAGGCGCCGGGCACCACCGCCAGCAAGGCGGCCAGTTTCAGCAGCGCGGCGCGGCGCGCCGAGCTGCGGTCCACCGCTTCGGCGCGGTCCAGCGCCGGCATGGCCAGTTCCGGCGGCAAGCCGCCGAGTTTTCCCAGCAGCGCTTCGGCACGCTGCCAGGCGCGCGCGTGTTCCGGGTCGCTTGCGCGCCAGCGTTCGCACTCGCGCCGCTGCTGTGCGCTGGCCGCGCCCGAGTGCAGCTGCATCAGCCAGTCGGCCGCCTGCTCGAGCACGCGTGGATCAATCGGAACACGGGCGCCCACGCTAGTCGCCATCGAGCTGCAGGCATGCCAGGAAGGCCTGCTTCATATAGCGCTTCACGCTGGCCAGCGACACGTCCAGCCGCACGGCGATGGCGTCATACGTCAGCCCTTCCAGCTGCGACAGCAAAAAGGCACGCCGCACGACAGCCGGCAGGGAGTCGAGCATGGCGTCGACCTGGTGCAGGGTTTCCAGGATCAGCAATTGGTCTTCACACGATGGCGCTTGCACTTCGGGCAGCAGGGCGATGGCGTCGAGATAGGCGCGTTCGAGCGCCTGGCGCTGGTACCAGTTGATGAGGATGCCGCGCGCCACCGTCGTCAGGTAAGCGCGCGGCTGGCTGATGGCGACGATGTCGCGCCGCGCCAGGATGCGGATGAAGGTGTCGTGCGCCAGGTCGGCCGCGTCAAAGGCATTGCCCAGCTTGTAGCGCAACCAGCCATGCAGCCAGCCGTGGTGCTGCTGGTACAGCGCCTGGGCGGCATGCGTGGGAGAAGAGTGGTCTTGCTGTAGGGCGAAGTCGGCGGCCGACATGGGCATCCTTTCCTGTCAGGCGCCTGGCACCAACGCAAATAAGAATTATTCTCATTTTAGCCGAAACAACAACGCCGGTGCAATGCCTGGCCGCGATGGCAGGCATGGCGCCGGCGTTTTTACAACACCTAGTGTCCGGCCAGCGCCACCACCGGATCGAGTCCCGACGCCTTGCGCGCCGGCATGAAGCCAAACACCAGCCCCGTCACCACGGCGCAGGCAAACGCGCCGGCGATGGCGCTCAGCGAAAAGATCACCGGCACGTCCCATACCAGCAGCAAGCCGGCCACCGTCACGCCGACCACGATGCCGGCCACGCCGCCCACCACCGACACCAGCACGGCTTCGGTGAGGAACTGGCGCAGGATGTCGCGCCGGCGCGCGCCCGTCGCCATGCGGATGCCGATTTCGCGCGTGCGCTCGCGCACCGTCATCAGCATCACGTTCATGACGCCGATGCCGCCCACCACCAGGGAGACGGCGGCGATCAGGCTGAGCATCATGGTCATGTTGTCCTGCGTCTTGGCTTCGGCAGCGATCGACGCGGCGGCGTTGCTGATGCCATAGTCGCGGATGCGGTGGCGCTCGAACATGGTGGCGTCGACCGCCGCCTCCACTTCCGTCACGCGCTTGACGTCGGCCACCGCCATGACGGTGTAGGTCGGCTCGCGCTGGCCGAAGACGCGGATGCCGGCCGTGGAAAACGGCAGCAGCAGCACGTCATCTTCATCCTTCTCGCCCGTCAGCGCGCCCTTCGCGCTCATCACGCCGATCACCTGGAACGGCACATTGCCGATCAGGATGCTCTGCCCCACGGGATTGGCCACGTCGGGCATCAGCTTTTCGGCCAGGTGCGCGCCCAGCACGGCCACGGTGGCCATCTCGCGCTCGTCTTCTTCGGTAAAGAAGCCGCCCTTGGCCACGGGCCAGGTCTGGATCTGCGGCAGGGCCGGGCCCGTGCCGCGCACATACGTCTGCACGTCGAGGTTGCCGTGGCGTATGACCTTGTTGCCGGTGACATTCGGCAGCACATGGGAAATGCCCGGCACATCCTTGAGCGCATCGAGGTCGGCCAGGGTGATGCTGCGCCCGGGGATGCGCGAGCTTTCGCCGCGCGACGCCATGTACAGCAAATTCGAGCCGAACGCGCCCAATTGGGCCATCACTTGCTGGCGCGTGCCCAGGCCGATGGCCAGCATGACGATCACGGAAGCGACGCCGATGACGATGCCGAGCAGGGTCAAGCCCGTGCGGAAGCGGTTGATCCACAGCACGCGCCAGGCGGCGCGCGCCGCGTCGAGCAATTCCGTGCCCAGCGAAGCGCCCGTGTCATGCGCGGCGCGCGACATGTCCAGCGGCGGCAGGGCCGTCGACGTGGATGGAATGGCGACGGCGCCCGAGTCTGCGACGATTTCGCCGTCGCTGATCTCGATCACGCGGCGCGCCTGGGCCGCCACCTTGCGGTCATGCGTAATGAGGATGATGGTGTGGCCCGCGTCGGCCAGTTCGCCCAGCAGGGCCATGACTTCGGCGCCGCTGCTGCTATCTAAGGCCCCCGTCGGTTCATCGGCGAGGATGATGCGCCCGCCATTCATCAGGGCGCGCGCGATCGACACCCGCTGCTGCTGCCCGCCCGATAATTGATTCGGCCGGTGGTCGAGCCGGTCGCCCAGGCCCAGGCGCTTGAGCAGCGCTTCGGAACGGGCGTGGCGGGCGGCGGCCGGCATGCCCGCGTACAGGGCCGGCACTTCCACGTTCTCGCGCGCCGATTCGGTGGCGATCAGGTGATAACCCTGGAAGACGAAGCCGAACGCTACACGCCGCAGCCACGCCAGTTCATCGGGATTCAGGTTGGCCACGTCCTGGCCGGCGTAGCGGTAGGTGCCGTCGCTGGGACGGTCAAGGCATCCCAGCAAATGCATCAGGGTCGATTTGCCGGAACCCGACGCGCCCACGATGGCGACGAATTCACCGGCGCCAATGGACAAGGTCAGGCCGCGCAGCACTTCCACGGCCGGCGCGCCGTCATGGCCGCCGTAACGCTTGCGAATGCCGACAAGTTCAATCAGTGGCGCCGGCTGGCCAGATTCTCCGGCCTGCCCCAGCGACCTGGCCTCGCTCATGGCACTCATAACTGGAACCTGCTGGCGCCGCTGCTGGCCGGCTGCTCGCCCGTGACCAGCAACTCACCTTCGCGCAAGCCTTGCAGCACTTCCGCGCTGAGGCGGTTGCGCACGCCCACGGTGACGGCGCGCGTCTCGACCTTGCCGTCCGCATCCATCACGCGGGCCGTGAACTGCCCCGGCTTGGCGCCTTCTTCAGTCGACGGTTTCAGCGCCGGCAAGGGCACGGCCAGCACATTGTTTGCCGCGGCCGTGACAAACACCACCTGCGCCGTCATCTGCGGCATCAGTTCGCCATCGGCGTTATCCACGTCGAACAGCACGGTATATAAGATCACCTTGCTGGTCGACGGCGCCAGGGCCGTGCCGGCGGCAGAACCACCGGGCACCGGCGGCGCCGGCAGCACTTGGCGCACCTTGCCGCTCCAGCGCCGCTGGTCGCCGCCCAGGGTGGTGAAGTACACGGGCATGTCCGGGCGCACGCGGCGCACGTCCGCTTCCGACACTTCCGTCCACACCGTCATGGCCGACAGATCGGCGATGCGCAGGATGTTCGGCGTCTGGTACGTGGCGTTCAGGGTCTGCCCTTCCTTGGCATCCAGGCCCACCACCTTGCCGGCCATCGGCGCGTAGATGCGCGTATAGCCGAGGCGCGCCTCGTCCGCCTTCAGGCTGGCCTGGGTCTGGGCTATCTGCGCCTTCAGGTGATCGATCTTGGCGCCGGCCGAGGCCAGCGTGGCTTCGGCCGTTTCCAGGTCGGCCAGCGGCGTCGAGTCGAACTTGGCCATCTGCTGCTGGCGCACGTGCTGCTGGCCCGCCAGCCGGTGCTGCGCCTGCTGGTCGGCCAGCTGCGCGCGCAAGCCCGCCAGGGCGGCGCGACCCGCGTCGACCGTGGCTTGCTGCACGCTGGGGTCGATCTCGGCCAGCAACTGGCCTTTTTCCACGGCACTGCCGGGCTGCACGTGCAGGCGCGTGATCTGGCCCGACACCTGCGCGCCCACGTCGACATAGGTTTGCGGCTGCAGGGTGCCGATGGCCGTGACGCTGGCCTCGATATTGCCGCGCTTGACGGGCGCCGTGTCGAACACGGTGGCCGGGCCGCGCGTGGCCCACAGGGCACCGGCGCCAAACAGCGCCAGCAAGACCGCGCCGCCCAGGATGCGGGCGCGGCGGGAAGGCAGGCGGGCCGCCATCAGGAAGCCGCCTTCAATACAGTCAATACATCAATCGGTGTCGCCGGGCGTGAAAAATACATCGGTCTATCCTTGAAAATGGCGGTGATCATCACCGCAGAAACGTCACAAGCCCTGCCAGCGCGGCGACGGCTGCCAGCAGGGAACTACGCAACAGCAGCTTGGGCGCATACGGCAGCAGCAGGGCCACCAGCAGCGCTCCCGCGCCGATGAATCCCAGCCAGGCGACCACGCCGACGGTAGCGCTCCAGCCGGCCACGCAAGGCCAGATGGCCAGCGCCAGCAGGATGGCGCCCGCCAGTTGCAGGGCGCGCCGCACGTTCGGCGCCGCGTCCCTGCCCCAGACCTGGCCATGGTGGCGGTCCATCGCCAGCGAGAGGCTCGCCATGCCCGCATACGACAGGCCCAGCGCGCACAGGATGGTGTTGATCATGACTGTCCTTCCGTAGTGACTTGCAGGCTGGCCACGGGCGCAGCGTTTTCCCTGGCGGCAGCTTTTTTTAGCGGTTTTTCCTTGCGCTTGTGGACTTTCCACGCGCCCCAGGCGGCCAGCAGGCCGAAGGCCATGCTGCCCAGCTCCACGCCGGCGCTTTCCCAGTCGCCGCGCGCGACCTGCGCCACCAGGTTGTCGCCCGTGCTCAGCACATTCAAGACCGGCAGCAGCAGGCATAGGGCGGCCAGCAAGCCCAGTTGCTCGATCCACGCGCGCTTTTCCGCGCGCAGGCAGGCGTGCACCAGCATCAAAAACCACACGCCGAAGAAGGCGCGCACTTCCCAGCCGGCGCGCTGCTCGATGCCGACGGGGATCAGGCGGTTGGCCCACAGGAAGCCCACGCAGGCGATCGACAGGCCGGCAATCGCCGCCACATTCAGGCAGGCGATGACGCGGTACACGCGCTGCGTATAGGCGCCGAACTCGCCGCCGGACTTCTGGCGGCGCTTGACCATAAATAGAATGGCGCCCGTGCCCATCATGGCCGTGCCGGCCAGGCCGCAAAAGAAGTACAGCCAGCGCATCGGCGTGCCACCGAAACCCACCATGTGCAGGTTAGCCATGACGGAACGCGTCAAGCCCGCGCCGCCCGTGTCCGACTCGCCCGGCCGGCGCACGGCAACCTGCTCGCCCGTGGCCAGCGCATAACAGGCCCTGCCCGTATTGGCGCTGATGCGCGTGAGCAGTTCCGTATCCTCGTTCCAGCCATACATGCACACGCGCATGGAGGCGTCGTTCGGGTTGTCCAGCACCACGGCGCGGATTTCCTGGCCGATGGCCTGCTCGGCGCGCAGCGCGAACGGTTCCAGCGCGGGAATGGCCAGCGGCTGGCCCGAGCGCGCAGGTTTACCCGCATCGTTCCAGTCGGCCAGAAAGGCTTTCTTGGGGTTGTCCATGCCGTATTGCGCCGCCACGGGGGCCGGCACATAGTCATCGCTGAAGAAGGCCAGGCCCGTGTAGGCGATCATGAACTGGAACGGTAACGTCAGCACGGCCACCGCGTTATGCGCGTCGAGCCACGAACGCTGGCCCTTGGCCGGGCGGAAGGTGAAGAAATCCTTGAAGATACGCTTGTGCGTGATGACGCCGCTCAACAGCGCCACCAGCATGATCATGGTGGTGATGCCGACGATCCAGACGCCGATGCGTCCCGCGTGCAGCTCGTAGTGGAAATCGACAAAGTGGTGGCCGCCGATGGTGTCGCGCTGCGTTACCTCGCGCGCATGTTTGACGATGGCGCCCGTCAGCGGATCGAGGTCCGCCGAGCCATAGCCGCCGCCGGGCTGGAACCAGTAGGCGGACAAGCCGTGGTCGGGACGCTGCACCGGCCAGATTTCCCACATGTCCGCCTTCGGGTGCTCCTTCGCCATAAAGTCGAGCGCCAGCTCCAGACGGTGCGCGCGGTCCGTGACCTTGGGCAGCGGCGGATCGTTCGCATGCGCCGCCTCTTCCAAAGCGTGTTCAGGCGTCATCCAGTGGCCGATCGGGTCGTCGAAGACGGCCAGGGTGCCGGTCAGGAAAATGGCGAACAGCAGCCAGGAAATCCACAGGCCGCTCCACGTATGCAGCCAGGCCATGGCCTGGCGCAAGCCGCCCTGCTGCGGCGTCTTGACCACTTTGTCTACCTTGACGGCGTTCATGCGGCACCTCGCGACAGCAGCAGGCCGATGCCGCCGCAAACGATGGCTGGCAGCAGCATGCCGAGCCAGGCGCGGCGCAGGTCTTGCACGGCAAAGACCCAGATCACGGCGCAGGTGTACACGACAAAGGCGCTCAGGGTCGCCGTCAGCACGGCTTCGGCGCGCGACAGCGGCAGCACGGCCGACAGCAGCACGGCCACGCCGGACGTGAGCGCATAGCCGCCAAAGATGGCGGCGAGCACGCGCGAGAACAACATCATGTGGGCCGATTTCATCATCGCGGCGCCCCTGGGTATGGCTGTTGTGCCGGGCGGCATACCTTGTACATCAGATGCATCACACTGCGTCCTTCCATTTGGGTTGATCGTGGCGGCGGCACGCAGCGGCATGAAACCGCGCAACGTGGCGCCTTGCATGGGTACTGGATATTGAGTCTCTTAACTACAGGTGCCGCGAGAATCGAAAACGGGCAGCCGGATGGCAAATATTTTTACTGCAAGGATTACGGCGCCGGTTCGACCGTCACCCAATACCGCGTGCGGCTGCGCACCTGCACGGGTAGCGAGTTGGGCAGCATGTTCAGGATGCGCTGGGTGTCGGCCAGCGGGAAGACGCCCGACAGGCGCAGCTGGGCCACTGCCGGCGCGCAGTCGATCACGCCGGGGAGGTAACGGGCCAGCTCGGCCAGGAAGTCGCCCAGTGTCACATCGTCGACGATCAACTGCCCGCGCGACCAGGCATCGGCATACGCATCGATGGCGTGCGGCGCGTCCGGCGCATGGCGGGAAAACGCCACGCCGCGCCCGGCAGCCAGCAGCAAGGGCGCGCCAGCGCTCTCGCGGGGGCGGATTTCAACGGCGCTTTCAAACACTTCCACGGTGCTGACGCCATCCTGCTGGCGCACGGCAAAGCGCGTGCCCAGCGCGCGCACCAGGCCTTCGCGCGTGGCCACCACCAGCGGCGCGGCGCTGCCGGCACCGTGACCGCTGGTGACGAGGATCTCGCCGGCCAGCAATTCGATCAGGCGGCGGCTGGCGTCGAAACGCACGTTCACGGCCGATCCCGTATTCAGGCTGAGCACACTGCCATCGTCCAGCACCACCTCGCGCCGCTCGCCCGTGGCCGTGCGATAGTCGGCGCGCAGGGCGCGCACGCCATCCCAGGCGCCCGTCTGCGCGGCCAGCATGCCTGCGCCAACCACCACGCCCAGCCACGCCAGCAACTGGCGCCGCTTGCCATTGACGCCTTGCTGCTGCGTGCCGGCCAGCGCCTGCGCGGCCGCTCCTCGGTGCACGCCGTTGAACCGCCGCGACACCGCGTCGATATGCTGCCAGGCCCGTTCATGTTCCGGGTCGGCTTCGCGCCAGCGCTGCCAGGCGGCCAGTTCCTCCTCGCCAACCTCGTCCGACATCAGCACGGTCAGCCACTCGGCCGCGTGCTGCTGCACCTCTTCGCTGATGGCCGCCGGGGCCGCAGCCTCTCCCGACTTGCTCATGCCGGCAGCGAGAAAAACACCTGGCGGTTGGCACGCGTCAGGTATTGCTTGACCGAGCTGGCCGACACCTTCAGGCGTGCGGCGATCTCGGCATAGCTGAGACCTTCCAGCTGCGCCAGCAAAAACGCCGTGCGCACGGGCGCGGGCAAGCCATCGAGGGCCGCATCGATTTCCTGCAACGCTTCCAGCGCCAGCAGCCGTTCCTCGGGCGCGGGCGCCACCTCGGGCGGCAGGCAAGCCAGCGCCTGCAGATAGGCGTCTTCCAGCACCTGCCGGCGGTAGCGGTGCGCCACCAGGCGCCGCGCAATGGTGGCGAGAAAAGGCCGCGCTTCGCGGATCTGCGGCGCCGTGCCATTGGTCAGCACGCTGACAAAGGTGTCTTGCGCCAGGTCCGCCGCCTCGCCCGCATTGCCCAGCTTATGCCGCAGCCAGCCCTGCAGCCAGCCGTGATGGCTGCTGTAGAGTGCGTGCAGGTCTTGTTGCTGGGCAAAATCGGCGGCCGACATGGCATCCCTTTCCGCTCAGGCGTGCGCCACCCGAGAATGTAAATAAGAATTATTCTCATTCTAACCGCGCAATGCCTTGGATGCAATCGCGGCGTTGGCAGAAATACCAACTAATTCAAAAGCCGGCCAACCGCCAGGCGCTGCAGCGCAGGACCGCCAGCCACCCGCGATGGGGTAAAATGGCGCCCATCGTCCGGCTTGCGCCGCCCACTCCCAAGCTTTTCATTGCAGGTTCATCATGCTAGATAATCTCACCCAACGGCTTGCCAAAGTCGTCAAGACCATGCGCGGCGAGGCGCGCCTGACCGAAGCGAACACCGCCGACATGCTGCGCGAAGTGCGCCTGGCGCTGCTCGAAGCCGACGTCGCCCTGCCCGCCGTGCGCGAATTCATCGCCAAAGTCAAAGAAAAAGCCATGGGCGAGGATGTCATTTCCTCGCTCACGCCAGGCCAGGCCCTGGTTGGCGTAGTGCAGCGCGAGCTGGCCGCCCTGATGGGCGCCGACCTGGGACCGGAAGCGTCGCAGATCAGCTTTGCGCAGCAGCCGCCCGCCATCATCCTGATGGCCGGTCTGCAGGGTGTGGGTAAAACCACCACCGTCGGCAAGCTGGCGAAATACCTGAAGGAAGAAAAGAAGAAGAAAGTGCTGACCGTCTCGGCCGACGTGTACCGTCCCGCCGCGATCGCCCAGCTGCAATCGGTCACCGCCCAGGTGGGCGCCGACTTCTTCCCGTCCGCCAGCACGGACAAGCCGGTCGATATCGCCCTGGCCGCGCTGGACTGGGCGAAAAAGCATTACCACGACGTGCTGATCATCGATACGGCAGGCCGCCTCGGTATCGACGAAGAGATGATGCGCGAAATCGCCGCCATCCACGGCGCCGTGAAACCGATCGAAACCCTGTTTGTCGTCGACGCCATGCTCGGCCAGGATGCCATCAACACGGCGAAAGCCTTCAACGATGCGCTGCCGCTGACCGGTATCGTGCTGACCAAGCTCGATGGCGATGCGCGCGGCGGTGCAGCCCTGTCGGTGCGCCACATCACGGGCAAGCCGATCAAGTTTGCCGGTGTCTCGGAAAAACTCGACGGCCTGGAAGCGTTCGACCCGACCCGCATGGCCAACCGCATCCTCGGCATGGGCGACATCCTCGCGCTGGTGGAAGAAGCGCGCAAGGGCGTCGACAGCAAGGCAGCGGCCGACCTGGCGCAAAAGATCAAGGTCGGCGGCAAGTTCGACATGAACGACTTCAAGGCGCAGCTGGGCCAGATGAAGAAAATGGGCGGCATGGCCAACCTGATGGACAAGCTGCCGGCCCAGTTCCAGCAGGCGGCGGGTGGCAAGAACATGGATCAAGCCGATAAACAGGTGCGCCGCATGTGCGGCATCATCGACTCGATGACGCCGCAGGAACGCGCCAAGCCTGAACTGATCAAGGCCACGCGCAAGCGCCGCATCGCCGCCGGCGCCGGCGTGCAAGTGCAGGAAGTGAACCGCATGCTGACGCAATTCGAGCAAATGCAGACGATGATGAAGAAATTGTCGGGCGGCGGCATGATGAAGATGATGCGTTCCATGAAGGGTATGATGCCTGGCATGAGGTAAGGCATCAAAATCCCCGTTCACGGGGATTTTGATGGCGTTCATTACGCCGCACATCCAAGTAAAAACACCGTTTCAAATAATGCCGGATTGCATTTTCATGTGTCCGGCATCACTCTTCCCTCCCCCCGCAGTGCTCCTCCCCGCATAGCCAGTAACCATGCCATTTACGGGCAAAAACACCGTTCTGCGCCCCCAAGCGGTGCGCCCGGGCGACAGCATCGCCATTTCCCTGCCTTTTCCTCTTGAAAACGTGAAAAACACTTGCATACAAGGTAAATCCACACCAATATTAGCCGTGCGATTAATTGCGCAATTTCCCATGTGTTTGTTAAGGAGGCTCGAAGATGGCAACAGCCAAAAAAACCCCAGTAGCAGCGCCAGCCAAAGCAGCAGCAGCCAAGCCTGCAGCCGCCAAAAAAGCAGCACCCGCAGCCAAAGCAGCAGCTAAACCAGCAGCGGTGAAGAAAGCGGCAGCACCGGCAACACCACGCAAGCCAAACGCAGCATTCATGAAAGCAATGACGCCATCGAAAGATCTGGCCGCCGTTGTTGGCGCAGCACCACTGCCGCGCACGGAAGTGACCAAGAAGGTATGGGATTACATCAAGAAACTCGATCTGCAAGATCCGGCCAACCGCCGCATGATCAATGCGGACGACAAGCTGAAAGCTGTTTTCGGCGGCAAAGCCCAAGTCTCCATGTTTGAAATGACGAAACTGATCTCCGATCATTTGAAATAATCAGATACGCGCCGGCTAACACCGAGCGAGTGCCCCGCCGCATCACTGCGAGCGGGGCATTTTTTTGGCTGCAAACGCCAACGATGTTGTCGGATTACGGTCTTGCAGACCTAATTCGACCTACCCTGCCGGCTTGAATTCCCACTGGCTCCACGCGGCCCTTACCGCATTCGGATACTCGGCCCGCCCCCGGCTGCCGTTATACCGCCCCAGCGCCAGGTATAAATCCCCGCGTTCCATATCCAGATACATGCGCAAAATCGCGCAGCCGTAGCGCAGGTTCGTCTGCATGTGAAATAGCTTGCTGCGGTCATGGTCGCCGATGACGCCCGTCCAGAACGGCATCACCTGCATGTAGCCGCGTGCGCCAGCCAGCGAGACGGCATATTTTCGGTAGGCCGACTCCACCTGGATCAGGCCCAGCACCAGGGCCGGCTCCAGGCCCGCGCGGCGCGCTTCGTACCATACCGTTTCCAGAAATTCCGTGCGCAGCTGCGCGTCCGGCAGCTTGCGCTGCAGGCGTTGCGACATCTGCGCCAGCCATTGCTGGTAGCGCTGCAAGTCGGCGGGGGTGGCAAATTTGGGTTGCGGCGGGCGTTCGTCACGGATCGCGTGCGACAGGGCCAGGCGGACGGAGTCGGCCAGCGCCTCCTCTTTCTGGTTGCCGGCCTGCGCCAAGGGAGCGCAGGCCAGGCCGGCGGCCAGCGCGAGCGCGCCAGCCACCTTGCTTACGGATGGACGCTTCACTGCGCCATTTTGCCCTGGATGAAGGCGACGATCTCGTCCGGCGCCACACCAGTGGCTTCCGCGTCGCGGCGGCCCTGGTATTCCAGCTTGCCTTCTTTCAGGCCCCGTTCGCCGATGACGATGCGGTGCGGCACGCCAATCAGTTCCCAGTCAGCAAACATGGCGCCAGGGCGCAAGCCACGGTCGTCGACGATGACATCGACGCCAGCGCCTTGCAGGGCTGCGTACAGCTTCTCCGTCTCTTCCTTGACCAGTTCGCTGCGGTCCATGCCCATCGGGCACAGCACGACTTCGAATGGCGCAATCGACGCTGGCCAGATGATGCCCTTGTCATCGAAGTTCTGTTCGATGGCGGCGCCCAGGATGCGCGTCACGCCGATGCCGTAGCAACCCATCTGCAGCGGCGCAGGCTTGCCATTTTCGTCGAGGAAGGTGGCTTTCATGCTTTCCGAGTACGCCGTACCCAGCTGGAACACGTGGCCCACTTCGATGCCGCGCTCAATCGCCAACGCGCCTTGGCCGTCCGGCGAAGCGTCGCCGGCGACGACATTGCGCAAGTCGGCCACGATGGCTGGCTCGGCCACGTCGCGGCCCCAGTTGGCGCCCGTGTAATGGAAACCGGCATCATTCGCGCCGCAAACGAAATCGCTCATGTGGGCGACCGTGCGATCCGCCACCACGGTGACCGGTGCTTTGGTGCCGATCGGGCCCAGGTAGCCGGGAATGGTGCCGTAGACTTCCAGGATTTCCGCTTCGGTCGAGAAACGATGGCCGGCCAGGCCGGCAACCTTGCCCACCTTGATCTCGTTCAATTCATGGTCGCCGCGCAGCAGCAGCATGAAATGCTGTTGCGTGACTTTCTCATCCTTGCCCGTCGTATCCACCGTCAGGGCGATGGTTTTCACGGTCTGCGACAGTTCCAGGCCCAGCAGGGCGGCCACGGTTTCGCACTTGACGGTGTCCGGCGTGGCCGTTTTCGTCAGTGCCTGGGCAGCGGCAGGACGCTCGTCCGCTGGTGGCAACGCTTCGGCCGCTTCCATGTTGGCGGCGTAATCGGACGTCGGGCAGTACACGAGCGCGTCTTCGCCCGTGTGGGCGATGACGTGGAATTCGTGCGAACCGGAACCGCCGATGGCGCCATTGTCGGCGGCCACGGCGCGGAATTTCAGGCCGAAACGCGTGAAGATGCGCGTGTAAGCGTCAAACATGACCTTGTACGACGCTTGCATGCCGGCCAGATCGCGGTCGAACGAGTACGCGTCCTTCATGGTGAATTCGCGGCCGCGCATCAGGCCGAAGCGGGGACGGCGCTCGTCGCGGAACTTGGTCTGGATATGATAAAAGTTCAGCGGCAACTGGCGGTAGGACTTGATTTCGGTGCGCACGACGTCGGTGATGACTTCTTCCGATGTCGGCTGGATCGCGTATTCGCGGCCGTGGCGGTCTTTCACGCGCATCAGTTCGTCGCCCATCTTGGTCCAGCGGCCCGTCTCCTGCCACAGTTCGGCCGGCTGCACGAGCGGCATCAGCAGTTCGATACCGGCGGCTTTGTTCATCTCGTCACGGATGATGGCTTCCACCTTGCGGATCACGCGCAAGCCCATCGGCATGTAGGTATAGATGCCGGAACCGAGGCGTTTGATCATGCCTGCACGCATCATCAATTGGTGGCTGACGATTTCCGCGTCAGAAGGTGCATCTTTAAGTGTGGAAATAAAAAAACGGGAGGCGCGCATAACGGTGAATTCTTTTTAAAAAGAGAGGGTTATAATCAACCTAATTTTAAAGGATTAGCTGGCTGATGCGTCCATACTTTACACAAATGCGCTCAATTGGTGCGATTCCGGCGCTTTTCGCACCCCGAAAAGGTCACCGGCTTGCGAAGTTGTGGGTAATTATGTAAAAAAGGACGCTCGGTCGCAGAAAGTTTGAGGTGCATTATGCTCGACCGTGAAGGGTTTCGGCCCAACGTCGGCATCATCCTGCTAAACGCCCAGAACGAGGTGTGGTGGGGCAAGCGGGTGCGCGAGCACTCATGGCAGTTTCCGCAAGGCGGTATCAAATATGGCGAAACACCGGAACAAGCCATGTTTCGCGAACTTGAAGAGGAAATCGGACTCAGACAGGAACACGTCAAAATTGTCGGCCGCACCCGCGACTGGCTGCGCTATGAAGTGCCAGACCACTTCATCAAGCGCGAGATTCGCGGCCATTACCGTGGCCAGAAGCAGATTTGGTTTCTGCTGAGAATGTGCGCGCGCGATAACGACGTCAATCTGCGCCTGACCGACCATCCCGAGTTCGACGCCTGGCGCTGGCATGAATATTGGGTCCCGCTCGATGTCGTGATTGAATTTAAACGCGATGTGTACCAGCGCGCCTTGCAGGAGCTGTCCCGCTTCCTGACCTGGCCCGTGCATGGCAACGCACAGCAAGCGCAGCGCCACACCTCGCGCTACCTGCGCCAGCCCCATGCGCCACGCGCGCAGGATGGCGCGGCACTGGCCAAGCCTTGCGACGGCATTGCCGCCGAAGGGTGTACGCCGGAGCTGATCTTGCCTGGCAAGGGGTAGTCCGCCGCAATGAACGCACTCTCCCACGCAAAAGGGGCAGCCTCACCAGGCTGCCCCTTTTTTCATGCCGACAAGAAACTCCCCTGCCGGTCAGGCTGACTTAGTTTGCTGCCGGCGCTGGTGCCGCGGCGGGAACATCGAGCGTGATCGCTTTCAAGCCCAGGATATTGCTGCTGTAGTGGCGGATCTTGTTGGCCAGGGCTGGGTCATTGTTCAGCTTTTGGCCATACGACGGCACCATTTCCACCATCTTCGCTTGCCATTCCGGCGTGGCCAGACGGCTCTTGAATGCCGTTTGCAGCACCTTGATCATGATCGGCGGCGCGGTCGAGGCGCCTGGCGAGGCGCCCAGCAGGGCAACGATGCTGCCATCGGCGGCGCCGACGACTTCCGTGCCGAACTGCAGCAAGCCACCCTTGACCGGGTCATCCTTGACGATCTGCACGCGCTGGCCAGCGTTTTGCAAGGTCCAGTCTTCCATCTTGGCGTTCGGCAGGTACTCGCGCAGGGTTTTCAAACGGTCTTCCGGCGTGTTCATGACTTGCTCGACCAGGTATTTCGTCAGCGGAATATTGTCATAGCCGGCCTGCAGCATCGGTTTCACATTGCCCGTGCCGATCGAGGCAGGCAGGTCGATCCACGATCCGTTTTTCAGGAACTTGGTCGAGAAGGTGGCAAACGGGCCAAACAGCAGCGCTTTCTTGCCATCGATGATGCGCGTATCGAGATGTGGCACGGACATCGGCGGCGAACCGACGGACGCCTTGCCGTAGACCTTGGCCGCATGCGCCGCCACCAGTTCCGGATTGGTGGTGACCAGCCATTGGCCGCCCACCGGCACGCCGCCGTAGCCCTTGGCTTCAGGAATGCCCGATTTTTCCAGCAGCGGCAGCGAACCGCCACCGGCGCCGATGAAGACGAACTTGGCGCGCATGGTCTTTTCCTTGCCGGCGTTCAAGTCTTTCACCGTCACGTTCCACACGCCATCGGCGCCGCGCTGGATGTCTTCCACCTGGTGGCGCAGGTGCAGGACCATGCCGTGGCTGTCCGTCAGGTAGCTCACCAGACCGCGCGTAAGGTTGCCGAAATTGACGTCGGTACCGATTTCCATGCGCGTCGCGGCTACTTTCTGGCCCTTGTCGCGCCCTTGCATGACCAGCGGCGCCCATTGCGCGATCTGCGCCTGGTCTTCCGAGTACAACATGCCCTTGAACAGGTTTTGCTTTTGCAGCGCCTCATAGCGCTTGTGCAAGAAAGCAATATTGGCGTCGCCCCAGACAAAGGCCATGTGCGGCACATTGTTGATGAAGGTTTGCGGCGCGCCCAGGTGCTTGTTGGCTACCTGATAGGCCCAGAATTGCTTGGAAATTTCGAATTGCTCGTTGATATCAACGGCTTTCTTGGTCTCGATGCTGCCATCGGCCGCTTCCGGCGTGTAGTTCAGCTCGGCAAACGCCGAGTGGCCCGTGCCCGCGTTATTCATCGCGTCCGAGCTTTCGGCCGCCACGGAATCGAGGCGCTCGACCATTTCCATCGTCAGCGACGGGTCGAGTTCCTTGAGCATGCTGCCCAAGGTGGCGCTCATGGTGCCGGCGCCGATCAGCAGCACGTCGACCGGTTTTTCGGACGAGGCCGGAGGGGTCTTGTCACATGCCGCCAGGATCAGGCACGACATCAAAAGTAATAGCGATTTACGCATTCGTAACTCCATTTTTGGATACTGAAGGATGATTCTTGCGCGCCACCGTGGCGGCACCATCGCTGTATGAAATGAAAACAGTTGACCAGCCGGAACGCCAGGGCGGCCGGACAGCTCGATGTCGATGGTGATAGGCATGCTGCCGCGCTCCGGGATAAGCCAGGAGCGAGATCTGGTGGCAAAGGTGCGGGCAGTGGAAGCACGGAATAGCAACAAAGCGCCATCGTGTCCAGAGCAAATATCAAGAGCGGCGATTTTATCACCGTTATTTGGCACCGCCAGCCTGCGGCGGTAGTGGATAATACTTACTGCAGGGTATTAATTTGCGGTGACTATCGGGTCACGAAAGCGGGCGCCAGACGGCAAAAAGGGCATCCCCGATGCCCTTTGCGTATCTACGCGGTACAATGCCGGCTGCCCTTTAGCCATAGTCCTTCAGCCATGTTCAACCCCTCTTCCGACGATGTGCGCCGCTTCTTTTGCGACACCTTGCGCAAGCACCGCGCCCATGAGATCCTCACGCCGATGGAAGCCATCGCGCTCGACTGGATCCTGGAACACCCCGAGTATGAAAACGAGCTCTCCGATGTCGAAGCGGCACTGGCGCGCGACTATTCCGTCGAAGGCGGACAAGCCAATCCTTTCCTGCACCTGTCCATGCATCTGTCGATCACGGAGCAGGTGCAGGTGGACCAGCCGCGCGGCATCCGCCCGGCCGTGCAGCAACTCACGCAGCGCCTCGATTCGGCCCATGCAGCCCAGCACGAAGTGATGGAATGCCTGGGCCAGATGATCTGGGCTTCGCAGCGCTCGGGCTTGCCGCCCGATACGGACGCGTATATCGACTGCGTGCGCCGCCGGTAGGAACACCTGTCAAAACCTACTGCGCGTCGCGCTTTGCGGCCTGCGATGCTCACCGTACTAGAGTACGGTTGCGCTTCTTAGCCACAAATCGCTGCCGCTCGCTACGGTTTTGCCAGGTGCTGTACCAGTACTACCTCACATCGGTTTTACTGCCGCCTTCATACGCTGAGGCAATACCTGTGCCGGCCCTTTTTCCATCAATCCCAGCACCACCTGCAGCGCCATGGCGATGGCGCCGGCGATGAAGACCACGTCGCCGAAAGTGCGTATCCAGCGCAGGTTCTGCAGTAACGGCTGCTGCATGAATGCCTCGCTGCGTGCATACCACAGGCCTTCCGTCACGCTGGCATGGAACTGGATGATGCCAATCGGCAGCAGGCTGGTAAAGATCATCAGCGCCAGGCCCGCGTTCAAGCCCCAGAACGCCGTCTTCATCAACACAGGACTGAAACGGTAGTCGGGCCGCAAATAGCGCAGCACCAGCAAGGTAAAGCCCAGCGCCAGGAAGCCGTACACGCCGAACAGCGCCGCATGCGCATGCACGGGGGTCGTGTTCAGGCCCTGGATATAGTACAAGGCCACGGGCGGATTGATCATGAAGCCCAGCACGCCCGCGCCCAGCATGTTCCAGAAGGCGACGGCGACAAAGCACATCATCGGCCAGCGGAGGTTTTCCATCCATGGCGCGCGTTCCTTCAAGCGCCAGTTTTCCCACGCTTCGTGGCCCAGCACGATCAGCGGCACCACTTCGAGCGCGCTGAAACTCGCGCCGATGGCCATCACGGGTGTGGTGGTGCCGGCAAAGTACAGGTGGTGGAAAGTGCCGGGAATCCCGCCCAGCATGAACAGCGAGGCTGACGCCAGGCTGGCCGTCGTGGCCATGCGCACCGACACCAGGCCCAGGGTCGAGAAGATGAAAGCCAGCGCCGTCGTGGCGAACACCTCAAAGAAGCCTTCCACCCACAGGTGCACCACCCACCAGCGCCAGTATTCCATCACGGACAGGTGCGTGCGTTCGCCGTAGAACAGGCCGGCGCCATAGAACAGGCCGATGGCGCCGACCGACGCGGTCAGCAGCGCCAGCAAGTTTTTGTCGCCGCCCGGCTGGCGCAGGGCCGGCACCACGCCGCGCAGCATCAACACCAGCCACAGCAGGATGCCGATATATTTACCGATTTGCCACAGACGTCCCAGGTCCACATATTCATAACCCTGGTGGCCGAGCCAGAAATTCCACTCGGGCGGCATCACTTGCGCAATCGCCAGGTAGTTGCCGATGAAGGAGCCGACCACCACGGCGACGAGGGCCCAGAACAGCACATCGACGCCCAGGCGCTGCCACTTGGGATCCTTGCCGCCATTGATCAGGGGCGCGAGGAACAGGCCGGCGGCCAGGAAGCCCGTGGCGATCCAGAACAGCGCGGCCTGGATATGCCAGGTGCGCGTGAGCGCATACGGGAACCAGCGCGACACGTCGATGCCGTAGAACTGCTGTCCTTCCACCGTGTAGTGTGCCGTAAAGCCGCCAATGAAGACCTGGAAGATAAACAGCGCCACCACCAGGAACAGATACTTGCCCAGTCCCCGCTGCGAGGGCGTGAGGGCAAACGTCGTCAACGGGTCGCGCGGACCGGCTGCCGGCAGCGCTTCGTCATGGTCGCGCAAGAAGGCCCAGCCCCAGACGAGAAAGCCCACGCCGGCTAGCAGCACCACCACGCTGGCGACCGACCAGACGAGGTTTTCGCCACTGGGCTGGTTGCCAATCAGCGGTTCATGTGGCCAGTTGTTCGTGTAGGTCACTTTCTGGCCAGGACGTTCGGTGGCGGCAGCCCACGCCGTCCAGAAGAAGAACTGCGTCATCTGCGCGCGCCGCTCGGCGCTGGGCAGGGTGTTTTCCTTCATGGCGAAATGCTCGCGGCTGGCGTGCAGCGCAGGCGCGTCGGAAAACAGCTGGTCGTAGTAGTGCGCCGTGTTGGCGATGGCTTGCACGCGGCGTGCCGACAGGCGCAGCACTTGCGCATCATCGGTCCGGTTGCCACGGTATTCCATCTTGAGCGCTTCGCGCAGTGCCGCTTGCGCGGGGCCGTCGAGCGCCGCGTACGCCTTGCCATGCTGCTCTTGCGCGGCCAGTTCCAGCCAGGCCGTCAGTTCGCGGTGCAGCCAGTCAGCCGTCCAGTCGGGCGCCTGGTAAGCGCCGTGACCCCAGATGGAGCCCAGCTGCATGCCGCCGACGGATTGCCAGGCCGTCTGGCCATCGAGGATGCCCTCGCGGTCGAACAGTTGCCGGCCATCTTGCGCCAGCACTTGCGCGGGGATGGGCGGCGCCTGCCGGTAGACTTCCGTGCCGTAGTAGCCGAGCAGCGAAAACGTCACGATCAGCACACCGATCAGGGTGAACCAGAGTTTTTTATAGGGACCCATGGGTCTTTCCTTTGTCAGTGCACCACGGCCGGCGCAAAGCGCTCGAACAGGATATTGTTTTCAGTATGGATGTGCGCCACCAGGTCTGCGCGGAAGGTGCGCAAGCCCGTGTACAGCGCGCGCCAGGTGGTGCAGGCGCCGGCCGGCGCGGTGATATCGTTCGTCATCGCCTCCATCGCGCGCAAGGCCACGCCATGGTCGTCGTGCTCCATGCGCATCACGTTGATGGGCGCGCCGGCCCGGGGGCCCTGGCCGCGCACGATCATAGGGAACAGCACGTCTTCTTCCTTGCGCATATGGCTTTCCAGCTCCTGCGCCATGGCCGACAGGTGTTCCGCCAGCCCGTGCGGACAGTCGGTGCGGTCGCCATGCACCTGCTCGACCTTGCGCGCCAGGCGTATCAGCTCGGGCAGCTGCTCGCGGTGCACGGCGTGGTAGCGCGCCAGGATGTGTTCCACCAGCTCGGTGGCCGAGGCGTCCTGCCAGTCACGCTCGCCGCTGGTATCGGCGCGTGCTGCCAGCACTTGCAGTTCCTCGACGATGGGCGCCGTGTCCACGCCGGCCGCTTCGGCCGCCGCGCGCAGGGTCTTGTTGCCGCCGCAGCAGAAATCGAGGCGGTGCGCATCGAACAGGCGCGTGGCGCCAGGGATGCGGCGGGCCAGCTGGCCCAGGGATAGGTCGATCATTTCCATAACAGTTCCTTGAGGATGAATAGGTAGATTTAATGCACGGCGCCCGCGTGGTAGACGCCCGGCACGGGTTCGCCCGTCACTTCCAGTACGCCCACGGCGCCCTTGCCGGCGCGCGACAGCGCGTGGTCGACCAGCAGATAGCTGCCCGGGTGCTGCACCTTGAGTTCGACGATGGTCGCGCCGCCCGGTGCCACAAGTGTGGTTTGCACGTCGTGTTTCGGGCTGCTGATGGAGCCTTCGCTATATACCTTGTCGAAAATCTCACCGATGATGTGGAACGACGAAATCTTGTTCGGGCCACCGACGCCGAAATAAATGCGCACCGTCTCGCCGACTTTCGCCTGCAATTTGTGCGTCTTGCTCAGGGCGCCCACTTCGCCGTTGAAGACGTAATAGTCGGGCAGTTCATTGGCCATTTTTTCCAGGTTCGGTTCCTGGTGCACGGGCGCGCCGTGCGGACGGCCCGTGTACATCTCGCCTTGCATCACGTAATACTCGCGGTCCACCTTCGACAGGCCGCCTTCCGGTTCGACCAGGATCATGCCGTACATGCCGGCCGCGATATGCTGCGGTACCAGGGGCGTGGCGCAGTGATACACATACAGGCCCGGATTGAGCGCCTTGAAGGTGACGGTCTTTTCCTGCCCTGGCGCAACCTGCGTGTGCTGTCCGCCGCCATGGCCGCCCGTCACGGCGTGCAGGTCGATCGAGTGGATCATCTTGCTGTCCTTGGCATTGAACAGGGTCAGTTCGACCGTGTCTCCCACCTTCGCGCGCAGCATCGGGCCGGGCACTTGCCGGTTGAAGGTCCAATACGTAAAACTGGTGCCGTCATCGAGCTTGCCTGGCAGTTCCACCGTCTCCATGCGGTATTTCAGGGTTTGCGGCGCGCGCGCGCCGATGGCGGCGGGTACCTGCGCCGGATTGGCCGCCACGCTGACGGCGGACGGATCGGGGCCGCGCATCGGTGACGGCGCGGGCGTGTACAGGGCCAGCGCGGCGGCCTGGCTGGACTCGTTGGCAGCGCTGCCGGCGCCGGCAGCCTTCGGTGCTCCGGCTTCGACCAGCGACGTGCCGGTCACTTCCAGCTTGCCTTCCATGCCAATCTGGCGGTGGCCGGGAATCGAGCAGTAATAGGTGAACGTGCCGGCGCGCGTGACCTTGAAGCGCACGCTGGTGCTGCCGCTATTGGCGCTGAATTTGGCGGATGCCACGTTGAGTTCCGGGATCAGCAGATCGTGCTCGGCGCCTTCGCCGCTTTTCAGCACCAGTTCGACCGTGTCACCCACCTTGGCTACCAGCACGGGGTTGACCTGGCCCTTGGCGTCGATGAACACCATCTTGCCGTCGACGATATTGGTTTGCAGTTCATAGCGCTTGAGCGTGGCGGCAGCCGGTTTGGCGGCAGTGGCGGCAGCGCTGGCCGGCAAGCTCGCCTGGGCTTGCACGGACAGGGGCATGGCCAGCACGCAGACGGCGGCGGCAATGGCGCGGAGGGAGGGAGTCGTTTTCATCAAGCTTTCCTTGGTCTTGTATGCCGGTTCGGCACGCTTATCTAGGCAAACCGTGTGCCAGGAAAAACTTGTTTTAAATCAACGATTTGAAAAATGCAGGGTCGTAATTACCCTGGCTTGCCGTGGTTCGTTGTACCCTGCATGGTACTTATGACCACCACTGCCATCCACCTGCTGTTACTCACCGACCTGGTCGCCGACCTTCCCGTGGCCGTGCGCCTGCAGCGCCTGGTCGGCAGCCTGCGCGCGCACTTCGGCTGCGAGGCCGTGGCCTTGCTCAAGCTCGATGGCGAGCACCTGCGCCCCGTGGCGATGGCCGGCCTGGCCAGCGACGCGCTGGGGCGCCGCTTCGCCGTCGCCGACCATCCGCGCCTGGCCGCCATCCTGCAGCGGCGCGGCGTACTGTGCTTCCATCACGACAGCTCCCTGCCCGATCCCTACGATGGCCTGATCGCCGAGCGGGCTGGCGAACCACTGCCCGTGCACGATTGCATGGGCATGGCGCTGGACCTGGAAGGTGAACGCTGGGGCGTGATCACGCTCGATGCGCTGCAGGTGGGCACCTTCGACGCGCGCGCGCAGCGCGACCTGGGCGAGCTGGCCTGCGCCATCGAGGCGGCCGTGCGCGTGACCCGCCTGGAAACGGAAATCCGCGCGCTGCGCCTGTCGGGCGGCGCCATGCTGGCCGATGCGCAAGCGCCGCGCGAGGAACACGACTTCGTCGGCCAGAGCAGCGCCATCATGCAGCTGCTGCACGAATTGCAGGTGGTGGCCGAATCGGATCTGCCCGTGCTGCTGCTGGGCGAAACGGGCGTGGGCAAGGAACTGTGCGCGCACCGTCTGCACCGCCTGTCGCGCCGCGCCGGCAAGCCGCTGATCCACGTCAATTGCGCGGCCTTGCCCGAGTCCCTGGCCGAAAGCGAATTGTTTGGCCATGTGCGCGGGGCGTTTTCCGGCGCCGTCAGCGACCGGCCAGGCCGCTTCGAAGCGGCCGAAGGGGGCACCCTGTTTCTCGATGAAGTGGGCGAATTGCCATTGTCCATCCAGGCCAAGCTGCTGCGCACCCTGCAAAATGGCGAAATCCAGCGCCTGGGCGCGGACCGGCCACGCCGGGTCAACGTGCGCGTGATCGCCGCCACCAACCGCAGCCTGCGCGAGCATGTGCGCGACGGCACGTTCCGCGCCGACCTGTATCACCGTTTATCCGTGTATCCCGTGCCGATTCCGCCGCTGCGCGAGCGGGGCAATGACGTGCTGCTGCTGGCCGGCGGTTTCCTGGAACTGAACCGCGCGCGCCTGGGCCTGCGCAGCCTGCGCCTGTCCGCTGCGGCGGAAAACGCGCTCTGCCATTACCGCTGGCCGGGCAATGTGCGCGAACTCGAACATGTGATCAGCCGGGCCGCGCTGAAAGCGGTGATCCGCGGCGCGAACCGCAAGGACATCGTGACCCTGGAAACGGATATGCTCGACCTCGATGCGCTGGAAGCGCCGGCCGGCATGGATGCGCTGCCGCCAGTGCCAGCCGCGTGCAGCACACCGGCAGCGCCGCTGCTGTCGATGCATCAGATCGTGGAAGCGAGCCAGCGCCAGGCCATCCGGCAAGCGCTGCTCCTGCATCAGGATAACTGGGCCGCTGCGGCGCGCCAATTGGGGTTGGACGCCAGCAATCTACATAAACTGGCGCGCCGGGTCGGCCTGAAAGCCTGAGCCGGCGATACCGCTCAGCGCTGCGTCACCAGCGTGGTCGGCAGGCTCTGGAAGTAGGCGGCCAGGTCCTTGATGTCCTGGTTACTCAGCGGTTTCACCTGGCCAGTCATGATGGCGTTGTTGCGGCCGTTGGCCTTGTCGCCCCGTTTATACGCCGTCAGGGCGTGTTCCAGGTAATCCTTGTGCTGGCCCGCCAGTTTCGGGTACGACGGGTCGATGGGCGAAGCGTAATCCTTGCCATGGCAGGTCGCGCAGCTGTATTTTTCGGCCAGGGCCTTGCCCGTGTTGATATTGCCGGCGGCGCTGGCGCCGAACGAGACGGTGGCACAAACGAGGGCGGCGAGTAGTGTTTTCATCGGGCTGATCCTCAGTTCGGCTTGGCTTGTTGCGCATAATACGCGGCGACATCGGCGATGTCCTGGTCAGACAGGCTGCTGGCAATGCCCTTCATGCTGGGGTGCTTGCGATCGCCCTTCTTGTAGGCTTGCAGCGCATTTTCGATATATTTTGCCGGCTGGCCACCGATCATCGGTACCTGGAACACTTCGGGGAAGGTCGCCTTGTAACCGGGAATGCCGTGGCAACCGATACACATTTCCACCTTGGCAGTCGCTGCCTTGGCGTTTCCTACAATGTCAGCCGCTGTGACGGCATTTGCTATGCCGGCAAGCACGAGAAGTGCAAATATTTTTTTCATAGTGGCAATGTGAACAAAGGTAATCGGAGAAACGCCAGAGCTGGTTTTTTTTGATCTTATGTGTTGACAATTAAGGTTGACAATTAATCTGCTGCTTGCCGATTCTAGCCAAGATATTCTTGCAAGTCCACCTATAAAACCCGCATTGTAGGCAGGCGGGCACAGGCCGTCCGCGTGGCGGTGCGCCACAGTTCTGTTTATACTCACCCTTTACCCACTTTGGCAGACCGCTCATGCAAGCACAGCACACCCAGCAAGGCCAACGCTTCGAAGGTTCCGACAGCTATGTCGCCACCGCCGACCTGAAACTGGCCGTGAACGCGGCGCTGACCCTGCAACGCCCGCTGCTGATCAAGGGCGAACCTGGCACGGGCAAGACCATGCTGGCCGAGGAAGTGGCCGCCGCGCTGAACATGCCGCTGATGCAATGGCATATCAAATCGACCACCAAGGCGCAGCAGGGCCTGTACGAATACGACGCCGTGTCGCGCCTGCGCGATTCGCAACTGGGCGACGAGCGCGTGCGCGATATCCAGAACTACATCGTCAAGGGCGTGCTGTGGCAGGCATTCACGGCGCCCGAACCAGTGGTGCTCTTGATCGATGAAATCGACAAGGCCGATATCGAATTCCCCAACGACCTGCTGCGCGAACTCGATCGCATGGAATTCTATGTGTATGAGACGCGCGAAATGGTCACGGCGCGCCACCGCCCGCTGGTCATCATCACCTCCAACAACGAGAAGGAATTGCCGGACGCCTTCTTGCGCCGCTGCTTCTTCCACTACATCAAATTCCCGGACAAGGACACGATGGAGCAGATCGTCGCCGTCCACTACCCGCACCTGAAACAGGAATTGCTGGCGCAGGCCCTGCAAACCTTCTATGAAGTGCGCGACGTGCCAGGCTTGAAGAAAAAACCGTCGACGTCGGAATTCCTCGACTGGCTCAAGCTCCTGCTGGCCGAAGACATCCCCTTTGACGCGCTGCGCAGCAAGGACAACAAGACCGTCGTGCCGCCGCTGCACGGCGCGCTGCTGAAAAACGAGCAGGACGTGCACCTGTTCGAGCGCCTGATGTTCATGTCGCGCACCAACCGCTAAGGAGCACCGGTGAACGACATCAGCCCGGACAAGGTCTTCGTCCCACTGGAATTGCACGGCATCCGCCTCGAAGCACTGGCGCCGCACCACGCGCCTGGCCTGCGCGCGGCGGCCACGGATGGCGAGCTGTGGAATCTGCGCGTCACCTCCGTGCCCGAACCGGACCAGGTGGACCAGTACATTTTCAAGGGCATCGAGATGCGCCCTTCGCGCTTCGCCTTTGCCGTCATCGACGCGGCCAGCGGCGAGGTGCTCGGCACCACCAGCTACCACGACGTGATACCTAGTATTGGCCGCCTGGAAATCGGCTACACCTGGTATGCGCAGCGCTGCCAGCGCAGCCACGTCAACACCACCTGCAAATTACTGCTGCTGGCGCACGCCTTCGATACCCTCGGCTGCGCGCTGGTGGGTTTTCGCACCGACAACTTCAACCATGCCTCACAGGCGGCCATCGAACGTCTGGGCGCGAAAAAGGATGGCGTGCTGCGCCACCATGCGCTACGCCGCGACGGCACCGTGCGCGACACGGTCATGTACAGCATCACGCGCGGCGAGTGGCCGGAAATTGCCGCCCATTTGCGCTACAAGCTGGCGCAGCGCCCCATCGCCGCACTGCCTTGCGCAGGAGGCGAAGGGACAGAGGCAGGGACAGAGGCAGCGCCATGCTGATCGATTTCTTCTTCACGCTCAAGGATGCGAAGATTCCCGTCTCGATCAAGGAGTTTTTGACGCTTCTTGAGGCGCTGCAAAAGAACGTCATCGATGCATCGATGGACGATTTTTACTATCTGTCGCGCCTGACCCTGGTCAAGGATGAAGCCCATTTCGACAAGTTCGACCGCGCGTTTGCCCAGTACTTCAAGGGTGTCAACGCGGCCTTCGACACGAACGCGGCGATTCCCCTCGACTGGCTGCTGAAACGCATGCAGCGCGAATTGTCCGAGGAACAGAAGGCGCAGCTGGAGAAATTCGGCTACGACAAGCTGATGGACCGCCTGAACGAGCTGCTGAAGGAACAGAAGGAACGCCACGAGGGCGGCAGCAAGTGGATCGGCACGGGCGGCACGTCGCCGTTTGGCAACGGCGGCACGAATCCGGAAGGCATCCGTATCGGCGGCAAGGGCGGCAGCCGCACTGCGGTAAAAGTGTGGGAAGCGCGCAGCTACAAGGATTACGACGGCGAGCGCGAACTGGGCACGCGCAACATCAAGGTGGCCCTGCGCCGCCTGCGCAAGTTCGCGCGCGAAGGCGCGGAAGACGAACTGGCGCTCGACGCCACCATCGCCGCCACGGCCAACAACGCGGGCTACCTCGACATCCGGATGCGGCCCGAGCGCAAGAACCGCATCAAGGTGCTGATGCTGTTTGACGTAGGCGGCAGCATGGACGACCATATCGAGCGTACCGAGGAGCTGTTTTCGGCGGCGAAGACGGAATTCAAGAACATGGAGTTCTTTTACTTCCATAACTGCGTCTACGACACCTTGTGGAAGAACAACCGGCGCCGCAACGCCGAGCGTTTTCCCACCTGGGACGTGCTGCGCAAATACCCGCCCGACACCAAGCTGATTTTCGTCGGTGACGCCACCATGAGCCCCTATGAAATCCTGCAGCCGGGCGGTTCGGTCGAATACAACAACGAGGAAGCGGGATCGACGTGGCTGGCGCGCTTTACCCAGGCGTTCCCGAAATTCATCTGGCTCAATCCCGAGGCGGAAGGATTATGGCAGTACCGTCAGTCGATCGGCGTGATGCGACAATTGATGAACAACCGCATGTTCCCCCTGTCAATCGACGGGCTGGAACGGGGCATGCGTCTGCTCAGTAAATAAAGGTACGCAACAAAAAGTCCATGGCGGCAGGAGGCCGCCATGCCGTACACTGCAACACGGCACTACCGTGCGGAGCCTCTCCGCTGCGGGCCGGTACCATACGCTGATACCAGCCCTACCCTAAGCTGCTGCATCCTGTGCGCGGCCGCCATGGCCACGACACTGTTCGATTGCGCACATCGTGCGCGCCTTCTGCTCCGGTAGAATCGGCGCATCGCTCTGCGCAAACCATGCACCATCGCTGCACCACGACATTGCCGCGCCAGCCCCGTGCTGCCGGCCGGTGCCAGCGCCATTTTCAAAGGAATGAGCATGCAAAGTCTGATCTCGATCGCCGCCGACCTGTCCTGGCCGTTCGCCATTACCCTGGCCTGGGTGGTGGGCGAATTCGGCCACCGCTGGACGGGTCTGCCGCGCATCAGTTTTTATGGCGTGATTGGCTTCGTCCTCGCGCAGACGCAGGTAGGCATCCTGCCGCAGACGGACGCCGGTCCCATGCTGGTGCTGGCCGACGTGGCCTTCGGCCTCATCCTGTTCGAGGTGGGCTACCGCATCAACCTGCGCTGGCTGAAGAACAATCCGTGGATCGCCGTCACGGGCCTGGTCGAATCGCTACTGACTTTTGCCGTCGTGTACTTCATCGGCATCGAATTCGGCAGCACCTCGATGACGGCGCTGCTGCTGGCCTCGCTGGCCATGTCCACTTCGCCGGCCACCATCATGCGCGTCATCAACGAAGAACGCAGCTCGGGCCAGGTTACGGAACGCATCGTCCACCTCACCGCCCTCAATTGCGTCCTGGCCGTCTTCACGTTCAACATCATCGTCGGCTTCTGGATGTTCCAGAGCTCCACCGACCTGATCGAAGCGAGCAGCAGCAGCGCCGCCGTGCTGGCCGCCTCCGTGGCCGCCGGCACCGTCTTCGGCATCGTCGTGCCGGCCATGCTGCGCCGCCTGGGTAATATGGCGCAGGATGCCACCGTGGCGTTCGCGCTGTCGGTGATGCTGCTGGTCGCCCTGACCTACACCACCAGCCTGTCGCCACTGCTGGCCACCCTCACCTTCGGCCTGGTGGCGCGCCACCGCAGGGTCGCCTTCAGCCAGGCGCAGCGCAATTTCGGCGCGCTGGGCGAACTGCTGACGGTGCTGCTGTTCGTGTATGCCGCCTCGACCCTGGAATGGGCCAGCGTGGCAGCCGGCGCGGGCCTGGCACTGGCCGTCGTCGGCGGGCGCCTGCTGTCCAAAGTCGTCGGCGTGGCCGCCTTTTCGCATGTGAGCGGCATTTCCTGGCGCAAGGGGGTGCTGACGGGTGTGGCACTGACGCCCGTCTCCGTCTTCATCATCCTGCTGCTCGAGCACGCGCGCCAGCACGGCGTGAACTTCGGCGACGAATTGAACGCCCTGGCCGCCATCACCCTGGGCCTGGAACTGGTTGGCCCCGTGCTGGTCCAGCGCGTGCTGATGCTGGCAAAAGAAACCCACGAAATCAAGGAGCGCTAAATGCCGCTGGAACCCTTTGGCCAATCGGCCGCGCTGACCTTCGGCGTCGAACTCGAACTGCAACTGGTGAACCTGTCGGACTATGATTTGACGGCCGCCAGCCCCGACCTGCTGCATCTGCTGAATAAAAAGCCGTTCCCCGGCAACGTCACGCCGGAAATCACCGAGAGCATGATCGAGATTAACTCGAGCGTGCACACGCATCACGGCCCCCTGCTGGAGCAGTTGCAGGAAATCCGCGACACCTTGATCACGGCCGGCGACAAGCTCAATATCGGCATCGCCGGCGGCGGCACACACCCGTTCCAGCAATGGTCGTCGCAAAAGATCTTTTCCAAGCCCCGCTTCCAGGAGATTTCGGAACTGTACGGCTACCTGGCCAAGCAGTTCACCATCTTCGGCCAGCACGTGCACATCGGCTGCGCCTCGGGCGACGACGCCATGTTCCTGCTGCATTCGCTGAACCGCTACATCCCCCACTTCATCGCCCTGTCGGCTTCCTCACCCTACGTGCAGGGGCGCGACACCCTGTTCGATTCGGCGCGCCTGAACTCCGTGTTCGCCTTCCCCATGAGCGGGCGCGCGCCGTTTACGCTGAGCTGGGAGCAGTTCTCCAACGAGTACTTCGCCAAGATGGAGAACACGGGCATCATCAAGAGCATGAAGGATTTTTACTGGGACATACGTCCCAAGCCGGAATTCGGCACCATCGAGCTGCGCGTGTGCGACACGCCGCTGACGGTGGAGCGGGCCGCTGCGCTGGCCGCCTACCTGCAGGCCCTGTGCCGCTACCTGCTCGAACGCAAGGAGGTGCCGCCGGTCGAAGACGATTACCTCGTGTATAACTACAACCGCTTCCAGGCTTGCCGCTTCGGCCTCGACGGCGCCATCACGCATCCGAAAACCTACGAAACGATGTCGCTGCGCGAAGACATCATGACCACCCTGCGCAAGATGGAACCGCACGCCGAGGCGCTGGGCAGCACGCCGGCCCTGAAACACCTGTCGGACGTGGCCAAGCAATGGAGCGATGCGCAATACCTGCGCAAGCAGCACAGCCTGCAGGGCAGCGCCGAGGGCATGGTCGATTCGGCAATCCGGTGTTTTCGCGGTGAGCCGATGAACTACTGACGTTGGCTGGCCCAGCCAACGTCGCGTCCATGGGGTCTGACGGGGACGCCGAGTCCCGCCGTGAACTGCCGGGGTCTGACCCGCCGGGTCAGACCCCGGCATTCAACAACGCAAACCCAAAAAAACCACACCCCGTCTCCTCATCATTTACATCCTCCGCCCCCGCTTGTTACAATAAGTGAGAATGATTCTTATTATTGTTTAAAAACACCAGTCCACCCGGACCAGCCATGCAAGGGGAACGCGATGCCGCTGGCAAAGCCGCTACAACGCCAGGACATCGCGACACTGTACGCCGACCACCACGGCTGGCTGCAGGGCTGGCTGCGCAAGAAACTGGGCAGCACGGCTTGCGCGGCCGATGTGGCGCAGGACACTTTCATGCGCCTGCTCGACCGCGAAGACGCCGTCGCCGCGCGCGAGCCGCGCGCCTATCTCGCTACCGTGGCGCAACGCGTGCTGTTCAACCATTACCGCCGCCAGAAGCTGGAACAGGCTTACCTCGACGTGCTGTCGCAGCTGCCGCCCCGGCATGCACCGTCGCCGGAAGAACGGGCACTGCTGCTGGCCACCGTGTTTGAACTCGACCGCATGCTCGACGGCTTGCCGCCTCCCGTGAAACGGGCTTTCCTGCTGCGCCAGCTCGACGAACTGCCGCAGGAAGACATCGCGCGCCGGCTCGGCATCTCGCTGGCCACCGTCAAGCGTCATCTGCAGCGCGCCGGCAGCGCCACGCTGGCGTGGCAGCAGCTGCAAACGCAGCATGAACACCTGCCGCCCGCCATGCACGCGACCCTGCTGCGCGCCTGCGTGCACGCGAACGCGCCGCGCCGCCAAGCCGTCAAGACTCTGGCACTGCTGCTGGCCTGCGGCGCCTCGCTGTATGCGTTCGAACGCCGCAGCCCCTGGCGCGGCTGGATGGCCGACTACCGCACGGCCGTCAACCAGCGCCGAGCCGTGACCCTCGATGACGGCACGCGGCTCACGCTCAATACCAATAGCGCCGTGAATATCGCTTACGACGGCGCACAGCGCCGCATCGAACTGCTGGCCGGCGAAATCTTCATCGCTACCGGCAAGGATGCGGCGCAGCGCCCCTTCTTCGTCGGCACGCCGCACGGCAGCCTGCAGGCGCTGGGCACGCGTTTCACCGTGCGCCTGCACGATGGCTATGCCAGCACCGGCGTGCTCGAAGGGGCCGTCGCCGTGCTGGCCGATGACGGCGCGCAGCGTCTGCTGCTGCATCCCGGCGAAGGCGCGCATTTCGACGGCACCGGCGTGCACCGCCAGGCGCTGGCGCCGTTTGGCGGCGCGTGGCTCAATGGCATGCTGGTGGCGCGCGACATGCGCCTGGCCGATTTCCTCGCCGAGCTGTCGCGCTACAGCGACCATCGATTGACCTGCGCGCCCGCCGTCGCCGGCCTGCGCGTCTCCGGCTCCTACCCGCTGGCCGACGTCGGCGCCATCCTCGACGCCGTCAGCGCCAGCCTGCAACTGCGGCGCCATACCGTCACGCGCTTCTGGGGCCGTCAGGTGGTGCGCGTGGAACTGGCGCAGGGTTAACAATTATTTTCTGCAAAGTGAGCTGTTTCGACGTGCTCGCGTGACTTGGTAGATAGGCAGTCTCCATCTTGCGCATCCACGAAAGGTTACATTCCATGCACCACGCTTCGCGTTCCCTCCTTACCCGCACCGTCCTCGCCTGCGCCCTGTCGCAGATCGGCATGGCCCTGGCCCTGCCGGCGCTGGCCCAGGCACAAACCCGGCAAGTACACAGCTACAGCATCCCCGCAGGGTCCCTGGGCGACGTGCTGACGCGCTTCGGCAGCGACAGCGCCATCCTGCTGTCGTTCTCCAGCGACGCCACGCAAGGCTTGCGCAGCGCCGGCCTGCAAGGCACTTATGGCGTACAAGACGGTTTCCGCGTTCTGCTGGCGGGCAGCGGCCTGCAAGCCGTGCCGCAATCAAATGGCGGCTACCTGCTGCGAAATATCCCCGCCGGCGCGAATACTCCCTCGGCGGACAGCCGCGGCGTGGCCGTCATGAGCGGCGTCACCGTGGTCGCGGCGGCCGAGCGCAGCGCCGCCACCAGCGGCACGGGCAGCTATAGGGGCGGCCCCGCCAGCGGCGCCACGGGCCTGGCTCTGACGCAGCGCGAAACGCCGCAGTCGCTGACCATCGTCACGCGCCAGCAGATGGATGACCAGAACAGCAACGCCGTTTCCGACGTCATGAAGAACGTCAATGGCGTAAGCGTGCAAAACTACGACAGCGACCGCTGGAGCTTTCAGGCGCGCGGCTTTGCCGTCACCAATTTCCAGTACGACGGCGTGTCGGCCATCTATGACGGCGTCTACGACTGGGGCACCACCAATAGCGACATGGCCATCTATGACCGCATCGAAGTGCTGAAAGGCGCGACGGGCCTGATGAGCGGTTCGGGCGATCCGTCGGCCACCGTCAACATGGTGCGCAAGCGCCCCACCGCCCAATTCGAGGGTTCGGCGACCCTGGGCGCGGGATCGTGGGACAACTACCGCGGCGAAGTCGATGTCTCCGGTCCCCTGAACGACAGCCGCACGGTGCGCGGCCGTCTGGTGGGCGCCTACCAGGACAAGCACTCCTACCTGGACCGCTACACGCAGCAAAAATCGGTCGCCTACGGCATCATCGAGGCGGACCTGACACAAGTCACCCTGCTGATGGCCGGCTTCACGCACCAGGACTACAAACCGCGCGGATCCACCTGGACGGGCTTTCCCCTGCTGTTTTCTGACGGCACGCGCACGAACTTTCCCACCGCGTGGAATCCGGCCACCGACTGGAGCCGCCGCGACATGCAGAACACCACCTTATTCACGTCGCTGGAACACAGCTTCGCCAACGCGTGGAAACTGAAATTGAGCGCCAACCAGCTGCGCAGCAAGAATGACAGCGTGCTCGGCTCGGCCAGCGGCGGCAATCCCGTCCCTGTCACGGGCGGAGGCGCGTTTTTCTACATGGGCAAATACAAGGGCGACCGCCGCCAGACGACCTTCAACGTGGACGCCAGCGGCCCGTTTACCGCGTTTGGCCGCCGGCATGAAGCGATGCTCGGCTATTCCAGTTCGACGGCGAAGCAGGATGGTCCCGTCTACGAATCGGTCTACCCACCCGTGGGAGGCAGCTACTTCGACTGGCGCGGCCAGTACGCGGAACCGGCGTTCAAACGCCTGGGCAACGACAACGACAGCACGCGCCAGAGCGGCCTGTATGGCGCCGTGCGCCTGCGCCCGAGCGATGCGCTATCGGTGATCGTCGGCACGCGGATCAGCAACTACAAGATGGACCAGAAGCGCAGCTTATTCGACAATGCCACGCCCAGCCATACGCGCATGGACGAAAGCGGCGTCATCACGCCGTATGCGGGCGTCGTGTATGACCTCGACAAGACCTATTCCGTGTTCGGCAGCTACACGACCATCTTTGCGCCGCAAAGCAACCGCGATGTGAAGCGCAACTTCCTCGCACCCGTGCGCGGCAAGGGTGTGGAAGCGGGTGTGAAGGCGGAGTATCTCGACGGCAAGGTCAATGCCAGCGCGTCCCTGTTCCAGATCCGCCAAAGCAATGTGGCCAGCTCCGTGGGCGAAGTCAACGGCGAAGAAGCGTATAAAGCCATCGATGGCGTCACCAGCCGCGGCGTGGAAATGGAAGTGACAGGCGAGGTGCTGAAGGATGTGAAACTGAGCGCCGGCTACACGTATGCGCTTGTGCGCGACAAGGATGGCAAGGCAGTGTTCGCGGAAACGATGAAAACCACGCAGCCGGCCCACCTGGCAAGAGTGCAAGGCAGCTGGCGCCTGCCGGCCAGCCTGGACAAAGTGACGGTGGGCGGCGGCCTGACCTGGCAAAGCAGTTTCCACGGCGAGGTCAGGAACCCTGCCGCCAACGACAATGCGCGCCTGCAGCAGGGCAGCTATGCACTGGTCAACCTGCTGGGCCGCTATGACATCAGCAAGAACGTCACGGCCAGCCTGAACGTCAACAACCTGATGAACAAAAAATACCTGACGGGTCTGGGTCTGTTCGGAACAGGTTTTTATGGCGAACCGCGCAATGTGATGTTCACCGTGCGCATGAAGTTTTAACGCGAAGTTCTCACTAAGCACCGTACAGCGCGAGCGCCCAGGCTGGCGGGCGCAATTCCAGCGCCAGCGGCAGGTAAGCGGGATCGAAGCGCGCCGCCAGCAGATACACATTGGCGGCGCCCTTGCGCTCCCAATCTCCCGTAAAGCCCTTTTCACCGGCCGCCACGCGCTTGCGGTCGAAGGGCACGGCGCTTTTCGCAAACTCCTCGTGCGTCTTTCTGCCCTGCGCATACGGCGCCAGCCAGGCCAGCGCCTCGGCCAGGCGCCGCGCTTCCGGCGCGTCATACCAGTCATCGCCATGCGCCTGCGCCATCAGCGCTGTCGTCAGCAGCGGCTCCAGGCTGTAGGTGGTGTAGTGCAGGGCGTCGCGCTGCTCGAAATCGAAGGGCACGCCACCGGCTCCGATATTGCGCGGCACGTGCGCCAGGAAGCGCTCCTTCGCGTGCGCGACCAGCAAGGCGTCGCCCGTGACATACGCGGCGGCCGTACCGATCTTGATGCGGTGGCTATGCCAGTTATTGCGCGCCGTGGACGGCCCGCCCACCTTGATGGGATCACTCAAATACCCCTGCGCCAAGGTGCGGCAAAATACCCGCACCTGCTCGCGTTCTACGCCGTTCAGGCGCTCCTGTATCAGGTCAAAACCCATCAGCAGGCTGGCCAGCTCCGTCTCGTCGACGGGACTGAACGAGGGCTGATAAGCACCGCTCCAGGCCAGCAGCAACTGGCGCGCCGCCTCGAAATGCGCCATCTCGCCCGATAATCTCCAGGCCAGCGCCTGCAAGCGCGCCTGGCGCCAGTCTTCCTGCGCCTGCTGACTGGTTTCGCGCCCGCCTTCTCCCTTCAGCAAGCCGCCCGTGCGCACTTCGGCCATCAGGTGTACAGGCCGCGCCGCATCCTTGCGCGCCGCCTTGAGCACCTGTTCCGCAATGGCCGGCGCCACCTTCGCCTTGAGCGTGCGGGCGCGCGCGGCGGACGTCAGCGCAAACGGCAGCGCGCCTTCATGCGGGCGCGACGCTGCGCGCAAGCCCGCCAAGGGCAGCACCAGCAAGCCGGCCAGCAGCGTACGCCGGCGGATCAGGTGCGCACTCAAAACCGCGTCTCCCGCGCCGCGCGCAAGAAATTATCGAGGATGGGCGTGCAATCAAGCAGTTCGACGCCGCCCGCCGAATGAAATTCCGGGTGCCACTGCAAGCCCATGACAAAGCGCGCCCGCTGGTAGCGGATGGCTTCGACGATATTGTCCCCTTGCGAATACGCTTCCACGGTGACGTCGCGCCCCAGGTCCTTGACCGACTGGTGGTGGATGGAATTGACGAGCGCCTCGCCCGCCTTCGGGAACATGCCCGCCAGCGACGAGCCTTTCGGGAAAACGATGGTGTGGCGGTGTCGGTCATACAGGTCGTTGACGTGCGAGGTGGCGCCTTCCACGTCCGAGGCGATGTCCTGGTACAGGGTGCCGCCAAAGCCGACGTTGATCAGTTGGCAGCCGCGGCAAATGCCCAGCACGGGCTTGCCCGCATCGACGAATTCGTGCAGCAGTTCCAGCTCGTACAGGTCGCGCGCGCGGTCGCCGCTCCATTCGGGCCGCGTGGCCGCTTCGGAATACGTTTGCGGCGAGACGTCGGCACCGCCCTGCAGCACCAGGCCGTCCAGGTGGCGCGCATAGTGGCGCAAGGTGATGTTGCTCGGGTGCAACTGGCCACTGGTATTGACGGTCGGGATCATGAACACCAGCACATCGCGCGACATGACCCACTGCGCGATCGACTCTTCCAGATATTGCAGGTTCTTGCTGCGCAGGCCAGTGGCGCCCGGCTCGGGGTGGAAAATGCGCGCCGAGATGCCGATGCGCAGGGTGCGCCGCATGAAATCGCGGCTGGCCTTGTCGCGCATGGAGCGGTAGCGCGACGAGATCACCCGCCAGGCCAGCGCCAGCGGCGTGTCGTTATCCTTCAGGTAGCGCGGCGCCGCGTCGCGCGCGCGGTGCTCATCATCGGGCGCCCGGCGGCCCACCCGGTCAGGCCGCGACGGCGCTGGCGCTGCAGGATCGGTGGAAGGGGGATGCTGGGGATCTTTTTCGTCTGACATGGCAAGGCTGGCTGAAAGCGGAGACGTTTTCAATATAAACCCCTGCCTCCCAAAGCACGATTCAATTTTGTAACAAAAGCACATGCGCGGCGCATCCACGCAACACGCCGGAGGCACAACGCATACAGCCCGTTTACACCGAAGACCCTGCTTTTTAGAGAATCTTTACGCCCCCGCTGCTAATCTTGAACGTACCTCAACCACCGCTGCAAAGCCACCATGGAACCCCATTCACGCCTGCAAACGCATCAAGCACATCAAGCACTGCCCCACCGCCATCCCCGCCTGCCCACTTTCCTCATGCATATCACGGTCGACAAGTCCTGCCTGGCCGAGCTGCGCCAGCTGGTCGTCAGGACGTGCGGCGGCATGCTGTCGTTCATGCGCGTCGAGGCAGTCGACCACGCCGAGCGCATGAAGGTATGGCTGTGCGTGACGGAGCCGGCCTTGCGCCTGACCATGGATGCCGTCATGCGCCTGCTGCCAGCGGCGGAATTTGGCCGCATCAGCCAGGGGAAATCGCTATGAACCAGTATTCCTGCGAGCAGGCGATGTCTTCATCGCGCATCACCGCGCACTTCCAGGGTATCTGGGTGCCGATGGTCACGCCATTCCGTGATGGCGAGATCGACTTCGACGCCACCCAGCAGCTCGCTTGCGAGCTGGCCGGCAGCGGCGTCGATGGTCTGGTGGTATGCGGCACCACGGGCGAAGCGGCCATGCTGAGCGCGGCGGAACACACCATGCTGCTCGATAGCGTGCTCGAAGCCATCGGTCCCCGCTTCCCCGTCGTGATGGGTATCGGTGGCAGCGATACGCGCAGCGTCGTCGCCACCGTGCAACGCTATCACGACCATCCGCTGGCCGGCCTGCTGGTCTCGGCACCGTCATATGTACGCCCTTCGCAGGACGGCATCGTGCGCCACTTCCAGGCCATCGCCGCCGCCACCGACCAGTCCATCGTGCTGTACAACGTGCCGGCACGCACAGGCGTCAATATCGAACCGCAGACGGCGGCGCTGCTGGCGCGCGACTCGCACTTCGTCGCCATCAAGGAAGCGGGTGGCAAGCTGCAGCAACTGGGCGAACTGCTGCTCGACACGCGCCTGGATGTGCTGTGCGGCGACGATGCGCTGCTGCTGGCCAGTCTGTCCATGGGCGGCCACGGTGCCATGTCGGCCGCCGCCCAGATACGCCCCGACCTGTATGCGCAGCTGTACCACCTGGTCAAGCAGGGCCGCCACGGCGCCGCCGGCGTCCTGTTCAAGACCATGCTGCCAGTCATCCGACTGCTGTTTGCCGAACCCAATCCTGGCCCCGTGAAGGCGGCGCTGGCCATGCAGGGCAAGGTGCGCGACGAGCTGCGCCTGCCGATGACGCCGATGTCTTCCGCCGGCCAGGACATGCTGGCCGAAGCACTGGAACCATTGATGCAGTTGCCCGTATGGACAGCCAGTGACAGGGACACGCCGCGCGAAGGCTGTTTGCTGCAGCTGGTCTCCGCCTCCAACATCATGCCAGCCGTGCGCCAAGATGATCATCGCCATCACGGATGAACGCGGGGGAATGGAGAAATCCATCCTGGCCGGGCGGCTGGCCGCCTCGCGGGCGCTGGCCGGACGCAAGGTATTGCTGCTCGATGCCGATCCGCGCCAGGGAGCCATGGCGCAGGCGAGGAACATGCACGACGGCGCCATGCACGGCAGCCTGACGCGGCCACGCCTGATGGCGCGTGCCATCAGCGCCAAGGGCTTGCAGCCGGAGCTGGAACACCTGGTGAACTGCTACCACGACATCGTCATCGACAGCGAAGGCCGCGACTCCATGGGCAGCCGTTCGGCCCTGATCGCCGCGCGCGTGCTGGTGGTGCCGCTGGACGGCGTCGTGGACGGCGCCGCGCAGGCTGGCCTGGCGCGCCGCATCGCGCACGCGCGCAGCCTCAATCCGGACCTGCGCGTCCTGCTGGCAACAGACACGCAAGCGGCGCCCGCCCATGCCCTGGCCGCACAGATTCCGGCCGCCCGCGTGGTCAGCCTGGGACAGCTGTATTGCGCCGTTTTCAACCTGCCCGCCTAGAGCACCTAACATAACCTACTGCGCGTCGCGATTTGCGGCCTCCGATGCTCACTGTGCATTTGCACAGCTGCGCGTCTCGGCCGCAACTCACTGCCGCTCGCTACGGTTCTGTTAGGCGCTCTTAAGCACGAAAAAAAGGCGGCGCATGCGCCGCCTCTCCTCTCATCTGCGTCAATTAAAACGTTTTGCTGACCGTCAGCAGCAGCGCCGTCTTGCCCATGAATTTGCCATTCACTGGCGAGGCATAGGCCGACTTGCCCGCGTTCGTGCCGATCACGGCCAGCGCGCCCGTCACAATGCCGAAATCGCGCGTGACGCCCACTTTCCAGTCCGTATAGCTCAACGCATCGTTGTTTTTGACCTTCTGGTGGCCCGCGTGCAGGTTACCGGTCCAGCCGTTCGTCAGGTCGATATTCGCGCCGATGTCCAGGTAGCCGCTGTTCTTGCTGTTGACGATGCCGAACAGATTGGAGACGGCGTGCGAATACTTGATATAGGCAGGGCCGTACGACAGCTGGCCGTAGACTTCCTGCGTGTCCGCGTTGGCCAGGCCGATATTCTTCAAGCCGTTGTCCGCATACACATACGCCAGCACGCCCAGGTCATAGCCGATATCGCTGGTCAGCTGGCCGCGCTTGCCCGCATACAGGTCCACTTCCACATCGCCGCTGCCGCCCGCATCCTTGGTCCACTTGATGGTGGAGGCCCAGGCGCCCGCATACAGGCCCGTCGGGTTGTTGACGTAGTCGACGCCGCCCTGCAGCGCGGGTTTCAAGCGCGTCTGCGAAATGCCGCGATAACGGTAGTCGGACACGCCGGCCACGTTGAAGCTGACTTCGTTGTCGGGCTTGGCCTCTTCCGCGTGGGCCAGGCTGCCCGTAAAGGCGGTAGCGACAGCAAGTGCAAGTATCATTTTATTCATGGTTTTTTCTTCTTCATGGGTGGTATGGGCCTTTGCCAACATGGCGCAGCTGGCCCGCCGCTGCAAAAATTTTCGGTAAAGCGTCCCCCCGGCGCGCGCGGCGCCCGTTTTCCAACAGGGGATTAACAGGTGTTAGAGCGGTAGCAGCAAGCGGTAGCCGACGGCCGTTTCCGTCAGCAGGTGCTGCGGCTGGGCCGGATCGGCTTCCAGCTTCTGGCGCAGGTGCCCCATGTAGATGCGCAGGTAATGGCCGTTTTCGCTGTTCGACGGCCCCCACACTTCGCGCAGCAGTTGCGGATTGGTGACCACCCTGCCCGCGTTCTTCACCAGCACCGAGAGCAAGCGAAATTCCGTCGGCGTCATGTGCACCAGTTGCTTGTTGCGCGTCACCAGGCGGTCCTTCAGGTCGACCCGCACGTCGCCAAACTGCACCACGCCATCATCGCTGGCGGCGGGCTGGCGCTGGCGGCGCAGGGTGGCCCGTACGCGGGCCAGCAGCTCGCCCACGCCGAACGGCTTGGTCAGGTAATCGTCGGCGCCCGCGTCCAGCGCGCGTATCTTGTCCTCTTCGTCGACCCGCGCCGACAGCACGATGATGGGCACGGCCGACCATTTGCGGATGTCGGCGATGAAGTCAATGCCGTCGCCGTCAGGCAGGCCCAGGTCCAGCACGATCAGGTCGGGCCGGCGCGTGCCGGCATCGATCAGGCCCCGCTGCATGGTAGCGGATTCGAAAATCTGCCAGCCTTCGTCTTCCAGCGCGGCGCGCACGAAGCGGCGGATTTGCGGTTCATCCTCGACCAGCAAGGCGGTGGCGGAAGGTTCGTTCATGATGGTTTTCCTGTTTCATGGTCGTTGGCGTCATCGAGCTCGATCTCTGGCGGCGCAGGGGGCGTGCCCAGCGGCAGGCTGAACACGATGGCAGCGCCCTGTCCCGGCGTGTGCGGCTGCGCGTGGATGGTGCCGCCGTGGGCTTCGACGATGGCGCGGCAAATGGCCAGCCCCAACCCGACGCCCGGCTTGTTCGATTCGCGCTCGCCGCGCGTGAATTTTTCAAAGATGGCTTCTTCGCGGCCGGGCGGCAAGCCCGGGCCATCGTCAAACACCGTCACCTGCAGGAACTGGCCGTGTACCCCGGCCGCGACCGTGATGGTGCTACCCGGCGGCGTATACTTGGCCGCGTTTTCCAGCAGGTTGCACAGCACGCGCTCGACCAGCACGGCATCGTAGCGCACCAGCGGCAAATCCGGCGCCAGCTGCGTCTGCACGGCATGCTGCTGCAATTGCGGGCCGCTGGCGCGCAGCGCACTGCCCACCACTTCTTCCAGCGCCTGCCACTGCAGGTTCAGGCGCACCTGCCCGCTTTCGATGCGCGCCATATCCAGCAAGTTCGCCACCAGGGCGCTCATGCGCACGGTTTCGGACTGCAGCGAGCGCGCCATGTCCAGCTGCGCGGGCGACAACGCAGGCCTGGACAGGGCCAGCGATTCGGCCAGGCCCACCAGCGACGTCAATGGCGTGCGCAGGTCATGCGACAGGGCCGCCAGCAGCGAATTGCGCAGCCGCTCGGACTCCATCTGCAGCAGCGCACCCTGGGCCACGTCGATGTAGTGCACGCGCTCGAGGGCGATGGCCGCCAGGGCGGCAAAGGTATCGAGGTGCTGGCGCTGTTCCGGCACCAGCAGCCAGCGCCCGCGGTTCGTGCCATCGAGTGGCAACAACGCCAGCACGCCCCGCGTGCGCATCGGCGCGATCAGCGGCAGGTAGAAAATGGGCGAAGCCGGCAAGGTATCGGTTCCCGTCCCCGCCGCCTGCGCATGGTCGAAGGCCCACTGCGCGATGCCGATATCGAGCGCCTCGCCGCCGTTCGGGGCCTGCAGGCTGCCCTCGTCATCAGGCAACAGCAAGGTGGCGCGCGCGCGGAAAGCCCGCTCGATGGCGCTTTTCGTGATGTCGAAAATCTGCTCCGTCTGCAGCACGCCGGACAATTCACGCGAAAACTCGTACAGGGCGCGGGCACGCGCTTCACGGTGCGAGGCAACGCGCGCCTGGAAGCGCAGGCCGGCCGTCAGGTGACCCGTGATCAGGCCCACGGCCAGCATCACGCCGAAAGTGATCACGTACTGAAAATCGCCTACGGCAAACGAGAAGCGCGGCGGCACGAAGATGAAATCGAAGCTGGCCACGCCCAGCAGGCTGGCCAGCGCCGCCGGTCCGCGCCCCAGGCGTACGGCCACCAGCACCACCGTCAATAGCGACAGCATGGCGATGTTGGCCAGGTCCAGATAGGGCTGCAACGGCACCGAGGCGAGGGCCGTGCCCAGGCTGGCGCCAGCGGCCAGCAGGTAACGCCAATGACGCGATGGCCGGCGCGGTGCCTCCACGTCTTCGCCACCCACGCGCCGAGGCGCCACATCGGCAGCTGGCAAACCGACCTCGATCAGGTCGATATCGGGCGCCAGGCTGGCCATGCGCACGGCGGGCGGCGCATGCCACAGGCGCGCCAATGCGCCAGCGCGGCGACGGCCCACGATGACTTTCGAGATATTCGCGCTGCGCGCATACTCGACCACGGCGCCGGCGATGTCGGCGGACGGCACAATGGCCGTGCGTGCGCCCAGGTCCTGCGCCAGTTTCAGCGTTTTCAGGATGCGCTCGCGCTCGCGCGCCGGCAGGCGCTGCAGGCGCGGCGTTTCCACGTACAGCGCGTGCCATTCGGCATTCAGCTGGCTGGCCAGGCGCGCCGTGCTGCGGATCACGTGTTCGCCACCCGCGTACGGTCCCACGCAGGCGAGCAGCGCGGCGCCTGTCTTCCACACGGGATTGATGGATTTCTCGACGCGGTAAGCCTGCACGTCGTCCTGCACCCGGTCCGCCGTGCGGCGCAAGGCCAGTTCGCGCAAGGCGATCAGGTTACCCTTGCGGAAAAAATGCTGCGACGCCCGCTCGGCCTGCAGCGGCTGATATACCTTGCCCTGTTTCAGGCGGCGCAGCAGCTCGTCGGCCGGGATATCGACCAGCACCACTTCATCGGCGCGGTCGAACACCGTGTCGGGCAGGGTTTCGGCCACGCGCACGCCGGTAATCCCGCCCACCACATCATTCAGGCTTTCCAGGTGCTGCACATTCACGGTCGACAGCACGTCGATGCCCGCCGCCAGCAATTCCTCGACATCCTGCCAGCGCTTCGGATGGCGCGAACCGGCCACGTTCGAATGCGCCAGTTCATCCATCAGTATCAGCGGCGGCGCGCGCCGCAACGCTTCGTCCAGGTCGAACTCGAACAGGGTCTTGCCCCGGTATTCGATGGCCTTCAGGGGGAGCAGCGGCAAACCGTCAAGCTGGGCCGCCGTATCCTGGCGCCCATGCGTCTCCACCACGCCCACCAGCAAGTCCTGGCCATCGGCCAGCAGTTTGCGGGCGGCGGCCAGCATCGCATAGGTCTTGCCGACGCCGGCCGAGGCGCCGAAGTAAATGCGCAGCCGGCCGCGCGCGGCTTTCTTTTCCTGCGCCTGCACTTGCGCCAGCAGGGCATCAGGGTCGGGGCGTTGGCTGTCGTTGGGGAGCATGGGCATCTTTTAATTGTCGATTAGCCCAAGAACAAGGGCTGGGGTCAGACCCGACGGGTCTGACCCCGGTATCATCTTACTTTGCGGCCGCATCGAGCGCCAGATTCAGTTCCAGCACATTCACCCGTGGTTCGCCGAAAAAGCCGATATACGCGGTTTTCTGCACCTTGGCGATGGCGTTTTCCACCTGCGCCAGCGGCACTGCGCGCACGCGGGCCACGCGCGGCGCCTGGTACAAGGCTGCCGCCAGGCTGATTTCCGGGTCCAGGCCGCTGCTCGACGCCGTCACCAGGTCAACGGGAATGGCGCGCGTATTGCCGGGATCAACTTCCTTCAGGGCGGCGATGCGCGCCTTGACGGCGTCCACCAGGGCCGGATTGGTCGGTCCCTGGTTTGAGCCGCTCGAACCGGCGCCGTTATTGGCCATCGGCGCGGTGGCCGATGGCCGGCCCCAGAAATACTTGGGCGAGGTGAAGGACTGGCCGATCAGCATCGAGCCGACGGGCTTGCCACCACGCTCGACGATGCTGCCGTTGACTTCATCGTTGAAAGCCAGCTGTCCGATACCGGCCGTGGCAAACGGATAGACGACGCCGCAGATCACGGTCAGCGCGGCAAACAGGACCAGGGCGGGACGTACGATAGTGCTCATGATGGTTCCTTTAGACTAAATTGAGTGCGGACAGCAGCATGTCGATCAGCTTGATCCCGATGAAGGGCAGGATGATGCCGCCCAGGCCGTAGATCAGCAGATTGCGACGCAACAGGCTGGCCGCGCCGATGGCCCGGTATTGCACGCCTTTCAGGGCCAGCGGGATCAGCACGACGATGATCAAGGCATTGAAGATCACGGCCGACATGATGGCCGAGGCGGGGCTGGCCAGGTGCATGATGTCGAGCGCCTTCAGTTGCGGATAGGTGCCCACGAAGGCGGCCGGGATGATGGCGAAGTACTTGGCGATATCGTTCGAAATCGAGAACGTCGTCAGCGAACCGCGCGTCATCAGCATCTGCTTGCCGATTTCAACGATTTCCAGCAGCTTGGTCGGATTCGAATCGAGGTCGACCATATTGCCCGCCTCTTTCGCCGCCTGCGTGCCCGAGTTCATGGCGACGGCCACGTCGGCCTGCGCCAGCGCTGGGGCATCGTTGGTGCCGTCGCCCGTCATCGCCACCAGGCGGCCTTCGGACTGGTAGCTGCGAATCAGCTTGAGCTTGTCTTCCGGCGTCGCCTCGGCAAGAAAATCGTCCACGCCCGCCTCGGCGGCAATCGCCGCAGCCGTCAGTTTGTTGTCGCCCGTGATCATCACGGTCTTGATGCCCATGCGGCGCAGTTCCGCAAAACGCTCCTTGATGCCACCCTTGACGATATCCTTGAGTTCCACGACACCCATGACGCGGCCGTCGTCGACCACCACCAGCGGCGTACTGCCGCGGCGCGCGATATCGTCGACGGCGCGCGACACCTCGACCGGATACGGCTGGCCCAGCGCTTCCACATACTTTTTCATGGAATCGGCCGCGCCCTTGCGCAACTGGCGCACCAGCTGATCGCCAGGGATATCCACGCCGCTCATGCGCGTTTGCGCCGTGAAGGGCACGAAAGTGGCGTGCAGGCTGGCCATCTCGCGTTCGCGGATGTTGAACTTCTGCTTGGCCAGCACGACGATGCTGCGCCCTTCCGGCGTTTCATCGGCCAGCGAGGCCAGTTGCGCCGCATCGGCCAGCTGTTGCTCCGTCACGCCGGGCGCAGGTACAAAGCTTGACGCCTGGCGGTTGCCCAGGGTGATGGTGCCCGTTTTATCGAGCAGCAGCACATCCACGTCGCCGGCCGCTTCCACGGCGCGGCCCGAGGTGGCGATCACATTGGCCTGCATCATGCGGCTCATGCCGGCTACGCCGATGGCGGACAGCAAACCGCCGATGGTGGTCGGAATCAGACACACCAGCAGCGCGATCAGCACGGTGATCGACACCGGCGAACTTGTCACACCTTGGCTGCCGGCCGCCGCCACGGAAAACAGCGAATACGGCAGCAAGGTCACGGTGACGATCAGGAAGACGATCGACAGCGCCACGAGCAGGATCGTCAGGGCGATTTCGTTCGGCGTCTTCTGGCGCTTGGCGCCTTCGACCATGGCGATCATGCGGTCGATGAACGCTTCGCCGGGATTGACGGAAACGCGCACCAGCAGCCAGTCCGACAGCACGCGGGTGCCGCCCGTGACGGCCGAAAAGTCGCCGCCCGATTCGCGGATGACGGGTGCCGATTCGCCCGTGATGGCGCTCTCGTCGACGGAAGCCACGCCGGCCGTCACTTCGCCGTCGGCGGGAATCACGTCACCCGCCTCGACCAGCACCGTCATGCCCTTGCGCAGGTCGGTAGCCGGGGTGGGCAGCCAGGAAGTGCCGTATTTCGGCGTTTGCATTTTCTTTGCCATCACCGTTTGCTTCAGGGCGCGCAGCGAGGCCGCCTGGGCCTTGCTGCGGCCTTCGGCCAGCGCTTCGGCGAAGTTCGCAAACAGCACGGTAAACCACAGCCACACGGCGACGGCAACGATGAAGCCGAACGGCGCTTCACCCTGGCCGTTCAGGGCCTGGATGGCCAGCAGGGTCGTGATGATGCTGCCGACATAGACGACGAACATCACGGGGCTGCGCCACTGCGTGCGGGGGTCGAGTTTTTTGAACGCATCAACGATGGCAGGGCCAATCAATGCGGAATCGAACAAGGTCAGGCTTGTGCGTGACATGGTAGCCTCTTATTTTGTAAAAAGTTGCAAGTGTTCGACGATCGGGCCCAGGGCCAGCGCGGGAACGTAATTGAGCACGCCGACCAGCACCACAACGCCGATCAGCAAGCCGATGAACATGGGGCCGTGCGTGGGCATGGTGCCGGCGTTGGCCGACAGGCGCTGCTTGGCCGCCAGCGAACCGGCCACTGCCAGCACGGGTACGATCACGCCGAAGCGGCCGAACCACATGGCGATCGCCAGCATCACGTTGTAGAACGGCGTGTTGGCGGACAGGCCGGCAAACGCGCTGCCGTTGTTGTTGGCCGCCGACGTGAAGGCGTACAGGATCTCCGAGAAGCCATGCGCGCCCGGATTGGCCACGCCGATCTTGCCCGGTTCGACCATCACGGCGATCGCCGTGCCCGTCAATACCAGTGCTGGCGTGACCAGGATGGCCAGCGACACCATCTTCATTTCATAGGCCTGGATTTTCTTGCCCAGGTATTCAGGCGTGCGCCCTATCATCAGGCCGGCGATGAAGACGGCCAGGATGGCGAACATCAGCATGCCGTACAGGCCCGTGCCCACGCCGCCGAAGACCACTTCGCCGAATTGCATCAGCAGCAGCGGCACCATGCCGCCCAGGGGCATGTAGGAATCGTGCATGGAATTGACGGCGCCGCAGGATGCCGCCGTCGTCACCGCCGCGAACAGGGTCGAGGAGCTGATGCCGAAGCGCGTTTCCTTGCCTTCCATATTGCCACCCGATTGCAGGGTGCTGGCTTGCTGATCCACGCCCAGCGCCTGCAAGGCGGGATTGGCTTGCTGCTCGGCGCTCATCACGCCAGTCGTCATGACGACAAAGATCATGGTCATCGCGGCCAGCACGGCCCAACCCTGGCGCAGGTCGCCCACCATGCGGCCAAAGGTGAAGCACAGGCCGGCGGGAATGATGAAAATGGCCAGCATCTGCAGGAAGTTCGACAGCACCGTGGGATTTTCATATGGGTGTGAGGAATTGGCATTGAAGAAACCGCCGCCATTCGTGCCCAGCAGCTTGATCGATTCCTGCGAAGCGACGGGGCCCATGGCGATCGTCTGCGTGGTCGCCACTTGCGCTTCCATTACGGGCTTGCCGGCCGTATCCAGCACGGGCTGACCATCGGCCGTCACTTTCGGCGTTTCATACGCCACCTGGTCGATCAGCGTCACTTCCTTGTAGGCGGAAAAATTCTGGATCATGCCTTCGCCCATGAAGACGACGGACAGGGCCAAGGACAGCGGCAGCAGGATATACAGGGTGGCACGCACCAGGTCGACCCAGAAATTGCCGATCGATTTGCCCGAACGCGAGGCGAAGCCGCGCACCAGCGCGAAGATCACGGTAATGCCGGTGGCCGCCGAAAAGAAGTTCTGGCACGTCATGCCCAGCATCTGGGTCAGGTAACTCATGGTCTGTTCGCCGCCGTAGCCTTGCCAGTTGGTATTGGTGACGAAGCTGACGGTAGTATTGAACGAAGAATCGGGGCTGACGGCGCCCAGGCCCTGGGGATTCAAAGGCAAGAAGCCCTGCAGGCGCTGCAGGCCGTACACGCAGACGGCGCCAAGCGCGTTGAACACGATCAGGGCGATGGCGTAGCTTTTCCAGCCCATGGCCTTATCGGCAGGAAGGCCGGACCAGCGGTACAGCAGGTTTTCCAGCTTTTGCAGCCAGCCCAGGCCACGCACGGGGCCATCGCCGGCCACCTTGGCCATGTACAGGCCCAGCGGATAGCCGGCGGCCAGCAGTACGGCCAGGAAGGCCACCAGCAGCAATATCGATTGCGTCGTCATCACAGTTCCTCCGCTTTCAGCAGCGCCACCAGCAGGTACACGAGCAGGCCAGCCGAGACCACGGCGCCCAGCACATAAAACGCGTTCATTTGACGCTCCCTAATTTGTCGCAGGCGACGGCAAAGCCGGCTACCACGACGAAAAAAACGGCAATCAAGCCGAGATACACGATATCCATTCCCACCCTCATTCAGGTTTGTTTTGATAGTGAGCAGATTAGCCAAAAGGGTCTAAAAAATTCGTAAAGACTGGAGAGGTGCTTGTAAACAAGATGTAAAAATGGCGGCTTTGCCGTATAAAATCGTCCACAATGGGCGCCAAACCACGCGCACGGCGCACTGTTGTTGCCCTGGAGTAGCGCTATTGCTCGCTGGACAAGATAGAATGCGCGAGCGTCCGCACAAGGACGCCAAGCCTGCCGCACTGCCCTCTGCCAGTGACGCTGGACGGAATATACTGTATATTCATACAGTTATCGCCGCCGTTGTCACTGCGCCCCGCAGTGCCATGGCCTGGCGTTCCAACCACTGTCTTTACTTAGCTTGAACACGTATGGCCACTAAAAAACCAGCATCCGACTACAGCGAATCATCCATCCGTGTCCTGAAAGGACTGGAACCCGTCAAGCAGCGCCCGGGGATGTACACCCGCACTGAAAATCCGCTGCACATCATTCAGGAAGTGATCGACAATGCCTCCGACGAGGCGCTGGGCGGTCATTGCACGCATATCGCCGTCACGCAAAATACGGATGGCAGCATCACCGTCGAAGACAATGGCCGCGGCATTCCCGTCGGCATCCACCCTGAAGAAGGCGTGCCGACGGTGGAAATCGTGTTTACACGGCTGCACGCGGGCGGCAAGTTCGACAAGGGTTCGGGCGGCGCCTACGCGTTCTCGGGCGGCTTGCACGGCGTCGGCGTGTCCGTCACCAATGCGCTGTCGACGCGCCTGGAAATCACCGTCTGGCGCAAGGAAAGCGACGGCAACGGCTTGCATCACATGGTGTTTGCGAATGGCGACGTGATCGAGCCCCTGAGTTCCCGCCCCGCCCCGCGCGACGGCAAGAAGTCGGGCACGCGCGTCACCGCCTGGCCCGATGCGAAGTATTTTGATTCGCCGGCTATCTCGCAAACCGAGCTGCAGCGCCTGCTGCGCTCGAAAGCCGTGCTGCTGCCGGGCGTCACCGTCACGCTGACCAACGCCAAGACGGGCGATACGCAAACCTGGCAGTACGCGGAAGGCTTGCGCGGCTACCTGACCGAAACGCTGGCGCAGGTATCGAATGGCGAAACCCTGATTCCCCTGTTCGAGGGCGCGCAGTACGCGGGCCCGGACTCGGAAGGCTTTGCCGAAGGCGAAGGCGCGGCCTGGGTGGTGGCGTGGACGGAAGAAGGCGCCATCGTGCGCGAATCGTATGTCAACCTGATTCCCACCTCGAATGGCGGCACGCACGAATCGGGCTTGCGCGACGGCCTGTTCGGCGCCGTGAAAAACTTCGTCGAAATGCACTCGCTGCTGCCGAAAGGCGTGAAACTGCTGCCGGAAGACGTCTTTGCGCGCGCCTCGTTCGTGCTGTCGGCCAAGGTGCTGGACCCGCAATTCCAGGGCCAGATCAAGGAACGCCTGAACTCGCGCGACGCCGTACGCCTGGTCTCGACCTTCACCAAGCCGCCGCTGGAACTGTGGCTGAACCAGCACGTCGATTACGGCAAGAAGCTGGCCGAACTGGTGATCAAGCAGGCGCAGTCGCGCCAGCGTTCGCTGCAAAAAGTGGAAAAGAAAAAATCCTCGGGCGTCGCCGTCCTGCCGGGCAAGCTGACCGACTGCGAATCGTCGGACATCACGCGCAATGAACTGTTCCTCGTCGAGGGCGACTCGGCGGGCGGCTCGGCCAAGATGGGCCGCGACAAGGAATTCCAGGCGATTTTGCCCCTGCGCGGCAAGGTCTTGAACTCGTGGGAGACAGACCGCGACCGCCTGTTCGCCAACAACGAGATCCACGACATCGCGGTGGCCATCGGCGTCGATCCGCACAGCGTGGGCGATACACCCGACCTGTCCGGCCTGCGCTACGGCAAGATCTGCATCCTCTCGGATGCGGACGTGGACGGCTCGCACATCCAGGTACTGCTGCTGACGCTGTTCTTCAAGCACTTCCCGGCCCTGATCAACAAAGGCCACATCTGCATCGCCCGTCCGCCTTTGTACCGCGTGGACGCGCCGGCGCGCGGCAAGAAGCCGATGCAGAAAATCTACGCGCTCGACGACGGCGAACTGGTCGCCATTGAGGACAAGCTGCGCAAGGAAGGCGTGAAACAGGGCGCCTGGTCGATCTCCCGCTTCAAGGGCCTGGGCGAGATGAACGCCGAACAGTTGTGGGAAACGACGATGAACCCGGACACGCGCCGTTTGCTGCCCGTGACCCTGGGGGAAATCGACCACATGACTTCCTCCGCCCGCTTCAATATGTTGATGGGCAAGGGCGAAGCGGCTGGACGCCGCGCCTGGATCGAGGAACACGGCAATGAGGCGGAGGCGGATATCTGATGATCATCGGTATCGACCTGGGCACCACCAACAGCCTGGTCGCCATCTGGCGCGACGGCAAGGCTTGCATCATCCCGAATGCGCTGGGCGAGCACCTGACGCCGTCGTGCGTCAGCATCGACCACGACGGCAGCGTGCTGGTGGGCCGCGCCGCGCGCGAGCGCCTGCAGACGCACCCGCAGCTGACGGCCGCCGTCTTCAAGCGCTACATGGGCAGTGAAAAGAAGATCACCCTCGGCACGCAGCAATTCCGTCCGGAGGAGCTGTCGTCGATGGTGCTGCGCGCGCTGAAGGAAGATGCCGAAGCCTTCCTGGGCCACAAGGTCGAGGAAGCCATCATCACCGTACCCGCGTATTTCAGCGATGCGCAGCGCAAGGCCACGCGCATCGCCGGCCAGCTGGCCGGCTTGCGCGTGGAGCGGCTGCTGAACGAGCCGACGGCCGCCGCGCTGGCCTACGGTATCCGCGACAAGGAACAGGAAAGCAAATTCCTCGTCTTCGACCTGGGCGGCGGCACCTTCGACGTGTCGATCCTGGAACTGTTCGAAGGCGTGATGGAAGTGCGCGCCTCGGCCGGCGACAATTTTCTGGGCGGCGAAGACTTCGTCACCGTGCTGGTCGACGCCTTTTTGGAGGGCAGCGGCCTGCGCGATGCAGCCGGCAGCCGCCTGTTCGACCCGCGCCAGCAACAGCTGCTGCGCGATGAAGCCGAGCGCGTCAAGCGCCTGCTGTCGGAGCAGCCGTCCGTGCGCATGGCCACGCGCTACCAGGACAAGGAATACAGCTGGGAGATCGGCGAAGACAGACTGGCGCAGCTGTGCGAACCGCTGCTGGCCCGTTTGCGCCTGCCCGTGGAACGGGCGCTGCGCGACGCCACCATCCGCGCCGCGGAATTGAATGAAGTGGTGCTGGCCGGCGGCGCCACGCGCATGCCGCTGGTGCGCAAACTCGTCTCACGCATGTTCGGCCGCTTCCCCGCCATCCACCTGGATCCGGACGAAGCCGTGGCGCTGGGCGCCGCCGTGCAGGCGGGCCTCAAGATGCGCGATGCGGCCCTCGACGAAGTGGTCATGACGGATGTGGCACCGTATTCGCTGGGCATTTCGATTTCGCGCCAGGTCGGCGCAAACCAGTATGAAGGCGGGCATTACCTGCCCATCATCGAGCGCAACTCCGTGGTGCCCGTCTCACGCACGGAAAACATCACCACCATCTACGACAACCAGAAGGAAATCAACGTGGCAATCTTCCAGGGCGAGTCGCGCCTGGTGGCTGACAACGTCTTCCTCGGCAAGATCAGCTTCCCGATTCCCGCGAAAAAGGCGGGCGAGATTGGCATCGACGTGCGCTTCACCTACGACGTCAGCGGCGTGCTGGAAGCGGAAGTGACGGTGCTGGCCACGCAGGAGCGCCACAAGATGATCATCAGCGACAACGCGGGCGTGATGACGCCGGAACAGATCGAGCAGCGCTTTGCGGAACTGGCCGACCTGAAGATCCACCCGCGTGAGCAGATGGAAAACCGCACCCTGGTCACGCGCGCCGACCGGCTGTACGAACAGTCGCTGGGCGACGTGCGCCAGTACCTGGCGGCGCACACGGCCAACTTCCAGGCCGCGCTGGAAACGCAGGATCCGAACACCATCCGCAAGGCGCGCCAGGCGCTCGACGAGGTGCTGCGCCAGGTCGAGAGCGAGAGCTTCCTGTAAATGGACGGCGGCATGCACAACGGACAGCGCAGCCTGTGGGATATCCTGGGCACGGAGCCGACCGGCGACGAGCGCGCCCTCAAGCGCGCGTATGCCAAGCGCCTGAAGGTGACGCGTCCCGAAGACGATCCGGCCGCCTTCCAGGAACTGCGTGAAGCATATGAATACGCGCTGCGCCATGCGCACCGGTTTACCGCTGAGTTGCCGGAATCGCAGTTGACTGAGGCCGAAGCGGAAGCGGTGGAAGCGCCGTCCATGGAACCGGCCGAGCTGTGGGGCGTCATCGACGACTCGGCGCAGGAGCCGCCCGCGGAACTGTGGGGGGTCATAGCCCAGGAGCCCGCACCGCCGCAGGAACAATGGGGCGTGGTCGCCATCGATCCGGCGCAGGAGGCGGCCAATCTGTGGCAAGGCTGCCTGGCGCTGACGCGGCACGCGGATGCCAGCGAGGTGCTGGCCCGCATGCTGCAGGACGACGCCATGCTGAACCTCGACGTGCGCGAGGAGTTCGACCTGTACGCGCTGCGCTATTGCGCCAGCGCCGGCTATGAGCTGGCGCTGCGCCAGGCCCTGTTCGAGCAGCTGGGCTGGGACCACGATTTTTCCTATCTGACGCGCAGCCATGCGGACCTGGTGCGCAGCGCCGTGCAGCGCTACCGGGCGGACCGTTCGTTCGCCCATTTCAGCGACGACCGCGACAGCTATCCCGGCCTGGACTGCATCATGTCGCAACAGCCACCAAGCGCCTACGCGCGCCAGTTGTTCGACCGAAAATTCACGCTGCAGCTGCGCGAACTGCTGCACACGATACGCTGGCAGCACGCCGAAATGCTGGCCTATAAATTCGATACGGACCTGTTCGAGCAATGGGAACACGCCGTCCATGCCAAGCGCTACTTCAAGCAGACGGCACTGGCCTCGGGCGGCCTGGGTTTCGTGCTGCACTTCATGCTCGCGGGCGTGCTCGATGCGGCGGGCTTCAAGCTCGGCGACACGGCCGCCTATGCCAGCCTGCTGGGCTTTCAGGCGCTCGCCTTTTCCCTGCTGACCATGCATGCCTTGCGCTGGCCGGCGCCCGTATTCGCGCGGCTCGACACGCTGCAGGAGTCGCTGCAGGAACGCCTGCCCGTGCTGTGGAAGCGGCCCGGCTTGCGGCAACTGGGCTGGATCGCGCCCTATCTGCTATTGGCGCTGCTGCTCTTCCTGCCCGAGCGCAGCGAGACCATGCGCCTCGTCGCCGCGGCCGGTTTGTGCGCGTCGGCCCTGCTCGCGTATGCGATGAACCGCCAACTGCTGCATGGCATGCTGCTGCTCCTTGTCCTCGGCATTTCACTGTTTGGCGCCATGTTCATGAGCGGCAGGGGCGAGTCGGCGCTGGCCGTCGGCGAGGCCATGCCGATGATGTTTTGCCTGGCGGCGCTGGCCCTGCGCAGCGCCACCGGCCTGTATGGCGATTGCGGATGGCCAGAGGTGCTTTTGCCGCGCCTGCGCGCGGCGTGGCTGATCGGCTGTGCGGGCTTGCTGTCGCTGCTGTATGTGCAGCAGCTGCCGGCCGCCCTCGTCGGCGCCGCGCTGCTTGCCTGGTCCTGCGCCGGCTTGCTGTTTTCCCCCAGCGATTTCAAGTGGAAGACGATCTGGCCGCTGGTGCTGGCGCCATCCATCGCCAGCGTCGTGCTGGCCAACCTGGCACCGGCAATCGGGATGCGACCCATCATGCATCACAGCGTCGAAGTAGCCCTGGCCGTGCTGTATTTCACCTCGCGCTATATGTATCAAACCTACCGGCTGTCGTCAGCCAAATCCGGGCTGTCATAATCAGCCCCACGAATTCAACCGCAACCACCTAACACCGAAACAAGCGCCATGTCCACACAAACCAATTTATTTGACGATGCCCAGCCTGAGCCGATCCTGCCGGATGAACCGGTATTCGACGGCGAAGCGCTGACCCTGTCCACCTTTGCCGAGCGCGCCTATCTCGATTACGCCATCTCCGTCGTCAAGGGCCGCGCCCTGCCCGACGTGTGCGATGGCCAGAAACCCGTGCAGCGCCGCATCCTGTATGCGATGAATGAGCTGGGCTTGAATTCCACCGCGAAGCCGCGCAAATCGGCGGCCGTGGTCGGCGACGTACTCGGTAAATTGCATCCGCACGGCGACCAGTCCGTGTACGACGCGCTGGTGCGCATGGCGCAGGATTTCTCCTTGCGCTACCCGCTGATCGATGGCCAGGGCAACTTCGGCTCACGCGATGGTGACGGCGCCGCAGCCATGCGTTACACGGAAGCGCGTCTGACGCCGATCGCCAAGCTGCTGATGGATGAAATCGGCATGGGCACGGTGGATTTCCAGCCCAACTACGACGGTTCGACGGAAGAACCGAAGCTGCTGCCAGCACGCCTGCCGATGGTGCTGCTGAATGGCGCCTCCGGCATCGCCGTCGGTCTGGCGACGGAAATCCCGTCGCACAACCTGGCGGAAGTGGCGAAAGCGGCCGTCGCCATGATCCGCGATCCGAAGATGACGCACGCCGAGCTGATGGCCATCATTCCCGGCCCGGACTTCCCCGGCGGCGGCCAGATCATCACGCCGCCCTCGCAGATTCAGGACATGTATGCGAGCGGGCGTGGCAGCATGAAGGTGCGCGCGCGCTGGAAGATCGAAGAGCTGGCGCGTGGCCAGTGGCAAGCCGTCGTGACGGAATTGCCGCCCGGTACTTCGTCGCAAAAGGTATTGGAAGAAATCGAAGAACTGACGAATCCGAAGATTAAGCTGGGCAAGAAGGCGCTGTCGCCGGACCAGGTGGCCCTGAAGGCGCTGATCCTCAATTCGCTCGACACCATCCGCGATGAATCAGGCCGCGCCGCGCCCGTGCGTCTGGTATTCGAGCCGAAGTCGAAGAACCAGGACCAGACGGAATTCATGCTGATGTTGCTGGCGCACACCTCGCTGGAATCGTCGACCTCGATCAACCTGGTAATGATAGGCGGTGATGGCCGTCCGCGCCAAAAAGGGCTGGGCGACATCCTGCGCGAGTGGATCGATTTCCGCTTCGAAACCGTCACGCGCCGCACCGGCTACAAACTGGGCAAGGTCAAGGACCGCATCCATATCCTGGAAGGACGCGAAGCGATCCTGCTCAATATCGACAAGGTGATCCAGATCATCCGCAATTCGGATGAACCGAAGGCGGCCCTGATCGAGGCGTTCAAGCTGTCCGAACGCCAGGCCGACGACATCCTGGAAATCCGCTTGCGCCAGCTAGCGCGCCTGGAAACGATCAAGATCCAGCAGGAACTGGCCGAGCTGCGCAAGGAAGAAAAGTCGCTGCAAGACCTGCTCGACAATCCGGGCTCGATGAAGCGCGCCATCATCCGCGAAATCGAAGCGGACGCCAAGCAGTTCGGCGACGCGCGCCGCACCCTGATCGAGGAAGCGCAAAAAGCCGTGGCCGAACAGAAGGTGGTCGATGAACCGGTCACCGTCATCATTTCGGAAAAAGGCTGGGTGCGCGCGCGTACCGGTATCGGCCATGATGCGGCGCAGTTCACCTTCAAGGCGGGCGACACCTTGCATGGCGCTTTCGAGTGCCGCACGGTCGACACCCTGCTCGGCTTTGGCAACAACGGCAAGATTTACTCGGTTCCCGTCTCGGCCCTGCCCAACGCGCGTGGCGACGGCGTACCGATCACGACCTTGTGCGACCTGAGCGGCGGCACGCCGGGCAACGCCGTGCGCATCCTGCATTATTTTGCGGGCAATGGCGCCACCAATTTGCTCCTGGCGTCGAGCGCCGGCTACGGCTTCATCGCCAAGGCGGGCGACATGAGCAGCCGCCTGAAGGGTGGCAAGGCCTTCATCACCCTGGACGATGGCGACGTGCCTCTGGCGCCGAAAGTCATCCTTGACGCGGCCAGCGCCCTGGCCTGCCTGACGGAAGGCGCACGCCTGCTGGTGTTCGGCCTCGATGAAATGAAGACCCTGTCCAAGGGTGGCACCGGCGTCAAGCTGATCGACCTCGATGCCAAGGACAAGCTGCTGGCCGTGCAGCCGATCACCCAGCGCGGCGTGGTGGTCTCGGGCATCGGCCGGGCCTCGAAACCGCAGGATGCATCGCTCGGTGCCACGGCCTTGGCCGAGCACTTCGGCAAGCGCGCCAAGAAAGGCAAAGCACTGGCGGCCAAGCTGAAACCGGTCTCGATGGCAGCCATCGGCTGATCGTCATCGATCCATACGAAAAGACAGGTTCGCCTGTCTTTTTTTCGCCCCTCGCCGCGTACCGGCAACAGGAAAAATAGTTTTACAGATAATTTTACAGATATGTCGCGCGTTCCCGTTATCCCTGCAGGCATGCCACCGGCATGCCGCCCACGCACAGGAGAACCAGGATGACAAACAACGTTTCAGGCAGACTGCCATGCAGTGCTTGACCCCAGCCGAGCGGCTGGTAGCGGCCATGGCGGCCGAAGGCTTGCCGTATAAAAGCATCGCCAGGGAATTGGGCAAGTCGCCGGCCACCGTCCGCAACCAGCTGCATGCGATTTACCAGAAACTTGGCATAGGCAACCGCACGGCGCTCGTCTGCAAACTGCGCGGCAAGCCTTAACGCCGCGACAAGCGCAGCACGTCGGGCGTCGCTTCGACGATGTCGATCACCTCTTGCGGCCCCGGCGCGCCAGCCAGTGCATACCGCCCCATGCCCAGGGGAAGCAGCCGGGTAAGCGGGCCGGCGCGGGGCCGGTCATCGGGGCCTGGCGACAGGCTGGTCATGCTCGCCTCCCCTCCTTCCATGCTCCCGGTACCGACGCCAAACTCCAGCACCTTGCGCCCCTTGCGGCTGGGAGGAAAGGCGAACGTGGCCGTAGGCCGGTACACTTCGATACCGTCTGCATCCTCTTCGAAGGAATGCGTCCAGCTACCGCTGGGCAATGCCATCGTCATGCCGTGCATGCCGCCTCCCGTTGATCACATTGACATCAGAAACACGATACCACACCGCCCAGGCTTTCATAGCCGCTCACGGAGGGCGACCAGGCCGTACCGTTCCACGCCTTGTGGAACAGGGCGCCATTCGTACCCGTGACAAACACGTCGAGGCGGTTCGGCGCCCAGGCCGTGGCGCGCGGCCGCGAAGTGCACACGCCGCCCAGGTTTTCAAGGCCCGTCAAGGATGGCGACCAGGCAGATCCGTTCCACGCCTTGTGGTACAGGGCGCTATCGATGCCAATGACAAACAGGTCGAGCCGGTTGGGTGCCCACGACACGGCTTCCACCTCGCCCACGCAAATGCCGCCCAGGCGTTCGAAGCCATCGATGGACGGCCCCCATTTCGCGCCATCCCACCATTTATGGTACAGCGCGCCATCGGTGCCCGTGACAAACACATCGAGCCGGTTCGGCCCCCACGCCACGGCCTTCGGCGACGAGGTGCAGATGCCACCCAGGCGCTCATAGCCCGTCAGCGACGGTCCCCAGGCCGTGCCGTTCCACCACTTGTGGTACAGCGCACGGTCGGAACCGATGACGAAGACGTCCAGGCGGTTCGGTCCCCATGCCACCGCTTCCGGCTGCCCCAGGCAGATACCGCCCATGGCTTCGTAACCCGTCAGCGATGGCCCCCAGGCGGACCCGTTCCACCACTTGTGATACAGGCCGCGGTCTGTGCCAACGACAAATACGTCGAGGCGGTTCGGCCCCCAGGCAACGGCGCGGGGATCTCCCACGCACAGCCCACCCATCGCTTCATAGCCGGTCAGCGACGGCCCCCAGGCCGTGCCATTCCACCATTTGTGGAACAGGCCGCTATCGGTGCCCGTGACGAAAACATCGAGCCGGTTCGGTGCCCACGACACCACCTGCGGCGCACTGGTACAGATGCCACCCTGCCCCTCGTATCCGGTGACGGACGGCGCCCAGGCCGTGCCATTCCAGGCCTTGTGGTAGAGCGCACGGTCCGTGCCCAGCACGAAGACGTCGAGGCGATTAGCGCCCCAGGCCACGACGGGAGAAGAGCTCTGGCGCGGCGTGGCGCCAGTGCCTCCCGTCCCGGTGCCGATGCTGGCGCGCGGACCATCGAGACAAGCCTGCATGCGCGCCACCTGGCCCGCCGTGAACATGAACATGGCGGGATCGTCGACGTAATCCATGTAGTTCATGAACATGTCGCCATTCGGCCCGTTACTGCAGGACACCTGGGGAAACGAAGGCTGGCCCGTATTCGGCCCGCCCTGGTTTGGCGTGTCGGCCACATTGTCCGTGCCCGAGCACCCCGTGCCGTCATCGCCCCAGATATGGTTCAGGTTCAGCCAGTGGCCGATTTCATGCGTGGCCGTGCGTCCCAGGTGGAACGGCGGCGCGGCCGTGCCGGTCGTGCCGAAGGCCGATTGCAGGATCACCACGCCGTCGGTGGCGGCCGGGCCGCCGGGAAACTGCGCGTAGCCCAGCAGGCCGCCACCGAGCTGGCATACCCAGACATTCAAATAACTGTCGGCCGGCCAGGCGTCCATCCCGCCCGTCGCCTGCGACTTGACGGCATCGTCCGCGCCAAACGAGGCCACCGTCGTCTGGCGCCGCTCGATGCCGCTGGTGGCCGTGCCATGCGGATCGATCGTGGCCAGCACAAACTCCACACGCGCATCGGCCGTCAGCGGTAGGAATGGCGCCGGCGTGCTGTTCACATCCGGGTTGACGCGCCGGAAATCACGGTTCAACACCTCGATCTGGCTGGCGATCTGCGCATCCGAAATATTCTGCGCGGCCGTATTCCACACCACGTGCACCACCACCGGTATCTGCGTCACGCCGGAACGGCCGGCAAAGCCGCTGTCGCCCTCGTACAATCCGGTCAGGTTTTCGATATCGGCGCGTACGTTCGCATAGGACGGATCTTCAGTCAGCAAGCGGCGATGCACGTCCATCGTGGCGCACGTGCGCGTCTGCGGCGTACCGCCACCCTGCCCCCCATCACCGCCGCTGCCACCACTACCGCCTCCCATGCCGCCGCCACCCTCAGCGCCGCCACTCCCCATGCCGCCGCCACCGCCCACGTGCATGCAACTGGCGCCGGCCATGCCCTGCGATGCCTGCTGCATGCCGCCACCCGGCATGGCGCTGGCATCCGCGGCGGCCACGCCCTGGGTGAGCGCCGCCTGGTCGGCATACGACACGCCCAGGCGCGGCCCCGACATGGCATCGCTGCCTGCCGCACCAGCGTCGCCCCGTACGTCGCCTTCGACCGGCATCGCCTGCATGGAAGACATGGCAGGCATGCCTTCAGCCGAACCGGTGGCCGGTGATTTTTTCGTTTTAGCGGTGCTCATGATGCCTCCCTTCGTCTGTTTGCCAGTTCACTATGGCACGCCGAGAAGCGGAGCATTTGCGCCAGATCAAGATTGGCAAGCGGTGGCTAAGAAAAGTGGCAGACGAAAAAAAAGACAGCCGAAGCTGTCTTTTGGATTTGCAGACCGTGGCCCGCAAACAGGGAATTACTTGGCGACGGCTGCCTTGACTTCAGCGTCGGCCTTGGCCTTGGCTTCTACCGTCTTGGTAGCGGCGAGGGCTTTATCGGCGCTCGCTTCCACTTTTTCCTTGGCGACCTTGGCGTTCGCTTTCACGGCAGTCTTGGTGGCTTTCGCATCGGCCTTGGCATCGGTTTTATCTGCCTTGGCTTCCGCTTTCAGCTTGTCTTCCGCATCGGCGTTGACCACTTTGTCGTGGGCCTTGGCCTTGGTTTTATTGGCCTTGTGATGGGCATCGGCTTTCTTTTCGTCGGCCTTCATTTCGGCCTTGGCGACATTCGCGTCAGCCTTGGCATCGACCTTGGCTTCCGAAGCGGCAGCCTTGTTGACATCTTTTTGTGCGGAAGCCTGGGCTTTCACGACCGCTTCCGTAGCCGGTGCGGTTTGAGCGAAGGCGGCGGTAGCAAACAGGGTAGCGATCAGGGCGGCGAGTAATTTGTTCATGATGTGACCTTTCAATATGGTTTAATTTTATTCTTACTAAAGGCGGGCAAAATGTTCAAAATTTGCCAGGCATCGCGCTGTTTCTTGATGTAGCGCAATGGCATGACTTGATAGTAAAGATAACTGGCAAACCACACAGTGCGTTAGCGCACTCAACGGAAAATATGTGCAATTCGGCAAATTTCCCATTGGGTGCGATGGCACTGTCAAATCCTCATGCGCTCACGGCCAGGGCCGCGTGGCGTGCCGCCACCCACTCTTCGTTGGCCGGTTCCACGCCCACCACGATGCGGCTGGCATCGCTGGAAATACGGCTGGCGTTGCGCGCATTGGCCTGCGCGTCGAGCACGGGGCCGATGAAACCCAGCTCGGCGCAGATGCGCTCACGCAGTTCAGCGCTGTGCTCGCCGATACCGGCCGTAAACACCAGCATGTCCAGTCCACCCAGCACGGCCGTCAGGGCGCCGATCTCGCGCACGATGCGGCGGATATATAACGCCAGCGCGGCGCGGATGCGCTCGCCCGTGGCATCTTGCCGGTCCTGCTGCGCCAGCAGCACGGGCGGATCGGCCGACACGCCCGATACGCCCAGCAAGCCCGACTCGTGGTACAGCACGTGCGCCACTTTTTCCAGCGACAGTTTTTCGATTTCCATCAGGTAGATCACGGCGCCCGGATCGAGCGAACCGCAGCGCGTGCCCATCATCAGGCCATCGAGCGCGGAAAATCCCATGGTGGTGGCCACGCTATGCAAATTCTCCATCGCGCACAGGCTGGCGCCGCTGCCCAGGTGGGCGACGATGACCTTGCCGCGCGCGACAGGGCCAAAGCGCTGCTCCAGCACCAGCGACTGGTATTCGTACGACAGGCCGTGGAAGCCGTAGCGGCGCAAGCCCCGTTCCCACGCATCGTAAGGCAGGGCCAGCATCTGCTCGACCTGCGGCACCGTGTGGTGGAAGGCCGTGTCGAAGCACGCCACCTGGGCGATATCGGGCCGCGATTCGAGCAGCACCTCGATCGCCTCCAAGGCAAATGGCTGGTGCAGCGGCGCCAGCGGCACAAAACTTTTCAGGTCCGCCAGCACGGTGAAATCGATGCGCACGGGGGCGAAATACTTGCTGCCGCCATGCACCACGCGGTGCGCCACGGCGCACAGGGGACGCCCGGCCAGCTGCGCCACCACTTGCGCGCGGATGTATTCGAGGGCCGCGTGATGCGGCTGCTCCGCATCGAGCTGCAAGGCGACTGCCGGCAGGCCGCCGGCGCGGTAAGTGGCGTTTTCACGGCCGATACCTTCGACCTTGCCGCCCCATTGCGCCTGCTGCGGCAGCACGCCGTCCGCTTGCTCGAACAGGGCGAACTTGATGCTCGACGAGCCGCAATTGAGCACCAGGATCAGGGCGCCATCGGCGCCATGTTGGACTGGTACGTTCATGGTGGCGTGCTCCGGTAATGATTGGCCAGCATCACGGCGATGGCGCACGAGGCGATGCGGCTGGCGCGCGAATCGGCACGGCTGGTGAGAATGACGGGGACCTTCGCACCCAGCACGATGCCGGCGCTGTCCGCGTCGCCCATGTATTCAAGCTGTTTGGCCAGCATGTTGCCGCTTTCCAGGTCTGGCACCAGCAAAATATCGGCTCGGCCCGCCACTTCCGAGACGATGCCCTTGACGGTAGCGGCGGCGATCGACACGGCGTTGTCGAAGGCCAGCGGGCCGTCGAGAATCGCCCCCGTGATTTGGCCACGGTCGGCCATCTTGCACAGGGCGGCCGCGTCCAAGGTGGCCGGCATGTCCGCGTTCACCGTTTCCACGGCGGCCAGGATGGCCACGCGCGGGCAGGCCACGCCGATTACATGCGCCAGGTCGATGGCGTTGCGCACGATATCGGCCTTCATGGCCAGGTTCGGCGCGATATTGATGGCCGCATCCGTGATGATGAAAGGACGCGGATACGCGGGCGTCTGCATCAGGAAGCAGTGGCTGATGCGGCGCTTGGTGCGCAGGCCGGCGCTGGCCGACAGCACGGCCGACATCAGTTCATCCGTGTGCAGGCTGCCCTTCATCAGCGCCTCGACTTCGCCCTTGCCCGCCAGTTCGGCGCCGCGCGCGGCGGCCGCATGGCTATGTTCGACATCCTCGATGGCGATGCCTTCCAGGCTCAGGCCCGCTTCCAGGGCCACCGCGTCCAGGCGCGCGCGCGGCCCCACCAGCACGGGCGTGATCAGGCCGGCCGCATGCGCGTCCAGCGCACCCGACAGGCTCAGTTCATCGCAAGGGTGGATCACGGCCACCCGGATCGGACCCAGGGTGCGCGCGTGTTCCAGCAGGCGCCGCGTGCCGTCGCCGTTATGCAGGCGCACTTCGGGCAGGGTGGCGCGCTTGCGTTCGATCTGTTCGACGGGCGCGATCACCTGCGCTTCGCCGTCGAGCACCACGGCGCCATGCTGGTTGACGCAGCGGCAGGCCAGGGTCACGTGGCGGTTGCGCGGCTCGCGCGCGGTGACGGTGACGCTGATGGCCAGCGTATCGCCCACGCGCACGGGCTGCAGGAAACGCAGGGTCTGGCCCGTGTAGACGGTGCCGGCGCCGGGCAGGCGCGTGCCCAGCACGGCGGAGATGAGGGCGGCGCCCCACATACCGTGCGCGATGACGCCCTGGTAGCGGCTGGAGGCGGCAAATTCGGCATCCAGGTGCTGCGGGTTGTCATCGCCCGACATCACCGCGAACAGGGCGATATCGTCCATGCTCAGGGTGCGCGTGATGCTGGCAGTGTCGCCGATGGCGATCTGGTCGAAGGTACGGTTACGCACGATATGCAAATCATCGTCTTGGGTGGTAGTCATCATGGTCTTCTAGGCAGAGGTAGTGTTTTTGGCAGGTTTGGCCTGGACAGCAGGCTGGGATGCGTGCGCGGCCGGTGGCAGCGCCTTCGCCTGCGCCTTCATCGCACGGTCGAATACCTCCAGCATTTGCTGCAGGCTCGCTTCCTCGTCCGGCGTCGGCGCTTCGGGCACTTGCAGCACCTGCTGCAGCCATTCACCCAGCGCGCCGATGGCATCCGGCTCGGCGCGCGACAGCAAAGTCGGCAAGGCGGCGATGGCGGCATCGAAATCATGCAGCATCAAACGCGCCTGCTGGCGCACGATGCCGCGGAACTCCTCCATGTTGAAATCCTGCCGGTACTGCGGCTTGACCAGTTTGAGGGCCAGATTGACGCGGCGCTCGTCGGCGATCATGCGGAAGCGGTAGATGTAGAACAGCGCGCGCACGGCCGCTTCCACCAGACCCCCATGCTGCATGTCCTCGTCCATCTTGCGCGTTTCGCAGCGCACGTATTCGCAATGCTCGGGCGAGATGCCTGGATGGGGGCGCGGTGGCGCGGCGTCGCCGATGGCTTGTCCCGTCAGCGCCTGCATCAGGGGCGAACCGTACACCAGGTCGAAGGTCGTTTCCTGCACCGTGTCGCGCCAGTCGCGCCAGCTGTTCAAGCCGGCCGTGATGGCGCCGGAGATGGCCTCCTGCATGGCCAGCAGCGGATTGTCGGGCGCCACCGGCTGGCGATGGGCACGCACTTTTTCCGCCTCTTTGGCCACCAGCTTGGCCAGCGGATTGTGGTCCGTCCAGCGCTCGTACGACACGCGCAGCGGATGCGTGAGCTGCAGGAAGCGCGCCGACTGCGGCGTGACCATGGCGCGCACCAAAGGCTGCGCGAAGGTGCGGTACAGCGCCAGGTTCACTTCGGAGACGCGCGCGGCGGCGGCGAACTTGCGGTCATTTTCCACGCTTGGCTGCACGATGGCGCGCACATCCTCGATGCCGCGGTGCTCGACCTGCAGCACGTAGTCGCCGCTGGCCAGGTCGGCGTTCGGCGTATCGGGCGTCTTGTCGACGATCCGCGCTTCGTAGATGCCGGCCGGCAGCAGGTTGATCAGGTCGATATTGCTGGCGAATTTCTGGTGTTCCTTGTGCCCCACCTTGGCCGAGACGAAAATACCCAGGTGGCCGACGCTGTCATGCACGGCATACACGATGGTCTGGTCGTGCAGCAGCACATCGTTATCGTCACGGTACAGGTCCGTAATCCAGCCCAGCGCCTGCGGTGGCGGCGTGATGTTGTCGCCGTTCGAGCAGAACACGACGATGGGCGAACGGATATTGCGCAAGTCCAGGCGCACGCCGTCGGAGGTGATCAACTCCGCCGTAGCCAGGCGGTTGCCGATGAACAGATTGTCGACGATGTACTGCATCTCGACATCGTTGAGGAACACGTGGCCGCCCCAGTATTTTTCAAATTCCAGGTAACGGGGCGCTTCCGTATCGATGTTTGCGTACAGGTTGTACTGCTTGCCCCACAGGGTATTGGCCGGGTTCAGCTTCTCGAAATTCTGCACCAGGCTGGCGCCGTCGAAACGGCCCTTTCCCAAGTCGCCCGCCAGCGCCGTGGCCCAGCTACCGCCCATCAGCCCACCCGCGTAGCGCATTGGGTTCCGGCCGTGCCAGCCGGCCCAGTAGGACACGGGCGCGCCGGCCACGATGATGGGGCCGAACAGTTCCGGGCGCATGGCCGCCGTCATGAGGATTTGCCAGCCCGCCTGGCAATTGCCGATGACGACGGGCTTGCCCTCGCTGAGCGGGTGCAGGGCAATGACTTTCTCCAGGAAGGACGCCTCGGCGTGCATCACGTCTTCCACCGTCTGTCCCGGCACGGGATCGGGCAGGAAGCCGATGAAGTAGCACGGGTGGCCGGCGCGCAGGGCCACGCCGATCTCGCTTTCCGCCTTGAAGCCGCCGATGCCGGGACCGTGGCCGGCGCGCGGATCGACGACGACGAACGGGCGCTTCGATGGATCAGGTTCGGGCGCATCCGGCGTCAATATGCGCGCCAAGCCGTAGTTGGCGGGACGCGCCAGCTCCAGGCCGGACATCACCAGTTCGGCGGGAAAATCCAGCACGTTCGGCACTTCCTCGGCCAGATGTTCCTGGTACTGGTTGCCGCGCCGGCGCATCACGTCCGCGTACAGCACGATGCGCTGCCACGAGTCGCGCGCATAGTCGCCCAGCACGCCCAGCGACGGCAAGCCGTCGGTGGAAAAAAATGGTGCAGCTTCGATCTTCATGGCTATCCTTTTCATGCAAACAAATGCCGGAACATTCCGGCACGGGGGCTACGCCATCTGGCTGATGGTCTTGCGAAAGCGCGCCAGCGCGAAGGTAAACAAGGCCGTGCCGATTGCCAGCAGGGCCAGGAACGGTTTCCACACCACGTCGATGCCGGCGCCCCGGTACAGGATCGCCTGGCTCAATTCGACGAAATGCGTGGTCGGTGCGATCAGCATGATGTTCTGCACCAGTTCGGGCATGCTTTCGCGCGGCGTGCTGCCGCCCGAGAGCATCTGCAGCGGCAGCAGCACGAGGATCAGCAGCATGCCGAACTGCGGCATGCTGCGCGCCACGGTGGCCAGGAAAATGCCCATCGAGGTGGTGGCAAACAAGTGCAGGGCTGCGCCGCACAGGAACAGCGCGATCGAGCCTTCAATGGGCACATGCAGCATGCCGCGCACCACCAGGTTCAGCGACAGGGCGGCGGCCAGCAGCACCACGAGGCCCATCGACCAGACCTTGCCCAGCATGATTTCGGCCGGCGTCACGGGCATCACCAGCAAGTGCTCGATGGTGCCGTGTTCGCGCTCGCGGATCAGGGCCGCCCCCGTCAAAATGATCGACAGCATCGTCACCTGGTTGATAAGCTCCATCAGCGAGCCAAACCACGCCTGGCTCAGCGAAGGATTGAAGCGCGCACGCATCACCAGCTCCACCGGCGAGACCGTCGTGCCACGATAGCGCCTGGCGAATTCGGATATTTCACCGGCGACGATCTGCTGGATGTAACCGCTGCCGCTGAAAGCCTGGCTCATGCGCGTGGCATCGACGTTCAGCTGCAGCTCCGCCTGGCGCCCGCCCAGCACGTCCGCCTGCAGCTTGGGCGGTATCGTCAGCACGAAGGTGTACTGGCCCGCGTCCAGGCCCGCATCGACCTGGCTCTGGTTGATCATGGCCGGCGGCGTGAACTGCGGCGGGAAGAAGGCCGAGGCGATGCGTCCGGACAAGGGCGAGCCATCCTCGTCGACGATGGCAATCGAGGCCATGTGCAGGGTTTCCGGCTTGGCCGTGGCGGCCACGTAAATGGCCAAAGTGAAGGTGTAGAGGATCAGGATCAGCATCATCGGATCGCGGATCAGGCTCCAGATTTCCTTCACGCCCAGGCGGTAGATATTTTCAAGATGCCGCATATCAGCTCTCCTGTTTCTTCAGCAGCGCCACCGTCACGCCGAGGATCACGGGGATCGCCACGATCAGGGGCCAGAACGAGGCGTGCAGATCGCCGAATCCCAGCGCCTTGTTGAACACGCCGCGGCTGATATTAAGCATGTGCGTGGCCGGGTACATCAGGCCGATCGCCTTGCCCACGCCTTCCATCGACGAGACGGGATTGAGCAGGCCGGAAAACTGGATGGCCGGGATCATGGTGCCGATCATGGTCACGAACAGGGCTGCGATCTGGCTGCGCGTAAACGTCGAAGCGAACAGGCCGATGCCGGTGGCGCAGATATTGAAGATGAAGGTGGCGCCGATCAGGGTCAGCAGACTGCCCTTGATCGGCACGCCAAAGGCGGTGACCGCCAGCAGCGCCATGAGGGCGAAGTTGAACATGGCCAGCACGACGTATGGCACCTGCTTGCCGAGCAAGAATTCCAGGCGCGTGACGGGCGTCACGTACAGGTTGATGATGGAGCCCAGTTCCTTTTCGCGCACCACGGACAGCGCCGCCAGCATGGCCGGCAGCATCAGCAGCAGCAAAGGAATCACGGCCGGCACCATGGCGGGCAGGCTTTTCACGTCGGGGTTGTAGCGGTAGCGCGTCTGGATGGCGACGGGATTGGTCATCGTGATGCCATAGCGGTGCAGGGCCTGGTCTGCCAGCCACAGCTGATGCATGCCCTGCACGTAGCCCTGCACGGTTTCGGCGCGCATCGGCATGGCGCCGTCGATCCAGGCGCCCACCTGCGCTGGCGCGCCGCGCTGCACGTCGCGCGCAAAGCCGGGCGGAATCTCGATGGCCAGCGACAATTCGCCGCTGCGCATGCGCTTGTCGATATCGGCATAGTCGCGCAGCGGCGCTCGTTCGACGAAGTAGCGCGAGCCGGCCAGGTTGTTCGTGTAATTCTGACTCAGGGTGGTCTGGTCGTGGTCGAGCACAGCATAACTGAGGTCTTCCACATCCAGGCTGATGCCGAAGCCGATGACGAACAGCAGCAGCACGGAGCCGCCCAGCGCCAGGGTCAGGCGCACCGGATCGCGGCGCAGTTCCAGCGTTTCGCGCCACATGTAGCTGAGCATGCGCCCCAGGCTGAAACGGCTGCGCCTGTGCTCCTGCTGCGGTGCCTGCACTGCCGCCTTTTGCCCCGGCGCCTCGCTTTCCTGCGCTTCGGCCACTGCCGTGCCGCCGCCCGCCTCTTCCAGGTAGGCGATGAAGGCCGCTTCCAGCGATGGCGCGCCCTTCTTGCGCACCAGTTCGGCCGGCGCATCGCTGACCAGCACTTTCCCCGCATGCATCAGCGAGATGCGGTCGCAGCGCTCGGCCTCGTTCATGAAGTGGGTGGAGATAAAGATGGTGACTCGGTCGCGCCGCGCCAGCTCGATCATCAGGCGCCAGAAATTGTCGCGCGCGATCGGGTCGACGCCGGACGTGGGCTCATCGAGAATCAGCATCTCCGGCTTGTGCACCATGGCCACGGCCAGCGACAAACGCTGGCGTATACCGAGCGGCAGGCTGTCGGGCAGGTCGTCCATCACCTCGCGCAAGTCGAAGCGCTGCGCCATCTCGTCGATGCGGGCAGCGATTTGCGCTTCCGGCACGTGGAACAGGCGCGCATGCAGCACCAGGTTCTGGCGCACCGTCAGTTCGCTGTACAGCGAGAACGCCTGCGACATGTAGCCGACTCTCCGGCGCGTGTCGATATCGTTGGGATCGACTTCCTTGCCGAACAGCCAGGCCTTGCCTTCCGTTGCCGGCAGCAGGCCCGTGAGCATCTTCATGGTAGTCGACTTGCCGCAGCCGTTCGAGCCGAGAAAACCGAAAATCTCGCCGCGGCCGATGCGGAAATTCACATGGTCGACGGCCGTGAAGTCGCCGAAGCGCATGGTCAGATCTTGCGCCTCGATGGCGACGTCCTGCGTACTGGCGGCATCGAGCGGCGTGATGACCACGGGCTGGTGGCCCGCGCGCTTGGCTTCGGGCAGCAGCTTGATGAAGGCCGCTTCCAGGTTGTCGCTTTGCGTGCGCGCCAGCAGTTCGGCCGGCGTGCCCGTACCCCGCACCTTGCCGTCATCCATGGCCACCAGCCAGTCGAAGCGCTGCGCTTCGTCCATGTAGGCCGTGGCGACCATCACGCTCATTTGCGGGCGCTGCACGCGAATGCCGGCGATCAGGTCCCAGAACTGGGCCCGCGCCAGCGGATCGACGCCGGTCGTCGGTTCATCGAGAATGAGCAGGTCGGGGTCGTGGATCAGCGCGCAGCACAGGCCCAGTTTCTGCTTCATGCCGCCCGACAGCTTGCCCGCCGGGCGCGCCAGGAACGGATGCAAGCCCGTGCTGCGGGTCAGCTGGTCGATGCGGCGCCGGCGTTCGGCGGCGTCATGGCCGAACAGGCGCGCGAAAAACTGCAGGTTTTCCTCGACCGACAGGGTCGGATACAGATTCTTGCCCAGGCCTTGCGGCATGTAGGCGATGCGCGGGCAGACGTCGTCGCGATGGCGCGCATCGCGCATGTCGCCGCCCAGCGCCATGACGCTGCCCTGCTGCACGGCGCGCGCGCCAGCCACCAGCGACAGCAAGCTCGACTTGCCTACGCCATCGGGCCCGATCAAGCCCACCATGCGGCCGGCCGGCACGTCGAGGTCGATGCCGTCGAGCGCCACCGTCTTGCCGTAATGCTGGCTGACGCCCTTGATGCTGACGACAAATGGGATCACGGCCATGGTCACTGCGGAACCTTGGCAGTCAGTTCAGCGGGCCAGGCCTGCTTCGCATCAAGGCGCACCCACGCCACGCCGGGCAAGCCCACCTTGACCAGCGCCAGGTGCTTTTGCAGCAGCTCGCGGCTGATCTGCGCTTTCACGCGGAACATCAGCTTCTGGCGCTCGCTGGCCGTTTCCACCGTTTTCGGCGTGAACTGCGCGCTGGCAGCGACAAAGGAAATCGTCGCCGGAATCACATATTTGGGCGCTGCGTCGAGGATGATGCGCACTTCGCCACCCATCGCCACCTTGCCGGCCGCCGTCTCGGGCAGGAAGAAGGTCATGTAGACGTCCGACAGGTCGACCAGGTTGAGCACCTTGCCGCCACCGGCCAGTACTTCGCCCTGCTGCGCCACCAGGTATTGCACGCGGCCGTCGCGCGGCGCCGCCAGCTGGCCATCGGCCAGATCGGCGTCGATGCGCGCAGTGGTCGCTTCGGCGGCCGTCACGGCGGAACGAGAACCGACTACTTGCGCCTTGGCCGCGTCGATTGCCGCCTGCGCCGCCGTCACTTGCGCCTTGGCCGCATTCAGGGCCGCGGCCACGCTACGCACGCGGGCGCGGTCATCGTCAAGTTCCTGCACCGAGGAAGCGCCCTCTTTCGACAGGGTTTCGGAGCGGGCCAGGCGGCGCTTGGCCGCATCGAGTTCGCTCTCACGCTGCGCCACCAGGGCCAGCGCGGCCGCCTTGTCACTCTCGCGCACGGCCACCTGCGCCTGCGCACCGACCACCGCGTCGGAGGCCTGTTGCTGGCGCGCGCGCGCCTCGTCGCGCTGCGCCGTCAGGGAATCGACCTGCATGGTGGCCAGCGGCTGGCCAGCCTTGACGAAGTCGCCCTCGCGCACGAGTATCTCCTTGACCCTTCCGGCGAGCTTGGTGGCGACGTCGATTTCGGTCGCTTCGATGCGGCCATTACCGCTGACAAAACCTTCGCCAGGGCCGGTGGGACGCATTTTTTGCCAGGCCACATAGCCCAGCACGAGAACGGCCACGACCAGCGCCGCAGGGATGAGTTTTTTCTTCAGTTGAGCATTCATGGTATCGGGGCGATCAAATTAGTGGGTGAAAGCGGCGGCGGCGACAGGCGCGCCGCCGCCCAGGGCCGCATACAGGCTGACCTGGCTGGAGAGCAGCGCGCGGCGCGTCTGCACCAGTTGCTGCTCGACCGTCAGCAGGTCGCGCTGCGCATCGAGCACTTCCAGGTAGGGCGCGGCGCCATTGTCGTAGCGCAGCTTGGCCAGGCGCGCGCGTTCGCTCTGCGCGGCCAGGGTGGTCTTGCCGATGTCGACCTGCAGCGCCAGCCAGCGCCGGTTCGACAGCGCGTCGGCCACTTCGCGGAACGCGCCCTGCACGCTCTTTTCATAATTGGCCACGGCCACCTCGCGGCGTACCTCGGCCAGGTCCATATTGGCGCGGATGCGGCCCGCGTCGAAGATCGGCAGCACCAGGCGCGGCGCGAAATTCCAGGCGCCGCTGCCCGAGTCGAACAAGCCGCTCAATTCCGCGCTGGCCGTGCCGTAGGCAGCCGTCAGCGAAATGGTGGGAAAGAAGGCGGCGCGCGCAGCGCCGATATTGGCTTGCGCGGCACGCAGTTGATGCTCGGCCGCCATCAGGTCGGGACGCTGCGTGAGTAAAGCCGAGGGCAAGCCCGCATGCAGCGGCTGCAGCACGCTGGCGTCGTCGAAGCGACGCGTGTCCGGAGTCAGGTCGACCGGGCCGCCCACCAACTGGGCCAGCGCATGCGCCTGCACGGCGCGCGCCTGTTCCAGCTGCGCCGACAGCGACAAGGCCTGGCTGAGCAGGGTTTCCACCTGCGTCAGGTCCAGCTTGGAAATCGACCCGACCTCGAAGCGACGCGTAAAGATGCGCAGCGACTCGGCGCGGCTGTCGACCGTGGCGCGCGCCAGCGCCACCCGTTCATCGAGTTCGCGCAAGCCCAGATAGCCATTGGCCACCTGCGCCACCAGGGCCACGCCGACGGCGCGGCGCGCCTCGTCGCTGGCCAGCAGGGTTTGCAGCGCGCTGTCCTTCAGGCTGCGCACGCGGCCCCAGAAATCGAGCTCCCAGGCGCTCACGTTCAAGCCCGTTTGGTACTGCGCGCTCGTCATGGGACGGCCCGTCACGCTCAGGTCACCGGGCACGCGCGCACGGCTGCCGGAGGCGCCCAGCGCAATGGTGGGGAATTGTTCCGCGCGCTGGATGCCATACGCGGCGCGCGCCTCTTCCACGCGCAGGGCGGCGATGCGGATATCGCGGTTGCTGGCCAGCGCCTGCGCAATCAGCGCCTGCAGGCGCGCGTCCGCAAAGTAGGCTTGCCAGGCGATGTCCGCCGCGTGCGCGCCGGCGGGATCGGTTTCCGGATACTGCGCCGCCACGGGGAGCGGCGGTGGCGCATACGGCGGCGCCATCGAGGCGCAGCCGGCCAGGGCCAGCGTGGCGGCCAGCGCGGCCATCCTGGCGCGGTTGGGCAAAGTAGAAACAACCATGATCATCTTCTTCCAGTCAATTCAGAATGTTGTAGCCGCCATCGACATACAAGGTGCCGCCCGTGATGGCGCGCGCGCCGTCGCCGGCGAGGAAGGCGCACAGCGCGCCCACGTCCTCGATGGTGGCCAGACGCCGCATGGGCGAGCGTTCGATGGCGTCGGCCATCAGGCGGTCGAAATGGGCAATGCCGGAAGCGGCCCGCGTCTCCAGGGGCCCCGGCGAGATGGCATTGACGCGGATGCCCTGCGGGCCCAGTTCCGCCGCCAGGTAGCGCACCGACGCTTCCAGCGCCGCCTTCACGGGACCCATCAGGCCATAGTCGGCGATGACTTCCTCGGCGCCCAGATAACTCATGGTCATCAGGCTGCCGCCATCCGGCATCAGCGGTTCGGCCAGCTTCGCCATGCGCATGAAGGAGTGGCAGGAGACATCCATCGCCTGCGCAAAGCCGCCGGCGGAACTATCCGTCACGCGGCCATGCAAGTCCTGTTTCGGCGCATAGGCGATGGAATGGATAACGAAATCGAGCCGTCCCCACTGCCGCTCGATCTGCGCAAACAGTGCTTCGAGCTGGCCCGGCACGGCCACGTCGAGCGGCGCCATGATGGCCGCCTGCACCTGCTGCGCCAGCGGCTCCACATGGGGACGCGCCTTGTCATTGAGCCAGGTCACGGCCAGTTCGGCACCGGCCGCGCGCAGTGCGCTGGCGCAGCCCCAGGCGATGCTTTGCGCATTGGCGATGCCCACCACCAGGCCCCGCTTGCCCTGCAAAGGCAAGTGCTGGCGCAAGTCGGCCGTCATGCCTGGACTGGACGCAGGGCGGGCCACGGCGTGGCCGCCTGCACGCATCGCACCGCACCGGCGCGCATGGCGGCAGCGCACATGGCCAGGGTAACGCCACCGGCGCGCGCATACGGCAAGGCAATGGGAGTGTGGGGGTGTAAGGTACTGCACGCGTCAGGCGCGGGGATCTGCATCTTCATGAATCGGGCTTCCGTCACTGAAATTCGAGGCCAGCACCAGTGCATTCTCGGGGAACTGGTACGGGGCGAAAATTACTCTACAGCATTTAGATACGTGATTCGCGATGAGTCCGGTCAGCATGCATAATGCTTTTGAGCTAGGTCAACTATAAGTGCGATTGCGGCAATGCAGCATTGATGTAAATCAAATTCTACCTCAATATTATCTAAATGAAATATTTTTCAAGCAAGCGTGCGAGCATGCATATTTGACAATTCTGCTGGGCTGACGCGAAGAAGAGGGACTTTGCGAGCAGAGATGAATGTTGCCTTAAAAGCAAATAGCGCTGGGTGATGACGGACGGCCGACGGCGGGGGGAGAGACAGAATGGTGGCCATGCTATTGCATTGCAACATGGCCACCATGCCTTGCGGGACTGCGCAGAACGGCCTTATTTGCGCGGCGCCGCGGCGGGACGCGAATACAGGTCGATGATGGTGCTGATGCCATCCTGGCATACGGAGCAGAACGTCTCGCTGCGGTCGAACATGATGCATTGCATCTCGGGCCGGTAGTAGCCGGACGACTCATAGTTGGCGCCTTCGAAGGCGCCAACGGTATGGCGCTGCGGCGCCTTCGAGAACAGCTGCTGCGTGTACGCCAGGTCGGCCTGGAACAAGTCACTCATCTCGCTTTCCGGGCGGTTGGCAGCGCGCAGGGCGGCGCGCTGCTTCTGGTACTCGCGCGCATGGCTGTCATACGCTTCCTTCGGCCACGGCGTGGGCAGCGGCGTGCCGGCCTTGACGTGGTTCTGCCATTTCAGCCTGGCCGGATCGCGCAGCGCCGTGGCGTTCGGCTCCCACGGTTCCTGGCGCTCGCCATTCGACTGATAAGCCACGGGCGAGGTGTAGTACTCGTCGGCCAGGCCGGCGAAATGGTGGCCAAATTCATGCACGAACAGGTAATTGGCCCAGTCGCTGTTCGCTGCGGCCGTGCTGAACTGGCCAAAGATGCCGCCGCCGCCGTAGGTGTCGTTGTTGACGAGGATTTCGATGAATTCATACGGCGCATACTGCGCCAGGTCGCGCAGGGCGCGGTTATCCGTCGTCAGCACGTAGCGCTCGCTGCCGAAGATATCGTAGCGCGTGCCCAGCGGCGACGCATGGTGCACGCCCGTCGAAGGGCGCGACACGCCCGATTCCTGCGTCGGCGCGGCCATGGCCCACACATTGAAGTCATTGGCCCGCTCGCGAAATGGCGAAACGGTAAACAGGTGCTCGGCCAGTTTCCGCGCCGTTGCTTCGAACTTGTCCATTTCGGCCGCCGTGTAGCCGTCGCCCATGATCAGCAGGTCGACCTTGCCGGACGAGGGACCGCTGACGCGGATCGGTATCGGCTTGACGGGTGCCGGCGGCTGCTTGCGGATCACATCCTGCGCCGCAGGGTCGACATCGGTGCTCCAGACAACAGAAAACAGGCCCCGCTCATCGCGTTTGAGGATACGTACGCGCACGGGGTGCTCGGGCTGCGGGAAGCGCACGGATTCCTGGAAGGCGCGCGTGGTGGTTTTCGCTTCGTCGGTGCTGGCCCACTCGCCGAAGATGGTGGAAAAGCCGCGCGAGTACAGCACCTTGCCCGACTTGATATCAACCACTTCCAGCAGGTTGTTGCCACGGTTGCTGTCGTCGATGGGGCGCGCCAGGTTGCCCGACCACGGCAGGGGCTCGACCAGCACGCGCTCGACCGCATAATGTTCGCTCAGCGCATTGCCGCTGTGCTGGTAATCGAGGCGCATGGTGGGCGGCTGGGCGGCACCGGCAGCATGCGCGGCAGGGACAATGCCGGCGGCCAGCGCCAGCGCGCAGAGGAAGGATCGAATCGGGGTCTGCTGCATGTCATTCCTAAAACGGTAGAAAAACAGGTGAAGGGAACGGTTTTCCAAACAATCAGCGGGCCTGCCGGCCGGCGCAGGAAAAACCGCTGCGGGACATTGTAGCGACAGGAAGCGAGCGTGCAAAGCGCCCTTTTCAGCTGGTTCGCTTGACCATACGATGGAATCGAATTATATTAGATTGACTAGTCGATTAATAAAAGGACAGAGCCATGCGCACCATCAATCCCGACAAACACGCGGCCCGCCGCGACGCCATTCTCGCCGCAGCGCGCCACTGCTTCGCGCGCAAGGGCTTTCACCAGACCAGCACCGCCGCCATCTGCGCGCAAGCGGGCATGAGTCCCGGCAACCTGTTTCATTACTTTCCCACCAAGCAAGCCATCATCGCCGCCATCGTCGACCAGGAAGGCAGCGAGACGGCCGCCTATTTCGCCGGCGTGCAAGGCAGCACCGATGCGTACGGCGCCCTGCTCGATTTCATGGACCTGGTGCTGGCGCTGGCGGCCGACGGGGATTTTTCGGGACTGGCGCTGGACATTTCCGCCGAGGCGATGCGCGACACGGATATCGCGGCCAGGGTGGCGCGCAACGATACCACTCTGCGCGGCGGCCTGCAAACCTTGCTGGAAGAGGCGGCCGCGCGGGGCCAGGTCGACGCCGCGCTCGACCCCGCGCAAACGGCCAGCTGGATCGCCGCGCTGGTCGACGGCATTTTCAACAGAGTCGCCGTCGATCCCCATTACGCACCGCTGGCGCAACGCGCCAGCCTGCACCTGTTATTGGCGCGCTTCCTGCGCCCTGCCCTGGCATGAGCGGCGCCATGCAAACCCGGCCCACGCGCATCGCCGACGTCGACGCCCTGCGCGGCTGCGCCCTGTTCGGCATTTTGGTCGTCAATATCGGCGCCTTCGCCACGCCCTGGTTTGGCCTGGGCTTGACCGATCCCGCCTTTCACGGCGGCGTGGACCGCGCCACGCATTTTCTCGTCGCGCTGCTGTTCGAGACCAAGTTCTACCTGCTGTTTTCCTTCCTGTTCGGCTACAGCTTCACCTTGCAGATGCAGGCGGCCGCGCGCGCCGACGCGCCGTTCGTGCCGCGCATGCTGCGCAGGCAAGCGGGCCTGTGGCTGATCGGCGCCTTGCATGCCGTGTTCCTGTTTCATGGCGACATACTCACGACCTACGCCCTGCTGGGCATCGTGCTGCTGGCACTGCACCGCTGCGGCGAACGCCAGGTACTGTCCCTGGCCTTGATGCTCCTCACCGTCTGCGTAGCATTCTGGGCCGGCATGGCCTGGCTGCAAAGCCTGCCGCCGGCGGGCGACGCTGCGGACAACGCCGTGGCGATGGCGCAAAAGGCGGCGACCGCGCTGGCCGCCTACCACGCCACACCGGCCACCGTCGTCAATCAGCACTTGCGCGAACTGAGTGACATCTGGATCGTCCTGCTGCTGGTGCAGGCGCCCTGCGCGCTGGCCATGTTCCTGTGCGGCCTGGCCGCCGGCAAGCGCGAGATGCTGCTGCACGCCAGCGCATACCTGCCGCTGCGCCGCCGCCTGCAGTGGGCAGGAGCGCTGGCGGGACTGCCCGGAGCCGCCTTCTATGCGTGGACCTCCGTGTATGCGCAAAGCCAGACATGGCAGGTGGCGGGACTGGCCGTGGGACTGGCCAGCGCGCCGCTGCTGGCGGGCGCTTATGTGGCGCTGGCGCTGGCCCTGTTCGAGCGCCTGCGCGATGGCACGCTATATGCCCTGCTGGCCGACACGGGCCGCATGGCCCTGTCGAACTACCTGCTGCAGTCGGCCATCTGCGCCTGGCTGTTCCTCGCGTATGGCGCGCGGCTGATGGGCAGTGTGTCGCCGCTCGGTGCGCTGGCGCTGGCTATCATCATCTTTTGCATGCAGCTGCCACTGAGCCGCCGGTGGCTGCGCGGCCATGCGTATGGCCCTGTCGAGTGGCTGCTCAGGGCCTTGACGATCGCCGCGCGGCCACGCTGGCGGCGATAGCGCGCCGCCTATTTGTAGCGGTACAGCGGCTGGCGCAGCTGGATCGGGCGGATATCGAGGCGCAGCTTCAGCACCGAATACGCTTCCGCCTCGGTCGAGCTGTAGCCGACGCTGTTGACTGTTTTACTGAAGCGGAACTCGAAGCCCAGGTCAGGATACGGGTCGCGCGGATTGCCGAAGGCGATGCCGATGGCTTCCTGCTGCGCATTGTCGATCAGGTTGCCCATCAGGTCGAGCACGGCGTTATTGCCGAGAATATCGTTGGTAAACACAGGCTCGCGCATGTCGGGCTGGTTCGGATCGAGCTTGTTGTCGGCCTTGTCCGGCGACGGCGTAAATACGCGCGTGACGAGGTTGAATTTGTCGCCCCGGTCCAGATAGCTGATGGCCGCGTTGCTGATATTGAAATTTTTCACGCCACGGTCGCTGATGGCGCCCGACAGGTCGATCAGCAAGGCGCCGCTGTAGCCGATGACTTCCACGTCGCGCATGGCGTCGACCACCATGGCGCTGTTTTCATCGATGCCCAGTCCCAGGTGATAGCCTTTTTTCAGCATCACGGGAATCATGCGCGCAAAACGCCCGCGTACCAGCAGATGCTGATCCACGAAGACATCGCTGCCGATGAAGCCCAGGCCCGGCGCAATCTCGCGCCCGTCCGTGACGCCCATCTTGAGCATGTCGAGCACGGGCTTGGCATCGTAAAACATGGTGGTGCTCATGATGGCCGCACCGGCGCTGGAACCGGCGATCACGCCGCCATTGCGGTAAACCGACCAGATGGCTTCCAGCGCGGCCGTGCGGCTGCCGTCCGGGCGCAGCAAGGCTTGCGTGATGCGGCCCTGGTCGCCGCCGGCAAAATAAATGCCGCTGGCCGACTTGATCTGCGTGACGATGGCCGGATCTTCGGCTGCCTTGCGGTAATCGCGATTGGGCAGCTTGACGGCCAGCGGCACGAAAAAGGCATCTGCGCCATATTGATTGAGTTTTTGGATGATGCTTTCACCCGATTTTTCCGGGTTCATCGCGGCCGATGCCAGCACGGCGATACGCGCGCCCGGCCCGCCCGACAACTTGACGATGCGCTGCCAGACTTCGGCATTGTCGGCGCGCAGGCCGCCGCCGATGATGACGAGGGTGCCCTGCGGCGCGCTGCCGATGGCACTGCCGCCGGGCGCAGCCACGGCATGGAAGCTGCACAATGCCAGTGCGAACAGCAGCGCGGCGCGGAAGGTGTGATACAGGCTTGAAGATGATTTCATGGTGCCTCTCGAATACAAGGAAAGTGGCGCACACTTGTTGATACAGGCGCGCGCCCTTGCTGCCAACACTGCTGCTTGCAACCCAACTGCCCCGAACTACGATACTACTTGCTGCATATGACAGCGTTGTTGCGGTATCTCCACGCTTCTATGTAAAACTGCTTACTTGAAGCTGTAATTGGCGCTGGCATAGAAGCGCCGGCCACGCGGATCCGTGTAGGTCGGGTCATAGCCGGAGAGGAAAAAGTACGCCTGGTTCGAGTACGGCGGACTGGTATTGAACAAATTCTGTATGCCCGCGCGCAGCTTGAACTGCTTGCTGACGGCATATGCGCCCGACATGTCCCACAGCGTGTACGCCTTCACCCGGTTCGCTTTGACGACGCTGCCGTCATCCGTGTTGATGGCCGAGTTCTGGTCCCGGTAGCCGCTCGAGTACGTGTTCGAGAGGCTGGCCGAATACGGGCCATTGTCCCAGTCGAGGGTGATCGTATGGCGCCAGCGCTGCACCACGCCGTCCGTGACGAAGGCATTCAGGTTGCTGATGAAATCCTCTCCAGGGCTGGTCTGGATTTTCGAATCGAGCACATACGTGCCGCTCAGGTGGCCGCCGAAGCGCCCCCACGCCGTTTTCACGCCATGCAAGTCGGCTGTGATATCGATGCCCGAGGCTTTTTGCGCGCCGCGGTTTTCCTTGCGCAGCTCGATATAGTCGATTTCATTGTCTTCGTCGCGGTGCACCAGGTCGCCGTACTTGCCCAGGTTGCCCAAGATGATATCGTCACCGATTTCGCTGATCAGGTCCATGCGCTTGATGTTCCAGTAATCAAAGCTGAAGGTCCAGTGCTGGCTCGGCTCGAGCACCAGACCGGCCGAGAACTGGCGGCTGCGCTCCGGTTTCAGCTTGTCGTTGCTATAGCGGCGCGTGTCCCAGTTCAGCGCGCAATCGGCATAATTATTGTCCACGGTTGCACACAGCACGGGATCGGGCAAGGTCGCCGTGCTGCTGTAGACCGTGGGACGGTGCAGGTCCGACATCGACGGTGCGCGGAAACCCTTGCCGGCCGAAGCGCGCATCAGCACCTGCTTGCTGGGCATGTAGGTCAGACCCACCTTGGGGCTGAGCGCGCCGCCCACCCGCTCGTAATGGTCATAACGGCCAGACAACTGCGCCTGCCATTGCTTGGTCAACGGCAGTAGTAATTCGCCGTAGATGGCTTGCACATTGCGGCTGTCGCTGGTGCCCTTGCCGCCCTCCGGTGCCGCATCGTTGTTGATATTGTCACTCATCAGCAATGCCGATGGACGGAACTCGGTGCGTTCGCGCCGCACTTCGCCGCCCAGGGCCAGCGCCATGTCGCCGCCGCCCAGGGCCATCAGTGCGCGCGAAGCCTTGAAGTCCACCCCATCCATGGTGCCGCGTGCATGGCGCACCTCGTCGTCGATCTGGATGCTGTCGAGCAGCGCCCGGCCTTTCGCGCTGGACGGGCCGAAAGGATTGATGTCGCCAGCGGCGATACCCTCGAGCAGCTTGTCGTACAGGACGTAGCCATGCGTATCGCGGTCCTTGACGACGTTGACGCTGTGATTCAAGCCCACGTCGTAATCCCAGCCGGCGAGGGTGCCGGTGGCGCCCACCACGAAGCGCTGGCTCTCGCTGGTCAGCTGGCTGGTGCGCATGCCCGCCTCGTTCAGGCGCATGCGCAGTTCCAGTTCGCGCCCTACCGGGTCGCCATCTTCATCGACCGCCGTATCGAAGCCGGCATTGACCAGTTGCGGCACCTTGCTGTAATCGAGGTAGCCGGTCACGCGCGCCGACGAGCCCACGTAATAGCTGCGCGAGCGGCTCAGCGCCACTTCCGCATACAACTGATGATCGTTATTCAGCTTCAGCACGCCGCGCGTGAGCAGGTTCTGCTTGTCCGTCTTCGGATACAGCTCCGTGTCGCCCATGTAATCGTAGGTACAGGCATCGACGCCGCCCGTGCCGTTCGGCAGGTACAGATTGGCCGGCGGCGCGCAGTTCGGAATCGCAAAATTGATCTGGCGGTTGGTGATCGGCTGGCCATTGAGCAGGAAACCGTTTTTCTGCAATTCCGTGCGCTGGGCGTTCGACAGGCGGATATTCGCCGGGCTGGTAAAGTTCGACAGCAAATGCCCGAGGCGCTGCGGAATCTGCAGGTTCGGAATGAACTTGCGCTGCGAGGAGCGCAGACGGTCCGTTTTTTGCAAGTCGACCACGGCAAAGATATTGTAGCCATCCGCCACCAGGTCGCCCGTGCCGGCCGTGATGCTGGCCGTGCGCTTGCCGGCACCGCCTTCCTGCGTGCCGCTGCCGTAGACGTTCAGCTCCACGCCCTGGTAATCCTTGCGCGTAATAAAATTGATGACGCCGCCGATGGCGTCCGTGCCGTACAGGGCCGATGCACCGTCGAGCAGTACTTCCACGCGCTGCAGGGCGGCGGCGGGAATGTTATTCAGGTCCACGCCCGCATCGTCGCCTGGCGAGGCAAAGTTCGCCATGCGCCGGCCATTGAGCAGCACCAGTGTGGACGAAGTGCCTACGCCGCGCAGATTGGCGCTGTTGAAGCCGCGCTGGTCGCCGCCGATATTGATGCTGGCGCCATCGGTCAGGCCGCCCACATTGGCCGACACGCGCGCCATCAGCTCGGCCGCCGTCGTCACGCCCGCCTTGTCGATCTCGGCGCGCGTGATGATCTGCACCGGCAGCGCCGTCTCCGATTCCAGCCGCTTGATGGCGGACCCAGTGATTTCCACGCGCTGCATTTTTTTCTGCCCCGCTTCGCCGTCCTGCTCCTGCGCCTGCGCGGCGCCTGCCAGCATGCCCAGCGCCGCCGACACGCTCAAGGCGCCCAGCGCCAGGCGCACGCCTTGCGCCAGCACCGACTCGCGCGGCAATACGGAACCGCCATCTTGTCTTTTCATGTACATTGCAACTCTCCCCGATGGAATATATCTGATTTTTATCATAATTTTTGCACTGCCTTGCGCTGCCTGGATACTGCTTTCCGGGGTCCTGGCACGCCATGCTCGCCGCCGTACAGATAGGCGGCGATGACTTCGCTCAGGCGGGCCGCTTTTTCAACGTTCTTCTTGTTCGACACCATCAGCGCCACGGCCAGCGCCTCGATCATGGCCAGTGCCGTACTGGCGCTGCTGGGCAGGACGGGATGCGTGCTTTGCGCATACAAGGCATGATCGGCCAGTTCGGCCAGGGGGGATGCGGGAGAGTCGGTGAGCGCCACGATGCAGGCGCCGCGGTCGCGCGCGAAGCTGGCCAGGCCGATGCAATCGAGCGTGTAACGGGGGAACGAGATCACCACCAGCACGTCTTGCGCCGTCAGGTTGACCAGGTGCCCGGCCGCCACTTCCGAACCGCCGATGCCCACCACTTCCACCACATGCGGGCAAAACGGCTGCAGATGCTGCACCAGCATGCCTGCCAGGTTGGCCGACAGGCCAAAACCCATCACATACACCACCTTGGCGCGCGTCAGGCGGTGCACCACGGCCTGCATGGCGTGCGGCGACAGGGCATCGGACGTGGCGGCGATATTCGCGGCCGCATATTCCAGGCTTTCCGTGATGGGCGACGTGGTGCGCGCGCGCCGCTGTATCGTGCGGCGCAATTTGTCGACTGGCTGCAACAGCGATTGCAGGGTTTCGGCCATGGCGCCGCGCATGGCCGAATAATTCTTCTGGCCGATGTCGCGCGCGAAGCGGCTGATGGTGGCCGTCGATACCTGGCAGCTGTCGGCCAGTTCCTCGATGCCCAGCGCCGTCACACGCATCTGGTTGCGCAGCAGGTAATCGGCGATCTGCCGTTGCGACGCCGAGCCGCGGGCCAGCACGTGCATCAGCGCCTGCCCCAGCGGCGATTGCGCGAAGGCGGCATCGGGCGACGACAGGGCGATGGCCACTGGCGTGCGAGAGCTGTTACGGGCAGGACTGGCGGACGATTTCATATCACTGGCGGCCTGTATTCTTGGGCACTGCGGATCACTGGCGGAAGGCGAAAACGGGTCGCTGGAACTTACTCTACTCATATCAAAAAGAAAATTCAACAAATATTTGTAAAAGGATTTTCATTGATTTACTTCGTGAAAATATTGCTACATAATCGACCGAAATCCATCAACCGCGCCCCGTTTTGGGGCGAATTCACCATGCAAGTACAACAGCATCCCATCTCCACCGCGCACGCCAGCGTATCCTGCCAGTTGAGCAGCTTTCACTTTGGCACTGCGGCGGCCACCAGCCGCAGCGGCAAGAAGGTGTATATCCAGGCGGCGCTGCACGCAGACGAGGTGCCGGGCATGCTGGTGTCGCAATTTTTGCGCCGCGAACTGCTGGCGCTGGAGGCGGCGGGCAAGCTCCACGGCGAAATCATCCTGGTGCCGGCCGCCAATCCCATCGGCCTGGCGCAAGCCATCCATGGCGCGCCGTTCGGCCGCTTCGACCTGACCACCGGCATCAACTTCAACCGCGCCTACCGCCATGTGGCCGATGAACTGAAAAGCACGCTCGATGGCCGGCTGGGACAGGATGCGCAAGCCAATGTGGCCCTGATACGCGAGCATGCACGCGCCGCCGTCGCCGCCTGGCGGCCGTCCACGGATGCGGAAACGCTGAAAAAGACCTTGCTGGGCATGGCCATCGACGCCGACATCGTGCTCGACCTGCATTGCGATAACGAGGCCGCCCTGCACATTTACACAGGTACGCCGCTGGCGGCGCAGATCGCGCCGCTGTCGGCGCTATTGGGCGCGCGCGCCGTGCTGCTGGAACTGGCGGCCGGTGAAGAGCCATTCGACGAAGCCTGCAGCCGCCTGTGGTGGGACCTCGATGCGCACTTCCAAGGCCGCTATCCGATTCCCGCCGCCTGCCTGTCGACCACCGTCGAATTGCGCGGCGAAGTGGAAGTGAGCTACGCCCTGGCCGAGCGCGACGCCACCGCCCTGCTGCGTTTTCTCGCCATCGAGGGCGTGCTGGAGATCGACGGCGCCGGCGACGACCTTCCCGCGCCGCAATGCGTTCCCACGCCGCTGGCCGGCGTGGAACCAATCCTCGCGCCGCATCACGGCGTACTGGTGTATCTGCGCGAAATGGGCGAGGTGCTGGCCGCCGGTGACGCGGTGGCCGACCTGATCGACCCTGTCAGCGGCGAGACGACGACCTTGCGCTGCACGGTTGCCGGTGTCTTTTTTGCGCGCAGCGCCCACCGCCACGTCTTGCGCGGCATGAACGTCGGCAAGGTCGCCGGCGCCGTCGCCTTCCGCGGCGGCAGCCTGCTGAGCCAATAAATGTCACCCATGAGAAAATTCAAGCTCCCCAATACCTTCGTCCTGCTGTGCGGCATCCTGGCCATGATCGCCCTGGCCACCTGGCTGGTACCGGGCGGGAAATTCGATACACAGCTGGTCAACGGCAAGCAGCTGATCATCCCCGGCACGTTTCACTACGTGGACAACAAGCCGCAGGGACTCGCCGCCCTGATGATGGCGCCCATCAAGGGCTTCGTCGACGCCAGCCTGATCATCGGCTTCATCCTGATCGTCGGCGGTGCCTTCGCCGTGCTGCAAAAAACCGAAGCCTTCGATTCGCTGATCAAGGCCATCGCCAAGGCGCACACCAGTTCGCGCTTCGTGCGCGCCGCCATCATCCCCGTGTTTTTCACCATGTTCTCGCTCGGCGGCGCCACTTTCGGCATGAACGAGGAAGCGATTCCCTTCATCCTGATCTTCGTGCCGCTGGCGCTGGCGCTGGGCTATGACACCATCACGGGCGTGTCGATTCCTTTCATCGGCTCGCAGGTGGGTTTTTCCGCCGCCTTCCTGAACCCGTTCAACGTCGGCATCGCGCAGGGCATCGCCGGCGTGCCGATCTTTTCCGGCATCGGCTACCGCCTGATCGTGTGGGCCATCGCCACGGCGGTCAGCATCGTGTTTTTGATGTGGTACGCGGCGCGTATCAAGCGCCATCCGGAAAAAAGCCCGACCTACCTGCTCGATATCGAAAAGCGCAGCGAGCATTCGATGGACCTGGACAGCTTTGCCGGCATGACCCGCACGCACCGCGCGGTGCTGTGGATTTTCATGGCGACCTTGCTGACGATGGTCGTCGGCGTCGTCAAGTACGACTGGTTCATCGATGAAATCGCCGCCCTGTTCCTGGTCATGGCCATTGTCGTCGGCCTGGTCGGCCGGCTCGACATGGACAGCCTGGTAGCGTCTTTCGTGCAGGGCGCGCGCGACATGGTGAGCGTGGCACTCGTCATCGCGCTGGCGCGCGGCACCATGATCCTGGCGCGCGATGCGCAGATCATCGACACCATGCTGCATGCGCTCACGCCCCTGGTGGCGTCGTCAAGCCCCGTCTTTGCCGCGCAGAAGATGTTCTTCATGCAGTCGGTGATCAACTTCTTCATCCATTCCGGCAGCGGCCAGGCCGCGCTGACCATGCCCATCATGGCGCCGCTGGCCGACCTGGTGGGCGTGACGCGCCAGACGGCCATTCTGGCTTTCCAGTTCGGCGAATTCACCACGCCGATGATCCCCACCTCCGGCATCACCGTCGGCGTGCTGGCGCTGGCGCGCGTGCCGTGGATTACCTGGGCCAAGTGGATGATCCCGCTGCAGCTGATTTACCTGGTGCTGGCGCTGCTGCTGCTGATTCCTCCCTGCCTGATGCACTGGCAGTAAGCCAGTCAGCGCTGGTAGATGTCCGGCACATACCGCTCCATCAGCGCCTCCGGCCTGAGGGGCGGCGTAAAACCGTAGTCCGCATACAGGCCGTGCGCAGTGCTCGTGGCCAGCATGAAACGGCGCAAACCCTGCAAGTCGGGATGTGCCATCACGGCTTCCATCAGGCGCTTGCTGTAGCCACGGCCGCGGTATTCTTCCAGCACATACACGTCGACCAGATAGGCAAACGTGGCGTAGTCACTGACCACGCGGGCGAACGCCACCTGGCGGCCATCAAGCGTGCCGCCAAAACACAGCGAATGGTCGATGGCGCGCTGTACCGTGGCCAGCGGAATGCCGATGGCCCATGTCGATTGCGTGCTGAGAAAATGGTGGATGGCTGGAACGTCGAGTTCCGCCTTGTCGGTACTGATCATCAGAGGTGGCATTGCACAGGCCTTGCTATCGTTGAAAACACGATCATCGGTCTTTTTTCTGCTGCTGTCACCAGGGCTGGAAAGAAGCGGGGGCGCCACCCGTCCTGACTGTCCGTGATGCGGTACTGCTGTTTGCTGTGAATATCTTACGTACTGCCTGCATTGCCTGGCCGCGCTTACAGGGCAGCTTTTTCTTCTGCGCTCAAACGCTTGGCGCTGACATACACGGTGTGCATGGTGACTTGATCGGCGCTGGCAACGATGGGGGCTGGCGCGGCGCGGAATTTCGGCACGGCGGCGGTCGCCAGGCTGGTGGCGGCGGCGATGGCGATGATGGCAACGAAGATGGCTTCCATGTTTTTAGCGATGTTCATGATGTTTTCCTTGAGGTTGAGGGGCGTTGCTGTTTGTCCTGCGATGATTGAACTGTAGGCTGATCACCCCCGAACTGCCATCGGATTGCGACAAAACGCACGATTTGCGGGACAGAATACAAAAAGCCCGGATGGAACGCGCAACAGCGCCCGCGCCGTGGCATTTGACGCGTGCCAGCCCCATTCCTGGCCATTTCAGCGCCCTGCAAGCCCCTAAAAGCCCTACCGCAGGCCAACCTTGTTTATAATCGCCCTACACTAAAGGACTTCTTTCATGACTGATCAATTCTCCAAAAAGGGCGAAGCCTGGTCGGCCCGGTTTTCCGAACCGGTCTCGGACCTCGTCAAGCGCTACACAGCTTCTGTATTTTTTGACAAGCGCCTGGCGCTGTTCGACATCGAAGGTTCGCTGGCCCATGCGGAAATGCTGCATGCGCAAGCCATCATCAGCCCGGCCGACTACGCGGAAATCGTGCGCGGCATGGCGCAAATCTCGCAGGAAATCGCCGCCGGCCAGTTCGAATGGCTGCTGGACCTGGAAGATGTCCACCTGAATATTGAAAAGCGCCTGACCGAACTGGTAGGCGATGCGGGCAAGCGCCTGCACACGGGCCGTTCGCGCAACGACCAGGTGGCCACCGACATCCGCCTGTACGTGCGCTCCGCCATCGACGACATCACGGCCCTGCTGGCGACGTTGCGCAGCGCGCTGACGGACCTGGCCGAGCAGCATGCCGACACCATCATGCCGGGCTTTACCCACATGCAGGTGGCCCAGCCGATCACCTTCGGCCACCACATGCTGGCGTATGTTGAAATGTTCGGCCGCGACGCCGAGCGCATGGCCGACTGCCGCAAGCGCGTCAACCGCCTGCCGCTGGGCGCCGCCGCCCTGGCCGGCACCACCTTCCCCATCGACCGCCTGCGCGTGGCCAAGACGCTGGGCTTCGACGACGTCTGCCACAACTCGCTCGACGCCGTGTCGGACCGTGATTTCGCCATCGAATTCTGCGCCGCGTCCGCCGTCCTGATGATGCACGTGTCGCGCATGGCCGAGGAACTGGTGATCTGGATGAGCCCACGCATCGGCTTCATCGACATCGCCGACCGCTTCTGCACCGGCTCGTCGATCATGCCGCAAAAGAAGAACCCCGACGTGCCCGAGCTCGCCCGTGGCAAGACAGGCCGCGTGTATGGCCACCTGATTGGCCTGCTGACCCTGATGAAAGGCCAGCCGCTGGCCTACAACAAGGACAACCAGGAAGACAAGGAACCGCTGTTCGACACCGTCGATACCGTCATCGACACCCTGCGCATCTTCGCCGACATGGCCGGCGGCATCACGGTGAAACCGGAAGCGATGCGCGCGGCAGCCCTGCAAGGTTATGCCACGGCAACCGACCTGGCCGACTATCTGGTCAAGAAAGGTTTGCCGTTCCGCGATGCCCATGAAGCGGTGGCCCTGGCCGTGCGCGCCTGCGTCGACGCTGGTTGCGACCTGGCCGACCTGTCGCTCGAGCAGCTGCGCGCGTTTTCCCCGTTGACGGGCGAAGACGTGTTTGCGGTGCTGACCCTGGAAGGCTCCGTTGCCGCGCGCGACCACGTGGGCGGCACCGCGCCACGCCAGGTACGCGCCGCGATCACCCGCGTGCGTGCGCAGCTGGAAAAATAGACGGGCTCCGTCCAGCCAGCGCCCCGCCGCATCACTGCAGCGGGGCGTTTTTCATTGCGCGACGATTTTCGACAGCACGGAAAAGGCGGCCCCCGTCTGCGACGCCTCCAGCAGCAGGGTCAGCTCCGTATACGTGCAGATGATGTTGATCAAATTGATACGCTCCCAGGCCAGGCGCTTGAGGATGGCGTGATACACGCCCGGCGTATAGCAGGTTTCGGGCGCCAGGTGCAAGGTCACGGCCGTCACCCGCTCCAGGCGCGCCAGTTCCTGCTCGCCGCCAAAGACCTCCTCCACCAGCGCATGCAGCGAACGGCTGCAGATCACCATCACCTCGTTGACACCGCGCGTGACCGTGATGAAGGTACCGCGCTGGGGTGCGGCCAGCGCCAGCAACTGGCGCTGGCAGGCATACGTCTGGTCGGAATAGCGGTAAGTAAAAATCATCAATTCGCTGCGCGTGGACAGTTCGCCCGCGCGGTGCACCAGCACGATCTCGCCGTTTTTCTGCTGCGGCATCCGTTCGGCCAGGCGGCGCAGCGCCATCACCACGGCAGCCTGCCCCACCGGTTTCCATAGGTCGCTCTGCAATTGTGGCTGCAGCTGGCGCGCCAGTTCCGACAAGTTGAGCAAGCCCCGGCCCAGTCCCTCGCTGAGAAACGCCGATTCCATCACGATCTGTTCCACTTTAGTCGCTATCGAAAGCATAGTTCTTCGGGCCGGTGATTCCGGTGCACGCACCAGGAGCCGGCAACCCTTCCTGAAAAAAGAATGCACTGCGCCAGTGGCCACGCCGGGCGGCGCGGTCGGACTCGCTGAAATGCCCCCGTCGCAGGGGGAGGAGCCGGATAGCGGCGGCTAGGAAGGCGGATGCAGCATGAATGCCGCTCCAGAGGGGAAATGGTTGAAACCAACAGCAGAAAACAGAACTGATGTCATGTGAAACTCCTGATTTTTTCCCGATGCGCTGTATCTGGACGCGGTCATTGCCGCGTGCGCTTTTTTGTCTTCGCGTGCGCCAATGGGGACAACGCGAAGAGTTAGTGTAGATCGCAACATTTAGAAAATGCAACAGTGTTTTTCCAACAGAACACGTCATTGAGGGAACTGGTCCAAAACAAAATTTGCAGCTTGCGATAAATCAAACTTTGCGATGATGCAGCACCGATAAATGTTCAATTCTTAACAAAAATTCGCATAGTGACCCATTTCTTGAATTTTTTGACATGGCGATCTCGACAAGTTTAGTGTCCCCCTACCCGGCGTCATGCCACCACAAAACGGCAGGCTATCCGCCCGTCGCCAGGCACGCCGGGGTGGCCATCAGGCATCGCGGCCAGCTCATTCACCATTTCCTTAACCGATACCATGGAGCAGAAATGAATTTACGTTTGACGATAGTTGCCGCATCCATCGCCGCCCTGCCGCTGATGGCCACCACGGCCGATGCCGCCACGCCGCTGCCACAACCCCTGATGGCTGCCCCGGTCACCCTGGCCTCTCCACAAGAGAACGCCAGCCTGGTCAACAAGCTGGCCGCGCAGGCGCGCAGCCGCGGCCTGAATACCGAACATGGCTTTGCCGTCGGCGCCCAGCATCCGGGCGTCAGCGGCACGCGCGTGAGCCGCGTACAGCACACCTACAAGGGTTTGCCCGTCTTCGGTTCCGAGACGGTGGTGGTCAGCAACAGCGCCGGCGACATCGTCAGCGAATCCGTGTCGGACCGCGCTTCCGGCCTCGGTAGCGGCGGCGTCAATGCCGTCACGCGCAGCGCCACCACCGATATCGACACCACGCCGGCCGTCAGCGCTGCCGCCGCCATCGCCGCCGCCGTGAAAAGCATCGGCGTGCCGGCCGTCGACCATGTACCGCCACATGCGCAACTGTTGATCTACCCCGTGATGAAAACGGTGCGCGTGGCAGGCGCCGAGAACAAATCGGAAGCCGCCCTGAACGCCCTCGACGTGCAGGACGTGGTCGACCACTACGAGCTGGCCTACCTGGTGCAGACGCGCATGATCAGCGGTAACAAGCCGGTCTACTACGACACCATCGTCAGTGCCAAAGATGGCCGTATCCTGCGTCAATGGAAAGCCCTGAAAACCGTCGCCGGCATCGGCAACAGCCAGTACAACGGACAGGTACCGCTCAACACCACGCTCACGGGCAGCACCTACACCATGAAGGACCCCAGCCGCGGCACGGGCGGCAGCTTCGGCGGCATGGCCATCACGAATGCCAACCACGGCACCACCTCGGGCAGCGTGTACAGCAGCACCAGCAATACCTGGGGCGACGGCCAGCAGTACATCAACGGCGGCAGCACCACCAACGCCAACGGCCAGACGGCGGCCGTGAACGCAATGTGGGGCCTGATGAACACCTACGACACGCACAAGAATGTGCTGGGCTGGTCCAGCCTGGACGGCAACAACACGGCCACCCACATCGCCGCCCACGTCAACACGGCCTACGACAACGCCTATTACGACAGCAGCTGCAAATGCATGTACATCGGCGACGGCGGCAGCTCGTTCAACAACCTCGGTTCCATCGACGTGATCGGCCATGAAATGGGCCACGGCATCACGGACGCCACCTCGGGCCTGATCTACTCGCAGGAGTCCGGCGGCTTGAACGAATCGAGCTCGGACATCGCCGGCGAAATGGTCGAAGCGTATGCACGCGCCGGCGGCACGGGCACCAGCATTCCCAACACGGGCAACGATTGGATGACGGGCAAGGAAATCGCCAAGAATGGCCAGCCGCTGCGCTGGCTGTACAAGCCGAGCAAGGATGGCAGCAGCCCGAATGCGTGGAGCAGCACCATCAAGAACCTCGACGTCCACTACAGCAGCGGCCCGAACAACCGCATGTTCTACTTCCTGTCGCAAGGCTCGAATTCCACGTCCAGCAGCGACTACTACAGCTCCTACCTGAACAAGAGCCCGCTGGCCATGACCGGTATCGGCAGCGACAAGGCTTACCGCATCTGGTTCAAGGCCGCCACCACCAAGTTCACCTCGTCGACCAACTACGCCGATGCGCGTAACAAGGTGCTGCAGGCAGCCGAGGAACTGTATGGCGTGGGCAGCGCCGAGGCGATTGCCGTCAAGCGCGCGTATGCGGCCATCAACGTCGGTACCGACGTCGATGAATCGACCACGGGCGGCGCGGTGAGCATCACCAGCCAGCCGGCCAGCATCACCGTCACACCGGGCGCCACCGCCTCGTTCGCCGTGGGCGCGGGCGGCGGCACGGCACCGTACACCTACAAGTGGTACCGCAACGGCGCCGTGATCAGCGGCGCCACCTCGCCCGCCTACAGCTTCACCACTGTGGCGGCTGACAGCGGTGCCGTCTTCAAGGCCACGGTGACGGATTCGTCCTCGCCCGCCGTGACGGCCACGTCGAACAACGCCACGCTGACGGTGGGCACCAACAGCGCCACCGAACGCGTGACGAACGGCGGCTTTGAAGCGGGTGCCACGGGCTGGAGCGGCACCACGGGCGCCATCGGCACGTTTTCGGGGCAAGCCGCGTATGAAGGCACGCAGTATGCCTGGCTGGGCGGTAATGGCGCCACGGCCAGCGAAGCGCTGACGCAAAGCGTGACCATTCCGGCCGCGGCCACCTCCGCCAGCTTGAGCTTCGCGCTGCATATCGACACGGCGGAAACGGGCAATACCGTGTACGACAAGCTGATCGTCACCGTGAAGAACAGCGCCGGCACGGTGCTGGGCACCCTGGCCTCGTACTCGAACGTGAACAAGGCGGCCGGCTACCAGATCCGCACGTTTAACCTGATCGCCTACAAGGGCCAGAACGTGCAACTGTCATTTGCCGCGACCGAGGACGCCTCGCTGCAAACCTCGTTCGTGATCGACAAGGTCAGCCTGGTCACCCAGTAAGCGGCTGAACCTGCGGGCAAGCCATCGATACAAGGGCTTGCCCGCGCATGCAACACCGCACGATTGATTTTCTGGCAATTCCAGTCTACCCTGAGGCAGTGATTGCATTTTGCTGCTGCCGGTACCCGCGACGAATTGAACTTCTTTTGGATGGTTCCTGACCGATGCCTACTTTGACCGCACGCACCTGCCTCCCTGGCAGTCTGTCCCTGTCCACTTCTGTCGCCCTGCTCACCTGAGCCGGCGATGCAGTTCCACCTCCAGGTGCAGGGTCCGGCGGGCAGCCAGGCGCTGGCCATCGACGCCGCCAGCGAGGCCGAGGCGATCCGCGCGGCCGTGCGCGGTGGCTGGCGCGTGCTGGCCGTCGACGCTGGCGCCACCTCAGACACTGGCGTCGCGCTGCGTCCCGGCAAGCAGGGACTGCCCCTGCTGCAATTCAGCCAGGAATTGCTGGCCCTGCTCGAAGCGGGCCTGAACCTGGGCGAGGCCATGGCCACCCTGCATAACAAGGAAACGCGCACCGGCGCCAAGGCCACGCTGGCCGCCATCGTGCTCACCCTGCAGCAGGGGCTAAGCTTTTCCGACACCCTGGCCGGTTTCCCCGACATCTTCCCCGACATTTATATCGCCACCGTGCACGCGGCCGAACGCTCGGGCAACCTGCCCGAGGCGCTGGCGCGCTTTGTCGGCTACCAGCTGCAATTCGACGCCATCCGCAAAAAACTCATTTCGGCCGCCATCTACCCGTGCATGCTGCTCGTCGTCGGCGGCCTGGTCACGCTGTTCCTGCTCGGCTACGTGGTACCGAAGTTCAGCGTCGTCTACGAAAGCTCGGGGCGCGAGATTCCGTGGATGTCGCAGATGCTGCTCGGTTTTGGCCAAACCCTGGCCGCGCATCCGCTGCTGTGCGCCACGGCGCTCGCCGCCAGCGTGGCCGCCGTGGTGTTCGGCATCGCCAACCGCGCCATGCGCCAGGCCCTCTTGCTGCGCCTCTTGCGCCTGCCCGTGCTGGTGGACAAGGCGGCGGAATTCCGCCTGGCCCGCTTCTACCGGGCTCTCAGCCTGCTGCTGCACGCGGGCATCCCGCTGCACAAGGCGCTGGCCATGGTGGCACCCATGCTGCTGCCGGCGCAGCAGGAGCAACTGGCGCAGGCGCGCCGCGCGGTACAGGAAGGCATGCCGTTTTCCACCGCGCTGGAACACGCCGGCATGGCCACGCCGGTGGCGCAATCGCTGCTCAAAGTGGGCGAAAACACGGGCCGCCTGGGCGACATGCTGGAACGTTCGGCCAAGTTCCACGACGAGGAATTCGCCCGCTGGGTGGACTGGGCGTCGCGCTTGCTCGAGCCGCTGCTGATGACCATCATCGGCGTGGTGATCGGCGGCGTGGTGGTGCTGATGTACATGCCGATCTTTGAACTGGCCGGGAGCTTATCTTGAAGTTCATGTCATGAACGCACGCGACGAGGAACGCACCGTGCTCGATGCCGCCATGCTGCGCCGGGCCCACGCCAGCGCGCTGGAACAGGGCCGCCCGCAGATGGCCGTGCTGCAGGAAACGGCGGCCTTGCCGCCCGAAGTTTTTTTGCGCCAGCTGGCCGCCCTGTTCCGCTACCCGGCCTGGACGATGGCCGAGCTGCAAGCCGCCTTGCCCGCCTTTGCCCTGCTGACCTATACCGATTGCGCCCAGCGCGACTGCGTGCTGCTGCAGCCGGGTGTTCCCGGCGCGCCGCCCGTGCTCATCATCGGCAACCCGTTTGCCGAAGACCTGCTGCAGTGGGCCGACTTCGCCCTGTCCACGCCCTTCACGGTGGCGCTGGCGCACCCGGACGACCTGGCCGCCTATTTGCTGCAGCAGGAAAGCGTGCAGCAGGCGATGCAGGAAATGCAGCACGGTGACGATGTGCCGGGACTCGACCAGAGCATCGAGGACATTTCCCTGATTCGCATCAGCGAGGACAGCAGCCCGGTGGTGAAACTGGTCAATTCCACCATCTACGATGCCCTGAAATTCCAGGCCAGCGACATCCACCTCGAATGCGACGTGGCCAGCCTGGTCATCAAATACCGCGTCGACGGCGTGCTGGTGCAGGCGGGCCAGGTGCAGGGGCTCCAGATGGCCGAGCAAATCATCTCGCGCATCAAGGTCATGGCCGACCTCGATATCGCCGAGCGGCGCATCCCGCAGGATGGCCGCTTCAAGGTGCGCGTCAAAGGGGCGGAGATCGACTTTCGCGTCTCCATCATGCCCAATATCTTTGGCGAAGACGCCGTGCTGCGCCTGCTGGACCGGCGTGCGCTGACGGAAGCGGCGCAGGCGCTGCGCCTGGAAAGCCTGGGCCTGAACGAGGACGCCATCGAGCAAATACGCCGCCTGGCCGCCAAGCCGCACGGCATGCTGCTGGTAACGGGGCCCACGGGATCGGGCAAGACCACCACCCTGTACGCGGCCATCACGGAAATCAACACGGGACGCGACAAGATCGTCACCATCGAAGACCCCGTCGAATACCGGCTGCCGCGCGTGCTGCAGATCCCCGTCAATGAAAAGAAGGGACTGACGTTCGCGCGCGGCCTGCGCTCCATCCTGCGCCACGACCCAGACAAGATCATGATCGGCGAGATCCGCGACGATGAAACGGCGCAAATCGCCGTGCAAGCCGCGCTCACGGGCCACCTGGTGTTTACCACCGTGCATGCGAACAACGTCTTTGATGTGGTGGGCCGCTTCCTGCACATGGGCGTGGATGCCTACAGCTTTGCGGCAGCCCTGAACGGCATCGTGGCGCAGCGCCTGCTGCGCCTCAATTGCGCCCATTGCGCCGTCGACGCCAGCGCCGAGGTGCTGGCCGATGCGCAGCAGCTGCGCGACAGCGGGCTGGCCCTGCACCAGGTACAGGACTGGCAATTCATGGCCGGCAAGGGTTGCGGCCATTGCCGCGGCACCGGCTACAAGGGCCGCAAGGCCGTCGCCGAGGTCTTGATGCTCAGCGACGCCATGCGCGAAATGATCTGCACGCGCGCGCCCCTGAGCCAGATGAAGGAAGAGGCGGCGCGCAACGGCTTTCGCCTGGCGCGCGAAGCGGGCCTGGACCTGGTGCGGCGCGGCGAAACCACTTTAGCGGAGCTCAATCGTGTCACTTATTGAACGTGTTACCCGCGCCACCCTGTGCCTGCACCTGGCGCCGCATGGATTGCACGGCGTGCTGCGCCGCGCCGGCCGTCCCTTGCCCGACAGCGCCTTCCACCTGCCTATTCCCAATCCCGACGCCAGCTGGGAAGTGGCGCTGGCCGCCCTGCGCGGCTGGCTCGAACAGGATGGCGGCAAAAAACTGCCGCTCGCCGTTAGCCTGGCCAGCCGCTGGTGCGCCATGCTGATGGTGCCGTGGAGCGGCGCCCTGCTCGAGCGGAGCAGCGCACAGCGCTTCCTGCATAGTCAGTTCGCTGCCGTCTACGGCGATGGCGCGCGCGCCTGGCGCCTGGCTACCGACGATGCGCCTTACGGTAAGCCGCGCCTGGCCTGCGGCATCGATGCGGCCCTGCTGCAAGGCGTGCAGGACGCGGCGGCCGCGCATGGCCGGCGCTGCCTGTCCATCGAACCCATCGTCGGACCGGCCTGGCGCAGCATCGCTGGCGGCAAGCCTGCCGGTAGCAAACCTGCCGCCTTCGCCCTGGTGGAAGCGGGACGGCTGCTGCTGGCAACGACCAGCGGCGGGCGCATCACGGCCCTGCACAGCCAGTCCTGCGGCGCCGCCTGGGGCGAGGAACTGGATAGCGCCTGGCGGCGCTGGAACTTGCGCGCGCCGCAGCTGGACGCCATCGAACAGGTGGCGCTGCTCGACTTGAGCGGCGTGCCGCAAGCGGAGGTGCCAGAACGCTTCGTGCCCCTCGCCGTGGCTGGCGCCGCGCACCTGATGCGGGAGGCGGCATGGGCCTGAGCCGCCTGGAATTCCTGCCGCCCGGAGCAAAGCAGACCTTCAAGGGCTGGCGCCTGGCCCTGTGCCTGGCGGGCGGCTTGATGCTGCTGCCGGCTGCCGTGTACTGGCTGGTGCAGGCGCAGGAAACGCGGCGCCTGGAAGCCCAACTGGCGCAGTTGCAGCCCGCGCGTCCCGTGCGCGCGCCTTTGTCCGTCAGCCAGCAGCGTGAACGCGACCTCGAACTGAAACAGGTGGCAGCCGCCGTGCGCCAGCTCAACCTGCCCGTCACGCGCCTGGTCAGGACGGTGCAGGCGCCGCGCGACGTGCGCGTGGCGCTCCTGGGACTGGACCTGAATGCGCAGCAGGGACAGGATGGCGCCAGCGTTCTGAAGATCGCCGCCGAGGCGGAAACGCCGCAGGACATGCTCAACTATCTGGCCTTCCTGAACCAGCAACCCATGTTCAGCTCCGTGTATCTGCTCAAGCACGAGATGAACGCCAACGCGCCGGAACACGCGTATCGTTTTCAGCTGGAGGCGCAATGGCGGCAATAAAACCCGTATTAAAAACCAACGCTTCCCTGGTCAGTCCCCGCCTGCAACTGCGCCTTCCCCCGCGTCTGCAGTGGCAAGCGCAGCGGCTGTGGCGCATCGTGGGCTGGCCCAGCGTCATAGGTGCGACCTGCCTGGCGCTGGCCGCTTTCGCCGTGCAGCAGGGCGATGCCTTGGACGCGCGCCAGCAGCAATTGGCGGCGCAACTGGCCACAGCTGCCAGACAGTCGGCGCTGCTGCCGGCACCCATCACGCTCGATGCCGATGCGGACAGCCTGGCAGCCTTTCACGCCTACCTGCCCGCGCATGACAGCATTCCCGACCAATTGAAGGCCTTGCTGGAAGTGGCGCAAAAGAGCGGCGTCACCCTGGCCAAGGCGGACTACAAGCCGCAGGAAGACGGCAACACGGCCTTTTTGCGCTATCAGATCACCCTGCCCGTGAAGGCCGAATACGCGCAGCTGCAAACCTTTATCGTCGACGCCCTGCAAGCGCTGCCCACCCTGACCCTCGACTCCGTGCTCTTCAAGCGCGAGCAGATCGAGGCGGGCGAGATCGACGCGCGCATCCAGTTCATCTTGCTGGTGAAGAAGGCGGAGGTACGCCGATGAAAAAAGCCGTATTGGGAGGCGCCGCCGTGGCGACCTTGCTGGCCGCCCTCTTTGCCCCCGAGGATGAGGGCAGCATCGTGGGGCCAGCCACGGCCACCACGCGCCAGGTGGAACGGGTGGCTGTTGCGCCTCTCGCTGCAGCCACTGTTGCTGCGCAAGCCGATCGCGCGCTGGCCATCCATCCACGCCGGGCGCTTGAGGACGAGGAAGCGGCCACCCTGTTCGCCAAGCAAAGCTGGCAGCCGGAGACGCCGAAAAAAATCATGCTCGACCAGCAGGCGGCGCAGGCCACGCGAACTGTCGCCGCCGTCGATGCAAACGCGCCGCCACCACTGCCCTTTCAATTCCTCGGCCGCTTCGTCGACGAAGGCAAGGCAGCCTACTTCCTGCAAGCGGGCGAACGCAACGTGGTGGCGCGGCCTGGCGACACGCTCGAAGAGCGCTACCGCTTCGACGGCGTGGTGCAGGGCGCCCTGCAATTTACCTATCTGCCGCTCAACCTGAAACAGACACTCGCCGTAGGGGACCTCAATTGAAACGACGCGCATCACGCATGTCAGGCACCTTCGCCCTGCTCCCTCTGCTATCCCTGCTGGCCGCCTGTGCCGGCAACCAGGCCTATAACGATGGCCAGGCCATGCTGGGCGCGGGCCGCACGGAACAGGGCCTGGCCCTGCTGGAACAGGCGGCGCACGCCGAGCCGACCAACGCCAAGTACCGCATCGCCGTCACCAACGGCAGGATGCGCGCGCTGAATAAGCTGAATGGCCGCGCCGAGGCGCTGCGCCAGCAGGGCAAGCTGCCCGAAGCGCAAGCGCAGTACCGGCAGGCGCTGGCGCTGGACGCCAGCAATGACGTGGCGCAACGGGGCCTGGCCGGCGTGGCGCAGGATGAGCGGCACAGCAAGCTGGTGCAGGAAGCGCAGGCCAGCTATCAGCGCGGCGGCGAAGCGAATATCGCGCAGGCGCAGGAAACCTTGCGCCAGGTGCTGCAGGAACGCCCCGCGCAGCGCGAAGCGCTGGCGCTGAAAAGCCGCATCGGCGACGCGCAGGCCAGCGCCCGGCCGGCCGGCGGCAAGCTGGCGGCCGCCTACCGCAAACCCGTGACGCTGGAGTTTCGCGATGCGCCGCTACGCTCCGTGTTTGACTTCATCAGCAAGGTGTCGGGACTGAACTTCGTCTTCGACAAGGAAGTCGACCCCGCCCTGCGCGCCACCATTTCCGTGCGCGACACCAGCATCGAAGAAGCGATTGCCATGCTGCTGGGCGCCAACCAGCTGGAGCAAAGCGTCACCAGCGACAAGTCGATCACGATCTACCCGAACACGCCGCAAAAGGTGAAGGATTACCAGCAGCTCGTGGTACGCACCTTCTTTCTCGCCAATGCGGACGTCAAGACGGTGGCGTTTTCCATCAAGACCCTGCTCAAGGCCAAGGATGTCGTCACCGATGAACGCCTGGGCATCATCATGCTGCGCGATACGCCGGAAATGGTGCGCATGGCCGAGCGCATCATCAATGTGCAAGACCTGGCCGACCCGGAAGTGATGCTGGAAGTGGAAGTGCTGGAAGTCAAGCGCACGCGCCTGATGGAGCTGGGCGTGCGCTGGCCTGACCAGGCCAGCCTGACCTTGGCCGGCATTGCAGGTAGCACGGGAGGCCTGGGCGGCCTGAAGGTGGCCGACCTGCACCGCATCAATGGCGACAATATCAACCTGGGCATCGGCGGCGTCACCCTGAACGCCAACAAGACCGATAGCGACAGCAATATCCTGGCCAACCCGCGCATCCGCGTGCGTAACAAGGAAAAGGCCAAGATCCTCATCGGCGACCGCGTGCCCGTCATTACCGTCACGACGAATAACGGCGTCAGTTCCGACAGCGTCAATTACATCGACGTGGGCCTGAAGCTCGACGTCGAACCGAACGTCTACCTGGACGACGAGGTAGCCATCAAGATCAACCTGGAAGTGTCGAACGTGGTCAAGGAAGTGATCAGCAAGACGGGCACGCAGGCATACCAGATCGGCACGCGCAGCGCTTCCACGGTGCTGCGACTGAAGGATGGCGAAACGCAGGTGCTGGCGGGCCTGATCAGCGACGAAGACCGGGGCACGGCCAACAAGGTGCCCGGCGTGGGCGAACTGCCCGTGCTGAACCGTCTGTTCGGCAGCCAGAAGGACGACGCCATGCGCAGCGAGATCGTGCTGTCGATCACGCCGCGCCTGCTGCGCAGCATCCGCCGCCCGGACCTGATGACGGCCGAATTCAACTCGGGCACCGAGGCGTCCGTGGGTGGCCGCGCCAGCGTGGGCGGCGGCGGCCCTGAGGCTATCGCCACGCCCGAGCAAGCCACCCCGCGCAGCGGCTCGCCCATGACGGGCGGCGACGAGGCGCCGGCGGCGGGCGAGAGGGCCACGGTCAAGGGTGGCCAGTGAAGCAGCAAGGCTTTACCTTCATCGAGCTGATGATCACCCTGGCGATCATGGCGACCCTGGCCATGGTGGCCGTGCCGATGGCGCAAGTGGCGCTGCAGAGGGCGAAGGAACAGCAATTGCGCAGCGCCCTGATCGAGATACGCGAAGCGATCGACGCCTACAAGCGCGCCTCGGACAATGGCCGCATCAAGCTGTCGCTGGGCGCATCCGGCTATCCGAAAAAACTCGATGAACTGGTCGAGGGGGTGCCCGACCAGCGCAGCGTCTCGAAGCAGAACATCTATTTTTTGCGCCGCCTGCCGCGCGACCCGTTCCAGCCCAAGGAAGACGGCAGCGCCGCCGACAGCTGGAGCAAGCGCGCCTATGCCTCGCCGCCCGACAATCCCAGCGAAGGCGAGGACGTGTTCGACGTCGCCTCGCGCTCGACCAAGGCAGGCCTGAACGGCGTGCCGCTCAATCAATGGTGACCTCGATGCCCTATTCATCCCCGCAGCGCGGTTTTACGCTGGTCGAACTGCTGGTGGTACTGGCGATCATCTCGCTGCTGCTGACGATCGCCATTCCCCGCTATTTCGGCTCGGTGGAAAAATCCAGGGAAGTCGCGCTGAAGGAAAACCTGCAAGTGCTCAGAAGCGGCCTGGATAAATACTATGCCGACAAGGGTGAGTATCCGGCCGCGCTGGCCGACCTGGTGACCCACCATTACTTCCGCAGCGTACCGCTCGATCCCGTCACGGAGTCCGCCACCACCTGGCAGCTGATCCCTTCGCCGAATGGCGAGATCGGCGGCGTGGCCGACGTGCGCAGTGGCGCCAAGGGCAAGACGCGCGAGGGCATCCCCTTTGAGCAGCTCTGATTTTCGACGCCGCGCACGGGGCTTCGCGTACATCTGGACACTGATGCTGGTGGCTTTCATGGGCGTGGGTCTGGTGCTGGCCAGCCAATTGCATGCCACGGCCGCGCGGCGCGAGAAGGAACGCGAGCTGCTGTTCATCGGCCATGAATTCCGCAACGCGCTGGGCCGCTACTACGACAGCACGCCGGCAGACGGGCGGCCCCGCTATCCCTTGACCTTGCAGGAACTGCTGCGCGACCCGCGCTTTGCCAACGCCCGGCGGCACTTGCGCCGTCTGTATACGGACCCCGTCACGGGCAAGGCGGAATGGGGCCTGCTGCGGCAGGAGGGACGCATCGTCGGCATCCATTCGCTGTCGCCGCAGATCCCCATCAAGCAGGACAATTTTCTCGACGAAGACGCCAGCCTGCGCCGCAAGCAGCGCTACGCGGACTGGCAATTCACGTATCCGCACGACCTGGTGCTGGCCCAACCCGATGCCGCCGGCGGCGCGCCGGGACTCAAACCGAAAGGCGCGAACTGATATCATGCCCGCATTCCATATTCAGCATAGCGCAAAGGAGCAGGCATGAGCATAGGTGGCACTTCCATCGAACAGGCATTGGCATCGCTGTCGGACATGACGGACGGCATGGTCGCCATCGGCAAGGACGAACATGCGCAGCGCATCGCCAGGGCGCAAGCGTTCATGCGCGAGCAGGGCATCGCCGCCATCTACCTGAACGCGGGCGCCAACCTCACCTATTTCACGGGCACCAAATGGTATGCCAGCGAACGCATGGTGGGCGCCATCCTGCCGGCCAGCGGCGAGATCGAATACATCGCACCCGCCTTTGAGGAAAGCACCCTGCAAGGCTTCATGCTCATCGAGGGCCGTGTCAATTGCTGGGAAGAGCATGAGAGCCCATACCAGCTGTTCGTCGACGTGCTGGCGCGCATGGGTATCGCCCAGGACGCAAGTCAACCGCCGCGCGTGGGCCTCTGCGAAAGCGCCGCCGTCTTCATTTACGACGGCATCAAGCCGCTGGCCCCCGGCTATGCGCTGGAAAACGCGCGCGCCGTCACCGCATACTGCCGCAGCCGCAAGTCACAGGCGGAAATCGCCCTGATGCAGCGCGTGATGGACATGACCCTGGCCGTGCACGTGGCCACGGCCAGCATGCTGTACGAAGGCATCACGACGGTGGAAGTAGAGGAATTCATCCAGCGCGCACACCGCAAGGTGGGTGCACCCCGCTCGTATTTTTGCATCGTGCTGTTCGGCGAAGCGACAGCCTATCCGCATGGCGTGAACTACGTGCAAACCCTGAAGGCGGGCGACACGGTGCTGATCGACACGGGCTGCCAGGTGATGAACTACATCTCCGACATCACGCGCACCTATGTGTTTGGCGCCATCAGCGAACGCCAGCGCAGCGTGTGGAATAGCGAAAAGGCAGCCCAAGCTGCTGCATTCGCCGCCGCGCAGTTGGGCGTGCCCTGCGGCGATGTGGACCGCGCCGCCCGCGTATCCCTGGAAGCCGATGGCTTTGGCCCCGGCTACAAACTGCCGGGCCTGCCGCACCGCACGGGCCACGGCATCGGCCTCGATATCCACGAATGGCCTTACCTGGTGGGCAACGACACGACGCCGCTGGCCGTGGGCATGTGCTTCTCGAACGAGCCGATGATCTGCATCCCCGGCCAATTCGGCATCCGCCACGAAGACCATTTCTACATGACGCAAGACGGTCCGCGCTGGTTCACGCAGCCGGCGCACAGCATCGACGATCCGTTCGGCTTGAGCGCATAAGCCGGGTGTTGGATTACGCTGCGCTAATCCAACCTACCGTACTGCCAGATAGGTCGGATTAGCGGGGCCGCCGAGGCACGTAGTGCGTATTCCAACATCAGCGCAATGCCAGGTAGGTCGGATTAGCGCCTTGCGCGTAATCCGACACAGCGCCGCCCTGCGCCAGCTTGAACACGGCCAGCGCCGTACCCAGTTGCACGGCCTGTTCCTGCAGCGATTCAGCCGCCGCCGACGCTTCTTCCACCAGCGCGGAGTTTTGCTGCGTCATCTGGTCCATGCTGCCGATGGCCACGCCGATGTCGCCGATGCCGGCGCTCTGCGCCTGGCTGGCGGCGCTGATCTCGGCCATGATGTCGGCAACTTTTTTCACGGAATCGACGATCTGGCCCATGGTCAGCCCCGCCTCGTCGACCAGCTTCGAGCCGACATTCACCCTGGCGACCGAATCGCCGATCAATTGCTTTATTTCGCGCGCCGCTGCCGCGCTGCGCTGCGCCAGGTTGCGCACTTCGGATGCCACCACGGCAAAGCCGCGTCCCTGTTCGCCCGCGCGCGCCGCTTCCACGGCCGCATTCAAGGCCAGGATATTCGTCTGGAAGGCGATGCCGTCGATGACGCCAATGATGTCGACGATGCGTTTCGATGAATCGTTGATCTCGCCCATGGTGGTGACCACCTGGCTGACCACCTGCCCGCCCTTCACGGCGACCGAGGATGCCGACAGCACCAGTTCATGCGCCTGTCCCGCGTTGGCGGCGTTGTCGCGCACGGTGGAGGTCAGGCTGTCCATGCTGCGCGCCGTCTGATCCAGGCTACCGGCCTGCGACTCGGTGCGCGCGGCCAGGTCCGCATTGCCTTGCGCGATTTCCGCGCTGGCCACCTGGATAGTTTCGGCGGAAGCCTTGATACCGGACACCATCCCGGCCAGCCGGCCGCGCATCTCCTTCAGCGCTGCCAGCAAACTGGCCTGGTCGCCCGCCTCGGTGAATATCTCCATCGAGAGGTCGCCATCGGCCACGGCGCGCGCGATCTGGCGCGCATATTCCGGCTCGCCGCCGAGTTGCTGCCAGATGGCGCGCACGACAAAGTGCGACACGGCCGCCAGGCAAACAATGACGGCCAGCGCCACGGCGATGCTGGTATTGAGGGCATGACGCACATTCGCCGCGCTGCGCTCGATGCCCTGCTTGAATTGCGCTTGCGCCTGTTCGTTGGTCTTGGCCAGGTCGGTATTGAGCACCGCCAGCGCGCCCTGCATGCGCGTCACGGTCGCTTGCGGGTCGCCCTCTTCCATTTCCAGCATGATGCGCGCCGCGCTCAGCGCCGGCGCATAGTAGGCATTGAATTCCTTGGTCAGACGCTGGCCTTGCTCGCGCTGGCCGGGAATGGCGGCAAAGGCGGCCAGCTTGGCGCGCAGCTTGACGGCCTGGCCATCGACTTGCCCGATGCGCTCCTTGTCGCCTTCGCTGACGGCGTCGCGCAAGCCATCGCCGACGGCGGCCACGTCCAGCGTCAGCGACTTGGCCAGGTCTAGCACGGGATAGTCGGCGCTTTCGGTGGCGTGGATGGAATTGAGCGCGGCCGTAGACAGGTAGGCACTGACGGCCAGCCCCAACCCGAAAATCACGGCCGAGACGACAGGCAGCGCCCATATCTTGCGTTTGATGCTCATTGCTGTCTCCTGATGGTATGTGTATCGGGCCGCCGCATGGCGCGCGGCCCGAACCGGCTTTATGGCGCCGTCAGCACCACTTTGACGCTGGCGTCGACGGCACTCTTTTCGATATAGCCGATGGCTTTCGGATCGGCGGCCACGGCCTTTTTCACGTCGGCGCTATTGGCCACCTCTTTCGGCAAGGTCGCCTTGCCCGTGAAAACCAGCTTGGACCACAGGGCCTTCGCCTGCGACGGTTCCTTGTCCGTCACCTTCTTGTAGAACTCGGCGCGCACGGGGGCGCTTTCCGGCTGGTCGATCGGCGTCATGGCCGTCGATTTACCGAGGAAGAACTGCGCTACCTGTTCATTCGTCATCGCGCCAGCGGCGCTTTTGGGATTGACCACCACGACCACTTCGGCCATGGCGGGAACGCTCATCGACAAGGCCAGCAAGGCAGCCATCTGCAAAATAAATGGTTTCATGCGGCGCTCCTTAGAAAACGAAATCGATGGCGGCAGCCACCACCGTGACGGGCCCGCTGAAACCTGGCTGGGCTTGCACGAACAGACCCTGGCCATTCTTAGGCTTGATGCGGTCGATCTGCACCTTCAAGGCGGCCGAACGGTGGAAGTCCCAGCGCACGCCGATGCTGTCCGTCGATTGCTCCAGCTGGTTGCGCGTGTTGGCCATGGTATTGACGCCGGCCGACAGCGCGCGCAAGGTCGGCGTGCAGGCGGCTGGATAACCTGGCGGGCATGCAGCCGGCACGGTGTTATTCACGCGATCATCGGCCTTCAGGCTGGCATGGCTGTAGTACGGCAAAAAGGCGCCGATACGGTAGCCGCCCATCACGTACCACGAGGTGCTGTCGCTGATATAGCTGTCCGTCTTGCGCTTGGCATACTCGGATTGCACCAGGACATTGTTCCAGTCCAGGCCCAGGCCCACAGACGTGAAGGACGCCTTCTTGTCCTTCACCACCAGCGCGTCGGCCAGGGCGCCCAGCTGGGCGATCTTGTAGCCTGTGCCGGCCGCGCGCAATGCCCCGATCAGCGCATTCTGACTGGCGGAATCGTCGATGCTCAGCTTGGTTTCGGCACGGCCGAAACGCAGGGTCAGGGGACCATGTTCGGCCACCATGTTCAGCGCAACGATGGACTTGCCTTCCACATGCACGGTCGAATCGGGTCCCGTTGCCAGGGTGGCCTTGGTGCGGCCCAGCGCCAGCTGCGTGGTGATGCTGGTGTCGCCCACGCTGAACTGGTAAGTGCCATCGATGCCATCGATGCTGTTCAGCGGTACCTGCGAATACATTTCGCCCGGTGGGCGCAGCATGGTGTTGGCATAGCCCACGTTACGGTAATCGGAAATCATGAAGACGGGCAGGCCCATGCGGCCAACGCGCACGCTGAAGCTGTCCGACACCTTCGCCTTGGCGAAGGCCCATGCCAGCTCGGCGCCGAAATCATCTTCGCCATCCTTGCGCGCCAGGCCTTGCACGGTGGCCGACAACCAGGGATTAACGGTGACATTGGCCTGCAATCCTAGGTTCGAATCGACGCCCGTACGGGCTGTCCGAGCGGCGCCGGCGGCCTGGTTCGGACGCGCGAACTGCGCCTTGTCGGTATCGGCCACAGTCAGCGCGGCCGTGCCGAAACCGCTGATCTTGACGGTCGGGCCACTGGCGACATCGTCGGCGTAGGCATGGCTGATGGCCAGGGGCATGGCCAGCAGGAAAATCAGGACGTGTTTATTCATAGTAATTAAATACCCGTAGCGGTGAACGTTAATCGTGGAGTTGGGCTCTAGATCGGAGGTTCACCGGCCATAACAGGCCGGGTCCTTTTTTGCGCCGCCGTCGCCTTGCCTGGCGTGAATGACGGCGTGACCAGTGAGTGGAACCATGCTACAGAGAAAAAGTCTGCTTTGAAAAGTTTTCCTAAGGCAATTAACGATTTTGCCATTTTTCATGGAAAAAACATGATTTCTAGAGGATTTTATCTAATGAGCAGACGGGAAAAACCACACTTTCGGTATACTTTTCATACACTTATGCATAATTCAAGACGAAAAGAACTCGGATAAAAAAACGCCACCCGCACAAAGATCGCGGATGGCGCCGTTCAATGCCGTACTGCGGAAACGCTTATTCGCGCTTCGACACCAGGGTCAGAATGTCGTAGCTGGCTACCAGCTCCTCGTTCTGGTTGGTCACCTGCACGTCCCACGCCACCACGCCCTGGCCCACGCCAAAGACGTCCTTGCGGTTACGGTCGACCTTGCGCTTGCAGGTCAGGCGCGCGCGGATGGTGTCGCCGATGGCGACGGGGGCGACGAAACGCAGGTTGTCGAGGCCATAGTTGGCCAGCACGGGACCGACGCCAGGCGAGACGAACAGGCCAGCGGCGGCCGACAGCACGAAGTAGCCGTGGGCGATGCGCTTGCCGAACTGCGACTCTTTCGCCGCGATTTCGTCGAAGTGCATGTAGAAGAAGTCGCCCGAGATGCCGCCAAAGGCGACGATATCCGCTTCGCTGACAGTGCGGCGGTGCGTGAGCAGCGAGTCGCCCGTCTTCAAGTCCTCGAAGTGCTTGCGGAACGGATGGATCGGGCTTTCGTTGACGTCCGCGCCACGCACGTATTCACCGGTGATCGCCGCCAGCATGGTCGGCGAGCCTTGCACAGCCGCCCGTTGCAGGTAATGGCGCACGGCGCGCACGCCGCCCAGCTCTTCGCCACCGCCCGCGCGGCCAGGGCCGCCGTGCTTCAGTTGCGGCAGCGGTGAGCCATGGCCCGTCGAATCGACGGAGGCCACGCGCTCGAGCACATGCACGCGGCCATGCGTGGCCGCCACTTGCGGCACCACGCGCGCGGCGATCTTCGGATCGCGCGTCACCAGGGTACTCACCAGGCTGCCCTTGCCGCGCGCGGCCAGCGCCAGCGCTTCATCGATATCGTGGTAGCCCATCATGGTGCTGACGGGGCCGAACGCTTCCACGTCATGCACGGCGTCGTTGCCGAAGGCGTCGCGGCACAGCAGCAAGGTCGGCGAGAAGAAGCTGCCATCCTGTGCCCCATCGCCCAGGGGACTGAAACCGTCGGCTGCGCCAAATACCACCTCGTTACCCTGCGACAGCGTGGCCACCCGCTCCGCCACATCGCTTTGCTGTTCCTTCGATGCCAGCGCGCCCATGCGCACGCCTTCGATGGACGGATCGCCCACCACCACCTTGGCCAGGCGCTCGCGCAGGCGCGTGCCGACGGCGTCCATCAGGTGCTCGGGCACGATAATGCGGCGAATCGCCGTGCACTTCTGGCCCGACTTGCCCGTCATTTCGCGCACCACTTCCTTGACGAACAGGTCGAATTCCACATCGTCGGGCGTGACGTCCGGCGCCAGGATGGCGCAGTTGAGCGAATCGGCTTCGCCGTTGAAAGGCACTGACTGGGCGATCAGGTTCGGATTGGTGCGCAACTTGGCGGCCGTGGCGGCCGACCCTGTAAACGTGACGAAATCCTGGCCATTCAAACGGTCCAGCAAGTCGCCCGTGGAACCGATCACCAGTTGCAAACTGCCGGCCGGCAGCAAGCCCGATTCATGCATCATGCGCACGACGGCCTGCGTCAGATAGCTCGTCGCCGTGGCCGGCTTGGCGATGCAGGGCATGGCCGCCAGGAAGCTTGGCGCGAATTTTTCCAGCAAGCCCCAGATGGGGAAATTGAAGGCGTTGATGTGCACGGCCAGGCCGCCGCGCGGCACCAGGATGTGCGTGCCGGCGAAGCCGCCTTTTTTACCCAGCGCGATGGCCGGGCCTTCGTGCAGCACGTTCGACGACGGCAGCTCGTTGCTGCCCATGCTGGCGTAGGCAAACAGGGTGCCCGTGCCGCCTTCGATATCGACCCAGCTATCGGCGCGCGTGGCGCCCGACAGGTGCGAGATCGCATACAGCTCTTCCTTGCGCTCGACCAGGTACAAGGCCAACGCCTTCAAGCGTGCGGCGCGCTGCTGGAAATCGAGTGCCATCAGGCCCGGCACGCCCGTCTTGCGGGCATACGTGACGGCTTCGTCGAAGTCGATCTTCTCCGCATGCGTGTGATAAATCACGCGGTTGTTCAAGGCGCTATGCAGGGGCACGGCGGCGCTTTCGCCCAGCCAGCGGCCAGCGATCAGGCTTTGCAGCGTGGATATTTGAGCCATGTGGTTTCTCCGTTAGGGGTCAGACCCGTCGGGGAAATGGATGCCAATGGCATCTATTCCGATCCTGAAAGGTCTGACCCCAGCATTTAAAGGGTTAAAGGTTATTGCGCTGCAGCGTTCTTGTGCAAGTGCAGCGGCAAGGCGGATTCAAAATTGAGGCGCTGGCGGCCGGCCTCGACTTCCGTCAGGGCCTCCACTTCGCGCATCGTCTGCATCGAGCGCACGGCCAGTTCGTGGTACTGGCTGGTGCCCGAGCTTTTCCATTTGATTTCATCGTCGGTGAGCGACCGTATCACCTTGGCGGGCGTGCCCACCACCATGCTGCGCGGCGCGACGATCATGCCCGCCTTGACGAAACTCATGGCCGCGACAATGGATTCCTCTCCGATGATGGCGTTATCCATCACCACGGCGTTCATGCCGACCAGCGCATTGCGGCCGATGCGGCAGCCGTGCAGCACGGCGCCATGGCCGATATGGCCGTCGATTTCGACCACCGTGTCGCAGCCAGGAAAACCGTGCATGACGCAGGTGTCCTGCAGGTTCGCCCCCTCTTCCAGGATCAATCGGCCGAAGTCGCCGCGGATCGAGGCCAGCGGACCGATGTAGCAGCGCGGGCCGACGATCACGTCGCCGATCAGCACCGCGCTCGGATGCACATAGGCGCTGGGGTGGACGACGGGGGTGATTCCGTTGATTTCGTAGACTTTGACCATGGTGCTCTCCAAAACATTATTGCCAGCCGTAGCGGCTGATGTCGGATTACGCGCAAGCGGCTCGGCGCCCCCGCTAATCCGACCTACGTCTTCACATACCCAAGTACGCACTTTGTACTTGCTCGTTATGCAGCAATTCGGGACCGGGGCCGGACAGCGTAATGGCGCCCGTCTCGATCACATAGCCCACGTCAGCGATCGACAGGGCGGCGTGCGCGTTCTGCTCGACGAGGAAAATCGTGATGCCCTGGTCGCGCAGTTCGGCTACGATGCGGAAGATTTCCGCGATCAAGAGTGGCGCCAGGCCCATGCTGGGTTCATCGAGCAGCAGCAGTTGCGGACGGCCCATCAGCGCGCGCGCCATGGCCAGCATCTGCTGCTGTCCGCCCGATAAAGTCCCGGCCAGCAGCAAGCGCTTTTCCTTCAAGATCGGGAACAGGCCGTACATGCGCTCCATGTCACCGGCCACGTCCTGCGCGGGGCGCGTAAAAGCGCCCAGGCGCAGATTGTCTTCCACCGTCATGGGGCCGAACACTTGGCGCCCTTCCGGCACCTGGCAGATACCAGCGCGCACGCGCTTGTCGGCACTCATGCGGCTGACGTCCTGGCCGGCGAAAGCGATGCTGCCGGCGCTGATCGGCTGCACGCCGGAAATCGCCCGCAACAGAGTGGTCTTGCCGGCGCCGTTGGCGCCCACCAGCGCCACCAGCTGGCCCTGGCGTACCTGCAGGTCGATGCCGTGCAGGGCCTGGATGCGGCCGTAATGGCTGGTCAGCCCTTTGATATCGAGCACCAGCGGAGTTTGAGGTTTTTCCTGATTTTTTTCGTACATCATGCAGCCACTCCCAAGTATGCCGCCACCACGTCGGGATTGGCACGCACTTCGGCGGCGGTCCCTTCGGCCAGCTTCTTGCCATAGTCGAGCACCAGGATATGGTCCGACAGATTCATCACCAGCTTCATGTCATGCTCGACCAGCACCACCGTCACGCCCGATTGCGCCACCTTGCGGATCAAGGTTTCGATCTCGCCCGTTTCCGTGTGGTTCAAGCCTGCCGCCGGTTCATCGAGCAGCAGCACCTTCGGCTTGGCCGCCAGCGCGCGGGCGATTTCCAGGCGTTTTAACGCCCCATACGACATCTGTCCCGCCTCGTCATCGATATGCCGGCCCACGCCGACAAATTCCATCAGGCTGGCCGCCTCGTCGCGGCAAGCGGCATCGGCGCGGCGCACCGAAGGCAAACGCAGCATGGAGGCGAACAGGTTCTGGTTCAGGCGCAAATGCGCGCCCACCATCACATTGGCTATGGCCGTCATGTTCATGCACACCTGCAGATTCTGGAAGGTGCGGCTCATGCCGCGCCGCGCCAGCGCATCGGGCGACATGGCGGCCACGTTCTCGCCATTGAGCAAAATCTCACCCTTGCTCGGCGTGTACACGCCCGTGATCAGGTTGAACAGGGTCGTCTTGCCGGCGCCATTCGGCCCGATCACGGAATGGATATTGCCTTCCTTGACGGTGAAGCTCACATCCTGCACCGCGTGCACACCGCCAAAGCTCTTGCTCAGATTATTAATCGTCAGCATCTCACACCTCCTGTGCCGGTGGTTTTGCCGCACCTTCGGGGGCTTTGGGTGCCTGCGGCACACCTGCCCGCTTGCGCGAACGGCTGGCCAGGCTCGGTACGAGACCCTTGGGCATGAAGATCATGGTGGCCATCAGGATCACGCCGAAGACCACCGTTTCCCAGCCTTCAAAACTGGACAGCAACTGCGGCAGGATCGTCAGCAGGGCTGCGCCGATGATCGAACCGAAGATCGATGCCATGCCGCCCACCACCACCATCGTCACCAGTTCGATCGAGTGGAAGAAGCCAGCCAGGTTCGGGGTGATGAAACCGATGTAGTGGGCGCTGATGCTGCCCGCGATACTGGCAATGACGGCCGACAGCACGAACACGCGCACCTTGAAGCGGGTCGTATCGACGCCGACCACGCGGGCCGCCACTTCCGAGCCATGGATCGCCTGCAGCGCGCGGCCGACAGGCGAATCGATCAGGTTCAGGGCCAGCCACGTCACCAGCAACAGCAGCACGGCGCACACCAGGTACCACGATTTTTCACCGGTGATTTCCAGGCCCGCGACACTGAAGGTGGACACGCCGATGCCATCCGGGCCGCCCGTCCATTGCGTCTCGTTGTTGATGACGATGGAAATGATGATGCCCAGGCCCAGCGTGGCCATGGCCAGGGTATGGCCCTTGAGCTTCAATACGGGTCGGGCCAGCAGCAGTGCCAGCAAACCCGTGGCGACGGCGCCCGCCGCCAGGGCAGCGAGCGGCGGCCAGTTGTAGTGCGTGGTCAGCACGGCCGATGCATACGCGCCCAGGCCATAGAAACCCGCGTGGCCCAGACTGATCTGACCCGTGTAGCCCATCAAAAGGTTCAAGCCGATGACGACGATGGCGTTCAGCGCAATGCGGATCGCCACATCATAGTAAAACGCATTGGTGAGGAACAGCGGCAGGATGGCCAGCACCAGGGCCAGCACCAGCAAGCCACCGTGGCGTGAGCGGGAAAATAATGTTGATAACCGCGTCTTCATACACGCTCCGAATTTTTAGCGCCAAACAAGCCTTGCGGCAGGAAGAACAGGATCAATAGAATCAGCACGAACGGCACGGCGTCCTTGTAGGCCGACGAGATGTAGCCGGCCGTCATGGCTTCGGCAATGCCGAGGATCAAGCCACCGGCAATCGCGCCCGCGCCGCCGCCCAAGCCACCCAATACGGCGGCGACAAAGCCTTTCAGGCCCAGCATGATGCCCGCGTCATACGAGGTATACGTGATCGGAGCGACGAGGATGCCGCCCGCCGCGCCCAGCAGGGCCGACAGGCCGAATGAAAACAGCAGCACCTTGCGCGTGTTGATGCCCACCAGTTGCGCGGCCAGCTTGTTGTGCGAGGTGGCCAGCATGGCCTTGCCCATCAGGGTGCGGCCGAAGAACCAACCCAGCACCAGCACGATGACGACCGTCACGCCCAGCACCCACAGGCTTTGCGGCAGCAGGCTGGCGCCCAAAAATTCGATCGGCGCGTCGCCGGAAAACGCCGGCAGTGTATGCGTATCCTTGCCCAGCCAGATTTGTACCAGGCCACGCAGCACCAGCGAGGCGCCGATGGTGATGATCAACAGGGTAATGACCTGCGCATTTTGCGCCGGTTCGATCACGGTTTTTTCCATCAACAGGCCAACCAGGCCCGTGGCGATGACGGCCAGAATGATGGCCAGCGGCAACGGCACGCCGGCGGCCGACATCACGGCTGCCAGCATCCCGCCCAGCATGATGAATTCGCCCTGGGCGAAGTTGATCACGCCGCTGGTGTTGTAGATGATGGTAAAGCCCAGTGCCGCCAGCGCGTAGGCGGAACCGACCGTCATCCCGGAATACAGAAATTGTAGAAATTGAGCGACTTCCATGGTGTCTCCATTATGTTCGGCTACACGCGGACCGCCTTCGAAGGCAGCCCGCGCAGGTACTTCTGGCTTACATTATTTCGAACATCACTTCGACAATTGCCATTCGCCGTTCTTCACTTCCACCATGCGGAAAGCCGACAGGTTCAGGCCCATATGGTCCTTGGCCGACATGTTGAAGACACCGGTGGTGCCGACAAAACCCTTGGTCTGTTCCAGTGCCGCGCGCACTTTTTCGCGGTCCGTGCCGCCGGCACGCTTGATGGCGTCGACCGACAGGTTCAGGGCATCAAGCGCATAACCGCCAAAGGTAGATGGATCGATCTTGTAGCGCTCTTTATACGTCTTGTCGTAGCCGACCACGATGGCCTTCTGCGCGTCGCTGTCGGGCAGCATGGCGCCGATCAGCAGCGCTGGCGTCGGCAGGCGCACGCCTTCGGCGGCCTTGCCCGACAGCTTCAGATACTCGTCCGAAGCCACGCCATGCGACTGGTACAGTGGCAGCGCGGACATGCCCAGTTGGCCGTAGTTCTTGGTCACCACGGCAGGGCCCTGGCCCAGTCCAAAGACGAAGACGGCTTGCACGCCTGCCGTATTCTTGATGCGCGTGAGCTGCGCCGTGATGTCCGTGTCTTTCGGGCCGTAAGTTTCATCGGCCACCAGCGTGATACCGTATTTCGAGGCGACGATCTGCGATTCCTTGCGACCAGAAGCGCCAAAGCCGCTCGTTTCCGACAGCAGGCCCACCTTGCTGATGCCGCGCTTCTTCATGTCCTCGAACACCTTCTCGGCCGCCATGCGGTCCGTATGCGGCGTCTTGAAGACCCACTTCTTGACAGGATCGATGATGACAACGGCGCCTGCCAGCGAGATGAACGGCATGCTGGCGCGCTCCACCAGCGGCGCCATCGCCATCGTGGCGCCGGTGGTGGTGCCGCCGATCAGCACGTCGACCTTGTCCGACTCGATCAGGCGCTTGGTAAAGCCGTTGGCCTTGGCCGCATCGCTGCCGTCATCGTAGTGCACCAGTTCCAGCTTGCGCCCCAGCACGCCGCCGGCTGCATTGATTTTCTCAATGTACAGCTGCAGGGTTTTCAGCTCCGGATCGCCCAAAAAGGCGGCAGGGCCCGTGACGGACAGCACGGATCCGATCTTGATGTTGTCGGCCGCATATGCGCCTGCAGCGGACATGGCCAGCACGCCGGCGATCAGGGTTTTCTTGAAGATATTGGCAATCATTGTGGTCTCCACCAGGTTGGCACTACGGTCAATGTATGGTTGGCGCTTTTTTACAAGCCTGCGCCTTTTTGTTTTTACTTTGTTTTTACTCGTTTATACGCGTTCAATTACTACAGCAATACCCTGTCCCACGCCGATGCACATGGTGCACAGCGCGTAACGCCCGCCCGTGCGTTCCAGCTGGTTCAGGGCAGCCATCACCAGGCGCGCACCGGATGCACCCAGCGGATGGCCGATGGCAATCGCGCCGCCATTCGGGTTCACGTGGGCCGCGTCGTCAGCCAGGCCCAGGTCGCGCGTGACGGCCAGCGCCTGCGCGGCAAACGCTTCATTGAGTTCGATCACATCCATCTGCTCGATGCTCAATCCGGTCTGGGCCAGCACCTTGCGCGAGGCGGGCGACGGGCCAAAACCCATGATGCGCGGCGCCAGACCGGCCGTGGCCATGCCCAGCACTTTGGCGCGCGGCGTCAATTTGTATTTATCCACGGCGGCGGCGGACGCCAGCAGGATGGCGCAGGCGCCGTCGTTCAAGCCCGAGGCATTGCCGGCAGTGACGCTGCCGTCCACTTTCACGACGCCCTTGAGTTTCGCCAGCATCTCGATCGAGGTATCGGGACGTGGATGTTCGTCCATCGTCACCATCTTCGGCTCGCCTTTTTTCTGCGGCACGGCGACGGGCACGATTTCACGATCAAAGACGCCAGCCGCGTTAGCGGCCGCCCAGCGCTGCTGGCTGCGCAGTGCCAACGCATCCTGGTCGGCGCGGCTGATGCCAAATTCCACGGCCACGTTTTCCGCCGTTTCCGGCATGGTGTCGATGCCGTACAGCGTTTTCATCTTGCCGTTGACGAAGCGCCAGCCCAGGGTCGTATCTTCGATTTTCGCCGCGCGCGAGAACGCGCTGTCAGCCTTGCCCATCACGAAAGGCGCGCGCGTCATGCTTTCCACGCCACCGGCGATGATCAGCTCCGCTTCGCCCGCCTTGATGGAGCGGGCAGCCATGCCGACGGCATCCAGGCTGGAGCCGCACAGGCGGTTGATGGTATTGGCCGGTACGGCGGCAGGCAAGCCAGCCAGCAGCGCGGCCATGCGGCCCACGTTGCGGTTGTCTTCACCCGCCTGGTTGGCGCAGCCGTAGAACACGTCGTCAATGGCGGACCAGTCGACGGACGGGTTGCGGGCGATCAGCGCGGCAATCGGCAGCGCGCCCAGATCGTCCGCGCGCACGCTGGCGAGGGAACCGCCGTAGCGGCCAAACGGGGTGCGTACGGCGTCACAGATAAAAGCGTCGTTCATGTTTGGTTCCTTGTTCGGGCTATCAGGAGAAAATCTTCGGGCGCTGGTCGACCACGCGGCGGGCCTTGCCCGTCAAGGTGCGTTCGATGCCGGCGGCGGCCACCAGGCGCACGCGCGTGCTCACGCCCACATGCGTCTTGATGCGGTGTTCCAGCTCGCGCGCCAGGCCATCGGTCTCACTGGCCGAAATGGTGGCAGTGAGATCGATACGCAACTCGGCGATCACTTCGAGCTTGTCGAGGTGGCCGTCGCGCGTGACCACCAGCTGGTATTGCGGCGCCAGCTTCGGCATCTTCAAAATCAGCTCTTCGATCTGGGTGGGGAAGACGTTCACGCCGCGGATAATCAGCATGTCGTCCGAACGACCCGTGATCTTGCCGATGCGGCGCATCGAGCGCGACGTCGGTGGCAGCAAGCGGGTCAGGTCGCGCGTGCGGTAGCGGATGACGGGCAGCGCTTCCTTCGACAGCGAGGTGAAGACCAGCTCGCCCTCCTCTCCGTCCGGCAGCACTTCGCCCGTTTCCGGATCGATGATTTCTGGATAAAAATGGTCTTCCCATATGACGGGACCATCCTTGCTTTCGATGCATTCGGACGCCACGCCAGGGCCCATCACTTCAGACAGGCCGTAGATATCGACGGCGTCGATGCCGGCGCGCGCTTCGATTTCCGAACGCATGGCGTCCGTCCACGGCTCGGCGCCGAAAATGCCCACCTTCAGCGACGATTCGGCCGGGTCCAGGCCCTGGCGCGTGAATTCCTCGATGATGTTGAGCATATAGGACGGGGTGACCATGATGATAGTCGGCTTGAAATCCTGGATCAGTTGCACCTGCTTTTCCGTCTGCCCGCCGGACATCGGGATGACCGTGCAGCCCAAACGCTCGGCGCCATAGTGCGCGCCCAGGCCGCCCGTGAACAGGCCGTAGCCGTAGGAGATATGCACCATGTCGCCTGCGCGGCCACCGCCGGCGCGGATCGAGCGCGCCACCACATTGGCCCAGGTATCGATGTCGTTCTGCGTGTAGCCAACTACCGTTGCCTTGCCCGTGGTACCGCTCGACGCGTGGATGCGCACCACTTGCTCGCGCGGCACGGCAAACAGGCCAAACGGGTAATTTTCGCGCAAGACCTTCTTGTCCGTGAACGGGAATTTCGACAGATCGGACAGTGACTTCAGATCGTCCGGATGCACGCCCGCTTCGTCAAAAGCGGCGCGGTAATGGGGCACGTTGTCATACGCGTGCTTGAGCGTCCATTTCATGCGTTCGAGCTGCAGCGCCTGCAGTTCATCCTTGCTGGCGCGCTCGATCGGCTCAAGGTCATTTGGGGAAGGCGTACGTTGGACCATCTTTGTCTCCTAATTGGTTCTTTAACTTTTCAAATCAGCTGCGGCAGTTCGAAGCTGCTCTTGTAACCTCACTTGCAACCTCAACCACTAATGACTTCACCCGCCACGCGGATCGACTTGCCGCGAAAGAGCGCGATGGCGCGGCCATCCTGGTTGCTGACCTTGACATCGTAGACGCCGCTCTTGCCGGCCAGCGCCTGTTCGACGGCGTATGCCGTGAGCACGTCGCCTTCGCGTCCCGGCGCCAGGTAATCAATGGTGCAGCCGGCGCCCACGGTATTCATGTTGTAGCTGTTGCAGGCAAACGCGAAGGCGCTGTCGGCCAGGGCAAAGATAAAGCCGCCGTGGCAGGTTTGGTGGCCGTTGAGCATGTCTGGGCGCACCGTCATCGTCATGCGCGCATGGCCAGGTCCCACCTCGGCCAGGGCGATGCCCATGGCAGCGGTGGCGTTATCGCGCGACAGCATGGAAGCGGCGGCCGCTTCGGCCAATGCTTGTGCCGTCATGTTGTGATCTTCATTCGGCATGAAACGTCGCTCCAGTGGCAAGTTTGCGGCGCAGCAGCGGCGAGACACGGTAGCGGTCTTCGCCATAGCCTTGCGCCAGGTGCTGCAGCACGGTCACGATGTGCGCGACGCCCACCGCATCGGCCCAGGCCAGCGGTCCGCGTGGATAGTTGACGCCCTTCTGCATGGCGATATCGACGGCGGCCACCGTGCACACGGCCTGGTTGACGGCGTCGGCCGCCTCGTTGGCCAGCATGGCGACCGTGCGCATAACGGCCAGTCCAGGCACGTCGTCCAGGCGCGTGACGGTAAAGCCGGCTGCCTGGAACAGGCCCACGACGGCGGCATAGGCGGCATCGCTGCACTGGTCGGCGCGCGCCACGGCAATGCGCTTGGCAGCGGCGTAATCGAGCGCCAGGTCGAACAGCACCGTATCCGGATGCTGGTTATCGTGCGCGCGCTGGGTGGCGCTGCGTCCGTCCGTGAGATAAATCGCGGCGCCATGGCAATGCAAGGCGGGCGCTTCGTCCATCTCCTGGCCTTCCTGCGTCACGCGGCGGCTGACCGTGATGCCCACCTGCTCCAGGCGCTGTACCAGGCTGCGAATGACGCCGCTGTGGCCACGGCCATCGCTGCCGATGGCAGCCGACAGGGCGACGAATTCCGGGGTCGCTTGCGCGCTTTCCGCCTGCGCCACGGGGGCTGGCGCACCTTCGCCGTACAGGTAAAAGCCACGGCCCGATTTGCGGCCGAGGAAACCGGCGTTGACCATTTCCTGTTGCAGCACGGACGGCGTGAAACGCGGGTCGTTGAAATAGGCGCCGAACACGGATTGCGTGACGGAGAAATTGACGTCGTGGCCGATCAGGTCCATCAGCTCAAATGGGCCCATGCGGAAACCGCCCGCTTCGCGCAGCACCGCATCGATGGTGGCGGCATCGCCCGCCTGTTCATTCAACAGGCGCCAGCCTTCCGCGTAAAACGGACGCGCGACACGGTTGACGATGAAGCCGGGCGTCGATTTCGCATGCACGGGGTTCTTGCCCCAGGCGATCGACGTGTCGTAGACGGTGGCGGCCACTTGCTCGCTGGTGGCCAGGCCACTGATCACTTCGACCAGCGCCATCAAGGGCACAGGATTAAAGAAGTGCATGCCGACCAGGCGTTCCGGGCGGCGCAACTTGGCGGCAATCGCCGTCACGGAAATCGACGACGTATTCGTCGCCAGGATGCAGTCGTCGCTGACCACGGCTTCCAGCTCGGCGAACAGGCCGCGCTTGACGTCGAGGTTTTCCACGATGGCTTCCACCACCAGGGCGCAGTCGCTCACGTCGGCCAGGCTGCCGGCCGCCTGCAGGCGCGCCGTGGCGGCCGCCGCTTCTTCCGCCGTCATGCGGCCCTTTTCAGCCAGCTTCGCATACATCTTGCCGATGTCGGCCAGCGCCTTGCTCACGGCTTCCGCGCGCGTGTCGTACAGTTTGACTGTGTAGCCTGCAGCCGCGGCCACCTGTGCGATGCCGGCGCCCATGGCGCCGCTGCCGATGACGGCGACGATACTGTTGTTTGCCAATGCGGTCATATCAGTGTCCCTTGAATTGCGGTGCGCGCTTTTCCATGAAGGCGGCCACGCCTTCGCGGTAATCGTCGCTGTGACCGAGTTCGCTCATCATGCGCGCTTCCAGCGCCAGCTGCTGCGGCAGGGTATTCGCACCGCTGGCGGCCAGCGCCTGCTTGGTGTACGCCAGGCCCTTGGTCGGCGCGCTGGCAAAATGCACGGCCAGCTTGCGCGTTTCTTCCGCCAGTTGGACATCCTCCACGCATTTCCAGATCAGGCCCCAGTCTTCGGCTTTTTCGGCCGTCAGCTTTTCACCGAGCATGGCCAGGCCCATGGCGCGCGCGGAACCGATCAGACGTGGCAGGAAGAAGGTGCCGCCCGTGTCCGGAATCAGGCCCAGCTTGCAGAACACTTCGACGAAACTGGCCGACTTGCCGGCGATGACGATGTCGCAGGCCAGCGCCAGATTGGCGCCCGCGCCGGCGGCCACGCCATTGACGGCGCAAATCACGGGCATCGGCAAGGCTTTCAAGGCCAGCACCAGCGGCGCATAGTTCTTTTCCACCGACTCGCCCAGGTCCACGCCCTGCGAGCCTGGTTCGACGGCGCGGTCGGACAAATCCTGGCCCGCGCAAAAGCCGCGCCCCGCGCCCGTCAGCACGAACACGCGCACGGCGCTGTCGGCGTTGACTTTGGCGATGGCGTCACGCACTTCCTCGTGCATGGCTTGCGTAAAACTATTGAGCTTGTCGGGACGGTTCAGGGTCAGGGTGGCGATGCCCTGCTCGATGGTGAAGAGGATGTTTTGGTAGGTCATGGCGTGTCTCGCTATTTTAGTTATTGGCCCGCAGCGCAAATCTGGGGTCAGTTCCTTCGGAATCGTCATTCGCCCCACTGGGGCGAATGACCCCGGCGGGTCTGATCCCGGTATTTATTCAGCCTGATCGAAGTCAACGACGACCTTGTCGGTCAGCGGAAAACTCTGGCAACTGAGGACAAAGCCGCGCGCCACTTCGTAGTCTTCCAGCGCGTAGTTGACGTCCATTTCGACCTTGCCGTCGAGGATCTTGCAGCGACAGGTCGAGCACACGCCGCCCTTGCACGAGTAGCGCATGTCCAGCCCATGGCGCAGGCCCGCATCGAGGATCGATTCCTTGTCCTTGTCCATCGTGAAGGTAGTGTGGTTGCCATCCATGATGACGGTCACTTCCGTTTCCTGCACGATACCCGCGTCGAGTTGCGCGCGCGGCTTGTGGGCGTTTTTCGGGATGCTGGCGGCGAACAGTTCGATCTTGATATTCTGCTTCGGCATGCCGGCCGCCTGCAGGGCGGCGGAGACGCCCAGCATCATGTCTTCCGGGCCGCAGATGAAGGCGTTATCGTAGTCTTCGACACGGATCCAGTGCTGCAGGAACTGCTCGCATTTTTCCTGCGTGATGCGGCCGTTGAACAGTTCGATGTCCTGCTGCTCGCGGCTCATCACATACACCAGGTTAAGGCGCTCCAGGTACACGTCCTTCAAGTCCGTCAATTCTTCCTTGAAGATGACGGACGACGAGGCGCGGTTGCCGTAGAACAGCGTGAAACGGCTCAATGGTTCCGTCAGCAGGGTCGTCTTGATGATGGAGAGGATGGGCGTGATGCCGCTGCCGGCCGCAAACGCCAGATAATGCTTGCGGTTGACGCAGTCGAGTGGCACGTTGAAGTGCCCCATGGGCGGCATCACCTCGATGGTGACGCCAGCTTTCAGGGTGTCGTTCGCCCAAGTGGAAAAGGCGCCACCCGGCGTGCGCTTGATGGCCACGCGCAGGGTGCCATCCTGCACCGCAGAACAGATGGAATACGAGCGGCGCACGTCTTCCGCATTGATATTGGCGCGCAGGGTCAGGTGCTGGCCCTGCTGGAAACGGAACTGCTGCTGCAACTCAAATGGCACGTCGAACGTGACGGCGATGGTGTCGCGCGTTTCATTGCGCACGTTCGCTACGCACAGCGGATAAAATTTACTCATGCTTCATCTCCAGTTTCTTCGGAACGTGTGCCTGATTTTTTTAGTGGCACTTGAAGTAGTCAAACGGTTCGCGGCAAGCCAGGCATTTGTACAGGGCCTTGCACGGCGTGGAGCCGAACTGGCTGGTCAGCTGCGTATGCGTGGAACCGCAGTTCGGGCAGATCACCTCCAGCGTCGGCATGGGCTGGCGCTTGACGCCGCCTGCTGTTCCGCTACGAAGGCCGCTGATGTCGATCACCTGCTGCTGTGGCGGGGCGATGCCATAGCCTTTCAGCTTGGCCTTGCCTTCTTCGCTCATCCAGTCCGTGGTCCAGGCGGGCGCCAGTTGGTTCACCAGCGTCACCTTGGCCACGCCATGGCTGCGCAAGGCCTCCGTGACGGCGTCGGCGATCACCTGCATGGCAGGGCATCCCGAATACGTGGGCGTGATCGTCACGATGCACTCTTCGCTACTGACCACATCGACGGCACGCACGATACCCAGGTCCACCACTGAAATGACGGGAATTTCCGGGTCCGGCACGTCGCCCAGCCAGGCCCAGACCTGGGCCGCGTCCAGCGTTGCCAAGGGCGTGTTCACTACCACTCCGCCCCGGGATAGGCGCGCTGCAGGAACTGCATCTCGGCCAGGATGAATCCCAGGTGTTCCGTGTGCGTGCCCTGCTTGCCACCCTTTTGCATCCAGGCGTCGAGCGCCGGCATGACAAGCGTCGCTTCGGCGAAGATCTCGGCCACGTGTTCGAGGAAGGCCCGGCGCAACACGTCCGATGGCGGCGCGATGCCGGCGGCAAGCATGGCCTGGTCGACGGCGTCGTACTTGAACATCTCGCCCGTGTACATCCACAGCTTGTCGGCCGCGGCCTGCGTTTTCGCGTGGCTATCCGCCGTGCCGTCGCCAAGGCGCACGATCAGGTCACCGCTGCGGCGCAGGTGATACGTCACTTCCTTGATCGACTTCTGTGCTACTTCGACGATGCGTGGATCGCTGCATTTCGCCAGTTCCAGCAGCTGGAAGTAGTGCCAGGTGTCGAAGAAGAACTGGCGCATCATGGTGTCGGCGTAATTGCCGTTCGGCTGCTCCAGCAGCAGACAATTCTTGAAGTCGTGGGCATCGCGCAAAAAGGCGATGTCGTCCTCGTCGCGGCCAGCGTTTTCCAGTTCGGCCGCATAGCTGAACCATAAACGCGTCTGGCCCAGGAGGTCGAGCGCCACGTTGGTCAGCGCCATGTCTTCTTCCAGCGCGGGGCCCTTGCCGCACAGCTGCGACAGCTGCTGGCTGAGGATCAGGGCGTTGTCGCCCAGGCGCAAAAGGTAGTCGAACTTTTGTTGAGTGAGCTTGTCATCCATTGCAGGCGCTCCGATCACAGGTTCTTGACTTCTTCCGGCATCGGGAAGAAGGTGGGATGGCGGTACACCTTGCTGTTCGACGGCTCGAACAGGGCGCCCTTGTCGCCGGGGCTGCTGGCGACGATATCGGCCGCGCGCACCACCCAGATGCTCACGCCTTCATTGCGGCGCGTGTAGACGTCGCGCGCATGGTTGACCGCCATGGTGGCGTCGGAGGCGTGCAGGCTGCCCACATGCTTGTGCGCCAGGCCGTGCTGGCTGCGGATGAAAACTTCCCACAATGGCCATTCTTTGCTCATATTGCTCTCCCCTATCTGTCTTATGTATTTACGCTGCCGCTTTGACTGCGGCTTGTTTATCTGCATACGCGAGCAAGGCATCGCGGAACCACTCGCCGCCTTCATACGCCTTGACCCGCGTTTGCAGGCGCTCGCGGTTGCATGGGCCATTACCCTTCAGCACATTGTTGAACTCGGACCAGTCGATTTCGCCGAATTCATAGTGGCCCGTTTCCGCATTGAACTTCAGGTCGGGATCGGGCACGGTCAGGCCCAGGTATTCGATTTGCGGCACGGTCTGGTCGACCATGCGCTGGCGCAATTCATCATTCGAGAACAGCTTGATGCGCCATTGCGCCGATTGGGCGCTGTTGACGGAAGCGGCGTCGGACGGACCGAACATCATCAAGGACGGCCACCACCAGCGGTTCAGCGCATCCTGCGCCATGGCTTTCTGTTCTGGCGTACCCTTGCATAGCGACATCATGATGTCGTAACCCTGGCGCGCATGGAACGATTCTTCCTTGCAGACGCGGATCATGGCGCGCGCATACGGGCCATACGAGCAGCGGCACAGCGGAATCTGGTTGATGATGGCGGAGCCGTCGACCAGCCAGCCGATGGCACCCATGTCGGCCCACGACAGAGTGGGATAATTAAAGATGCTGGAATACTTGGCTTTGCCCGAGTGCAAGGCAGCGAGCAAGTCGTCGCGCGACACACCCAGGGTTTCCGCGGCGCTGTACAAGTACAGACCGTGACCGGCTTCATCCTGGATCTTCGCCAGCAGAATGGACTTGCGTTTCAAGGTCGGCGCGCGCGTGACCCAGTTACCTTCGGGCAATTGACCGACGATTTCCGAATGCGCATGCTGCGAAATCTGGCGGATCAGGGTCTTGCGGTAAGCGTCCGGCATCCAGTCCTTGGCCTCGATCTTGATGCCTTCGTCGATGCGCGCCTGAAAAGCGCGCTCTTCCGCCCCCATGTCGTCGATGGAACGGACGTTCTTGAGGCCGGTTTCAACCATTTGTGCGTACATGATCTGTCTCCCATGTCTTTGATTTTGCGCAGCAACGCGGTGCGATGAACAGATAATACGATACAAAAAACGATTTGCATACACTTGATATGAGTCATTTTAAAAATTCGTATCTTGTGCGGCTTTTTTGTGCGTATGATATTGCTGATGAGAAAACATTGCGAAGTGCCACCCGCGCTTCCGGCAAATTATTGCCGCGCTACCCGCGCAGCCAAGTAAACTGCTGCTTTTATTGAACCGACCGCAACACGGCCAGACCGGAACCACATGAAGAACACCCGCTGCACGGCATGGATAGCCGATTTCCTGGAAAGCGACCCACCGCGCTCGAAGTCCCTGGTGATGACCATCTTTGGCGACGCCATCGTGCCGCGCGGCGGTGCCATCTGGCTGGGCAGCCTGATCGAACTGCTGGCGCCATTCGGCGTCAATGACCGTTTATTGCGCACCAGCGTGTTCCGTCTGGCGCAGGAAGGCTGGCTCAGCTCGCAGCGCGACGGCCGCCGCAGCGCCTATACGATACGCCCGGAGGCGCTGGCCCGCTTCGAACGCGCGTATCGCCGCATCTATGCGCCGCTGGTCGTGCATTGGGATGGTAGCTGGACCCTGGTGATCGGCCCGGCCGGCAGCATCGGCGCCGCCGAGCGGGGGGCGCTGCGCAAGGAATTATTGTGGGCGGGCTATGGCTTGATCTCTCCCGGCATCTTTGGCCATCCGGCCAGCAATACGGAGGCGCTGGAAGATATCCTCGTGCGCAACGACGTACAGGGCAAACTATATGTCTGCCACACAACGGAATTGCCGGATGTCAGCACGCGCCCCCTGCGCGACATGGTGGGCGACTGCTGGGATTTGTCGGAAGTGATGGCCGGCTACGAAAAATTCATCGCCAGCTTCCAGCCGCTGCTGACCCTGCTGCAAGAAGCACCCGTGTTCGATGTGGAGCAAGCCTTCGTCATCCGCTCGCTGCTGACGCACGCCTACCGCCGCGTACAATTGCACGACCCGCAACTGCCCGTCGAACTGTTGCCCGAACCGTGGCCAGGCACGCAAGCCTATGCCCTGGCGCGCGACCTGTACCGCCTCACCTTTGCTGCCGCCGAGGAGCATATCCTGGCCACCCTGCGGCGCGAGGATGAGCACGCACCGGACGTCGAGCCGTGGTTCTTTGAACGTTTCGGCGGCCTGAACACCTGACAAAACGTCCATGGCGGCGTTGCAGGGCCTGGGCGTTCGTTCGTACTGCCTGCGGCCCTGCGCCTTGCCCTGAACATTTTTCAGGCGTTCAGGAATAAGTTACTGTCTGCTCACTGTTTCGCCACTACTTGCTTGGCCCCCGCCAGCAAATCCTGCCCCAGCTTTTCCAGCGCATTGGCCTGCACCAGCATGGTGTCGAGGATGGCCACGTTGAAGGTAAATTCGGCCGGTGTGGTGTAGCCGGGGAAACGCAGGATGCGCAGCAATTCCTGCAAGGTCGTGCCTTTTCCCAGGTGCGCCAGAGCGTCGCTGAGGGCGCTGACTTTCTTTTCCAGTTCGCGTATGTGTTTGCCGTTGTCATCCATGATGATCTCCCCGTGTCGGAGCTTCCACGTTAGCAAAGCACGTCCGTCATCGTTTGCGCCAGCACAAAGAGCAACGCAAAACAGGTATCATCGCGCCATTGCACACGATGCAAAACCCATACGTTTTTATCAGGAACACTCATGACCATTAAAATCAGCCAGCAATTCGACGCCGGCGCGATCGAGGTGCTGCGCGCCGACGATGCCCACTCCATCGAGCTGAACATCCGCAAGGATTCCCACGCCGACATCACGCAGTGGTTTTACTTCCGCCTGCAAGGCGCGCAAGGCGAGACGTGCACGATCCGCTTCATGAATGCAGGCAAGTCGGCCTATCCGGACGGCTGGAAAGATTACCAGGCCGTGGCCAGCTACGACCGCGAAACCTGGTTCCGCGTGCCCACCAGCTTTGACGGCACGGTGATGACCATCGAACACACGCCGGAAGAAGAAAGCGTGTACTACGCCTACTTCGAACCCTACCCATGGGACCGCCACCTGGCCCTGATCGACAGCGCGCAAGCGTCGCCGCTGGTGCGCTTGATCGACCTGGGCAGCACAGTGGAAGGGCGCGACATGAACCTGCTGGTGGTCGGTGACGCCGATGCCGAGAAAAAAGTCTGGGTCATCGCGCGCCAGCATCCCGGCGAAACGATGGCCGAATGGTTTGTCGAAGGCATGCTTGAAGCCTTGCTAGACCAGGCCAATCCGTTTGCCCGCCAGTGCCTGCAAGACGCCGTCTTCTACGTGGTGCCGAACATGAACCCGGACGGTTCCGTGCACGGCAACCTGCGCACCAACGCGGCCGGCGCCAACCTGAACCGCGAATGGATGACGCCGACCATGGAACGCAGCCCGGAGGTGTTCCTGGTGAAACAGAAAATGCATGAAATCGGCTGCGACCTGTTCCTCGACGTGCATGGCGACGAAGGTCTGCCTTATGTGTTCGTCGCCGGCAGCGATGCGCTGGAAAATTTCACGCCAGCACAAAAAGCCGAGCAAGACCGCTTCATCGCCGACTTCAAGGTGGCCAGCCCCGACTTCCAGAATGAGCACGGCTACGAAGACGGCCCGTTCACGCCGGAAGTGCTGACCATGGGTTCGCCCCACATCACCCACGCCTTCGGCTGCCTGGCGCTGACCCTGGAATTGCCATTCAAGGACAACGCCAACGATCCCGACCCGCAAACGGGCTGGAGCGGCGCCCGCAGCGCCGCCCTGGGCGCGGCCGTGCTGCAACCTATCCTGTCCACCTTGCGCGCCTGAGCGCCAGGGCCGAACCGGCCCGCTTGATCCCATGCCCCGCTCGCCGGGGCATTTTTTTTGACCGCACGGCAAGCGTTGCTGCCCGAGCAGTTTTTTTTTCCGAACATCTTGCCTATCGGAAATTGTCGTCTTACACTGAACAACAGAATCGGGCCGTGCCACGCTGCGCGGCCCCGCAAAAATATACCGCCGGCCGGGCCGCCATCCCCTCGCCGGCGCTCTGCAATGCGCATCCATGGCATTGCCTTTCGCATTACGGCCCCATACCTGCCGAGCTAGCTCCCTGTAACGCAAACTGACCGCATCAGCATCGTCATGCACGGACGCCGCTTGTCCGCTGGACGATGCCAAGCGCACGCTTTCCGCTTTTCGCCGAGGATGAATGCCCTATGTCTAAGCTTAAAATCAGTACCCGTTTGGCCTTGAGTTTCGGCCTGATCATTGTCCTGCTTGCCATGGTGGCATTTGTTTCCATCAGCCGCATCCACAGCATCAATGCCTCGACGGAAAAAATCCTCAACGACCGCTATGTCAAGGTCATGCTGTCCAATACGATACAGTCCGAGGTCAATATTCAGGCCCGCCTCCTGAGCATCGCCATCATCGGCGCCAACGATGCCGACGAAGTCAGCAGTTCTGTGGCCAAGGTGCAGGCATCGGTCAAGAAGAACGTGGAGCTGCTGGCACGCCTGAAAACCCTGGTCAACACCCCCAAGGGACAGGAACTGTTCCAGGCCGTGATGAGCAGCCGCGAAACGTATGGCAAGACGCGCGATGCGAATATCAAGCTGTTGCAAGAAGGAAAATCGGAAACGGCGGGCATCTTCCTGCTGACGCAGCTGCGTTATCCGCAAGAAAAATTCCTGACGGCACTGGCGGCCATAGCCAGCTTCCAGGAATCGCTGATGGAAACGGAAGGCAAGCAAGCCGCCGCCGATGGGCGCATGGCCATCATCCTGACCCTGTCGCTGTCGATCGCCGCGACGCTCATTGCCATCGCGCTGGCCATCCTGATCAGCCGCTCCATCAGCCGGCCCATCAACGAAGCGGTCAAGGTGGCGCAGCGGGTGGCCGCTGGCGACCTGTCGGGCAGCATCGATGCGCGCGGCAACGATGAAACGGGCCTGCTGCTGCGTGCCCTGAAAGAAATGAACGACAATCTGCAAGGCATCGTGGCCCGCGTGCGCCATGGCACGGATGCCATCGCCCATGGCTCGCGTGAAATCGCCTCCGGCAATATGGATCTGTCTTCGCGCACGGAACAGCAAGCCAGTTCGCTGGAAGAAACGGCCTCCTCAATGGAGGAGCTGACGTCGACCGTCAAGCAGAATGGCGAAAACGCCCGCCAGGCCAACCAGATGGCACAATCGGCCTCCAGCGTGGCCAGCAAGGGCGGCCAGGTGGTGGCGGAAGTGATCACGACCATGGATTCCATCAATGCCTCGTCGAAGAAAATCGTCGACATCATCGGCGTCATTGACGGCATTGCCTTCCAGACCAATATCCTGGCCCTGAATGCGGCCGTGGAAGCGGCCAGGGCGGGCGAACAGGGACGGGGCTTTGCCGTCGTCGCCACGGAAGTGCGCAACCTGGCCCACCGCTCCGCCTCCGCCGCCAAGGAAATCAAGATCCTCATCGACGATTCCGTGCACCAGGTCAATCTCGGCAGCAACCTGGTGAACCAGGCGGGCAGCACCATGGAAGACATCGTCAGCAGCGTGCGGCGGGTCACGGACATCATGGCCGAGATCACGTCCGCCAGCAACGAGCAGGAAGCGGGGATTGAACAGATCAACCAGGCCATCACGGAAATGGATGCCGTGACACAGCAAAATGCAGCTCTCGTGGAAGAAGCCGCCGCCGCGTCCGAAGCACTGCAAGAGCAAGCCGGCATCCTGGCCGAAGCCGTCAGCGTGTTCAAGCTCGACGGCATGCAAGCGCTGCCACCGGTGCAGGCTCAAACCATCCGCATCCCAGCACGCGCGCCAGCGAAGCTTGCGGCCACGCCACGCGTCACGGCCACTGCAGCACCCGCCAGGAAAGCAGGCAAGCCGGATGCACTGGCCGTGGTCGCCGATACCGATTGGGAAGAGTACTGAAACCATCCCCCTGCCGAAGCAAACTCAGCCCTTGGCCACCTGGCGCAGGGCATCGATCAGCTTGTCCAGATGCGACTCGGGCGTAAAGATTCCCGGCGTGACGCGCACGCACGCGCCACTGGCCAGACCGTCGCGCGGCACGGCAAAGATGCCGTGTTCCTGCACCAGCTTTTTCGACAAGGCAAAATTGTCCGCCACGCTGGTCTTGCCCTTCAAGCGGAACGAGGCGATGGCGCTCGTCAGGCGGGGGTCGCTGGACGCCAGCACCTCGATGCCATCGATGCCGCGCGCCGCTTCGACCCAGCGGTTGCGCAGCTGCCGCAGCCGCGCCTGCTTATTGGCCACGCCGATCTGCGCATGCAAGTCCAGCGCCGCAGGCAAGCTCAGATAGGCGGCGAAATTGACCGTGCCCGTATGCACGCGGGTACGGATATCGTCGCCCGCCTTTCCCCCCTGCGGTTCTCCCATGTACGGGTCGATATCGACCAGCCTGCCCCGCTTGATGTAGGCGGCGCCCACGCCGACGGGCGCGCCTATCCATTTGTGCAGATTGATGCCGGCAAAGTCCGCCTGCAAGTCGGGAATCGTCATGTCCAGCTGGCCAAAGCCATGCGCCGTATCGACGATGACATCGATGCCCCGTGCGCGCGCCAGGCGGCTGATCTCGGCCACGGGCAAGACCATGCCGTTGCGGTGATTGACATGCGTGAGCAGCATCAGTTTCAGTTTCGGATGGCGTTCCATGGCGGCAACATAGGCAGCAATGACGTTCTCGTGCGTAAATGGTTCCGGCATGGCAATCGACACCACCTGGGCGCCGCGCCGCTGCTGCAGCCAGCGCGTGACGGTGATCATATTGTCGTAATCGATATCCGCGTACAGCACCGCATCGCCCGGCTGCAGGCGGTTGTAGCCGGCGATCAAGACTTGCAGCGCTTCCGTGGCGCCCCGTGTCAGCACGATTTCATCGATACCCACGCCCAGCGCCCTGGCCGCCGCCGCGCGGGCCGCCTCGAAATCGGCCGGAAAGCGCATGCGTGCATACCAGGCGTTGTCGCGGTTGACCATGCTCAATTGCCGCTCGTAATGACGCAGCACGGGCCTGGCCATCGAACCCCAGAAGGCGTTGTCCAGTTGCACGACGGCATCGGTAGTGTCGTATTGCGCGGCCACGGCCTGCCAGTAAGCCTGGTTGCTGGCCAGCATCTCCGGCGTGGTGCCGGCCGGCACCAGTGGCAAGGGGGGAGCCAAGGCAGCGGCGGACGCTGCCGCCGCCGATCCTGCACCCGCCGTCAAGGGCAGTGCTGCCGCCAGCGAACCCGCGCGCAGCAAGGCGCGGCGTTGTGGATTCATCGTCATCTCCCCTTAAAATTTCACTTTGTAATCGACGTACAGATTGCGCCCGTCCGTGTCGTACGGCGCATTGCGCGAATAGATCAGACCGCGGCTGGCCTGGAAGCTTGCTTCATCAGGATACTTGTCCAGCACGTTGTCGATCCCCACGCGCAAGGACTGCTTGTCGCTGATCTTGTAGCTGGCCGCCAGGTCAAGAAATTGCATGGCGCCAAAGCGCTGGAAGATATCGCCCGTCGCATTGCCGGAATTGTCCGTCCAGGCGCCGTAATAGCGCACGCGGGCCAGGGTATTCCAGTTGCCCAGGTCATAGTTGCCGCTGATGGTGGCTTTCTGGCGCGGCAGGCGCTCCTCGAACACCTGGCGCTGGGCCGGATTGGTCACCAGGCTGGACTTGCCGCCATCGACCTTGGTGGTGTTGTAGTTGTAGGCCAGGGTCAGGTTCAGCTTGCCGTCGCCGATACGGCTCAGGTGGCTGCCGACGATATCGATGCCGCGCGTGGTGGTGTCGAAGTCGTTCGTGAAATAGCTGACCGAGGTGTAGCGCAGCGGATTGGCCACGCCAGCGGGCACGGCAAACGCGGCGGACGTGCTGAAGCGGTCGCTGACCTTGATATCATACACATCGACGGAACCGGAAAAACCACCCGGCGTCTTCCAGGTAAAGCCCAGCGACAGGTTTTTCGATTTTTCCGGCTTCAACGCCTGCGCGCCGAGCAGGATGGCCAGCGGGTCGTTGTTGGCCAGGCGGCCGCTGGTAAACAACAGCAGGGTCTTGGTGTCGAGGCCTTGATTCGTGCTGTTGGTATTCGACTGGCCGGGCGTTGGCGCACGGAAACCGGTCGAGTAGGAGCCGCGCAGGGCCATGTCATCACTCAAGGCGTAACGGGCCGATAACTTGCCATTGACGGTGCTGCCGAATTCCGAGAAATGCTCATAGCGGGCCGCGCCGCCCAAGCTCAGGGCCTTGCTGACGGGAACTTCCACGTCCAGGTAGGCCGCATAGCTGTCCTGGCCCCAGCTTCCCGCCTGGCGGGCGCTGAAGCCCGGTGCGCCGTTCGCGTTCGCGTCGAGGCCGATGGCCGCGCCCGGCCCCACCGTCCAGGATGCCGCATCGCCCGCCTTCACGCCATAGGTTTCATTGCGCGCCTCCGCGCCAAACGCGATGTTCACCGGTTGCGGCAGGGATGCCACGGGCAATTCATAGTTGAAGTTGGCGTTGAGAATCTTTTCCGCCTGCGACAACTGGCCCAGGTAAAACGACGTCGGGCTGGTCGGCCCCATCGAGGCGTTGATGGAATTGGCCAAGTGATAGTCGATGCGGTTGCGGCCGTAGGAAGCGCTCACATCCCAGCCGAAGCGCTCGTTGAAGTGACCGCGCACGCCGGCCACCAGCTGTAAATCATCCTGGTCGTTCGAATAGCTGGGGCTGAAGCCGAGCGGATACACGCTGCGCAAGTCCCAGCCGGGGAACAGGCTGCTGGTTTTATACGCACCCGTGCTGGTGTCGGGATTGCGCCAATTAAAATCCGAGGTGCCGTCGCTGCGGCTGAACAGGCCGAACCCGTACAGTTCCGCCGTGTCCGACAGGGCCATGCCGGCATTGAAGCCGATGCGCTTGCTATCGAGTTCAGGTTGGCCCCAGCGCTGCACGGGATTGGGCACCTTCAGTTCCGGATGGGCGTTCTGGAAGGCGATGGCATCGGCCCGCTGGCGCGTGCGCGAGGTGGGATCGGACTGGGCCAGCGCGCCGAAAATCGTCGCCTTGCCCGTCTCGCCAAAGGCAAAGCCCGTCTTCAGGTTGACCTCATTGCCCTTGCCGTCGCCTTCCGAGTATTGCGAGTGGTGCACGGAAAGCTCCGTGCCCAGCGTGTCGTCGAGAATGATGTTGATCACGCCGGCGATCGCGTCGGAGCCGTACTGGGCCGAAGCGCCGTCGCGCAGCACTTCGATGCGCTTGATGGCAGACACGGGAATCTGCGCCAGATCGGGCGCCTGCGCGCCACGCGCGCCCAGCAGGGCGCTGCGGTGGAAGCGCTTGCCGTTGACCAGCACCAAAGTCTGGTCCGGCGACAGGCCGCGCAAGGTGGCGGGACGCACGAAGACTTGCCCATCGGCCATCGGCAAGCGCTGCACCACATACGAGGGAACCAATTGCGCCAGCACATCGTTCAAGTCCGACGATTCGACGGCGCCGATATCTTCGCGGTTGAACACATCCACGGGCGCCATGGTGTCGAACTGCGTGCGGTTGCTGCCGCGCGTGCCGGTGACGATCACCGCTTGCGGTGCATCCAGGGAATCGCTGGCGGCAGCTGGTGCCGCGGACACATCGCCATGGGCTTGCGCCTGGGTGGAGAACAGGGCGTGCATGGCACACAACAGGGCCACCGCGCGGGCGATGCGGGTACGGGAGTAGGTCATGGAGAGTTCACTATGCAGGTTGGATCAACAACGACGCGTCACTGCAAGACTCGCATCTTGCATGAAATATCACGAAGTTCGGCTTACTTACATTAAAAGCATCTAAATTGCGCAAATAACGTCAGGTGGCGTCATCATACGAAGCGAATATTTCCGCAGTATGACGGTCAGGCCGCTGCCCGAAAAAACACAGGGACAAGAAAAAAGGCGCCAGCGGCGCCTTTTGACAAGGAGGAATGCATCCGTTCAGCCGCCCGCCACCACCATGCTCTCGATGAGGATGGAACCCGTCTCTTTGGTGCCACGGCGCAAGACGTCGGCGCCCACGGCGACGATGTTACGCAGCATGTCCTGCATGTTGCCGGCGATGGTGATTTCTTCCACCGGGTACTGGATCACGCCATTTTCCACCCAGAAACCGGCCGCGCCGCGCGAATAGTCGCCCGTCACGTAATTGGTTCCTTGTCCCATCAGTTCCGTCACCAGCAAGCCCGTGCCCAGCTTTTTCAGCATGGCACTAAAATCGTCGGTGGCGGTCGTCAGGTTCGAGGTCAGGTACAGATTGTGCGAGCCGCCCGCGTTGCCCGTCGTCTGCATGCCCAGCTTGCGGGCCGTGTAAGTCGACAGGAAATAGCCTTGTACCACGCCATCCTTGACGACGTCGCGGCTGACGGTTTTCACGCCCTCTTCGTCGAACGGCGCCGAACCGACGCCGCCGATCACGTGCGGGTCTTCAAATATCTGCACGTGCGAGGGCAGCACTTGCGTGCCCAGGGAATCGTTGAGGAAAGTGGATTTGCGGTACAGGGCGCCGCCTGAGGTCGCTTGCACATAGGTACCGAGCAAACCGGCCGCCAGCGGTGCCTCGAACAGCACGGGACAGGTGCGCGTGCCCAGCTTGCGCGCGTTCAGGCGCGACAGGGCGCGTTCGGCGGCGTAGCGGCCGATGGCTTCCGGACTCGACATTTTCGAAGCGTCGCGCACGGACGAGTACCAGTCGTCGCGCTGCATCTTCGCCCCCTTGCCGGCGATGGGCGCCACGGACAGGGTGTGGCGCGAAAACGGGTAGCCGCCGATGAAACCGCGCGAATTGGCGGAAACAAACTGCGATTGCTGCACATGCACGCCCGCGCCTTCGCTATTCGTGATGCGCGGGTCGACGGCAAACGCGGCCGCTTCGGCGCGCTGGGCCAGCACGACGGCTTCCTCGGTGGAAATGCGCCAGGGATAGAACAGTTGCAAGTCGCGGGGGGCCATTTCCAGCATGTCGGCGTCGGCCAGGCCCGCGCAATCGTCCTCGGCCGTGAAGCGGGCGATGTTGTAGGCGGCATCCACCGTGGCGCGCAAGGCGGACGGCGAGAAATCGGAGGTGCTGGCATTGCCGCGCTTCTTGCCGACAAACACGGTCACGCCCATGCCCTTGTCCTTGTTTTGCTCGATCGTCTCGATCTTGCCTTTTCGGACAGAAACGGACAAGCCACCGCCTACACTGACTTCGACGGCAGCGTCGGTGCCGCCCGCTTCCCGCGCAAAAGACAACACATCACGGGCTAGTTGCTGCAATTGCTCTTGACTATGGGTAAATACGGAGTCGTTCATGCGCTGTTTTCTTCGGAAAGCCGCTAAAAAGGTTATCATAGCAGTCGTTTACAGTTTACAGGTGCGGCCTACGCGGCCAATCCCGCCTTATCATGCCAAATCCAAACCGGGGAGCTTGCGGCTTCCAATCCACCGAATTCGAACAGGAATATGAACGTCCGTCGAAGTCGGAACTCAAGCGCCAGATGACCGTCCTGCAAAAGCTGGGCGAAGAACTCGTCAATGAAGCACGCGACCGCGTCAAGCGCGTCCCGATGCCGGAAGACGTGCGCGACGCCATTCTCGAATGCCAGCAGATCAAGGATCACGAAGGCCGTCGCCGCCAGCTGCAATACGTGGGCAAGAAAATGCGCACCCTGGATGAGGAAGAAGTTGCCGCCATCCAACGCACCATCGATAGCTGGAAAGGCTTGTCGAAAGCCGATACGGCCAATATGCACGCGATGGAACGCCGCCGCGACAAACTCTTGACGGACGACAAGGCGCTGACCGTCTTGCTGTCGGAAAACCCGGAACTGGACGTGCAGCACCTGCGCACCCTGATCCGCAATGCCCGCAAGGAGCAGACCGAAAACAAGCCGCCAAAAGCCTACCGTGAAATCTTCCAGATCTTGAAAGAGATCGCCAAGAAGAAAAACGGCGGCAAGAAAGATGCCGACGAAGATGACGCAGAAGCGGAAGACGACGCGTAAAAAACTGGGGTCAGACCCGGCGGGTCTGACCCCGAAAGTAGCTAAAAACCGGGATCAGCCCGGTTTTTTTACGACATAGACAGGTGCCCCATGACCACGATAGAAGACGAATTGATTATCGGCCTCGTGTCGATCTCGGACCGCGCCAGCGGCGGCGTGTATGAAGACCTGGGCATCCCGGCCCTGGAAAGCTGGCTGTCCGCCGCCATCCGCACACCGTTTCGCCTGGAAAAACGCCTGATCCCGGACGAGCGCTCGCAGATTGAAAATACCCTCATCGACATGGTCGACCTGAGCCACTGCCACCTGATCCTGACGACGGGCGGCACGGGCCCGGCGCGGCGCGATGTGACGCCGGACGCCACGCTCAGCGTCGGGACCAAGGAAATGCCCGGTTTCGGCGAACAGATGCGCCAGATCAGCCTGCAATTCGTGCCGACGGCGATTCTGTCGCGCCAGGTGGCCGTGATCCGCGAAACGCCCGAGCGCGCTTGCCTGATCATGAACTTGCCGGGCCAGCCGAAAGCCATCAAGGAAACTCTCGAAGGCTTGAAAGATGCCAACGGCGTGCAACTGGTCAACGGCATCTTTGCCGCCGTGCCATATTGCATCGATCTGATCAAAGGTCCCTACATGCAGACCGACCCGGCCATCTGCAAGGCCTTCCGTCCCAAATCGGCGCTGCGTCCGGCGCAACCTTTACCTGAGGAAAATACATGAGCACCTTGCTGGAAACCATAGAACTCGACAGCGCCCCGAACCCCACCGTCTCCATCATCTGGATGCATGGCCTGGGCGCCGACGGCAACGACTTCGTACCCCTGGTCAAGGAACTCGACCTGCGCGGCTGCCCCGCCATCCGCTTCATTTTCCCCAGCGCCGGCACCATGCCCGTCACCATCAACAACGGCTATGTGATGCGCGCCTGGTACGACATCCGCGAGAACGACCTGGTGCGCCGCGAAGATGAGAGCGGCCTGCGCGCCTCGCAGGCGCAGGTCGAGGCGCTGATCGCGCGCGAAAAGGCGCGCGGCATTCCCGCCAGCCGCATCATCCTGGCCGGCTTCTCGCAAGGCTGCGCCATGACCTTGCAAACGGGCTTGCGCCACGCAGAACCGCTGGCCGGCCTGATGTGCCTGTCCGGCTACCTGCCGCTGGCCGACAAGACGGCGCTTGAGCGCACGCCAGCGAGCCTGCAGACGCCCATCTTCATGGCGCACGGCACGGCCGACCCGGTGGTGCCGTGCGCCCGCGCACAGCAGTCGCGCGACTTGCTCACCGGCATGGGCTACAAGGTGGAATGGCATGAATACATGATGCAGCACTCGCTGTGCCAGGAAGAGATCGACGCGATTGGCACGTGGCTGAGAAAAGTATTGGCTTAAAGTAAAACAGGCGCGGTGTGCGCCGCGCCTGTCCATCCAGCTACGCCTGACACATGCTCAGGCTGGCAGCGGTGGCACGCCCAACGCCGGTACCGCCGTCTGCGCCCCGTTCATCACCATGGCCAGGAAAGTGTAGTAGCCATTGATGCCCATCAAGTCCACCACGCCGTGCTCGCCGAACAGCGCCAGCGCGCGCGCATACGTAGCATCGCTGACGCGCTTGTTCTGCTGCAACTCGATGCAAAAGTCGTGCACGGCTTGCTCATCTTCTTTCAGGGCAAGCGGCACACGCCGCGCGGCAATGGCGTCCACGGCCGCTTGCGCGATGCCGTTCTGCACGGCCAGCGGCGCGTGGATGGCCCACTCGACTTGCTGGTCCCACTGGCGCGCCGTCACCAGAATCGCCAGCTCCGACAACCGCGTGCCGATGGCGCTGCGGTAGCGCAAGTATTCTCCCATGCGCTGCGCCGTTTCCATCAGCTCGGGGCTGCGGATCAGCGGCACGAAGGGGCCATACAACGCCCCGCGCGGGCCGTCGATGATGGCTTGCGCGGCCGCCCGCTGCTGGGCGTCGAGGCGGTCCAGCGGCAGCGCGGGCAAACGGTCGATATCACACCCGGCCATCAGGCAGTCCAGGCGACCACGTCCTGCTGCTGTTCACCGAGGCCGGGGATGCCCAGGCGCATGCTGTCGCCTTTTTTGAGGAAACGCTGCGGCTTGCGGCCCTGGCCCACGCCCGGCGGCGTACCCGTGGCAATGACGTCGCCCGGTTCCAGGGTCATGAATTGCGACAGGTAGCTGACGATCTGCGCCACCGTGAAGATCATGGTTTGCGTATTGCCGGTCTGCATGCGCTTGCCATTGACTTCCAGGTACAGGTCCAGGTCTTGCTCGTCGATGACTTCATCGCGCGTCACCAGCCACGGGCCGATGGGGCCGAAGGTGTCGCAGCCCTTGCCTTTATCCCACTGGCCGCCCCGTTCCAGCTGGAACGAGCGCTCGGAAATGTCGTTGACGACGCAATAGCCGGCCACGTATTGCAGCGCCTCCTCTTCGCTCACGTATTGCGCGCGCGTGCCGATGACCACGCCCAGTTCCACTTCCCAGTCCGTCTTTTTCGAGCCTTTTGGCAACACGACATTGTCGTCCGGACCATTCAGGCAGGAAATCGCCTTCATGAAGACGATGGGTTCGGCCGGGATCGGCATGCCCGATTCGGCCGCGTGATCCGCGTAATTGAGGCCGATGCCGATGAACTTGCCCACTTTCGCCAGCGGCACGCCGAAGCGTGGGTTGCCGCGCACCAGGGGCAGCGTCTTTTCGTCGAGCTTGGCCAGCTTGCGCAGGGCCTTGTCGGACAGTTGCGCGCCGTCAATATCGGCAATCACGCCGGACAGGTCGCGCAGTTTGCCTTCTTCATCGATCAGGCCCGGTTTTTCCTTGCCTGGACGTCCATAACGAACGAGTTTCATAGTCTTCCTTGGAGTTGATCATTGCCGCTGTGCAGGCTGCCATTTTACCGGATGGCCCGGCACGCCTGTAGCGGCGAATGAAAAACATCGCAAGTCCCGGCAGTTGCAAGACCGCCAGCACGCCAAACGCCACCTGATACGCTTGCGGCGGATACTGCTGCAAGCTGTTCAGGGGCCAGCAGCCGAGGATCAGGCCAAAGCCCGCCTGCACCAGAAAGGCGCCCGTGAAAATGAGCAAATTGAGGCAAGTGGCCGCCCTGCCCGTCAAGCTGGCCGGCATGCTTTGCGCGACGATCGCATACTCGAGGCCCGTTACCGTGCCCAGCAAGGTAAACAGCACGGACAGCATGGGCAGGCTGGGCACGACGTTACACGCCATCGCCACTTGCACGGCAATGAACAGGACGATGCCGACGGCCGCCAGCTGCATCGGGGCAATACCGCGCCGCCCGGCCCATTCCGTCAGCATGCCCATGCCGATGGCGCCAAAGATGACGGCCGCCATGCCCAGGTACAGCAGATACGCCACGTTGTCGTCGGACAAACCGCCCACGTCGGCCAGCCAGCGCCCCACCCACAAGCCCTGCACGCCAAAGAACACCGTGTGCGGCAGCAGGATCAGCGCGATGGTGCGGCGAAAGCCGGGATCGCGGTACACGCTCCAGACGCTGACCTTGCTCACCGAGTGCGCGGTGGCGGGCCTGGGCATGGCCGGCGACAGCAGGCGGATCAGCACGCCGATGGCCAGCGCCGCCAGCGCCAGGCCCAGGAACACGCCGCGCCAGTCCGTGTAGTGCAGGGCCAGCTTGACGGGCATGGTGGCGGTGGCCGCGCCCAGGCCACCCACGGCGATCAGGTAACCATGCACGGAAGGCAGGCGCGCTGGCGCGATGGCGCACGAGATCGCTTTCACGGCGGCCATGAAACAGCCGCCCAGGCCTGCCCCCATCAGCGCGCGTGCCCACATCAGCTCGGCAAAGCTGTGCCCCCGGCTGAACAGCCACACACCCAGGGCAGCCAGCGCCAGCAGCCACAGTTGCACCGTGCGGGGGCCGTAACGGTCAAGCGCCATGCCGATCGGCAGTTGCACCAGCGCAAAGGCGAGAAAAAAGGCGCTGGTCAGCAAGCCCAGCTGCGCTGGCGTCAGGGCGATGGCGCCCAGCAATTCCGCCGTCAGCACGGCATTCACGCCGCGCAGCAGGCACGACAGGTAATGACCAAGCGCAAACGGCAGGAACACCAGGCAAAACACGGCCACGCCGGAACGGGCAGGCGCACCGGCGGCGGGCATGCTCAGGCAGCCTGTGCCAGGCGGATGATTTTATGCGGCAACTGCGGCATAGGCTCATCGGTCTCGAAGAAAAATTTATCATGGCCAAACGCGGGCTTTAAATCGTCTATCCACGTCGCTTCCGCATCGAACTTCGCATAAAACGGCCGGCGCACCCAGTCCGGGTTGCGCGCCTGCAAAAATTGCAGGGCAAACAGTTTTTCGCCATGGATGCTGACGATGCCATCGATGACGATCTTGCCGGGGAACGCGCTCATGGAGGGCCCGCGCACCGTGCGCGACAGGCCCGACACCATCTGGTAGGCGGCCTGGAAAATCTCGTGCGCCTTCGCCAAGGGCAACTCGAAATAGCTGCGCGGCCCCGTGTCGCGTTCGACAAACATGTAATACGGAATCGCTCCCAGGCGCGTGCCCGTCTGCCACAGCTCGGCCCAGCTAGCCGGATCTTCATTGATGTGGCGGATCAGCGGCCCCTGCATGCGCAAGGTGGCGCCCGTGGAGACGATGCGTTTCACCGCTTGCTGCGCGATATCCTGGCGCAACTCGACGGCGTGGCTGTAATGGCCCATCACGGCCAGGTTCTTGCCCGCCTTGACGATGCGCTCGAACAGGCGCAGCAAATCGTCCGCATCGCGGTCCGAGACAAAACGCTGCGGCCAATACGCCACCGCCTTGGTGCCAATGCGAATGTTCTGGATGTGTTCCAGGCCCGGCGCCAACAGCGGCTCCAGGTAGGCGGCCAGTTGCCGCGTGTTCATGATCATCGGGTCGCCGCCCGTGATCAGCACATCCGTCACTTCTGGATGCAGTTTCAGGTAGGCGACCAGCTCATGCGACTCGCGCGCATCGAATTTCATGTCATCCATGCCGACGAACTGGGGCCAGCGGAAGCAGAAGGTGCAATACGCGTGGCACGTCTGGCCCGCGCTGGGGAAAAACAGCACCGTTTGCGCATATTTATGCTGCAGGCCGCGCACGGGTGCATCGTCGACTTGCGGCACGTTATGCGTCATCTGCCCGGCCGGATGGGGATTCATGCCCAGGCGAATCCCATGCACATAGGCATCGATGGCAGCCTTGTCACGCTGCACCAGCACGAGATCGCGCAAGTGCGCGTACTGCTCGGGAGGCAGCATGTCGCGGTGGGGAAAAACGAGGCGGTAGATGGGATCGTCAGGAATATTGTTCCAGTCGATCAGCTGGTCGAGCACATAGGCATTGGTGCGAAACGGCAAGACGTGCGACACCACTTGCACGGCTACACGTTGCTCTTCCGGCAGCCATTCCCACTGACGCGCCTGATGAATGGTTTGCCGCGTATACGGCTTGAACTTGGGTGGAAACGGCTCGGTAATGAGTGCGGACACGATAGTCTCCTTGCCAACAAATAGCGATAACTTTCATGAAATTGGCCCTATGTCGGCCAATTCCAGCCTTTTCTCCCACAGGCCATGCCAGCTCGGCATGCTGTGAAAGTCATCATAATTCTTGCCACAAAGAACCAAATTGCTACACATCAACAAGCATTCCGATACGTTGCTCGCTGCCTACAAGCAACACCTTAGTTTGTTCCACCGCAATTTGATGGGACCGACGACGACGTAAATTACGGCTGTGCAACACATCCCTCGATTCTCACAAGGAGCTGTCATGAAACGCTTATTCACGGGTAGCCTGCTGTGCCTGGCCTTTGCCGGCGGCAGCGTCAGTGCCGCGGTCGAACCAACGGAAAAAGACGCCATCGCCATGGCCGAACGGGGCGCCGCCTTCATGAAGGCACATGGCAAGGAAGAGATGATGAAGAAAATCACGGCGAAAGACCCCGACTTCGTGCAGGGCTCGCTGTATGTGGACATGCGTGACATCAAGACGGGCATCGTGCTGGCCCACCCCATCAATCCTTCCATCGTGGGCAAGGATTTGACGGATGTGCCCGATGCGAATGGCAAAAAATATCGCCGCGAAATCATCGAACTGGCGCAAAAGCAGGGCAAGGGCTGGGTCGACTACCAGTACAAGAACCCCACCAGCGGCAAGATCGAGCCGAAGACCACGTATATCCTGCGCGTCAACGATGTGGTGCTGGAAGCGGGGATCTATAAAAAATAAGGCAGGGGCTGCGCACACGCACGCCGTGCGCCGCCTGCCATTGGAACGGCCATAGCCAGGAGTCAAGCATGCTCAATCAATTACGTATCGGACCAAAATTATTGCTGGCGCCCGCCCTGGTCTTGCTGCTGCTGCTACTCAGCTCGACCGGCGCCTGGTATGGCATGGTGCGGCAAAATGCCTCGCTGGAAAACATGGTACGCGTGCGCATCACGCATCTGAAGGCGGCCGCCGACATACTGGGCGAGGCCAGGCACGTACACGGCAATATGTACCAGTTACTGTCGTGGACGAATGGCAGCTTCGCCAAGGCTCGCCTCGATACACTGGAGCAACAGATCAAGGCGCGTCACGCGGCCATCGGCACCCAGCTGGCCACGCTGCGCGCCACGGCCACGGGCGCCGAGCGCAACCTGGTCGATGCCGCCATCACGGCCCTGGCCGGCTACCGCAAGGCCGTGCTGGAAACCATGGAAATGGCGCAGATGGACCAATCGATTGCCACCAATTCCATGCTCAAGGCGGAAACGCAATTCGGCCTGTTCAATACGCAGCTGGCGCAGTTGTCGGCCCTGGAAACGACGCTCAGCAGCCAGGCCCATGCGACGGCCAGCACCGAGTTTCGCAAGCTGGGCTGGAGCCTGCTGCTGACCGTCCTGCTCTCCATCCTGGTCTCCATCGTGGTGACCATGCTGGTACGCCGCGCCATGCTGGTGGAAATCCGCGGCATTGCCGACGCCGTGCAAGACCTGGCGGCGGGCAAACTGATGGCCAGCGCGCCCAAGCAGGGCAATGACGAGATCGCCGCCACGTCGCGCGTGCTGGACCAGACCATCGCCAACCTGAACCAGACCTTGCGCACCATCATGGGTGCCGTGCAATCGATCGATACGGCCTCGCGCGAAATTGCCACCGGTAATCTGGATCTATCGGCGCGCACGGAAATGCAAGCGAGCTCGCTGGAAGAAACGTCGAGCGCCATGGAAGCGCTGACGCTCGCCGTCAATGACAACGCCGACAATGCCCAGCTGGCCTGCGAGCTGGCGGGGCAAGCCTCCACCCTGGCCGTGCAAGGGGGCGTGTCGATGCTGCAGGCGGTGACGACGATGGCGACAATACGCGCCAATTCACGCCAGATCGTGGATATTATCGGTGTGATCGACGGCATTTCCTTCCAGACCAATATCCTCGCGCTGAATGCGGCGGTGGAAGCGGCGCGCGCGGGCGAACAGGGCTGCGGCTTTGCCGTGGTCGCGTCCGAAGTGCGCACCCTGGCGCAGCGCTCGGCACAGGCGGCCAGGGAAATCAAGACCCTGATCGCCACTTCGGTCACCACCATCGATGGCGGCAGCGTGGCCGTGCAGCAGGCCGGTGACAGCATGGGCGCCATCGTGGCCTCGGTGCAGCAAGTCAATGACATCATCCAGCGCGTAAAACAGGCAAGCGCCGAACAGGCCTCGGGCATCACGGAAGTGAATCAGGCCGTCACGCAAATGGATGATGTCACCCAGCAAAACGCGGCCCTGGTGGAGCAGGCGGCAGCGGCGGCGGCCAGTTTGCAGGACCAGGCCGTCAAACTGTCGGCGGCAGTCAGCGTCTTTACCCTGGACGATCACACCGCTACGCCCGCCGGCCACAGCGAAGACGAGGCATTCCAGCCTCCGGCCAGCCCCGTCAACGGAGAAGGCAAGGACCGGCGCGCGCTGCATAGCCCGCTGCGCGGCAAGTCCGCCCTGCGCGGCGCAAGCACGCCGCCACAGCGCCGGCGCAGCTAAGCGGCTGGAGCGCGCATGGGTTTGCTTAAATATGGCGAACCGGCCAGCACGAAGCGCCACGGCGTTTCCATCGCCTTGGAAATGCCGATGCGCGGGCCCGCTTGCACCGTCACGTCATCCTCGCGGGCCAGCAGCATGAACGGCGGTGCATCGAGCGCCAGGCGATTCTGCAGCTGGCTTACACCGAGCGCCTGGCACACCTTGCCCGGTCCCGAACACAGCTGCCGCATACCCTCGACACCGCGCCGTTCGCGCATGGCATCGATACCCGCCAGCGGCTCGATGGCGCGGATCAGCACGCCTGCGCCATGCCCCGCTTCGCGGCACACAAAGTTCAGGCACCAGTGCATGCCATACGAGCGGTAGACATAGGCGTGCGCGGGCGGGCCAAACATGGCCGCATTGCGCGCCGTCATGCCGCCATACGTATGCGAAGCGGGGTCCAGCCGGTCATACGCTTCCGTTTCCACGATGCGCCCGCCTACGCCGTCGACCAGCACGGTCACGCCGATCAGTTGGCGCGCCACGCTGCAAGAATCGTCCGCAAAATCGATGCCCACCAAGCGTTTTTTCATACGGCAATTGTAGCGCCACGCTTGCCCGCACGCACCAGCGGCTGCCTTAAAAACAAATACACCTTACTTTTTTCACCATAAAAACAGGGGCTGATTACGTCGTAAAATGAGCAACATCGGTGGCAATCACGGCAAAAACAGGAATTTTTCGACAATCTATTGTAGAGATGAACTATTGCCATGCATAAACATGGATAATCATCGGGCATTGCACAAGGCGTCCATGAGGCCGTCCATGCGCAGCGCACGACCGAATAACCAGCGGGCAAGACAATGATGATGAGAGCGGCAGCGCAAAAGCAGGTAGTGCAGGAAGATCCGGTTGACGCCTTGATGCGGTCCATCCGCATCCCGCCGCGTCCCAGTCTGCTGGTCGACCTGCAGCGGGAACTGGCCGAAGACGACCCGTCGCCGCGGCGCATCGCACGCATCATCGCCGACGATGTCGGCATGTCCGGCGCCCTGCTGAAATTGGCCAATTCGCCCTTCTATGGTGCCACGCGCAAGGCCAAATCCGTCGAACAAGGCATCAACTTTCTCGGCATCAACCAGTGCAGCGCCATGATGACCGGCTTGCTGGCGCGCCAGGCGCTGGAAGCGGACGGCGTGGAACTGACCAACTTCTGGGATGTGTCGGCCAAGCGCGCGCGCGCGCTGGTGTTTACCTCGCGCAAGTTGCGCATCGCCCCGCCCGACATTGCCCACACCTTCGGCCTGTTCTGCGATATCGGCGTGCCCCTGCTGATGAACCGCTTTCCCGACTACGTCAAGACGTACGCAGCGGCGGCCAATGATGCACACAATTGCTTTACCAGCCTGGAAGACGCGCGCCACCAGACCAACCACGCGGCCATCGGCTGCTTGCTGGCGCGCAACTGGGGCCTGTCCTCCGATGTCGCCTGGGCCATTCTGCACCACCACGACTACACGGTGCTGGCGGACCCGTCCACGGACGACGCCATCCGCTCGCTCGTCGCCCTGTCGCTGCTGGCCGAAAAGGGCATTCAGCGCTACCATGGCAACAGTACCTCGCTGGAATGGGACAAGGGCGGCGAACTTGCTTGCCAGCATCTCGGCCTGTCGCAGGAAGAAGCCGCCGACCTGCTCGACGAGCTGCACGAGATGTTCGATACCGACCATTGAGGTATCAGGCGGCCGCGTCCGCCTGTATGATCTGTCCCGGCGCCTGGCAAAGCCCTGGCGCCCGTTTCCGTTTGCCTGACCCGTCTTTCTTAACCTGTTGATCGCCATGCCCAAAAATAAGCGCCCTGTCCCCCGTAAATCCGCCAACACGCCTGAAGACAAGGATGAGTCCGTCACGCGCATGCTGTGCACGATGGCCCTGAACCTGGCGGAGCAGGAAGACAGCGAATCGCAGGGCACGGTACTGGCCGAGCAAGCCGTCGAGTTCGGCCGCCTGATCCGCAAGGCCTTGAATCAAAAGAAGGATGAAATTCTGTACGACGCCATCGAGCGCGCCAAGTATGAAGACGTGGGCGCCTACCAGTATTTGCGCAGCCATATCGAGGAAGCGGCCTCCATTTCCGTGATCCGCCGCGAGAATGCCCCTGCCATGGAAATCAACGCCTTTGTCGTGCCCCTGCTGGTGCAAAGCACGGGCGGCCTGCGGGAAGCGGACAGTTTCCAGGACCAGGACGCATTCGAAGCGCTGGTGAAAAGTTTCCAGCAGGCAGAACTGGAAAGCGCCAAGGCCAAGGTGGTCTTGATGAGCCACGCCTACGACCTCGATGAAATCGACCGCATCACCTATAGCCACTTGCACGAGATGGTGCGCGATGCGTACTCGTCGATGACAGACAAGAAAATCGTCGCCACGCCGGGCCTGGAAAACAGCATCGTCGGCTGGAGCGAGACGGCCTTCGGCCCGCAAGACACGGCCGTCGAACTGCGCTTCCTGCTGGGCTTTGCCCTGAAGCGCGTGGACGACCCGTTCTATGCGGAACCGAAGGACGAAGCGACGCTCGACGCCTGGTTCGACGCGCGCATGGCCCGCTACCAGCAGTGGACGACGGAAGTCGGCGACCTGGTGAAGCGCTGCCTGGCGCCGGCCGGCAGTGCCCTGGAAGTGAGCTTCCTCTACCAGGATCTGTTCCACGGTGGCAAGGAACAAGGCATGAGCGAGTATGCGATGCTGCAGATGATGTCGGGCATCAACCATGCATTGGCGGAAAATAACGTGGACGCCGGCGACGTCTCGGTGGTCGTCGGTCCGGCCGATGAGCATGGCGAAATGCTGCTGCGCGTCAATGTCAGCACAGCGGGTGGCCAGCTGCTGCACAGCGCCGACAAGCCGCTGGACCTGGCCGCCGACCTGCAGGACGAAGTCGACGACATTTGCGATGCACTGGCCACCATCGGCGTCACCAACTTGTCCGTGGCACTGAAATTCGACGCCAAGGGACAGCCGCTGGAAGCGCAGCCGTACGCGCCGGCCTAAAGCCGGCAAACTGATCAACGCGCGGCCGGCTGGCCACGCAGCGACAGCCATGCCTGCAATTTCAGCGCATACGCCAAGGTGTAGGCGGGGCTGCTCGACGGCAAGCTGACGATGCGGTAACGCTGCGCGTGCTCCCCCAGCACATTGACGCCCAGCTTCGCGGCCGTGCCGCCGTTGAAGGCGATCGTGTGCAGCTGCGGCAGGCTGGCAGCCAGGGCCACCAGGTCGTTGTCGTCGCGGGCGCGGATATTACTGTCCAGGCTACCCGTGCGCTGCGCCTGCGCCACCACGTCCCACAAGCCCACGCCGTGCGCCAGCAAGGTTGCCAGACGCCCTTCATAGGGCAGGCTCTTCAGCTCCACGCCCAGCACTTCGCCCAGCAGCATCCAGAACTTGTTTTGGGGATGCGCATAGTATTGGCTGTGCGCCAGCGATTTTTCTCCGGGCAGGCTGCCCAGTATCAACAGGCGGGTGTTGGCATCGACGACGGGATCGAAGCAGCGCTTGCGCGGGTCGGCAGCCGCGTCTGGCAAGAAGGCTGGGCTATTCAAATGTGAGGTCCGGAAGGGAAGACGAAGGGCTATTTTACCCGGCCACGCGACGGTGTAGAATTCCCGCACAACCTCCTCCACACAAGAGACCGCCCATGCGCACCATCGACACCCTGCTGGCCCAGTATGGCGAGAGCCACCGCAACCACGTCAATGAATGGGTGCACATCGTGTGCGTGCCCTTGATCGTTTTCAGCCTGCTGGGACTGCTGTGGAGCGTGCACCCCAGCGTGGCGCTGCTCGCCAGTATTCTGGCCTTATACTATTATTACAAGCTGTCGCGCCCGTTTGCGGCGGGCATGCTGGCGATGCTGGGCACCATGCTGGGCCTGCTGCTGCTCATGCCGGCGCTGACTATATTCCCCGTGTCGATGGCGCTGTTTGTGCTGGCCTGGATAGGCCAGTTCATCGGCCACCAGATCGAAGGCAAGAAACCGTCATTCCTGGACGACTTGCGCTTCTTACTGGTGGGACCGCTGTTCGTGCTGGGATTCTTGTACCGGCGCCTGCGGCTGGCGTATTGAGCAGCAGGTGGCCCCTTGGTCACGCGGAACCGGTAACAGATTTTTACTATTCGCAACTGGTTATCTGCGGCAAGTGTCCTTATGATAAGTCAGCATCTTTACTGCCGGTCGACGCAATCGGCAACTAACTTTTGTCCAAGGGAGTCCCACATGAAAGCACCAATCATTGCAGTGGTATTGCTCGCCACCCTGGCCGGCTGCGCCGTACAACCGAACTCGGCGAACGTGTACAACGCGCGCCAGGCGCAGAATGAACAATCGGTTCGCATGGGCACGGTTGAATCCGTGCGCCAGGTGACCATCGACAAGGGCGAAACAGGCACAGGCGTGCTGGCTGGCGCGGCGCTGGGCGGCGTGGCCGGCTCGACAGTCGGCGGCGGCAAGGGCGCCATCGCGGCCAGCATCCTCGGCGCGGTCGCCGGCGGCATGGCGGGCAAAAGCATCGAAGCGAACGCTTCCAACAAACCCGGCCTGGAAATCACCGTGCGCCTGGACAATGGCGACATGCGCGCCATCGTGCAAGACGCGGACGAACTGTTCCGTCCGGGCGAGCGCGTGCGCCTGCTGTCGGATGGCCGCAAGACCCGCGTCACGCATTGATCTGCTTGCCGGCGCATGCGCTCAGCCGAATGCGCCGGCAGCGAGCAAGGCAGAAGGGTGCAGCCAGATGGCAATCACAGCGGTCACGACGACATACAGCAGCACGCTCCATACTTTGATCTGCAGTGAAGCTGGCATGGCGGTCCCCCTTCAAAGATGCGATTCAGAGAATATTTACTTGATAATAATGTAAATATTTTCATAAATTTAACATTTTCCAGAAGCACTGCGCTGGCTCAATGTCTGAGGCTAGCTTGCCTGCGCATTTGCCAAGCTCGACCGGGACGCGCTATGCCCGTATACTTGCGCGATGTCCTCTCCTCTCCTGTTCATCATTGCCTGCCTCATCTGGGGCTCCACCTTCTGGGCCATCACTTTGCAGCTGGGCGATGTCGCCCCCGCCGTTTCCGTGGTCTACCGCTTCGGCCTCGCTTCCGCCACCCTGTTTGCCTGGTGCGCCTTGCGCGGCGACCGCTTGCGCCTGCCCTGGCGCGCGCAAAAATGGATGCTGCTGCAAGGCCTGGCCTCGTTTGCCCTCAGCTATGTCTGCACCTACAGCTCGGAGCAATACCTGGTCTCGGCCCTCGTCAGCGTGCTGTTTGCGCTGATGGTGTTCTGGACACCCTTGCTCAACCGCATTGCTTTCGGCACGCCGATTACCTGGAGCACCTGCTGCGCGGCATTTGTCGCCATCTGCGGCATCGTGCTGCTGTTTTACCAGTCCATCGGCGCGGCGCTGCACGATATTCTGGGCGGCGGCAATGGCCACTTCCTGCTCGGTTTCATACTGGCCCTGGTGGCCACCGTGTCCAGCACGGCAGGCAATGCCCTGGTCATGAAAGTGCGCGAACATTCCGGCAACGTGATGCTGACCATGGCCTGGACCATGCTGTGGGGCACCTTGATGGTGGCCGGCTGGGCCATCGCCACGGGCCAGTCCTGGCAGTTGCCCGCACGCCCCAGTTACTGGATGGGATTGGTGTATCTGGCCATCTTCGGCTCGGTGATCGCCTTCAGCGCGTATTTCACTTTGATCGCCCGCATCGGCACGCAAAAGACCGTGTATATCGGCGTTGTCACGCCCGTCATCTCCGTGCTGCTGTCGGTGCAGTTCGAACATTACCGGCCCGCCGCCATCGAATGGGTGGGCATGCTGCTGTGCCTATCCAGCGTGGCCTGGGCCCTGACCTCGGGCGCGCGCAAGACGAGTAGCATTGCGTCCCTTTCCACCACTCCACCAACAAAGGCAACATGAGCACCTCTTCCTCCCTCGCCATTCGTTCCGCGACCGCAACTGACGTAGCCGCCATCTTTGGCATGATCCACGAACTGGCCGTGTTTGAAAAACTCGAACACATGATGATCGCCAGGGAATCCATGCTGCACGACAGCCTGTTCGGCGCCCATCCCGCGTGCGAAGCGCTGGTGGGCACGGAAAATGGTGCAGTAGTGACGTTCGCCCTGTTCTTCCATAATTTTTCCACCTTCCTGTGCCGCAAGGGGCTGTACCTGGAAGACCTGTACGTGAAGCAGTCGGTGCGCGGCAAGGGCTATGGCAAGCAAATGCTGGTGGCGCTGGCGCAACTTGCCGTCGAACGCGATTGCGGCCGCTTCGAATGGTCGGTGCTGGACTGGAATGAAAACGCGATCAACTTCTACAAGGGCATGGGCGCGGACGTGATGCCGGACTGGCGCATTTGCCGGGTCGCTGGCGATGCCTTGACGCAATTGTCGGCAGGCACTCCAAAACCAGCATAAACCATTTACCCAAAAAAATCCCCGCGGGCTAGCGGCACCGCGGGGTGAACCCATTGTCAAGTGGGAGGGGGAGAATGCAATCAACGGTTATCAATATAAACGCTACGACTTGTCGCCGCGACGACCTTTACATTTGCTTACCGGGCCTTACATTTTCCTTAAATCTGCCAGCGAACTGTCCATCCTTTGCCACAGTTTATTTCCGTGGTTCAATCAATGTGCCGTGCAAGCCGATATGTTGTTGCGTAACCCCATTACCACCCTGCGAATTCTTATAGATTTGGTACACTGTCAGGCAGGCGGTGCAGCCAGCAACCACGGCAAAAATGACCATGCGACGCTCCTTGATTTTTTTGAAGGTATCAGGGAAAACAGAGCCTGAGGCCGATGATGGCCAGGCAGGGAAGATTCAGTGTGGCATCTTCTGCTGGTGGGGCATTGCGCAATATCAAACGCGTCAAAGTGACGGCGCGCTGGCGTTTGATACGACGCAAAATGGCGGCAATGCGCTCACACACAATGAACGAATCAATGACCGAATCGTTACGCATATGGGAGCCACATCATGAATGTCTCTGCCAAACCGCTCGTCATGAAAATCTACCGCGCCTATCTGCGCTCCCGCCTGGAACGCTATACACGCGACTTGCAAGCCATCGCCGAACAGCGCGAGAACGACTTCCAGGCTGAACGCATCCTGCACCAGGCCGTCGTCTCGGTGCGCTCGAAACTGCACTCGCTGTAGCCGCGATGCCGTCATTGCTGCCGGCCGGCCACGGCCCAGCGCTCCACCAGCTCGAACAAGCCTTGCGTCAGCAGGGCCAGCACGGCGGCGGGGATCGCGCCGGCCAGCAGCATATCGTTGTCATTCAGCGCCAGGCCGATGGTGATGCGTTCGCCATAGCCGCCCGCGCCGATGAAGGCGGCGATGGTGGCCGTGCCCACGCTCATCACGGCCGCCGTTTTCACGCCTGCCAGCATGACGGGCAAGGCCAGCGGCAAGTCCACGTGCAGCAGGCGGTCGCGCCGGCTCAAGCCCAGCGCCAGCGCCGCCATGCGCAAGCCTTGCGGCACCTGCAAGATGCCCGTGCAGGTATTGCGCACGATGGGCAGCAAGGCGTACACGAATAGCGCCACCAGCGCCGGCACGGTGCCGATCATGCCCAGCACGGGGATCAAGATCGCCAGCAGGGCCAGGGAGGGCACCGTTTGCAGCACGCCGACGAAGGCCAGCACTGCTTGCCGCAGCGGCGCCGAAAACGCCGCCAGCACGCCCAGCGGAATGCCGATCAGGCAAGCCAGAGCGACCGACAGCAGCACCAGGGTCACGTGCTGGCGCGTCAGGCTCCACAAGTCGTCGCCGATGATTTTAGCCAGCAGGCCGCTGCGCGCTGCGCCAGCGGATTTATCGGCCTTCATGCCGGACGCCAGCCATTGCCGCGCCACTCCCGCAAAGCTCTTGCCATCGATTTCCACGGCCGCATTCATGGCGATCATGTCGCCCTCGCTGATGCGCCCCTGCAACCGCAGCAACGCTTGCCAGGCGGCGGGAAAGCGCGGCGGCAGGTCGAGCCGGTACAGCAGCATGGCGTCATAGCGGGGAAAGTACTGCTGCGTGTCGGCCAGCACGCGCAAGCCATACTGGCGAATCTTCGCATCCGTCGAATAGATGTCGATCACGTCCACCTGGCGCTGCGCCAGCGCTTCATAGGCGATGCCGTGATCGAGTCCGCGCGGGCGCTGCGGCAAACCATAGCGGGCGGCCAGGCCCGGCCAGCCATCGACGCGACCGATGAATTCATGCGACAGCCCGAATCTCAGGGCCGGGTGCTGCGCCAGTTGCGTCAAGTTCGTGATGGATTTTTCATCACCACGCACGGCCAGCGCATAGGTATTGTTAAAGCCCAAAGGCACGGCCACGCCCAGCCCCAGCGCCGCCAGCTCGCGCCGCATCTGTTCCAGATCAATCGGTTTGTCGTGCTTGAGGATTTCGCTGGCGATGGTGCCCATGTATTCGGCATACACGTCGATGCTGCCCGCCTGCAGCGCGGCGAGCACGATGGCCGTATTGCCCAGTCCCTGGCGGTGCTGCGTCTTGACGTACGGCGCGGCGCTCTGTTTGACGATTTCGCCGAGGATGTAGGATTCCGTGAAACGCTTCGAGCCCACCTTCAAGGTACCGCCGTCCAGGGCATGTGCGGGCGCGGCGGCAAAGACAAGCAAGAACAGCAAGTAAAACGGCAAGTAAGCAGCACGCACGCGGCGCTCCAGGACGGATGATCAATCCGCCAAGCTTACCACCGGCGCGCGCCAGACACCGCCATGCACCACGCCCACGCACGGGTTCAGGCCCAGCGCATACGCCAGGTCGGCCGGACGCGCGATGCGCCACAGGGCGAAATCGGCGCGCTTGCCCACCACCAGGCTGCCCGTTTCATGCTGCAGGCCCAGCGCGCGCGCCGCATGGCGCGTGCAGCCGGCCAGTGCTTCCTGCGGCGTGAGGCGCCACAGGGTGCACGCCATGTTCATCGCCAGCAGCAAGGACGTCATGGGTGACGTGCCCGGATTGCAATCGGTGGACACAGCCATCGGCACGCCCGCCGCGCGCAATGCCGCGACAGGAGGTTGCTGTATTTCGCGCAAAAAGTAATACGCGCCCGGCAGCAGCACGGCCACCGTGCCATGTTCCGCCATGGCGGCGATGCCCTCTTCCGACAAGAATTCCAGATGGTCGGCCGACAGGCCGCCATAGCGGGCCACCAGCGCCGCGCCACCCAGGTCGGACAACTGCTCTGCATGCAGTTTGACGGGCAAGCCCAAGCCTCGCGCCGCCTCGAAAACGCGCTGCGTTTGCGCTGGCGTATAGCCGATGCGCTCGCAAAACGCGTCGACGGCGTCGACCAGGCCATCACTGGCCAGCTTGGGCAGCATCTGCGCGCACAGCAGGTCGATATACGCGTCGGGCTGACCCGCATACTCGGGCGGCAGCGCATGCGCGCCGAGGAAGGTGGTGCGCACGGACACCGGCAGCTGTTTCCCTATCCTGCGCGCCACGCGCAGCATCTTCGCCTCGCTGTCCGCAGCCAGGCCGTAGCCGGACTTGATCTCCAGGGTGGTCACGCCCTCGGCCAGCAGCGCCAGCACGCGGGGCAGGCTTTGCCGCAGCAACTCGTCGTCGCTGGCCGCGCGCGTGGCACGCACGGTAGACATGATGCCGCCGCCGGCGCGGCTGATCTCTTCATAGCTGGCGCCATTCAGGCGCGCCTCGAATTCGTCGCTGCGGTTGCCCGCGTGGACGATATGCGTATGGCAGTCGATCAGGCCGGGCGTCAGCCAGCAACCCTGGCCATCAATCAGCACCGCGCCGCTGGCCGGCAGCTCGTCGCCAGGGCCGAACCACGCGATGCGGCCATCCTTGACGGCGATGGCTGCGTCCAGCAGTTCGCCATAGCCGTGTTCCATGGTGGCCAGGTGGACGTTGTGGATGACCAGGTCCCAGTCTTGCATGTCTTTTCCTTCCTAGATGAACAGGTCGACGCGGAACACGGCCGTGCGCTGCAGAGCTTCCAGCCGCCATTCCTGCGCATCGTCGGCGTCCAGCAGCAGGGCGTCATAGCGGGCCAGCACGAACTGCTGGTCATCGCCACGCGCCAGCACGGCGCCATCGCCGGCGACAAACAGCAGGGTCGCCGCGCTGCGCCGCGCCAGCTTGCCCGGTGCCGTGATTTTTTCCAGCTGGTGGCGGCAGCGGTCACGCCGCGTCATCACATTGAAATCCGTTGTCGTCCCCTTGAATTGCGCGACGACGGCCGCCTCGCCGGGAAACCACAGCATCGGTTGCGCCGCGCTCAAGACCACCTTGCGCGTGCCATCGAGCGTCAATTGCACGCTGTCTCCATCGACCAGCATCAGGCTGCGGTCGATGCCGGGAAAGCTGGAAAACGGCCCGCTGGCCGTGATTGTCGCCAGGCTGATACGCCAGTCGAAGTCGTCGAAGCCGGCGCCCAGGGGAGCAATGGCGATCTCCGTCGTGCTGCCGCCACCATTTTTCCACGGCGCGGCACGCAGGTATTCATGCGGGATGAAGGTCGCCATCAGAGCGCCCTCAGTTGCGCCAGGGTGCGCTTGTAGGCGGTGGCGATGGCATCCTGCGCCAGATGGTGCCCACCGCGCACCTGCCACTGGCCGCCACACAACACGTCGCGCACCAGGTTGTCGTTGCCGCAGAAAAGAAAACTGCCCAGCACATCGGCGATGGCCACGCCGCACAAGTTCACGTGCGCCTCGTCGAGCACCAGCAGGTCGGCGCGGCAGCCCGGCGCCAGGGCACCGAGCTTGCGTCCGGACGCCTGCGCGCCGCCTCGCAAGGCCGCCTGCCACAGGTAGTCGCCCACATGGCGTTCATCGGGTGTGGCGGCGACATTGCGCTGCTGGCGCTGCAAGCGCTGGCCGTATTCGAGCCAGCGCAATTCCTCGACGGGCGACTGCGACACATGGCTGTCGCTGCCGACGCCGAAGCGCCCGCCGGCGGCGATGAATTCGGCCAGCGGGAACAGCCCATCGCCCAGGTTCGCCTCCGTCGTCGGACACAAGCCGGCCACGGCGCCGCTGGCGGCCATCAGCGCCACTTCCTCGGGCTGCATATGCGTGGCATGCACGAGGCACCAGCGCGCATCGACATCGACGTGGTCGTACAAGTACTGCACCGGGCGCCGGCCGCTGTAATCGAGACTCTGGCGCACTTCGCCCTGCTGTTCGGCGATATGGATATGAATCGGACGGTCCGCAGGCAGCGCTTGCGCCACTGCACGGATCTGCGCCACGCCGGCGGCGCGCAGCGAGTGGGGCGCGAAGCCCACCTCCACCTGCCCGCCGCGCTGCGGCGCCAGCGCCTCGACGATGCGCAGCACATCATCCGCATCGGTGCGGAAGCGCGCCTGCTCGGCTTTCAACGCTTGTTCGCCAAAGCCAGCATGGCTGTACAGCACGGGCAACATCGTCATGCCGATGCCGCTGAGGCGCGCCGCAGCCAGCACCCGTTCAGCCGTCTCGGCGGGGCGCGCATACAGCGCGCCAGCCGCATCGCGCTGCAGGTAATGAAATTCGCACACGGCCGTGTAGCCATGGCGCAGGCATTCGGCAAACAGCTGCGCGGCGATGCTTTCCGTCTGCTCCGGCGTGATGTGGCGCGCAAAGCGGTACATCAGTTCGCGCCAGGACCAGAAGCTGTCCGGCGTATCGCCGCTTCCCTCGCCGGCGATCTCCGTCATGCCGCCCAGCGCGCGCTGGAAGGCATGCGAATGCAGGTTGACCATGCCGGGCAAGACATATTGCGCCACTTCCACGCCAGGCGGCGGAGCGGCCTCCTCCCGGATGTGCGTCAAGTCGCCGGCCGCATCCCACTCCAGCAGCACGTCGCGGCGCCAGCCTTGCGGCAGCAGCGCATGGCGCGCAAACAAACAGCCGCTCAACGCGCCACCCACGCCACGGCCGCTTCCATCATCTGGCGCAGCAGCGGCTGCACTCGCGCGGCCAGGTCAGGCCGGTAACCGAACGGCATCGCTTCATCCATGTACAGGCACTGGCACATCTCCAGCTGGATCGCATGCACGCGGCCTGTCGGCTGGCCGTAATGGCGCGTGATGTGACCGCCCTTGAAGCGGCCATTCAGGGCGACCGTAAATTGCTCCTGCGCGCGCGCGATATCGACCACGGCGGAGGTCAGGCCCGCATCGCAGCTGGCGCCATCGGCCGTGCCGAAGTTCAGGTCGGGCAGCTTGCCGTCAAAGAAGCGCGGCACGTGCGAGGCGATGGAATGGGCATCCCACAGCACCACGGCGCCGTGCACGCGCAGCAGGCGGTCCAGTTCCGCGCGCAGTTGCGCATGATACGGCGCCCAGTAGCGCTGCAACCGGCGCTGTACGTCGGCCGCATCGGGTTCTTTGCCGGCCAGGTACAGCGGCTCGCGGTGGAAGGTATCGTTGGGCAGCAAGCCCGTCGTATCCTGACCCGGGTACAGATTCGTGTCTTCCTGCGGGCGGTTCAAGTCGATGGTGTAGCGCGACCAGCGCGCCGACAGCACCGACGCGTCCATCTCCTGCAAAAAGCCATATAGCTCGCGCAAATGCCAATCCGTATCGGCCTTGATCAAGGCCTGCGGCGTCATGCGCGCGGCGATATCGTCCGGTATGTCGGTGCCCACGTGGGGCATCGACACCAGCAGCGGAATGCTGCCTTCGTTGAAGCGGAAATCCATGCCTGTCTCCTTGCGCCCGCTCAAGCGTACAGCGGGGCGAACAAATTCTTGCAGGTGCTGCTCAATTCGCCGCGCAAGACCATCTGCTTGGCCGCTTCGATGTCCGGCGCGAAGAAGCGGTCGGCGTCGAAGAATGGCACTTTCTGGCGCAGCTGGTGGTGCACGTGCTCCAGGTGCGGCGAGGTTTTCAGCGGGCGGTGGAAATCGATGCCCTGCGCGGCGGCCAGCAGCTCGATGCCGACGATAACGGCCGTGTTGTGCGCCATGTCGTCCAGGCGGCGCCCGGCAAACGTGGCCATGCTCACATGGTCTTCCTGGTTGGCCGACGTCGGCAGGCTGTCCACGCTGGCCGGATGCGCGAGCGACTTGTTTTCCGACGCCAGCGCGGCAGCCGTCACGTGGGCGATCATGAAGCCGGAATTGACGCCGGGGTCGCGCACGAGGAAGGGCGGCAGGCCGGACAAGGTGGCGTCGATCAGCAGTGCGATGCGGCGCTCGGCCAGCGCGCCGATTTCAGCGATCGCCAGCGCCAGGGTGTCGGCGGCAAACGCCACCGGCTCGGCATGAAAATTGCCGCCGGAGACGATTTCCGCCTGGCCGTTGGGACCGTCCTGGAAGATGAGCGGATTGTCCGTGACGGCGTTGGCTTCGATCAGCAGGGTGCGGCCGACGTTACCAATCAGGTCCAGGCAGGCACCCATGACTTGCGGCTGGCAGCGCAGGCTGTACGGGTCTTGCACGCGCTCGTCGCCTTCCAGGTGCGAAGCGCGAATCGCGCTATTGGCCACCAGCTGGCGGTACATCTGCGCGGCCAGGATTTGCCCCGGCTGTCCGCGCACGGCATGCACGCGCGCGTCGAATGGCGCATCGCTGCCCTTGGCCGCATCGAGCGACAGCGCGCCCGTGACCATGGCCGCTTCCAGCAGACGCTCGGCCATGAACAAGCCATGCAGCGCCAGCGCGTTCGACACTTGCGTGCCGTTGATCAGTGCCAGGCCCTCTTTTGCCGCCAGCACCACGGGCGCGATGCCCGCCTGCGCCAGCGCCTCGGGCGCCGGCATCAATTCGCCATTGACGCGCACGTCGCCCACGCCCAGCATGGCCAGGGTCATGTGCGACAGCGGTGCCAGGTCGCCCGAGGCGCCCACGGAACCCTTGGCGGGAATGGCCGGCATGATGCCCGCGTTGTACAGGGCGATCAGGGTATCGACGATCAGCGGGCGCACGCCGGAATAGCCGCGCGCCAGGCTGCCGATCTTCATCAGCATGATCAGGCGCACGACGGCGTCCGACAGAAGCTCTCCCGTGCCGACGGAATGCGACAGGATCAGGTTGCGCTGCAATTGCTCCAGCTTTTCATCGGGGATACGCGTCTTGGCGAGCAGGCCGAAGCCCGTATTGATGCCGTAGGCCGCATCGCCCTTGGCGACGATGGCTTGCACGGCGGCGGCCGACGCCTCGATGACGGGATACGCCTCGGCGGCAAGAATCAGTCTGGCGGGTGCGGCCCAGACGGCGCGCAGATCAGCCAGGGTCATCGCGCCCGGTTTCAGGGTCCAACTTTTGGCATGCTGTGTCATAGTCATTCGCATCAAGGTCTCAAGGAAGCATGGGAAGAATCAGGCCGTTGCGCTTGGCGCAGGCGGCCGCTGTTTCGTAGCCGGCATCGGCATGGCGCATCACGCCGGAACCGCTGTCGTTGACCAGCACGCGCGCCAGGCGTTTCGCCGCCGCTTCGCTGCCATCGGCCACGATGACCATGCCCGCGTGCTGAGAATACCCCATTCCCACGCCGCCGCCATGGTGCAGCGAGACCCAGGTGGCGCCGCCGGCCGTGTTCAGCATGGCGTTCAGCAGCGGCCAGTCGGAGACGGCGTCGGTGCCGTCCTTCATGCTTTCCGTCTCGCGGTTCGGGCTGGCGACGGACCCCGTATCGAGGTGGTCGCGGCCGATGACGATGGGCGCCTTCAGTTCGCCCGTGCGCACCATCTCGTTGAAGGCCAGGCCGGCGATGTGGCGCTCGCCCAGTCCCAGCCAGCAGATACGCGCCGGCAGGCCCTGGAAGGCGATGCGCTCGCGCGCCATATCCAGCCAGTGGTGTACCTGCTTGTGATGCGGGAACAGCTGCTTGATCTTCGCATCCGTCTTATAGATATCTTCCGGGTCGCCCGACAGGGCCACCCAGCGGAATGGCCCGCGTCCTTCGCAAAATTGCGGGCGAATGTAAGCGGGCACGAAGCCGGGGAAGTCGAAGGCATTCTGCACGCCCTGGTCGAACGCCACCTGGCGGATGTTGTTGCCGTAATCGACCGTATGCACGCCCATGGCGTGGAAGTCGAGCATGGCTTGCACGTGGGCGGCGCAGGAATCGGCGGCCGCCACCGTCAGGCGCGCGTGGCGCTGCGGGTCTTGCTGCGCCGCCTTCCAGTCCGACACGCTCCAGCCACGTGGCAGGTAACCGTTGACCAGGTCATGCGCGGACGTCTGGTCCGTCACCAGGTCCGGCAGCAGGCCGCCCGTCTTCGCGCGACGCACCAGTTCCGGCAGCACTTCGGCCGCGTTGCCCAGCAAGCCGATGGAAATGGCTTCCTTGCGTTCAGTGTGATATTTGACCAGTTCCAGGGCTTCGTCCAGGCTGGCCGCCTGCTTGTCCAGGTAGCGCGTGCGCAAGCGGAAGTCGATGCTGCTTTGCTGGCATTCGATATTGAGCGACACGGCGCCCGCCATGGTGGCGGCCAGCGGCTGCGCGCCGCCCATGCCGCCCAGGCCCGCCGTCAAAATCCAGCGCCCGCCCCAGTCGCCGCCGAAATGCTGGCGGCCCGCCTCGGCGAAGGTTTCATACGTGCCCTGCACGATGCCCTGCGTGCCGATGTAAATCCAGCTGCCGGCCGTCATCTGGCCGTACATGAACAGGCCTTGCCGATCGAGTTCGTTGAAGTGTTCCCAGTTGGCCCATTTCGGCACCAGGTTGGAGTTCGCGATCAGTACGCGCGGCGCGTCAGGGTGGGTCTGGAACACGCCCACCGGTTTGCCGGACTGGATCAGCAAAGTCTGGTCGTCTTCCAGTTCGCGCAGCGAGGCGAGGATCTGGTCGAAACAGGCCCAGTTGCGGGCGGCGCGGCCGATGCCGCCGTAGACGACCAGGTGCTGCGGATTTTCCGCCACTTCCGGGTCCAGGTTGTTTTGCAACATGCGGTAGGCCGCCTCGGCCTGCCAACTCTTGCAAGCCATGACCGTGCCGCGCGGGGCGCGGATGGTGCGGCTGGCATCAAAGCGTGGATCGGTGTCCATTGTGCTGTTCATGCTGTCTCCTCGTAGGGTGCGAGCGGGCGTATCTAGCCCGATACCTGGCCCGCTCTGGTATTCCCAGCATAGGTTGTCTATACAACCAAGTCAACAGGTTTTCTTTGGGGTCAGACCCGATGGGCCTGACCCCAACCCTCATTTTTTCTCGAACACACGCTTGCCCGCCACCCACGTCTGCAGCACCTGCGTCTTGCCAATCGCCGTCGGCGCCACCTTGAACAAGTCCTGGTCGACGACGATGAAGTCCGCCCATTTGCCCGCTTCCAGGGTGCCGATGACCTTTTCCTGGTGCGCCGCCCAGGCCGCGTCCAGGGTGAAGCAGCGCAACGCCTGCGTCACCGTCATGGCTTGCTGCGGATACCAGCCGCCGGCCGGGAAGCCCTCGCTGTTTTGCCGCGTGACGGCCGCGTGGATACCCTCGAACGGGTTCGGTGACTCGATGGGAAAATCCGATCCGCAGGCGATGCGCGAACCTTGCGCAAGGAAGGTGCGCCACGCATACGCGCCCTTGATGCGCTCGTGGCCCACGCGCTGCTCCGCCATGTTCTGGTCGGACGTGGCGTGCGTCGGCTGCATCGACGGCACGATGCCCAGCGCCTTGAAACGGGGGATGTCGGATAATTGCACCACCTGCGCGTGCTCCATGCGGTGGCGCAGGCCAGCACCGCGGTACTTTCCGATCAGGGCTGCATAGCCGTCGAGGATCTGATGGTTGCCCGCGTCGCCGATGGCGTGCACATTCACCTGATAGCCGGCGCGCATGGCTTTTGCCATCTTCGCGCGCATGGCGGCGTCCGGGTAGAACAGCAGGCCGCTGGTGGTCGGGTCGTCACTGTAGGGCGCCAGCAAGGCCGCGCCGCGGCTGCCCAGGGCGCCGTCGGACAGCAGTTTGACGGCGCGCAAGGCGTACATGTCGCGCGCATAGCTGTGCAGGGGACCATTTTTTGACAGCGCGTCGAAGTCTTCCGTCGTGTCGGCGATCATGCCGTACACGCGCACCGTCAGCTTGCCGTGGTCCGCATAGTCGCGGAACAAGCGGTCCTGCATCTGGCCGATGCCCGCATCGTGCACGCTGGTCAGCCCCACTTGCGCCAGCTGCGCCAATGCGCCATCGAGGGCGGCGCGGTTTTCCACGTCGCCGGGCTTGGGCAGCACGGCGTCCATCAAGTCCATGGCGTTATCGACCAGCACACCGGTGGCATTGCCGTCCGCATCGCGTTCGATCTTGCCGCCCGCCGGATCAGGCGTGGCGCGCGTGATGCCGGCCAGCGCCAGCGCGCGGCTGTTGGCCCAGCCAGCGTGGCCATCGACCCGGCGCAGCCACACGGGCCGCGCGCTTTCCGCCGCATCGAGCTCCAAAGCCGTGGGAAAGCGCCCCAGCTTCCAGATTTCCTGGTTCCAGCCATTGCCGACGACCCAGCTGCGTTCCGGATGCGCACGCGCGAACTCGCCCACGGCCTGCACGGCGGCCGGCAGCGATGTGGAACCATACAGCATCACGCCGCTGGCGATCGTCCCCAGGCCGAACACGTGGCCATGCGCGTCGATCAGGCCCGGCAACACGGTCTTGCCCTGCACGTCGACATAGGTGGCGCCCTTGGCCACCTTGCGTTTCACCTGCGCGGCGCTACCGACGGCGAGCAGTTTGCCAGCGTCGTCAAACGCCAGCGCCGTGAAACGGACTACCTTGCCGTGCGCGTCGAGCGTGTAGCCGTTGGCATTGTCGATGACGGTATCGGCGTGGGCGTGGGCGTGGGCCAGGGTGCCCAGGCAGGCGAGAACAAGCAAGGTGCGGCGCATTGGCAGGGTCGGCATTTCCATCTCCAGGTCTTGAATGAAGAGACGAGTGTATAGAAATTGGCAAAATGGTCAATCGGTCAGACACAGGCGCGCATGCCTTGCGCCCCGTCAACACTTCCCCACCGCCGCTGGCCTACGCTGGCGTTTTATCGCGGAGCTCCCATGGCCAGGCACCATGTCATCAGCACCACCGCGTGCGACGTGTTCTTCAAGCTCGTGGCCCACCAGAAGAAAAGCCTGGGCGCGCGCTTCGACAGCATGATCGTCACCTTCAGCGCTGACGGCCGGCCCGACGAAAGCTGGTGCTGCTGCGACGACGAGCAGCTGGAATTCGTTTCGCAAAACAAGGTGCCGCTGGCGCACGCCGATGACCGGGCCACCTTGCCGACCACCGCTAAAAATCAAAATAATAGAAATTTGCTGGCTGCATCGAAGCAACTGCCGCGCATCCGAGGCATAACATGAGAAGCACCGGAGCTAAGACAGTCGCCGGCACAAACGAGGCCATGGAGCGAATCTTGTCTACCTGATCAAATGGATGCAGCAGCAACAACCCTATACCGAGAAGAACAGGCATGGTAGCCGCAGCAGGCCAATTGCCAAAGTTGCCTCTGGAAAAGCTGCCGGCGACAACGTCATACGCTACGGATAGAGAAGGAGACCTAAACATTACCGCAAGCAAACTCCAGATCAGGAAAGTAAAGAGTATGCAAAGCCACCGCTTCCATCCCGATGCGGCGGCGGCAAAACGCCCATAGCCGCTGACGGTTTCTGCAACCATCACCAGTCCGTGGGCTAGTCCCCAAAGGACAAAGGTCCATGCGGCGCCATGCCACAAGCCGGAAACCCCCATGGTGATAACGATGGAGAGGTGGCGAGCATACTTGTACAGATAGCCGTGCAGCGGCTTGAACACGTAATCGCGCAACCAGAAACTCAGGGTCATGTGCCAACGCCGCCAAACCTCGCTCATCGAGACCGAACCATAGGGCGAGTGAAAGTTTTCCGGGAATGCTATCCCCAGCATGCCGGCCAGAGCGATCGCCATGTCGGAATAGGCACTAAAATCGCAATAGATCTGTATCGAGAAGCCGAATATCGCCGCCACGCCCTCCCAGCCCGACAGGGTAGTATGGGCCGCGTAAGCTTGGTCGACATAGGCGCCGACAGGATCGGCCACTAGCACCTTTTTTAGTATGCCGACCGTAAACAGGGCTAAATTGGGCATGAGATTGGCGCTTGCAATCCTCATCTGCTGCAGTTGCGGCAGGATGTGGCGCGCACGGAGGATCGGGCCTGCGATGAGGTGAGGAAAGAACGTCAGATACACCGCGGTCGACCAGAAGCCTGGTGGCTTCTTCTCAGGCTGGCGTGCCGTATCGACGAGATAACCAATGATGGTAAAAGTAACAAACGACACGCCGAGCGGTAGCGCCCAGCCGAGTCGCGGAGTCTCGATACCTGAAATGCTCTCAATGGTCTCAAATAAGAAGTCCGCGTACTTGTAAAGTACAAGCGGAATCAGGGAGACGAACACGCAAAGCGCCAGCTTGCTCCGATCATGCCAAACGAGTCGCAGCATCCACCAGCAAGCAACAATCATCGCGATCATCAACAGAACAGCGGGTGGATACCACCAAGCGTAGAAGACCAGGCTAGCGATGGTGACGTAGCTGAGTTGAAAACGCTTGGGACAAACGGCGAAAATAGTGCAAAAAATCAGGAAGAACAAGAGGAACGAAGGCAGCTGAAACAACATCGACTGTTACTCCTGAGGACGAAGGAAATACGGTTTAAGTACATCCGTCATAACCTGGAATGCCTTTGCGTTAGGGTGGACATCATTATTGGCAACCCAATAGCTTTCGGCAGGTTCTTTTCGAAGAGTTGGCAGTGGATCGAGGAAAGTCCAACCCCGCTTTTCACTTTCCGCGCGCATGATATTGGTGGCGAAGTCGAACTTGTAAGGCTCGAAACTGTGTGGCTCCGGAATCATCATTACCAGCACTCGGTAACCATGCTTCGCTTGGTCCGCCTTCAGCCGGTCCAGCGCCGCATCCATGGCAGCGCGGCCAGAGCCTCCAGCCCACATTTTTTCATAGGATGCGATCAAGCCAGCCTGGCCAGGAGTATTACTCAAAGCAATTTCGATAAAGGAAACGAGCAGAGCATAGGCTTGGCTGTGACGCACCAGCCATCCGGCCTGGCCAGTATCCTGCACAGCCGGCGCACGCGCAGTCGCCAACACGATGACCGTATCCGGGCGTACTGTGTCAGCGTACCGTAGCCAGTTGGCAACAATCTGCGTCATGTTCATGTTGCCGACACCTGTAGTCATTACCTCGGTCCCCGAGCCGAGCCGCCTGGCGAGTTGGCCGCGCAACGTTGCATCCTCCGGAAGGCCCCACCCCATGGCGGTAGAGTCACCAGCAATGACAACCTTATGCCTGCCGACAGTTGATAAGTCCGGCTCAGGCCCGCGCATGCCGAGAGAATTAATGGAGACCTTGACCCCTTGCAGCAAAGCGGATGCGCCAGGAATGTGTTCATGGCCAATGACGGGGTCGGCACTATTTCGCTTTAGCAGCGTTGCATAACGCCACATCTCGATTAGATAATTCTGCTGCGAGGAGGTTGCCACGCGCACCAAGCCCTCAACCGCCGCGCAAGCCAGCAGCAGACCAAAAAGCACGAGGCCAGTTCCCGAGAGGAGCCTCTTCATGAGAGATTTTCGACTGCTCACGCTTAAAACACCGCGTATACGAATGGCGCCCAAGGCGAATTAGCCAACACGACAAAGAGGACAGCGAATAGCATTATTACCGCAAAGAATGGAATTAATACCAACCTGGATTTTCGACTAAACAGGAATCCAAAAAGGTCATGCAAGAATTTCACAAAAATACTCCACTATGTAGTCAATCTTAAATGAGAAGGGATGAATCGATATTAAATGTATTTGAAATCGCAGGAAACAATCTTTATATAGACTGGAAATCGGCCATCAGCTCCATAATTCATAGTATTTATTCCTGCCATTCGTTGTCGATCCTGTTAAATTAAATTAGTCCTGGGGCGTATATACGTCCAAGATGGGCAACAGCCTGCAGCACGAGTCCGCCGCTCAGTACAAGGTTGCAAACGGCGAGCACCACCTGTGGCGATTGATGCAGCCAGTGGCAAGCGCAGACACACGCCGACACAATCGGATACAGCAATCCTAATCTACCTGAAGATCAAGTCCCACGGTCGGACAATCTCCGACCAGACCAGACAATTGTATTATGACGCATGCAACGGTAATCCTCCCATCTGCGGCGGTCAAGTAATTTCAGACACAACGATAGGTTCACGTTCCACCATTTTCTGTTTCATAAACAGAGAGTGGCAGATTGCCCAGTACTGAATTGAGGCGCTTGCAGTTATAGAAGCCGATGATGTAATCGGTGATATCGGCTTTTGATTCAGCGTGGTTGGCGTATGACGTTGCCAGACGCGCTCCATCTTGACATTCAGGAAGAAGCGTTCAGCGACGGCGTTGTCCCAGCACTTACCTTTGCGGCTCATGCTGCAGACAAAGCCGTGGCTAGCCAGCAGATCCAGGTAAAGCCCGCTGGCATACTGCCCCCTGTCCGAATGCACGATCAATCCGAGCGCCTGCCCAGCGCTGTTCGCTGGAAAATTCAGCAAACCGCCACGGGCATCTTGAAACAGAAGTGTCTTGACATCTATGTACACCTCAGTGCTGGGGCAAGCGTGTCGCCACTTGGCTTTTGTTGCCCCATATGTGGTCAAAAATTTTCTCTGAAATAAGCCTGTTTCCTTCCTTTGAGAGATGTCCTCCCATGTCTATAAAGTAAGTTTTATCAGCTGGTAGCGCATGGGATAGATCGATGAACTCCGGAATGTCGAGCTTGGTCAGCTCTTGATGGTAGTGACTAACTACTCTTCGCATTGACATATAATATGTTGTATTAGCAGAATTTAAAATGTTACTGATATTGACATTGGCGTCAAAAGGACTTGGAAGATTTACTATATAAAAAGGAATCCGATTTTTGCGAGCGAAGGTAACCGCATTTTCTATGGAAAGGATGGAATTTCGGACGGCTAGTTCTATACTATCACTGGAGGTGCAAGGCATAATTTTCTCGTTTGAGAGCTTGTCAGTCAGATATAAAAAAATGTTCGAATGCGTACTTCCCGGTATGTTTGTCGTCCAAATTGGCCGGCAGTCGTCGAGTAATTGATAGTTTACGCCAGCGAGGATGACAAAATCTGGTTTTCCGTTGTTTTTCTGTAAATCGTACCAGCGCAATATGTTATCAGGGAGGGGTTGGCCCAAACCCGCGTAATTATAAATTCGAGTGTGATTCAATGCTCGTTCTAGATGTGCGGCAATAGTCTGATTATCGGCGACACCGTATCCGAATGCAGTTGATGAGCCGAGCAGAACGCCAACGTAACCCACCTTCTCTGGAGGGGGTTGACCGTTGTAGCGCAGACCAGTTGCATTTACATTAATGCTTGTAGAATGATATTCGGAAACAATGTTCCGAATTCCTGGTTCATTCCGAAGGGGGAGGCCTCCTGCGGGAATTATAACTTTCTGGGATTCATTTAATTCCATCGGTGCAGAATTTTTAATCTCGGAAGTTACGATCTTAATTTTTTTTTTGGTGAACATCGCTAGTGGGTAGGCAATGTCGAGAAATCCGTCTATTAGGCAAATAACGATAAAGACTTGAAATAGCTTAACTAGATACGGGCGGGATTTTGACTGGGGTTGCGAAGAATTTGATTTCTCACTCATGTTAGTCCATTTCAAAACTTGAGGCATAATTCGTAGCTAACGTGTGATCCTGTTCTGCTTTGAGCATCACGAAGTTCCCAACGACTAAACGATCCATATCAGTAGCCATAAAACAGTTGAATGCATCTGTCGGCGTACATACAATCGGTTCATTCCGTACATTGAAGCTGGTGTTGATCAGCACGGGGCAGCCAGTCAGTGTTTCGAATGCCTTTAGAAGTGCGTGATAACGGGGGCTCTGCTCGGCGTCAACGGTCTGCACACGGGCAGAAAAATCTGTGTGCGTCACTGCAGGAATAACGGAGCGTACGAGATGTTGATCCTTTAATGCATGATGTTCCGCTGCGTGCTGCGCCGATATTTTTCGGTGTTTTTCCGCTACCGTAGAAACCGTCAGCATATAGGGAGAGGCCGGTGCGCTCATGTCGAACCAGTCTGTTGCGGCCTCTGCTAAAACTGATGGGGCAAAGGGCCGAAAGCTCTCGCGGAATTTAATCTTGAGATTGAGTTTCTTCTGCATATCGGCTCTGCGAGGATCCCCCAGGATAGAGCGATTGCCGAGGGCACGAGGGCCAAACTCCATGCGTCCTTGAAACCAGCCAACCACCTCGCCAGCTGCCAGCGCCTGAGCTGTCTCATCAACTACTAGCTCATTCGGGGCAATAGTGAAACGCGCCCCGGCTGCTGATAGCGTCGCTTCGATCTGGCTGGGCGAGAACTCTGGACCCAGTGCGCTGGCGTTCATCGCATCTGGATAACTCACTTGACGCGGTGATTTGAGATGGAGATGATAAGCAGCGAGTGCTGCACCAAGTGCTCCACCAGCATCACCCGCAGCGGGTTGAATCCAGATATTCTCGAATGCACCATCAGCGGCGATCTTGCCATTGGCTACGCAATTAAGCGCCACTCCTCCAGCCAGACAGAGATTCTTCAGGCCGGTTTCTTGTGCCAGCGCCCTGGTCATGCGAAGAATGATGTCTTCCGTTACCTGCTGGATCGAAGCTGCTATGTCGGCATGAAAGTCTTCGAGTGGACTCTCCGGTAATCGCGGTGGCCGACCGAATAGATTATGGAAGCGGGAATTTGTCATGCTCAACCCGGTACAGTAGTTGAAGTATTTCTGATTCAATCGGAAGGTGCCATCTTCCTTTACATCAATCAGGTGTTCGCGAATGATGCTGGTAAAGCGTGGTTTTCCGTAGGGGGCGAGGCCCATGAGCTTGTATTCACCAGAATTGACGCGAAAACCTGAATAGGTAGTAAATGCGGAATACAGCAGTCCAAGCGAATGGGGAAAAACCAGATCGCGGATGATTTTCAGTTCCGAGCCACGACCAATTGCCACCGATGTGGTTGCCCATTCTCCCACTCCGTCCGTGGTTAGCACCACCGCCTCGTCAAAAGGTGACGGATAAAAGGCGGAGGCTGCATGGCTTAGGTGATGCTCGGAAAATAGCAACTCATCAGAAGAAAATTTACCAGGTGCGAGCGCGTTCAGTTCCTTTGCGAGCAATGATCGCTGAAACAGTTTCTCCTTCGCCCAGACCGGTAAGCCGGCACGGAAGGAGGCGAATCCCTTCGGGGCAAAGCTCAGATATGTTTCTAGAAGGCGCTCGAACTTGAGGAGGGGCTTGTCGTAAAAGACGACATGATCTATCGCAGAGCCTTGTGCTGCTTCAAGACAGAAACGAGTGGCGCTGCGAGGGAAATCAGAGTCCTGCTTTTTTCGAGTAAAACGTTCTTCCTGTGCTGCTGCCACAACGATACCATCACGGATTAAGGCAGCGGCGCTATCATGATAGTACGCGGAGATACCAAGAATTTGCATTGAGTGTATGGTTAATATGGGTGGTTGAAGTTCGTGTCGCCCGAAGTGCGTTCGGTCCAGTATGTATGCGTCTTGGGATCAAATTGCAGTTTTAGCTGCCTGCGACCACACAGGCGCAACAGTGCTGCCCCCGGGGTAAGAAAGAAAAAATAAATCAGGAAAAGCGTAACGGTGCTCGTTACTGCATGTGATTTTTTGCCAAAATATGTCCATAATCTGTTTGGTCGATCAAGAAGACCCGGCGCAGAAACGGCGATCAGTGCAAGCAGCACTGCAACAACCGCTGGCGGCACATGCACGGTTTCTCCGTGCAGCAAAGGCAGGAGAGAGAAAAAACCGATGATGAGGCACCACACTAAACCAAAAACTCTGTTGCTCACGTCTATTCCTCTTTACGGTTTGCATATCTCAGCCGGCAAAGGCTGATGTTGAATGCATTGCAATTTAGATCGGAGTCACTAGGAGCCTTTCAGGCGACTAAGTAACCCCCGATGAATTCTTGTGATTTCTGACTTCCATAAGCGGCGCTCTACTGCGTCGCAGTCGGCGCCTTGTATAGCATCCGGTTCTGTTTGTAATAAATTCACAATAATTTCCTGGCGATTACTTAGAACTCCTGTGCATGAAGCACCTAGCGCACCTGAAAACTGTCTATGTGCCCAATACGTCATGACAGCGTTGGTTATACCGCATCGGGTTGGGGTATTCCACTATCGATGAAAACTTCGCTGATTATAAAAGGCTAACCAACGGACGTGTAAGCAATTCTGTGTGTGCAGGGCCGGGTTTTAGTTAATCGCGTTTGTGAAGCGTTCGCCGAACATGATGGCAAACTGGTTGGCCGCCAGTTTCCACGTGCGCTGCAGCATCTTCCAATATTTTTCAATACTGTGCAAGGCCAGCAATACCAGCTTGGTGGCCGCTTCGCTGCTCGGGAAATGGCCGCGATTCTTAACGACCTTCCGAAGGTTTGGGAGCACTCAGCATTTCAGACCTGTCAGAAAAGCCCGCCGTTGGTGTGTGGGTTTTTAAATATGACTGGTGGAAAAAAGTACCGCTCTCGACAAAAAGCTTGTGAACGAAAAATCATCGCCATTGGCAGCGACACGCCAGCGTGGAGACAGGATAGTTGCCCAGAACATTCGCTCATCAAATAGTGCGAGAATCGCCATGCCATATCGTCACACACCGCTATTCCTGCTTGCCACGCTGACGAGTATCGATGCCTCGGCGTGGTCGCGCATGGGACGCGCCGCCGTCATGACTGAGGCGGGTCTTCCCTGCTTCAAAATTGCCAATCAAGAGGAATGATCAAGAGGGCCAGTCAGCCTGAAGATGCTGACGATCAGCACACCTGGGCCGAATGGCTGGAACAATGTATGGACGGTCATGTTTCCCAATGCCTCATTTGGCGACCCCACCTATCGCCTGCCAAACAGGGGATGCGTGCGCTACGGCAAGGCTCCCGGGGGGGGGCCGAGAGCAGCGATGCCGCGTAGCTGGTGGCGGGAAAAGTGTATGGCGTATCCTTCCTGGGAAGGCCGCCATCCGCGTCCGATCCCACTTCGCGCTAATCGGCAGATTTCTGCCTGCTCACGGCAGCCTCCGGAGGCTTCCATGTGGTTCAGCTGACAAATGGCAAGAACACCTGCGCTCCCGAGGAAAAACCAAAATAGCGCGTGTCATTGCCTCCATCACGCACCAACCGCTCCGGGCATTCAAGGCTTGGGCGGCACCACTTGACCCGATTCCTCCCCCCGCTGCGCCGGCGCCCTGAACCACTCCTCCGGCGGCACCACCTGCGACTCTTTCGGGTCGTCAATGTAGTGCGGCGAGGTGATTTGCACGTCGAATTCGTTGAAGACGTCGATGATGTTCTGGTGCAAGCGGTTCAGCACTTCGGCGCGCTGGCGGGGGACTTCGGCGCTGGCGTAGGCGACCAGGCGATATTGCACGTAGTAATCCTGCAGGGCCAGTTGCATCACGTACGGTTTCGGCATGGTGGACAATTCCGGTGTACGCGACGCGGCCAGTTCCAGCATGGCGTGTACTTGCCGCCATGGCGTGGCGTAGCCGATGGTGACGGTGGTGTCGAGCACGAAGCCGCCGCCGGGCTGGGCGCGCGAGTAATTCTTGGTCGTTTGCGACATCACCCACGCGTTCGGCAAGGCGACTTCCTCGCCCAGGCCCGTGCGCAGGCGCGTCTCGAACATGCCCACGTCGACCACGGTACCCTCGCTGTCGCCCACGCGCACATACTCGCCCTTGCGCAGGGCGCGCGTGTACATCAGGATCAGGCCGCTCGCGCCCTGGCCGACGATGCTCGACGCGCCGATCGACACCATCAGGCCCACCAGCACGGACAGGCCCTGGAAGGCAGCCGTGTGCGAACCGGGCAGATACGGATACGCCATGGCCAGCGCGAACAGCCAGATCACCACGCTGGCGATGCGGCGCGTCGGCAGGGCCGTGTCCTTGTCGAGCCAGCCGATTTGCAGTTCTCCGCTTTCCACGCGCTTGAACAGCGAGGCGGCGGTGGCGGCGATCAGGCGCGCGATGGCGAAGATCACGCATACCAGCACCAACCCCGGCAAGGCACCGATGATGGCGTGGAAGACGTCGGCCGCCACGTCGAACAGGTAGCCGCTCAGGCTTTCGCCCCAGGAACGCGTGTAGGGCAGGCGGCCCAGCACGAAGGCAGCCCACAGATACGTGGCCATCAGGCGCAAGCCCCACAGCACGGCGCTGAGCAATTGGTAGGCAAAGGCGATGTAGTGCTCGGCGTCGAGCACGCGCACGTTTTTCAGGCGCACGTCGCGCAGGCGCGAGGCCAGCAGGATGCCGCTGCGGCGCTTGGCCCAGCGGTAAAAGCGTGTCAGACCCAGCCACACCAGCCAGAACACGAGGGTGGCGGCCGCGCACACGGCGGCGGCGATCGCCAGGTAGTGCCAGCTGCTCTGCTCGCGATAGTCAAAGACGGCCTTGCTCAATTCCCCGGCCGCCGTTTTCGCCACGCTTTCCGTCGTGTCGCCGGCCAGCTGGTTGACGTCGCCCTGCACGACGACGAACAGCTGCACGCCATCGAGCAACACTTGCGTGCCTTCGGGAATCATCCGCGTGCTTGCCTGCAGGGGACCGTTTTTCGCCAGCACGCTTTCCAGGCGCCGCTGCGCACCAATGGCGCGGTCATCGGGCGGATAGCCGGCCAGCGCGGCGCGAAAAACAAACACCTTGCGATTGGCAAACATCAGCGGCGCCGTCCTGGCCGCCGCAGCCTGTGACGGCGTCACGGCGGATGCGGCCTCTGCAACGAGCGCGGGCACGCCATCGTCCGCATGGGCTGCGGGCAACATAAAAATGGTCAACAGGCACAACAAGCGGAGCAACGCGGACATGGCAGAAATGAAAGAGTGACAAGGAGTAGCCATCATGCCATGCAATTCTGGAAACTCAAGCGCCGCAGCTACCGTTTAGCTTGCATCGTGGAAAATGATGCCCAGGGTATGACGCAAGCCCGAACGCAGGCGCGACACGCCGTGGCGCATGTTCACGCGGTAGCTGCCGCGCGTGCCATGCACGGGGCGCTGCGCGACGGGAAAGAGGACGGCGTCGCCCTGCGCCAGCGGCACGACCTCCAGGCGCGACTGCATGCGCGGGCGCTGCTCCGTCAGCACGAATTCACCACCCGTGAAATCGTCTTGCGGGCGCGACAGCAGTACGGCCAGTTGCAGCGGAAACGCGTGCTCGCCATACAGGTCCTGGTGCAGGCAGTTGTAATCGCCTTCGCGGTAGCGCAGCAGCAGGGGCGTGGGCCGCATTTGCCCGGCCGCATGGCAGCGCGCCAGGAAATCCCCGTGCGCCACGGGAAAGCGGCTATCGAAGCCCATGCTGGCATGCCAGCGGTTGGCGATGGCCGCCAGCGGTCCGTACAGCTGTTCGCGCAAGGCGGCCACGATGTCGGGCAGCGGATAGGCCCAGTACTGGTACTCGCCCTGTCCAAAACCATGGCGCTGCATCACCACACGGCTGCGAAAGCGCGACGCGTCATCATACTGCGCCGCCAGCGCGGCGCAGGCATCCGCACTCAGCAAACCCGGCACGACGGCGCAACCGTACTGATTCAGATCATCCTCGATCTGCTGCCAATCCAGCGCCCTCACCGTTCGCCCTCGCGTTCGAGCAGCGCCTGCTTGCGCTCCACCCCCCAGCGGTAGCCGGACAGTGCGCCATCGTTGCGCACCACCCTGTGGCAGGGGATGGCGACGGCCAGGGCATTGGCCGCGCAGGCGCCCGCCACGGCGCGCGCACCTTGCGGGGCGCCGATGCGGCGCGCCAGCTCGGCATAGCTGACCGTGCTGCCGGCGGGAATCTCGCGCAAGGCTTGCCACACGCGCTGCTGGAACACGGTGCCGCGCACGTCGAGCGGCAAGTCCAGGCCGAAAGCGGGTGCCTCGACCAAGCCCACCACCTGCGCCACCGTCCGTTCGTATTCGGCTTCCGCGCCGCGCAGTTCGGCTTGCGGAAAGCGGTCCTGCAAATCGCGCAGCAACACTTCCGGATCGTCATCGATCAAAATCGCACAGATGCCCTTGTCCGTGCTGGCCACCAAGATGGCGCCCAGCGAGCAGGCGCCGATGGCGAAACGGATCACGGCGCCGCTGCCGCCTGCGCGAAACGCGCCCGGCGTCATGCCCAGCAAGCCCGGCGTGGCCGCGTACAGGCGGCCGCTGGAATTGAAACCGGCCGCGTACAAAGTCTCGGTGACATTTGCCGCGCCCTGCAAACCTGCCTTCAGGCGCTCGCCGCGCCGCGCCGCCGCATACGCTTTGGGCGTGATGCCCGTATGCGCCTTGAAGACGCGGTGAAAGTGAAAGCGGCTCATGCCGGCGGCCCTGGCAAGGCTGTCCAGGTCAGGCAGCTCGTCACTGGCATCGATCAGGCGGCAGATATCGGCCACGATGGCCGCCTGGCGCTGGGCCAGCGGGGGCAAGTTGGGCTTGCAGCGCAGGCAGGGGCGAAAACCGGCCGCTTCCGCTTGCTCGCAACTGGCGTGGAAGGCCACGTTGCGGCGCAAGGCGGGACGCGCCGCACAGGAAGGGCGGCAATACACGCCCGTCGTGCGCACCGAGTAATAGAAAACGCCGTCGGCGTCGGGCGCGCGCCGCTGCAGGGCATCCCAGCGTTCATCGTCAGTCAGGTAAGCGTGTTCCATGGCGAACTCCGTGCAAGTCAATAGTAAGCAACCAGCATAGCCAGCACGCGCGCGCGCCGCACTCCGGCGCTTGCTTTTGAATTCAAAAAAAGGCTGGCGGCAGGCAGCGTGCTCGGTGCTAAAATCGGCCATCGCGCCACCAGCCGGCGGCGCGCCCTGCCCGCGCCCCGGAGAAACCGCATTGGACGATCATACTACCCAGGAAAATACGCCCATTTTCCAGCGCATCAAGGATTTTCTGCTGGCCGGCATCGCTGCCGGACGCTGGAAGGAAGGCGACGTGATTCCCTCCGAGCAAGCATTGGTGAAACAATTCGGCGTCTCGCGCATGACGGTCAACCGCGCCGTGCGCGAACTGACCAGCGAGCAAGTGCTGACGCGGCGCCAGGGTTCCGGTACCTATGTGGCGCAGCAAAAATACCAGGCGACCCTGTTGGAAATCAAGAGTATCGCCGATGAAGTGCGCGCGCGCGGGCATATCCACCGCAGCAGCTTGCAATTGCTCGAACGCACTAAGGCGTCCGATTTGCTGGCCAAGCAATTCGGCTTGCCGCTGGAACACCCGCTGTTTCATTCGCTGATCGTGCATTTTGAAAACGGCGTGCCAATCCAGGTGGAAGACCGCTGGGTCAATCCCGAGTGCGCGCCCGACTACATGACGCAGGATTTTTCCAGCATCACGCCGAACGAATACCTGATGGCCGCCGCCCCCTTGCAAGGCGCCACCTACAGCATCGAAGCGCTGTCGGCACCGCGCGACATTGCCGAAATGCTGGCCATCGACACCAAACAGCCTTGCCTGGTGCTGCGCCGCCAGACGCGCTCGGGCGGCAAGATCGCCTCGATCGCCACCATGTGGCATCCCGGACACCGCTATCAGTTTGCCGGCAGCTTCACGTAGGACCAATGCCGCAATTGAGTAGCACGATTTCGCGCCAACTTTCTCACGAATTCTCACCAAATCGCGAAAAAAACAGCCATTCCGGGGCAAAAAAAATCCCGTTTTGGCCGTTTCAGAACTTAAATACTCCGACTAAATATTCGATGCTATAGTTGCCGCCAGAAAGCGCCGCAGGCGTTTATATCAGCGCGTCTCATGCACTGCCAGCCCAGTCCAATCACGCCCCAGAAAGGGATGCATTTGTCGTATTGCAGCCACACGAGTTTCAGCGCACCACGCCGACGGCGCCCTGCGCTGCGCCGGCTCGCTCGTACGATGCTGGCGACAGGCATGGCACTCTCCCTGCCGGTGCAGGCGGCGGCACACGGCATGGCGCCGACACTGCTGTGGCCGTACGCTGCCGCCAGCGCCACCGCCCTGGCGGGACTGGCTTGCTGGCAAGCCTGGCGGCTGCGGCAACGGTTGCGCCGCCTGCTCCTGCCCGCGCATGCCCTGGCCGAACAGGATGCGGGGCAAGCCTTGCGCGGCGCCGCCCTGGCTGGCTGGACCTGGCGGCGCCAGTCCGACCGGCTGCAGTTTGCGCCCCAGTACCAGGACGTGCTGGGCGACAGGAGTGCCAGGCTCGAGCATGCACTATCCGACTGGCTGGCCGAAGTACACCGGGACGACCGCGCGCGCCTGAGTCTTGCATTTCGCCAGCATCTGGACGGCCAGGCGCCCGGCACCTTCAATTGCGAATTCCGTTTGCGCCACAGCGACGGCCACTGGCGCTGGCTGCTGGCACGCGGCGCCGTGCTGTCGCGTGCCTCGGATGGCGCCGCCACGCAGGCCAGCGGCATCGTCTGCGATATCAGCGAACGCAAGCAGGACGAGCAATCGCGCATGCGTTCGATGCTGGAAGCGGCGCCCGAAGCCATGCTGGTGGCCGATGTCGAGGGCAAGGTGCATTACGCGAATCAGATCGGCGCGCGCTGCTTCGGCTACCCGCTGGCCGAATTGACGGGTATGTCGCTGGAACAATTGGTACCGGAAAGCACGGCCAGCCACTCCGTGGGCGATCCGCAAGCGCGGCACAGCCTGCCGGGCCGGGTGATGATGGCGCGCCGCCGCGACGGTACGCACTTCCCCGCCAAGGTCAGCCTGTCGCCGCTGCGCATGGCCGGACAAGTATTTTCCATCGTCTCGCTGCGCGACATGACGCAGCGCCAGCGCGCCGAAGAAGCCTTGCACGCCAGTTCGGAGCGCTACCGCCTGATCGTGCAGACGGCGGCCGAAGGCATCTGGATGACGGATGCGGATGGCAAAACCACGTTCGTCAACCCGAAGATGGCGCACATGCTGGGCTATACGGTGCAGGAAATGCTGGGCCGTCCCATGCTCGACTTCATGGACCGCGACAGCCAGTTGCTGATGCAGCGGCGCCTGGCCAGCCACGGCAGCTTTGCCAGCCAGCCGGACCAGGTCGACTTCCGCTTCTTTCGCAAGGACTTGTCCAGCCTGTGGGGCTTGCTGTCGAGCACCAGTATTCAATCGGACAACGGCGAGCCGGGCGGCACGCTGGCCATGATTACCGACATCACGGAACGGCGCCAGGCGTCGATCGCGCTGTCGAATTCCAGCCAGCGCATGGCCTCCGTGTTTGGCGCCGTCACCAACGGCCTGGTGGTGCAGGACAGCCATGGGCATATCCTGGAGAGCAATGCGGCAGCCGAGCGCATGCTGGCGGCCAGTCCGGCCAACCGCAGCCTGTGGCAAGCCATCCGCGAAGACGGTTCCGCTTTCGACCAGCGCAGCCATCCCGTGCACATCACCCTGTCGACCGGTGTCGCCATGCGCGACGTGCTGATGGGCGTGCAACAGCCCGACGGCAGCCTGTCGTGGCTGTCCGTCAATACGGAAGCCATCCGCGATGAGTACGGCAAGGTCGGCATGGTGGTGGCCAGCCTGACGGACATCACGTATCACAAGCGCAGCGAGAGCGCCTTGCGCGAACTCAATGAACATCTGGAAGAGCGCGTGGCGCAGCGCACGGAGCAGCTGGACCAGGCCAAGCAGGTGGCCGAAGAAGCGAGCCTGGCGAAGGGTCAATTCCTGGCCAATATGAGCCATGAAATCCGCACGCCGATGAATGGCGTGATCGGCATGGCCTATCTTGCCCTGAAGACGGATTTGGAACCGCGCCAGCGCGATTACCTGGAAAAAATCCGCTTTGCCGGAGAACACCTGCTGGGCATCATCGACGACATCCTCGACATCTCGAAAATCGAGGCGGGCAAGCTGGAAATCGAGCGCATCAACTTCAGTTTCGACCATGTGGTGCAGACGCTGATGACGGTGGTGGCGCCGCGCGCCGCCGGCAAGAACCTGGAACTGCTGTTCGAGATCGACCCGCAATTGCCCGCCGTGCTGGTGGGCGACCCGCTGCGCCTGGGGCAAGTGCTGATCAACTACGCCAATAACGCCATCAAGTTCAGCGAACAGGGCAGTATTACCGTGAAAGTGCGCAAGGTGGTGGCGGACACCAAACACTGCCTGGTGCGCTTCGAAGTGTGCGACCACGGCATCGGCCTGTCGCAGGATGAAATGGGTAAGCTCTTCCAGTCCTTCCAGCAAGCCGACACTTCCACCACGCGCGAATATGGCGGCACGGGCCTGGGCCTGGCCATCTGCAAGCAGCTGGCGCAGCTGATGGGTGGCGACGTCGGCGTCGACAGCCGTCCCGGCGCCGGCAGCACCTTCTGGTTCACGGCCAACCTGGGCATTTCCGACCAGGCGGCGCCGGCCATGCTCGACAGCATGGTGCAGACGGCAGCGGCCATGCGCGCCAGCGCCGACGCGGCCCTGGTGATGCGCACGCTCAAGCATGCGCGCATCCTGCTGGTGGAAGACAATACCTTCAACCAGCAAGTGGCGCTGGAATTGCTGGAAGAAGCGGGCGCCTCCGTCTGCCTGGCCAACAATGGCGAGGAAGCGCTCGACCTGTTGCGCCAGACGCAGTTCGACTGCGTGCTGATGGACGTGCAAATGCCGCTGATGGATGGCTTGCAAGCCACGCGCCACATCCGCGCCGACCCGCAACTGGCGCACCTGCGCGTGCTGGCCATGACGGCCACGGCCACCAGCGAAGACCGCGTGCGCTGCCTGGAAGCGGGCATGGACGATTTCATTTCCAAGCCGATCCAGCCGGCCATGATGTACCAGACCATCGCCAGCTGGCTGCCGGCGCGCGAGACGCCACCGCCACCGGCGCGCGGCCGCCCCGCCCCGGCCTTCAAGACCACACTGGCGGGCGACCCGCAGGTGATCGACCTGTCCATCCTGGCCAAGCTGCTGGGCTACAACCCGGTAAAGGTGCGCAAATTCGCCTTCAAGTTCCTGCAGACCACGCAGGAGGGCTTTGGCGACATCGACGCGGCCCTGGCGCGCGGCGACGTGCACCAGGTGCGCGAACTGGGACACCGCATCAAGTCGTCGGCGCGCACCGTGGGGGCGCTGGGGCTGGCCGAGCTGTGTCACGACCTGGAAACCCTGGCGCCGGGAGAACCGGCCGACGAGGAGGAGCGGGCAAGGCGCATCGTGGCGCGCCTGTGGCCCCTGCTGGAACTGATTACCGAACAAATCATGAATAACACCAGCTTTGCCAATGACGATTAGCTATCGCCAGCACGTTACGGCAAGGTATCGGCATCGACAGCGATGCATATCAACAGAAAGACATGACGATGAACACTGTATCAAACCAAGCAAGCCGGGAACACAACGAAGCAGGCCTGGCGCCGTTGCGCGTGCTGCTGCTGGACGACGACGTTTTCATGCTCGACGTGCTCAGCGACATGCTCGAGCAGATGGGCCCATTCGACATCCGCTGCGATTCGCACAGCGAACAGGCGCTGGCCACCCTGAAGCAGCACCAGCCCGATCTGCTGATCTGCGACCTGTCCATGCCCGACATCGACGGCATCGAATTCCTGCGCATGGCGGCTGACAATGGCTTCCGCGGCGGCGTAGTGTTACTGTCCGGCCTGCATTCGGCCGTGCGCCTGGCAGCCGAACGCCTGGCCGTGGCCAATGGCCTGCATATATTAGGCACCTTCCGCAAGCCGATGGAAAGCGCGGAATTGCAGCTCATGGTGAACTTGCAATTGCAGCACACGGCGCGTCTGGCCAGCATACAGGCCTGAGCGCGAAGGATGGCCGGGAGGGCGGGCACGGCGCTGCGGGCCAGCAGGCATGCGGCTTTGCCGCCCTGCCGGCACGCGCGGTGGCGATATGCCTCAAGTTTTTCTGCAATAATCGCCACGCTTTGAAAAAATGGGTTATTATTTCAGCCATCCCCGCCTGCATACCTCTGGTCGCACCTTCCAAGAATATTGAATTTGTGCCCATTGCCCCCATCTGCTAGCTGCACTCCAGGAAGCATGGATGGCGAACCAGCGTATGGTTAATCCCAGGCATTATTGATCCCACCCTCATTTGAGGAAAATATGAGCGAAAATATCAAACACATTAGCGATGCATCTTTTGAAGCAGACGTCCTGAAATCCGAGTTGCCAGTGCTGGTCGACTTCTGGGCAGAATGGTGCGGTCCCTGCAAGGCTATCGCCCCGATCCTGGAAGAAGTGGCCAAGGAATATGACGGCCGCATCCTGATCGCCAAGATGGACGTGGACGCCAACCAGGCAGTGCCTGCCAAGTTCGGCATCCGCGGCATCCCGACCCTGATCCTGTTCAAGGATGGTGTCGCAGCTGCTCAAAAAGTGGGCGCCATGGCCAAGGGCCAGTTGACCGCTTTCGTCGACAGCAACATTTAATGTATGATAGGCAGCGCTGCGCCCGCAGCGCCGCCTGACTGGAACGACCGGGAAACAGCTTTGCCATCATTCGTGCACAGCCTTCCCCAATAATTAATCAACGCCACGCAGTCCCCTCCCCTACCTTTACATCCCGTCTCGGGACACTCAACACATATGCATTTATCCGAACTAAAGGCCCTACACGTATCCGCCCTGCTTGAGATGGCGATCGGTCTTGACATTGACAACGCAGCCCGCTTGCGCAAACAGGAGCTGATGTTCGCTATCCTGAAAAAACGCGCCAAGTCCGGCGAACAGATTTTTGGCGACGGCGCCCTGGAAGTGCTGCCTGACGGCTTCGGCTTCCTGCGCTCGCCTGACGCCAGCTACATGGCGTCCACCGACGACATTTACATCTCCCCTTCGCAAATCCGCCGCTTCAATCTGCACACCGGCGATTCGATCGAGGGCGAGGTACGGACCCCGAAAGATGGCGAACGCTATTTCGCATTGGTCAAAGTCGACAAGGTCAACGGCGAATCGCCGGAGATGTCGAAACACCGCATCCTGTTTGAAAACCTGACGCCGCTGCACCCGAACGAGCCGCTGCGCCTGGAACGTGAAATGAATGGCCAGGAAAACATCACCGGCCGCATCATCGACCTGATCGCCCCGATCGGCAAAGGCCAGCGCGGCTTGCTGGTGGCATCGCCGAAATCCGGTAAGTCCGTGATCCTGCAGCACATCGCCCATGCGATCACGGCCAATCACCCGGATATCACGCTGATCGTGCTGCTGATCGACGAACGTCCGGAAGAAGTGACCGAAATGCAACGTTCGGTACGCGGCGAAGTCGTCGCCTCGACCTTCGACGAGCCGGCCACGCGCCACGTGCAAGTGGCCGAGATGGTGCTGGAAAAAGCCAAGCGCCTGGTCGAAATGAAAAAAGACGTGGTGATCCTGCTCGACTCGATCACCCGCCTGGCGCGCGCCTATAACACCGTCATCCCTGCCTCGGGCAAGGTACTGACCGGTGGTGTCGACGCAAACGCGCTGCAACGTCCAAAACGCTTCTTCGGCGCCGCGCGCAATATTGAAGAAGGCGGCTCGCTGACCATCATCGCCACGGCACTGATCGAAACGGGTTCGCGCATGGATGACGTGATCTTTGAAGAATTCAAGGGTACCGGCAACATGGAAGTGCATCTGGAACGCCGCTTGGCTGAGAAACGTGTCTATCCGGCAATTAACCTGAACAAATCGGGTACCCGCCGCGAAGAACTGCTGATCAAGCCGAACGAGCTGCAAAAAATCTGGATTTTGCGCAAGTTGCTGTATTCGATGGACGAGATCGAGGCGATGGAGTTCATTCTGGACAAGATGAAAGCAACGAAGAACAACGCAGAGTTCTTCGACATGATGCGTAGAGGCGGCTAAAACCTACTGCGCGGCCGCATTTGCGATCTCCGTTGCTCACCGTACGTTTGTACGGTTGCGCTACTCGATCGCAACTGCGGCCTGCTCGCTACGGTTTTATCTCGCCTCTCACGTAGGTGCAAGCCGCTCATCGAGCGGCTTTTTTATTGCCCTCGGCCCGAAAGCGCTATATAATCGACGGTTGCATTATTTTAAACCCTGGCAAGTGATCGGCAATCGGGTCAAGAAGCAAGACGACCGACGAAGTGCTGTTTGGCTACCAAACTAGAGAGAAGACCATGAAAGTCGATACCCATCCAGAATACCGCGAAGTTGTTTTCCACGATCTGTCGTGCGATTTCAAATTCGTTACCCGCTCGACCATCCAAACCCGCGAAAAAATCACCCACGACGGTAAAGAATACCCACTGGTGAAGATCGAGGTTTCGGCTGAATCGCACCCATTCTTCACGGGCAAGCACAAAATCGTCGATACCGCTGGTCGCGTCGAGAAGTTCCGTCAGAAGTTCGGTTCGGTTGGTTCGAAAACCGCAGTCGCAGCAGGCTGATTTTTGCCGCTTTGCGGCAAAAAGGGCAGCTTCGGCTACCAGAGAAAAGGCAGCTACGGCTGCCTTTTTTGTCTTTGGCCGCTTTACTTTATACTCGCGCATACCCGACGCCATTCGTCGCGTCTTGCCACTATTCTGATACAACTATCGATGAAGCCAGTCCGCCTTCCCGCCGCTGCCACACTCGCGCTGCCACGATGGGCCTTGTTTGCGCTCGGCCTGCTGTACATCCTGCCTGGCCTGATCGGCCGCGAACCGTGGAAGAACGATGACGCCGCCAGTTTCGGCATCATGTGGACCATGGCGCATGGCAGCCTGAACGACTGGCTGTGGCCCAACGTGGCCGGCCTGTCGCTGCCCGAGGAAGGCCCGCTGGCCTTCTGGCTGGGCGCCATTTTCATCAAACTGTTCGGCTGGATCGATGGCGACGTTTTCGGCGCGCGCATATCGACCATTGGCATCTTCGTCGTCAGCACCCTGTCCGTCTGGTACACCGCCTTTAACCTGGGCCGCCGCAACGATGCCCAGCCCCTGCGCCTGGCCTTCGGCGGCCAGCCCGAGCCGGACGATTTCGGCCGCACCCTGGCCGATGCCGCCGTGCTCATCTACCTGGGCTGCCTGGGCTTGCTGCAGCACAGCCATGACATCACGGCCGAAGCGCTGTATGTGTCCCTGATGGCCTACCTGCTATACCGCGCCGTGCGCTATGTGGAAGGTCCGTCCTTGCGCAATGCCGCCCTGCTGGGCCTGGCGCTGGGTGGCCTGACCCTCACGCGCGGCTGGATCACGCCGGCGGCGCTGAGCATCGCCCTGCTGCTGTGCACCATCTTCCTGCGCCTGCCGCTGCTGCGCAGCATGCGCCACCTGGCGTTGGCCATCCTGATCGGCGCCGCGCTGACCCTGGCCTGGCTGCTGCCCGGCGAATGGCTGCAGCCCTACGGCCATTCGCCGCTGCAAGCGTGGATGGAGTGGAATTGCCGCCAGTTCAGCGCCCCGAGCCTGAAAAGCCTGCAATATTTCTTGCGTGTCGGTATGTGGTTCTTCTGGCCCGCGTGGCCGTTCGCTGCCTGGGCCGTGTATGCCTGGCGCCGCCAGCACCACGTGCTGCACATCGTCGTGCCGCTGACCTTTGTCGCCATGCTGGCCATCCTGGGCCTGTGCCACCCTGATCCTGAACCGAGCCAGCTGTTGCCGCTGCTGCCGCCGCTGGCCGTGATGGCCGCGTTCGGCCTGCTGACCATGAAACGGGGCGCCATCAACGCCATCGACTGGTTCTCCGTGATGGTGCTGACCATCTGTGCCCTCGTGATGTGGCTGTTCTGGTTCGCCATCCTGACGGGCTGGCCGCCGCAACAGGCCCACAATGCACTGAAACTCGTGCCTGGCTTCAAGCCCGAGCTGGAACTGGTGGCCTTCTTCGTGGCCGCTGGCGTCACGGCCGGCTGGATCGCCCTGGTGCACTGGCGCATCTCGCGCCAACCTGCCGTGCTGTGGCGCGCCGTGGTGCTATCGTCCGGTGGCCTGATCTTGATCTGGGTGCTGATCATGACCCTGTTCCTGCCGCCGCTGAACTACAGCAAGAGCTACGCCAGCGTGGCGCACCAGATCTCGGTTAATTTGCCGCCTGGCAGCAAGTGCATCAACAGCAACGTCGGCGCCGCCCAGCGCGCCTCGTTCGCCTACTACGGCCACCTGCCGTTTGCCAGCGTAGGGCAGCAGCAATGCGATGTATTCTTGTTACAAGACAGCATCAAGGTTCCCGACAGCAAGGAACAGCTGCCAGAGCACCACGGCGCGGACTGGATCAAGCTGTGGGAAGGGCGCCGCCCCACCGATGACGTGGAACGTTTCCGCCTGTACCAGCGCGTCAGGTAAGACACGAAGAAAACCGGGCATGTCCCGGTTTTTTCTTGCCTTTGAAGCAAGCTTTTCAAACAACAAAAATGTTGCTTTTAAATATAGTTAATTGGCTAAATTGAACTTAAATTGTTTTTTATATTATAATGACGGCCAGCGCGATGGCGGTGTACTTGCTTTCCCGCCCTTCCGTCCCTATTACTACGAGAATATTTATGACATTTTTTGCCTCACGCACCTTGCCGCTCATCAGCGCCGCCCTGTTCGCTTTCTCCTTCAGCGCCTCGGCCCAGGCGACCGTGATTGACCTCGGCGTCGCCAACGGCTATTCGGCCTTCATCTTCGGCAACATCGGCAGCAGCGGCGCCAGCGGCTTCACCAGCGTCGGTGGCAGCCTGGCCGCTGGCGGCAATATCTACCTGGATCACTACAGTGTCGGCACGAACAAGAAGCCCGGCAGCGCCGTCAACGCACTGGTTGCCGGTGACAGCCTGAATATCGGCGAAGGCGGCATCAAGGGTACGGCCGTGTATGGCGTGAGCAATGCCAACGGCAGCGTGACGGCACGATCTGACTACCCAGCGGGCACCTTCAGCAAGGGCAATGCCTCCACCCTGGACTTTGCGGCCGCCCAGCAACAGCTGACGACCCTGTCGGGCGACGTGGCCAAGCTGCAATCGAACGGCACCGTGATCTCCCAATACGGCGGCTTCAGGCTGGTGGGCGACGTCAACGCCGACGTGAATGTCTTCACGATCAATGCGGACCACCTGCATAACCTGATCCTGGACGTATCGTCGCTGAAAAGCACGGCCAGCATCATCATCAACGGCACGGCCACCGACATCACCATGAGTGGCGGCTTCGACAATTTCGGCAGTTTCGCCGACCGCACGCTGCTGAACTTCGCCAACGCCACCACCACCAGCCTGCAGAACGTCGGCATCAACGGCAGCATCCTGGCGCCAAACAGCACGTTTTCCGGTTCGGGCAGCATGAACGGCACCTTGGTCGCCAATTCGGTCAGCTCGATCAATAACGGCCATGTCTCGATGAACGGCTCCGGCTTCAACACCGTGAGCGTATCGGCCGTACCAGAGCCAGGCACCTACGCCATGCTGCTGGCCGGCCTGGGCTTGCTGGCATTCATGCGCCGCCGCACCCCGGCACGCGCACCGCAAGCACAAATGGCCTGAGATTCGCGCTGAATCAATAAAAAACACCGGGCCGCGCGAGCGTCCCGGTGTTTTTTATGTGCTGGCGAAAAGCTTATTCCGCGCTCAGGCCCAGATCGGTAGCCACCTGCTGGCGTAGCAGGTATTTCTGGATCTTGCCCGTCACCGTCATGGGAAATTCCTCGACGAAACGTACATAGCGGGGAATCTTGTAATAGGCGATCTGCCCGTCGCAAAAGGCGCGGATATCCTCGCTGGTGGCCTGCGTGCCCGGACGCAAAATAATGCAGGCGCACAACTCTTCGCCATACTTGCCATCCGGCACGCCCACGCATTGCACGTCGAGCACGCTCGGGTGGCGGTACAGGAATTCCTCGACTTCGCGCGGGTAAATGTTTTCGCCGCCACGGATGACCATGTCTTTCGAGCGGCCGACGATGCTGCAAAAGCCGTTGCTATCGATCACGGCCAGGTCGCCCGTGTGCATCCAGCGCGCCGTGTCGATGGCCTCATTGGTTTTTTCAGGATCGCCCCAGTAGCCCTGCATCACGGAATAGCCGCGCGTGAGCAATTCGCCCTTTTCGCCACGCGGCACGATGCGCCCTTCCGCATCGATGATTTTCACTTCCAGGTGCGGATGGACGCGGCCGATGGACGAGACGCGCATTTCGCGCGGGTCTTCGATCGCCGTCTGGAAGCTGACGGGTGACGTTTCCGTCATGCCATACGCAATCGTGATTTCCGCCATGTGCATCAACTCGATGACGCGCGTCATGACTTCCATCGGGCACGGCGAACCGGCCATGATGCCGGTGCGCAAGTTCGACAGGTCGTATTGCTTGAAGTCAGGATGGTCGAGGATGGCGATGAACATGGTCGGCACGCCATGCAGCCCCGTGCAGCGCTCGGCCTGCACGGTTTCCAGCACGGCTTTCGGGTCGAAGCCTTCGCCCGGAAACACCATGGCCGCGCCATGCGTGACGCAAGCCAGGTTGCCCAGCACCATGCCGAAACAGTGGTACAGGGGCACGGGAATGCACAAGCGGTCCCGTGCCGTCAGGCGCATGGCTACACCGATGAAAAAGCCGTTGTTCAGGATATTGTGGTGCGTCAGGGTGGCACCCTTCGGCGCGCCCGTCGTGCCGGACGTGAACTGAATATTGACGGCGTCGTCAAACTGCAAGGTGGCGCTGACGTCTTTCAGGTGCGCCAGGTCGGCGTCCGTGATGCCGTCCATCAAGGCGTCGAAGTTATGCATGCCGGGGGTGGCGGCCGTGCCCAGGCGGATGACGTGGCGCAATTGCGGCAGGCGCGGCGACTGCAGGGCGCCGGCGCGCGAACGGGCGATCTCCGGCACCACGTCTTGCACGATGGCCAGGTAATCGCTGGACTTGAAGCTGGGCGACAGGATCAGCGCGCTGCATTGCACCTTGTCGAGCACGTATTCGAGTTCCGAACGTCGGTAGGCAGGGTTGATGTTGACCATGATCAATCCGGCTTTCGCCGTGGCGAACTGCGTCAGTACCCATTCGGCGCAGTTTTGCGACCAGATGCCGACCCGGTCGCCCGGCTGCAAACCCAGCTTCAGCAAGCCGGCGGCCAGGCGGTGCACGCGCTGCTGGAATTCCAAATACGTCCAGCGCACGTTCTGGTGCGCCACGATCAGGGCGTCGTGCTGGCCGTAGCGCTCGGCGATGCCGTCCAGGTAAGCGCCTATCGTTTCGCCGATCAACGGCGTGGCGTGGGCGCCATGTACATAACTCATTGCTTGCATGCTGTCTCCAGGGTGTGTGGCGCGACGCGCTCTTGTTATCGTCTTCGATGCTGAAAATTATAGCCGCAACCGCCCCCGCCCTGCACCGGCTTGCTGTAATGTGCAGGCCAGCACACCAGACATTCACGGCACCATGACAGGCAACGCGCAGCACCCGCCCGAACAGGGCTTCATCCTGACCCGCCACTGGCGCGACACGCCCGCCGGCACGGAAGTCGATTTCTGGCTGGCAACGGACGCCGGGCCACGCCACGTGCGCCTGCCCGTGCAGACGGCCGTCGCCTTCCTTCCCATGGAGCAGCGCGAGCAGGCGGAGCTACTGCTGCGCGGCGAGCGCCACGCCGAGCTGCGCCCCCTGTCGCTGTGCGATTTCCACCACCGCCCCGTACTGGGCCTGTACTGCAAGCAATACCGGCACTTGCTGAAGCTGGAAAAGCAGCTGCGCGCGCACGGCATCGATGTGTACGAAGCCGATATCCGCCCGCCCGAGCGCTATCTGATGGAGCGTTTTATTACAGCCCCGGTGAGCGTCAAAGGAGAAACCCTGCAGGAAGTGCAGCTGAGGCCGGCGTCCGGCTACCGCCCCACCTTGAAACTGGTGTCGCTCGATATCGAGACGACGGCGCACGGCGATCTGTATTCGCTGGCACTGGAAGGCTGCGGCCAGCGCCAGGTGTACATGCTGGGGCCGCCAAACGGCGGCGATGACACTTTGGACTTCGAGCTCGAATACTGCGACAGCCGCGCACAGATCCTCGAACGCCTGAACACGTGGATGGAAGAGCACGATCCGGACGCCATCATCGGCTGGAACCTGGTGCAGTTCGACTTGCGCGTGCTCAAGGAACATGCCGAGCGCTATCAAATACCCTTGCGGCTGGGGCGCGGTGGCGCCGTCATGGAATGGCGCGAGCATGGCGGCAAACAGGAACACTATTTTGCCGCCGCGGCGGGACGGCTGATCATCGACGGCATCGAAGCCTTGAAGTCGGCGACGTGGAATTTTTCCTCGTTCAGCCTGGAAAACGTGGCGCAGACCTTGCTGGGTGAAGGCAAGTCCATCGACAATCCTTACCAGCGCATGGCCGAGATCGACCGGCGTTTCCGCGAAGACAAGCCGGCGCTGGCCCGCTACAACCTCAAGGATTGCGAACTGGTCACGCGCATCTTCGCCAAGACCGAGCTGCTGACTTTTTTGCTGGAACGGGCCAGCGTGACGGGCCTGGCGGCCGACCGCAGCGGCGGCTCCGTGGCCGCCTTCGAGCACCTGTACTTGCCGCTGATGCACCGGCAAGGCTACGTGGCGCCCAACCTGGGCGACGTCTCCGGCGAAAACAGCCCCGGCGGCTTCGTCATGGATTCCCGGTCGGGCCTGTACGATTCCGTGCTGGTGCTCGACTACAAAAGCCTGTACCCGTCCATCATCCGCACTTTTCTGATCGACCCCGTGGGGTTGGTGGTGGGCACCAGCGGCGACGAAGCCGATACCGTGCCCGGCTACCGGGGCGCGCAATTTTCGCGCGTGAAACACTGCCTGCCCGCCATCGTGGAACAGGTGTGGCAAGGACGCGAGGCGGCCAAGCGCGAGCGCAATGCGCCCCTGTCGCAAGCGCTCAAAATCATCATGAACGCGTTTTATGGCGTGCTGGGCTCGAGCGGCTGCCGCTTTTTCGACCCGCGCCTGGCCTCGTCGATCACCCTGCGCGGCCACGACATCATGCACCGCACGCGCGAACTGATCACCGAGCAGGGTTATCAGGTGATCTATGGCGACACGGATTCCACGTTTGTGTGGCTGAAAACGGCGCATAGCGACGCAGCGGCGGGCACGATCGGCCGCGCCCTGGTGGCGCACGTCAACGCCTGGTGGGAGCGGCATCTGCGCGAGGAATTCGGCCTCGACAATGCGCTGGAGCTGGAATTCGAGACGCATTACCGGCGTTTCCTGATGCCCACCATCCGCGGCTCGGAAGAAGGCAGCAAGAAGCGCTATGCGGGCCTGGTGGGCAAGCCCGACGGCAGCGAAGAGATGGTCTACAAGGGCCTGGAAACGGTGCGCAGCGACTGGACGCCGCTGGCGCAGCAATTCCAGCAAGAGTTATACCGGCGCATCTTCCAGCGCGCCGCCTACCAGGACTATGTACGCGACTACGTGGCGCGCACGGTGCGCGGCGAATGCGACGCCTTATTGGTCTACCGCAAACGCTTGCGCCGTCCCCTCGACGATTACCAGCGCAACGTGCCGCCCCACGTCCGTGCGGCGCGCACGGCCGACGCCTACAACCTGGCGCAGGGCCGGCCGCTGCAATACCAGAACGGCGGCTGGATCAGCTACGTGATCACGGTGGCGGGGCCGGAGCCGCTGGAAACGCAGCGCTCGCCCATCGACTACCACCACTACCTGACGCGCCAGCTGCAACCGGTGGCGGACGCGATATTGCCCTTCCTGGGCGACGATTTTTCGCGCCTCGTGTCGGGCCAGCAAAACCTGTTCTGACATGATTCTGCTTACCGGCACGGCCAAGCTGAGGTAATATCGGCGCCTGCCAGGCCAGTCCGCGGGCGCTGTGCGCCGGGGCAGCGTAAAATACGCCATGGCGAAAGAATAAGAGCTCCACCGCAGAAGAAGATGCCATTCCAGACGAGAATCATTCGCAACAGGATTTTCCCAGCTGAAATGGCGCATAATTTACAACTATGTTGAACCAGCGGGCAGTAGCATTAGCCATCTGCCCTGCTAATTTTTGAATGAATTGACACCATGACCGAGATCACGTCCTTAAGAGACATCCCGCAAAAAAATATCTTCCGCAAGGGCGACACCTTTGTGCTGTTCGGCGAGCTGTTCGGCCGCGGCTATGTGAATGGCTTGCTGGACGAAGCGCGCAAGGCGGGTATGAATATCGTCGGCATGACGGTCGGCCGCCGCGATGAAAACATGGCGCTGCGCCCGCTGAACGCGGAAGAGCTGGCCGAAGCCGAAGCCAACCTGGGCGGGCGCATCATCAATGTGCCGCTGATGGCCGGTTTCGACCTCGACGCGCCAGCCGGCGAGCCGACTCCGACGGCCCTGCTGGCCGACATGACCCTGAAAAGCTGGCAAGAAGACAAGCTGGACTGGGCGCAGATCGAACGCTGCCGCGAAGCCGGCATCGCCCGCTTCAGCGCGTCCGTAGCGAAAGCCATGGCCGAGCTGGACACCTTGATTCCAGACGGCAGCAATGTGTATTTCGCCCACACCATGGCGGGCGGCATTCCGAAAGTCAAAGTCTTCCTGGCGATTGCCAACCGCATCTACAAGGGCCGCGGCGAGCGCTTCATGTCCTCGCGCGCCCTGCTCGACAGCGATCTGGGCAAGCTGATCCTGATGAACTTCGACGAAGTCACGGCCAACACCCTGCAGCACCTGATCGACGGCAGCGCCGCCATCCGCGCCCGCATCGAGCAAACGGGCGGCCAGGTGCGCTACAGCGCCTACGGCTACCACGGCACCGAGATCTTGATCGACGGCAAATACCAGTGGCAAACGTATAGCAACTACACCCAAGGCCTGGCCAAGAAGCGCCTGGAAAACGTGGCCAAGGCCGCGTGGGAAAAAGGCATCAAGGCGACCGTGTTCAACTGCCCGGAAATCCGCACCAACTCGTCGGACATTTTCGCCGGCGTGGAACTGTCCTTGTTCCCCCTGCTCGTCGCGCTGAAAAAAGAAGGCGGCGCAGCCTGGGCCGATCAGCAATGGGAAGTTTGCCAGGGCTTGCTGGAAGATGGCGTGTCGCTGCAAGACTTGCTGGACCGTATCGCCACCTACAACGGCGACGCCACCAGCGTGCAGTTCCGCAACTTCGCCGCCTGGCCGATGGACAACACACCTGAACTGGCCGAAGTCATGATCGGCACCTCGGACGACATCACCAAGCTGCACAAGGACCGCAAGGAACTGATCACCGACCACCTGAGTTCGCTGGTACTGGAAGGCACGGGCCCGCTGATGTTCCACGCCATGTCGGAGCCGCAAGCCCCCGTCATCTGGCTCAACCACGACATCATCGCGCGCCAGCTGAACTCAGTTCACAACTGAGCTTGATGTAGCGTAAGGTAAACTGCAAGACACCGACGGCCCGGCTCATCCCCGGGCCGTCGGCATTTGCGTCGCTGCTTTTACATCCGCGTGACGGACACGCCCCCATCGGCCAGCAGCGCCGTGCCGGTGGTGAAGCTCGATGCATCGGATGCCAGGTACAGCGCCGAGCGGGCGATCTCGCCCGGCGTGGCCAGGCGTTTCAATGCGTGCAAGCCCGCAACGAAGGCCAATGCCTCGGGTGTACTGGCCACTTGCCGCCCTATCGGCGTATCTGTCCCTCCTGGCAACAAAGCATTCACGCGGATGCCCGCCGCGCCATACTCGGCCGCCAGGGCCTTCGTCAAGCCGATCACGCCCGCCTTGCTGGCCGCATATGCGGCCATGCCGGACATGCCCAAGGTATGGCCGACGAAGGTCGAGGTAAAAATCAGCGAGCCGCCGCCGCGCGCCACCATGGCAGGCAGCTGGTACTTGGCCGCCAGGAAGGCACTCGTGAGATTGGTATCGAGCGCCGCCCGCCAATCTTCCAGGGCAACTTCCTGCGTGGGGCCCATGGGCCCCAGGGTGCCCGCATTATTGAAGGCAATATCAAGGCCGCCAAAGCGTTGCAGCGCCAGCGCCACGGCCCCTTGCGCGCACGCAGCATCGCCCACATCGCCGATACAGGCAACGGCTTGCGCGCCACCATCGGCCAGCTGCGCCACCAGCGCATCGAGTTCCTTCTGCCGCCGCGCCACCAGCACCAGTTGCGCGCCATGGCGGGCGAACAGCCGCGCCGCCGCATGGCCGATGCCCGAGCTGGCGCCCGTGATGATGGCGACCTTGTTTTCCAGTTGTTGCATGACATATCCCTCCAGGTAGTGAAGGGACACGATAGGCCGCCTGGCCAGGCGCGGCACTCCGCTTCTTGCGCTGGAATTGGCGTCGTCAACGGTTCTCGATGATTGTGCAAAACACACGCAAAGCATAAAACTTGCCAGATTGTGACAAATCAGTGATAATGCGTCTCGCGTTGCCGGGATGGCGGAATAGGTAGACGCACGGGACTCAAAATCCCGCGCTGGAAACAGCGTGCCGGTTCGATTCCGGCTCCCGGCACCAAAGAACATGTTTTGGCAGTACCTGATCAAACCCGCCCATCGCCAGATGTTGCGGGTTTTTTTGCGCTAATGGCTAGCCTCAGTTGCAACCCCGCCTTCACCGCTTCCCGCTCCGTATCGATCATGCTGCTACGCACGCAATTGCGTTTGCGGCCATCCCGCTATCCAAACGGCCGTACGCCAAACAGCACGCCATGCAGCCAGAATGCCAGCAGCAGCCACAGCGCACAGCCAGCGACGATGGCAATCAAGGTGCCTTGCACGGTGCCGCCCTGGTACGCCACCCCGGTCGCGCGGTCGCGCTGCACGGCGGCATACAGATCAATTGACGACCAGACGAGAAAGCCGCCGAACAGCAGCACGTCGGCCACGTTGCCGTTGGCCAGCAGATGCGCCACGGCCCAGAGTTGCGTGCCCAGCAGCATGGGGTGGTGTACCCAGGTCTTGATGCGGTTGCGCGGTACGTTGGCCGCCGCCAATAAAATCAGCGAGAACAGCATCAGCAGGGCGCTGGCGTGGCGCAAGCCCGTGGGCGGCGTCCACAGCACTTGCGGCTGCTGGCGCGCCAGGGCGTAGCCCCAGATGATCAGGCCCAGCCCGACAAACGCCACGAGCGAATACAGCCCCTTCCAGCGTTTTTCGCCGAGGCGCGCCAGTTGGGCGCTGCGCCAGCCGTCGGCGACGATGCGCACCGAGTGCAAGCCCAGGAACAGCAGCAAACCGAGTATCAGCACCGTCATTGTCTTCTCCCGCAGTCAATACCAGCTATCGAACATAAACCACACCCAGGCCCATGCCATCCGCGCAGATCAACGTTCCTCGCGATAGTAATCGCAGCCCTCGAACGTGGTGCGCAGCGCCTGCTGCAGCTGGGCATAGCGCTCCGGCGTCAAGTTAAAACGCACGTCGATCTGGCCGTCGTCATCCATCTGCATGGCGGCCTCGGCATCCATCTGCACGGACAAGCGGTTCGGATGCAGGATCACGGCGTGCATATGGCCATACCATGCAAATTCCTGGCCGCAATATTCAATATAGGGTTCGTCCATGCCCATGGACACGTCCTGCTCGTCATACTCGTCGGCGCGCTGCAGCATCAGGTAAACGGACTCGCCTTTGCCGGCTGGTGCTGCCAGGGTGGTGATCAGGGCGTCGTCTTCATTCATAACGGACAACTCGGTGGCGGTAAATCCTGCGGACATGGCGTGCTTTCAACAAATGTATGGATGACGCCACCTTAGCGCAAAAGACGCCCGGACAGAATACCCGCGACAAATAAAGCGTACCGCCCCGTAACAGCATCGCCGCCTATAATTACCGCTCCAAACCATTTCTACAGGAGAGCGCCTTGACCGCAGCATCGCCCTACACCATCCTTCTGGCCAATCCCGCCATCGCCACCTACCAGCAGCTGCGCGTTGCCGCCGGCCTGAGCGCGAAAAGCACGGAAGCGGCGGCCAAGGGCTTGCCACATTCCCTGTTTGCCGTGCAAGTGCTGTACGGCGACGCCGTGGTGGGCATGGGCAGGGTCATCGGCGATGGCGGCTGCTTCTTCCAGGTGGTCGATATCGCCGTGCTGCCAGCCCACCAGGGCAAGGGTTTGGGCAAGCTGATCATGCGCGAGATCATGCAATTCATCGAGACGGAGGTGCCGCAAAGCGCGTATGTCAGTCTGATCGCCGATGGCCAGGCGCAAGACCTGTATGCGCAATTCGGTTTCAGGCACACGGCGCCCGCCTCGGTCGGCATGGCGCTGAAACGCTAGGCGTACGATGCCGGCCTGGCTGCTATCGACCATGGCACTGGCGCTGCTGCTGTCGGCCGGTGCCTGGTGCGCCGAGCGCCTGCTGCAGCGGCGCGGGCGCACGACGCGCTGGCTGTGGCTGGCGGCCATCGCCGCGTCCGTCATCTTGCCCCTGGCATGGCTGCCCGGCGTGCTGGCGGTCATGCCGGCAGAACAGTCGCAGCTGAAACTGGGCTGGTTTGTCTTGTCCAGCGGCATGCTGCTGCTATTGGCGCTGCGCAGCGTCTGGCTGCTGTCGCACCAGCGCCGCTGGCAAAAGACCACCTTGCTGGGTACGCCCGTGTACTTGAGCGGCGGCATCGGTCCCTGCGTGGCGGGGCTGCTGCGGCCGTGCATCGTGATGCCCGTCTGGCTGCAACTGATTCCACCCCAGCAGCAGGCGCTGCTGCTGGCGCACGCGCAATGCCGGCTGGCCGCGCGCGACCCGCAATGGCTGGCCCTGGCGCACGCCTGGATTATTCTCATGCCGTGGAACCTGCCCCTGTGGTGGCAGCTGCACCGGCTGCGCTTTGCCATCGAGGTCGATTGCGACGCGCGCATGCTGGCGCACGGCCACGCGCTGCGCGAGTATGCCATCGTCCTGCGCCGTCACGGCCAGTATTATTCGGGGCTGACGGGCGCCGCGCCCATCGTGCTGAGCGACCCGCGCACACTGCGCCGGCGCCGCCATCTGATGGCCAGATTTACCCGGAACCAGGCCGCGAACTTGCTATAGTAGCGGCAACGCAGCGCAGCGCGCCCGCGCTCCCGCCTCCCCCCTTAGAAATCAGAGAGATACCATGCTTTACCTGCTTGCCATCGTGATCGTCATCGCCCTGCTGTACTACGTCTTCAGCGGCCGCACGCCCGCCCAGCCGCTGCACAAGCCGCTCATGTCCGTGCGCCAGTACGTGCCGGCGATCCCTGCCGGCGCACCGGCGCACCACTGGAACGATGCGGGGCGCTTTGCATCGGAAGTGGAAAACGAATCGATGTACCAGAGCGCCATCGCCAAGCTGGCCGGCGAGCATGGCCCGGGCAACGCGGAAGAAAAATGCCTGGCCCTGCTCGTCTGCGACGATGCCAATCCGTTCCAGGACAAGGCCATCGCCGTCTTCATCGATGGCCAGCTGGTGGGCTACCTGTCGCACAACGATGCCCTGCGCCTGCGCCGCAACCTGGGCCGCATGGACCTGGTGGGCCAGCTGACCTCGTGCGACGCCGTCATCCGCGGCGGCGGCCTGTGGAATGGCAAGCGCCTGTCGTATGCCGTGTGGCTGGACTTGCAGCCCTACAATTAAGTGAACTCCCGCCACGGCCAGCGTTGTTGCGTCACACAAAGAAGTGCCGACACGATGCTGCCGACACCGATGCAGACCACTGGGAGGGCAAGGAGTTCAAGACCATTATCGCTGGCTGCACGGCGAGCATATTGATGCATATCAAGCAGATCTGCAGTTTCTGGCGACGGCCTTGCAAATGACCATGGCCTGTCTCTTTTTGACCCATATCAAGTCCAGCAAAAGAAAACCGCCGCCTGACACGGCAATGCTGGACTTGCCCGTGTTGCCGTTCTAGCCTTGTTGACATCCTGACTAGCGAATGACACCATGGCTTACAAATCCATACTCGTCCACGCCGACCTGTCGCGCCATGCGCCCCAGCGCATCGCCATCGCCGCGCGGCTGGCGCACGCGCACCAGGCGCACCTGATTGGCGCCGCCATGACGGGCGTATCGCGCTTTTACCTGGAAAACAACCGCGGCATGCGCGGCGCGGCCGTGGCGGCGCAGATTTCGGCGCTGCACGGGCAAGCCCAGGCGGCGCTGGATCAGTTCGAAACGCTGGCGCGCCAGGCCGGCGCCGTCTCGCTGGAACGGCGCCTGATCGAGGATGACGAGGATGGCGGCATGGCCGTGAGCGCCCGCTACAGCGACTTGACAGTGCTCAGCCAGCACGACGACAGCGAAGCGCTGCCCGGCGCCATGAGCGACCTGGTGCCGTATGTGATGCTGAACGCGGCCCGCCCCGTGCTGATCGTGCCGCGCAGCGGACAATTCGCGCAGGTGGGCACGCAGGCAGACACGCTGGCAGACAACACGGTGGTGGTGGCCTGGGATGGCAGCATGGAAGCGACGCGCGCCATCGGCCACGCCCTGCCCCTGCTGCGCGCGGCGCGCCTGGTGGTGCTGGCCCTGCTGCACCCGCCGGCCGGCCATGCGCAGCCGGCCCGCCATCCGGGCGCCGACATCGCCGCCTACCTGAGCCGCCACGGCGTGCCCGTCGAGGTGCGCCAAACCATCACTACGGGCGACATCGGCGCAGCGCTGCTGGGCATGGCCGCCGAAGTGCATGCCGGCCTGCTGGTGATGGGCGGCTACGGCCACGCGCGCTTCCGCGAAATCCTGCTGGGCGGCGTGACGGAAACGGTGCTGCGCCAGATGACATTACCCGTGCTGATGGCGCACTGATGTAAAAAAGCCGCGCCCCCCTTGCGGATGGCGCGGCTTTCAGGAAGTGCTAACGATCACACCTTGCGTTGCGCGACGGCATCAACGACACAGAGTGCCGTCATGTTGACGATGCGGCGCACGGTGGCCGATGGGGTCAAAATGTGCACGGGCTTGGCGCAGCCGAGCAGGATCGGACCCACGGCAACGCCGTTGCCGGCCGCTACTTTCACCAGATTGTAGGCGATGTTGGCCGATTCGATGTTCGGCATGACGAGCAGGTTGGCGTCGTTCTTCAGTGCCGAATGGGGCATGATTTTTTGACGCAGCTTGCTGTCGAGGGCCGTATCGCCGTGCATTTCGCCGTCGATTTCCAGGTCCGGCGCGCGTTCCTTGATGATGGCCAGGGCGGCGCGCATCTTTTGCGCCGAGGCGCTGTCGCTGGAACCGAAGTTCGAGTGCGACAGCAGGGCCGCGCGCGGCGACAGGCCGAAGCGCGTCATTTCCTCTGCAGCCATGATGGTGATCTCGGCCACCTGCTCGGCGTCCGGGTTTTCGTTGACGTGCGTGTCGACCATCACCAGCTGGCGTTCAGGCATGATCAGCACGTTCATGGCCGCGTAGACATTGCTGCCGGCGCGCTTGCCCAGCACCTGGTCGATGTACTTCAGGTGCAGCTGGGTGGTGCCGAAGGTGCCGCAGATCATGCCGTCCGCGTCGCCCTTGTGGATCATCATCGAACCGATCAGGGTATGACGGCGGCGCATTTCCAGCTTCGCGTATTCCTCGGTGACGCCCTTGCGGCTGGTCATGGCGTAATACGTGTTCCAGTAATCGCGATAGCGCTCGTCGAAGTCCGGGTTGATGACGTCGAAATCGGCGCCCTGCTTCAGGCGCAGGCCGAATTTCTCGATGCGCGCTTCCAGCACGGGCGGACGGCCCACCAGGATGGGGCGTGCCAGCTTCTCGTCGACCACCACTTGCACGGCGCGCAGCACGCGCTCTTCTTCGCCTTCGGCGTAGACGATGCGTTTCAGTTCGGCCGGCGTCGATTTCGCCTTCAGGAACAGCGGCTTCATGAAAGTGCCGCTGCGGTAGACGAATTGCTGCAGGCTGTCGGCATACGCTTGCAGATCCTTGATCGGACGCGTGGCGACGCCCGATTCCTCGGCCGCCTTGGCGACGGCCGGGGCGATCTTGATCAGCAAACGGGGATCGAACGGCATCGGGATCAGGTATTCAGGACCGAACGACAGGTTGCTGATACCGTAGGTGGTCGCCACGATGTCGGACTGCTCGGCATGCGCCAGGTCGGCGATCGCGTGCACCACGGCGATTTCCATTTCGCGCGTGATCGTCGTCGCGCCGCAATCGAGGGCGCCGCGGAAGATGTACGGGAAGCACAGCACGTTGTTGACCTGGTTCGGATAGTCCGAACGGCCCGTGGCGATGATTGCGTCGCTGCGCACGGCCTTGACTTCTTCCGGCAAGATTTCCGGATTCGGATTGGCCAGCGCCAGGATCAGCGGGTTAGGCGCCATCTTGCGCACCATGTCTTGTTTCAGCACGCCGGCGGCGGAAACGCCCAGGAAAATGTCGGCGTCCGGGATGACTTCACCCAGGGTGCGCAGCGGCGTGTCTTGCGCGAAGCGTTCCTTGTCCGGGTCCATCAATTCCGTGCGGCCCTTGTAGACGACGCCGGCCAGGTCGGTGACGTAGATATTTTTCAGCGGGAAGCCCAGGTCGACGATCAGGTCCAGGCAGGCCAGCGCTGCGGCGCCAGCGCCTGACACGACCAGCTTGCAATCCTCGATTTTCTTGCCGACAGCCTTCAGGCCGTTCAGAATGGCCGCGCCGACGATGATGGCGGTACCGTGCTGATCGTCGTGGAAGACAGGAATCTTCATGCGGCTGCGCAACTGGCGCTCGATATAAAAACACTCTGGCGCCTTGATGTCTTCCAGGTTCACGCCGCCGAAAGTCGGTTCCAGCGAAGCGATGATATCGACCAGTTTATCCGGGTCCATCTCGTTGATTTCGATGTCGAAGACGTCGATGCCGGCGAATTTCTTGAACAGCACGCCCTTGCCTTCCATCACCGGCTTGGCGGCCAGCGGGCCGATATTGCCCAGTCCCAGCACGGCCGTGCCGTTGGTGATGACGGCCACCAGGTTGCCGCGCGCCGTATATTTATAGACATTGGCAGGATCGATGACGATTTCTTCGCAGGGAGCGGCCACGCCTGGCGAGTAGGCCAGCGCCAGGTCGCGCTGGTTGGTCAGTTGTTTGGTGGGCGTCACGCTGATTTTGCCGGGGCGCGGGCACTCGTGATACTCGAGTGCGGCCAAGCGCAATTGTTGACGCAATTCTTCTTTTTTATCAGATGACGAATCCATGCTGTGCTGCCTTCCTGTTTGGTCGATCGGGTGTTCCGGATTTTATCAGACCAATTCTTTCAATTAGCTAGGTATTTTCCGCTAGCCACAGTCTGATATCACGAAAACGCATAACCTAGCATTGTAAGGCCGTCCGGCGGCACAAACGCTTTGAACAGGAAAAACTATCAAATTCTAGATTTCAATTAGTTTTTGTGATGAATCACCGGGAGCACGCCACAGCGGCAGTGCCTCGACGGCGCGCTCGATATCGTCCATATGATCCGCGCCCAAAGTGGCGTCAAACGGCGCGGACAGGATGCTGCGCATCAGTGCCAGGCGCGTCGTGGCTTGCTCCTCGTCGATGAAGCGTGTCGTCTCCGCGCAATACTGCGCGCGGCGCAGGGCATCGGCGCCGCCATCGTCGCCATCGGGATAATAATGGCGGCCGATGTGATGCAGCGACTGCAGCAGGAATTCGATCTCGCGCAGGATGCGCAGCGCATCCTCGCCGGACAGCACGATGCGGCAGTTGGCGGGCAGCAGGGAGGGTAGCGTGGCCATATCGTCAGCCATGGTGGTACCTCTTTCTCGCGGGGAAAAACCGATAGCCTACGCGATTTTCCCTGCCGGCGACGCCAGCCGCGCCCCCGGCGCGAAACGCACGGCGATCAGCAACAACACCAGCACGCCACCCGCCATCACCATCCACGCCTGGGCCAGGCTGGACGAGTGCTGGCGGATCAGGCCGGCGACGAAGGGCATGCTGCTGGCGATGATGTAGCCACCGCCCTGCACAAAGCCCAGCAAGGCGCCGGCGCTGGCCGGGTCATGCACGTGGTCCATGCTGACGATCAGCGACAGGGGGAACAGCGCGCCGATGCCGCAGCCCAGCAGGATCACGGCGGGCAGCGCCAGTTGCGCCGGTGCCACGATCAGGCAAGCCAGTCCCGCCAGCACGGATAGCAAGACGGACAGCAGCAGGATGCGGCGGTCGGGGAAGCGGTGGATGATGCTGGAAATCACCAGTCCCGCCAGCACTTCCACCAGGGTCAGGCCGCCCAGCAGCAAGCCGCTGTCGGCGGCGCTCCAGCCCAGTTCCGTGTAAAACGACGGCAGCCAGGCCAGCACCAGCGTATACGCCCCCGTGCCGATGCCGAAAAACACCATCAGCAGCCAGGCGCGGCCACTGCCCACGGGCAGGCTGGCGCCCGCGCCGCCGGCCACCTCCATGCGCGTAGCGGCTGCGCGGCGCCACAGCAGGGCGGCGGCCACGGCAGGCAGCGCCCACAAGGCCAGCAGCGCCTGCCAACCCAGCGACTGCGCCAGCGGCGAGGCGGACGCGGCGGCGATGGCCGCGCCGCCCATGATGCCCGTCGTATAAAACCCCATCAACTGGCCCGCCCGCTCGGGAAAATGGCGCTTGATGAAGCCTGGCAGCAAGGCTTGCACCAGCGCAATGCCCAGGCCGCCCAGCGCTGCCGTGGCGATCAGGCCGCCGCTGCCGTTCAAAGGCCAGCGCAGCGCGCAGGCGGCAGCGATGATGGCAATGCCGATGCCGATGCCGCGCGCCACGCCCAGGCGGCGCTGCAGTTGCGCGCCCGCCAGCGCGCACACGCCCATGGCGAACACGGGCACGGTGGTCAGCAAGCCAGCATCGGCATTGCTGATGCCCGTGCTGGCCTGGATGCTGTCAAGCAAGGGGCCGATGGCGGCCAGGATGGGGCGCAGGTTCAGGCCCAGCAGGATGATGGCGGCCACCAGCAGGGCCGAGGAAGCTGAAGAAGAAGGGGTAGCGGCAGGTCGCGCGGATGGCATGGGATAGTCCTTGCCTCACTGGGAGGCACATGGTTTAATGCGTCATCAAATATGACTCGATGAAAAGTATCTTAACATAAAGATAGAAAACTATCTTGATGTCGAGATAGATGACCCCGAGATACAAGGATACCCATGACAACTACCCCGCAAGAACACACGCGCGCGCAATTTGCCGCCGCACAATGGCAGCGCGAACTGCCGCAGATGGATACCCGTGCCATGCAGCTGGTGGGGCAGCTGGGCACGGTGGCGCAGCTGATGGCGCGCGACTGGCTCAACCCGCTGTTTGCCGAGCACGGCTTGCAGCCGGGCGAATTCGACGTGCTGGCGACATTGCGCCGCTCAGGCGCGCCCTACAGCCTGACGCCGACGGCGCTGTACGAAGCGGCCATGCTGTCCTCGGGCGGGATGACCAACCGCATCGACCGGCTGGAAGCGGCCGGCCTGATCGAACGCCAGAAGCATCCGACGGACCGGCGCGGCGTGCTGGTGGCCCTGACACAAAGGGGACTGGAATTGATTGAAAAACTGGTGCTGCTGCACGTGGAGAACGAGCGCGCCATGCTCTCGCCTTTGAACGCGGACGAGCAGCGCCAGCTCGACCAGTTGCTGGCCAAGCTGCTGCACGGCATGGCGCAGGCGAAGAAAGGCTAAGCGAGCAGCTGCGCCAGCTCGCGCAGCGCCGCATTGCAGCGCCGGGCCAGGCGCTGCAGTTCAGCAGGGTCACGGCTGTCGTACAGGGCCTGGACATGGCCCACGCTGGCTGCGCGCAAGTCGATATCGCTGTCGCGGTCTGGAACCTGGGCGTCGGCCACATGGCCCTCGACCAGGGTCAGGTAGTAATGACGGGGCTTGCCCCACAAATTGGCGGAAAACTGCAGCACCAGGCCGCTGTCGAACAGCAGGGCGCCGCTGCGGCCACCCTGCTCGAGCAGCACGCGAAACGCCGGCAAGGGCTGCTGCGCCGCGCGCAGAAAACCTGCCAGGTGCACCTGATAGCCCAGGCCCAGGCCATTCGCGCCCAGCTGGCCGCGCTGCAGATAGGCCTTGAACGAGGCCAGCACCGGCCGCCGTCCCCTGCGGAACAGGCGCTCGTCCTCGTACAGGCACAGCTGGCCGCCGTCGCTGACGGCATCGAAGCCGTGCGCCACCAGTTCCTGCGCTTCGAAGCTTGTCAGGCCAACGGCTTGCGGGTCGCGCAGCCAGCCATGGTCGAGCCAGGATTGCAACAGGACGTGAATATCGATGATGGGCATAGTAAGCGGCTCGGCAGTGGCAAAGGCCTGTATTGTAGGCCAGCCTATAATAGCCGGGCCACAACATCATTCAACGCACAGACTACGCCATGGCCCCACACGACGCGCTTTCCGAATTCGACCTGATCAAACACTATTTCGTGCGCCAGCGCCCTGGCCGCGCCACCCTGGGCATCGGCGACGATTGCGCGCTGATGACGCCAGCGGCGGGCAAGCAGATTGCCATCTCCTCGGACATGCTGGTCGAGGACCGGCACTTCTTTGCCGGCGCCAACGCCCTCATGCTGGGGCACAAGAGCCTGGCCGTGAACCTGTCCGACCTGGCCGCCATGGGCGCGCGCCCCGTGGCATTTACCCTGGCCCTGTCGCTGCCGCAAGCGGAACGCGCCTGGCTGGCCGGCTTTGCCGAAGGCCTGTTTGCGCTGGCCGACGCATTCGGCTGCGAATTGATCGGCGGCGACACTACCAAGGGTCCCTTAAATATCTGCATCACCGTGTTTGGCGAACTGGCGCCGGGCCAGGCCCTGCGCCGCAGCGCGGCCGTGGCAGGCGACGATATCTGGGTCAGCGGCACCCTGGGCGACGCGCGCCTGGCGCTGGCCGGCTACCGCATGGAACAGGAATTATCGCCAGCCGACCTGCTGACGGCGGCCGCGCGCATGCACACGCCCACGCCGCGCGTGGCGCTGGGCTGCGCCCTGGCCGAAGCGGGCCTGGCGCATGCGGCCATCGACATTTCGGATGGCCTGGTGGGAGACCTCGCTCACATCTTGAAAGCCTCGCAGATGGGCGCCACCCTCGACATCGACGCCCTGCCGGCCGGCCCGGTGCTGGCGCGGCAAGACATGCAACTACGCCGCCGCTACACGGCCGCCGGCGGCGACGACTATGAACTGTGCTTCACGGCGCCGGCCTCCTCGCGCGACGCCATCGCCGCGCTGGCGACCAGCTGCGGCACGCCCGTCACGCGCGTGGGCCGCATCGAGGCGCAAACAGGCTTGCGGCTGGTGGATGCCAAGGGCTTGCCGCTGGATCTGGCCTTGAGTTCTTTCGACCACTTCAGCGAATAAACAAGCGCTAGCGCACCGCCACCCGCGCCAGCCCCGGCTGGTTCGCCATCCAGTAGTGCTGGAAGGCCAGGCGGATGTTGTCGCGCAGCTGGGTGTCATCCCAAGGTTTCGTATAAAAACGGTAGATGGCGCCCCGGTTGATTGAGTCGAGCACCGCTTCGAGGCCCGTGTAGCCGGACAGGATGATGCGGATGGTTTCCGGGTACAGCTCTTTGACCTTGCTGAGGAATTCCGTGCCGCTCATGCTGGGCATGCGCTGGTCGCAGACGATCACGTGCACGCGGTGCAGCGCCAGCATTTCAAACCCTTCGGCTGGCGTGCTGGCCGTGAGGATGTGATAGCCCTCGGGGCGGAACAGGCGGTGCAGCGACGACAGCACGTTGACATCGTCATCGACGATGAGCAGGGTCTGCGCCGGCTGGGCGGCCGGGTCGTGGCCGGGCGGCAGGCCGGCGCCGGCGACGATCATCTGCCCCAGTTCCAGCGCTGGCAGGGCGCGGCTGAAATAAAAACCCTGGATTTCATCGCAGCGGTTGCGCCGCAGGTATTCGAGCTGCGGGCGCGACTCCACGCCTTCGGCCACCACGCTCAGTTTCAGGCTGTGCGCCATGCTGACGATGGCCAGCGCGATGGCCGCATCGTTCGGGTTGCTGGTGATGTTGCGCACGAAGGCGATGTCGATTTTGAGCTTGTCGATAGGGAAGCGCTGCAGATACGCCAAGCTGGAGTAGCCGGTGCCGAAATCGTCGATGGCCACTTTCACGCCGATTTTCTTCAACTTTCCCAGTACGACGATGGTGCGCTCGGCGTTCGACATCAGCGCCGTTTCCGTCAGTTCCAGCTCCAGCAGGTCCGGCGCCACGCCATGCTGCGCCAGCGCGCGCGTCACCTCGCCTTCCAGGTCGCCTTCGGCAAACTGGCGGCTCGAGACGTTCACGGCCACGTGCACGAGCCCCACTTCGCTGTCGCGCCACTCGGCGATCTGGCGGCAGGCAGCCTGGATCACCCAGGCGCCCACGCGCACGATCAGGCCCGTGTCTTCCAGCACGGGCACGAATTCGGCCGGCACCACCAGGCCGTAGCCGGGGCGACGCCAGCGCAGCAGCGCTTCCACGCCACTGATGCGGCCCGTGCGCAAGTCCACTTTCGGCTGGTAGTACAGGATGAATTGCTCGTGTTCGAGCGCATGGCGCAGCGCCAGTTCCAGGTCCAGGCGCGCCAGCACCTGCACGTTCATGCCGGCCGTGAAAAAGCGGTAGCCGTCGCGCCCCGCCTGCTTGGCGCCGCCCATGGCCGTATTCGCGTACTTGATCAGGGTTTCCGGGTCGGTGGCGTCGTCCGGATACATGGCGATGCCGATGCTGGCCGTCAGGGTAGCCGCGTGGCCGCGCAAGTCGAACGGCGCGCGCAAGGCTTCGCGCACCTGATTGGCCACCGCCACTGCTTCCTGCTGGTTGCGGCTCATGGTCAATATGAGCGCGAATTCGTCGTTGCCCAGGCGCCCCACCGTGTCGCGCAGGCGCACGCATTCGACCAGGCGGTTGCTGAACTGGCGCAGCAGTTCGTCGCCCAGCGCCGCGCCCAGGGTGTCGTTGATGCTTTTAAAACGGTCCAGCGCGATGAACAGCACCACGATGCGCCAGCTTTTTTCCTGTGCCAGTTCGACGGCCTGGGCCAGGGTCTGGTAAAACAGGCTGCGGTTCGGCAACCCCGTCAAGCCATCGTAATGGGCCAGGTGCTTCAGGCGCTCCTGCGCCTGGCGCCGTTCGCTGATGTCGCGCGCCACAGCGATCAGCAGCAGGCCGCCCGTGCAAGGGGTGCCAGGATAGCCGCCCGCCACCGGCGCCTGCGCATACCAGTGCCAGCCCAGTTCCACGGGCACCAGGCTCAGGTCGCGCCGCACCAGTTCGCATTCCGTCACTTCCGTGGCCAGGTGGGCCGAGCCACCCGGCAGCGTGGCCAGGGGCGGGACCGGCGGCGACGGCAGCAAGGTGCCGGGCGCCAGCGCCAGCAGTTCAGCGCGCGCATAGCCGAGCAGGCGACACGCGCCATCGTTGACGTCGACCAGGGTCATGCCTTGCACGTCGACGAGGAAGATGGCGTCGGTGGTGGCGTCCATGGCGCCGCGAAAGCGCTGCAGTTCGGCCGTGCGCTGGCCCACGGTGCGCTCGAGCAAGGTGTTGTAGTGGCGCGCGGCGCGGTGCAGCAACCGCACTTCGAGCATGTTGCGGATGCGTGTGAGCACTTCGAGCGCGTCAAACGGCTTGCTGATGAAGTCGCGCGCGCCCGCTTCCAGCGCGGCCAGCTTGGCGTCCGGGTCGGCGGCGATCACCAGCACGGGCAAATAGCCTTCCAGTTCCAGCGGGCGCAAGGTGTCCATCACGGCATAGCCGCTCATGCCGGGCATCACCAGGTCGAGGATGATCAAGTCGAACTGGTGGCGCTGGTGCAGGCCGGCCACGGCGCGCGCGTCGAGGGTGCTGCTGATGGCCGTGTAGCCGCCGCTGTGCAGCAAATGCTCGAGCAGGCGCAAATTGACTTCCTGGTCGTCGACGATGAGAATTTTCGCCGCATAGATATCGGCCTGGCTGATCATGGCGCGCCTGTTCCCTTCTGCCGGCGCTGCTGCGCCACATAGGCCAGGGTGCTGTTGATCGCCTCGGTAAATTCGTCGAGGTTGATCGGCTTGGTCAGATAGCGGTAAAAGCCCAGCGCCATGCTGCGCTCCACATCGCCCGGCATGGCGTTGGCCGTCAGGGCGATGACGGGGATGTGCGCCGTGCGCGGATCGGCGCGCAACAGTTTCAGCGCATCCGTGCCATTCACATGGGGCAGGTTGATGTCCATCAGGATCAGCTGCGGCAGGTGCGTGCGCGCCATTTCCACGCCCAGGCGACCATCCGTTGCCGTCAGCAGCTGCAATTGCGGGCAGTAGCGCACGATTTCCTCGACCAGGGTCAGGTTGGCGGGATTGTCTTCCACGTACAGCAAGGTCACGGGGGCGCTGTTCTCAAGCAGCGCCCCCGCCAGGTCCGGCCGCGGCAAGGGCGGGATCAAAGGTATGGGCAAAGCATCGACCATCCGCAGCTCGATCCAGAAAATGCTGCCCTCGCCGGGTGCGCTGGTCACGCCGATGCTGCCATCCATCAGCTCCACCAGGCGCTTGGTGACCACCAGGCCGATACCGCTGCCTTCTTCCGCGCCGCCTTCCTGCCCCAGCCGGTTGAAGGGCTGGAACAGCAGCGCCAGCTGTTCGGCATCGAGACCCACGCCCGTGTCGCGCACGCTGATGCGCACCCGCCCGCCCGCCTGCGGCACGCAATCGATGGCCACCTGCCCCTGCTCGCGGTTGTACTTGAGCGCATTCGACAGCAGGTTCAATAAAATCTGCTTGAGGCGCGTGCGGTCGGCCAGCACGTTCAGGGGACAGGCATCGGGGAAGGTCATGCCGATGCCGCGCTGGCTGGCCAGCGGCGCGATCATGTCGCGGCATTCCTGCAAGATGGCATCCAGGCCCACCGGTTCGAGCGACAGGCTGACCGTGCCCGACTCCACCTTCGCCAGATCGAGGATTTCATTGATCAAGGTCAACAAATGGCGCCCCGACTTCAGGATATGGCCGGCGAACTCCTTCTTTTGCGCCAGGGTCGACGGCAGGCGGTCGGAACTGAGGATTTGCGCGAAGCCCAGGATGGCGTTCAGCGGCGTGCGCAATTCATGGCTCATCGACGACAGAAACGCCGACTTGGCATAGTTGGCGCTGCGCGCCTCTTCCATCGCCATGGCCAGTTCGCCATTCGTCATTTCCAGCTGCATCGTGCGCTCGTGCACGCGCACTTCCAGCTCCTGGTTCAGGCGCATGACTTCCTGCTGCGCCTGGGTGCGTTGCTCGCCTTCGCGCGCCAGCTCGCCATTTGAGCGCTCCAGCGCGTGCGTGCGCAGCTCGATTTCGGCCAGCATCTTGTTGAAGGAATCGACCAGCTGCGCCACTTCGTCGTCACTGAGTTTGCGCGCGCGGCGCGAGTAGTCGCCCTTCTCGATCACTTCGCGCGCCACGTCGGCGATATCGAGGATGGGCTGCGTGATGACGAAATCGAGGCGGCGCAGCAGCAGCAAGGCCACCAGCAGCGCCAGCACCGTCACGCTCAGCGCGATGGCCAGGTAGTCGGCCGTGCGGCCAGCCAGCTCATAATCGGCGCGCAGATACACGGTGCCCAGCAATTCGCCATTGTCGACGATGGGCTTGAACAATTCCACCGAGCTGCCCTGGATACTTTCGCCTTCCTTGCCCGCCTTGGCCGGCAGCTCGCCCACACTTTGGTTCGCGCGGTAGCTGGCAAACAGGCTGCCATCGGCCTTGTACAGGGCGCCGGCCGACACGCGCGGGCGGATGCGCATCAGGTTGAGGTTTTCCAGCGCCAGGCGTTCGTCGTCGAAGGCCAGCGCGGCCGAACTCATGTGCCCCAGCAGTTCGGCCTGGGTACTGATGTCGGCCACCAGGTTGCGGTGATAGGCGCGCAAGTCGTAGACGACGATGGTGCCCAGCGAAATGACGAGTGCCACCAGGGTGGTCAGCAAGACCACTGACATCAGCTTGTGGCGGATGGAACGCAGTCGCAGCATGGTCAGGCGCCCCCTGTCTGCACGCGATAGGCGGCCAGCAGCATGCGCGCGCTGATGCGGATATGCGCCTGCGCCACGGGTTTCAGGGCCACGTCGAAGCGCACCTTGTCGTCGGCCATCACAAAATTGATCATGCTGCCCATCGCGTAGACCTCATCCGAATCGGATACCGTCAGCAACGCCAGGCCACGGCTGGCGGCCAGCATCTCCTGCAGCGCCGTTTTCTCCAGCGCCCCCAGGTACAGCACGTGCAGCCCGGCCAGCGCTTCGCCGCGGCGCACTTTTTTCACTTGCACGGCGCGGCCGTTGACGCTGTGCCCGGCCACGCTCTGTTCGAGCTGCTCGGCCAGCGCATCGGCGCCCGCCACGCCGATCACCAGCGGAGAGTCGGGCCGGGCAAAGCTGCCATCGGGCCACTCGACATAGCCGGCAAACTTGTACAGATACGCGGCCTTGACCTGGCGCTCCAGCTCCCCCGGCACCTGCGCCTGCGCATCGGCGCACAGCACGCCCAGGAGCAGCAATAGCCAGCCCCAGCGGAAAGAGCGGCGAACAGCGCCGCGCACGGGGCTGCGCAAGGGGCCAGGATGATGCCACCAGGTCCAGTTCAGAATTGCCATGACAACCGAGTAAAGAGAATGCATACGACGACGCGGCACCATGCCGCGTGCCTATTCGGGCGATGCGCACCAGGGCAGCAACAGAGCGCCTGCCGGCCCGAAGTGGTAGCAAATGTATAAAAGAGTGTACGCATTTTCGCTGCTAACGGGGAAAGTTTCTTTTTCCGTTGGCCATGCTACAGTCTTGCCACCTTTCCCACCGCATGCAGGAGTCATCCATGAGCAACGCACTCGTCCCCCTCTCCACCGCAGTCGGCCTGGCCTTGCAGGCGAAGGGCCTGCTGCTGGCCACGGCCGAGTCGTGCACGGGCGGCGGCGTGGCGCAGGCCGTCACCGACGTCTCGGGCTCGAGCGCCTGGTTCGAACGGGGCTTCGTCACCTATTCCAACGGGGCCAAGAGCAGCATGCTGGGCGTGCCGGCCGAGCTGATCGCCGCACACGGCGCCGTCAGCGAGGAAGTGGCCGCCGCCATGGCGCAAGGCAGCCTGGTCCACAGCGATGCCCAGGTGGCCGTCTCGACCACGGGTATCGCCGGCCCCACGGGCGGCGTACCGGGCAAACCCGTCGGCACCGTCTGCTTCGGCTGGGCCATGCACGGACGCATGCAGACGCAGCGGCTGGTGTTTGCGGGCGACCGGCAAGCCGTGCGCGAGCAGGCCGTGGCGCACGCCCTGCGGGAACTGCTGCGCTTTATCCAGTAGCGTCGGCGATGCAGGCACGGTCGCGGCCCGCCTGCTTGGCCGCATACAGGGCGCTGTCGGCGCGCAGCAGCAACTCGTGGCGGCCGGCGCCATGGCGCGGATACTCGGCGATACCGGCCGAGAAGGTGCAGCCGGACAGGCTGTGCGGTGCCTGCCGGATCAGCAACTGGCGGTAACGCGCGGCGATATCGTCGATCTTGTGCGCGGCGATGCTGCTGTCGGCTTCGCGCAACAGCAGGCAGAATTCCTCGCCACCATAACGGCAGACCATGTCGCTGCCGCGCAGCTGGCTCTCGACCAGGCGCGCAAACTGGATCAGTACTTCATCGCCAAAATTATGCCCGTAGGTGTCGTTGACGCGCTTGAAGAAATCCAGGTCGATGATGGCGATGGCCACGGGCGCATCCGCGTCGGCTTCGTGCAGGATGGCATTGAGGCAAGTTTCAAAATGGCGGCGGTTGTACAGGCCCGTCAGGTGGTCGCGCATGGCCTGCTCCTTCAGGCTGTCCTGCAAGGAATTGACATGCAGTATCTGGTGCGCCAGCTCGCGGTTCAAGTGCTCGAGCTTGACGTTTTCCGATTCGCGCGCCGCCTGCAATTCCAGCGCCTTGTCGCGCTCGGCCTTCAGGCTGTGCATTTCCTTTTCCAGGTTGCGCATCAGGCTGCGCGAGGCGCGCGCCGACTTGCTGCTGGCCTCGAACACGGCCTGGTATTGCTGCAAAAAGCCGTACGCTGCCTGCCATTCGCCCAGCTGGGCATTGATCTCGGCCAGCCCGCGCAAAATCTGCTGCTGGTGAAACGGATTGCGCGTCCAGCTCAGCAGGCTGTGCGCCTGCGTCAGCGAGGCCAGCGCCTGCGCCGTCTGGCCCGCGTGCAAGTCCAGCTTGCCGCGCACCAGCCATGCATGCATCTGCTCTTCCAGGTCCTGCCCGCGGTGCGCATATTCCTCGGCGCGCAACAACAATTGCAAGGCGCTCTCGGGCTGGCGCAGCAAGATGGCGGCGTGCGCGGCGATGCAGAACAGGAAGGCACGCACGGCCAGGTCTTCTTCCGGCCACTCGTAAAACGGTTCCACCAGCGCCAGCGCCTCGGCCGGCTTGCCGGTGGCCAACAGACACATGGCCAGGTTGGCCGAAACGATGGTTTGCTGATATTTGAGCTTTTGCGTGCCGATGATCTCGAGCGCCTCGACCAGCAGGGGGATGGCGTCTTCATCGTTGCCCAGGTCATGCTGCGACGAGGCCAGGTTCGACAGGCTGTTGACCCGGTGCGCGGGGCTGCCGAAACGTTCGGCGATATCGAGCGCCAGCAGGAAATTGCGCGGGCCGTCCTGCGTATCGCCACGGTTCAGGGCATCGACGCCAAGGCGCGCGTACAGCATGAACTTGTGCAAGGAATCGGGTATCTGCGCGGCCTGGCTGCGCGCCTGCAGGAAATGCTGCTCGGCATCGGCAAAATCGCCGCGCCGGCTCGCATACGCGCCCTGCAGGGCAGCCACTTCCATGCCCCCTTCCAGGTCGCCGCTATGCTGGAAATACGCGCGCAGGCGCTCGCACAATGGCTCGGCCTCGCCCGCGTAATACGCCAGCCAGCAATGATTGAGTTCCGCATACGCGCCACCGCGCGCATACTGTTGTCGTTGCGCCGCCGCCAGCGCCATCTGCGCCAGCCGGCGTGCCTGGCGGCGGTTACCGACCAGGCAAGACAGGGCTTGCTGATTCAGACGGTCAATGTCGGTTTTATCGAGACTGGAGATCGGCACTGCGTCCTCGTTAACACTCTGGGGCGGAATTTTTCACACAAAACTTGCTCTGTATCAATGGTATCCTGATTAACATCATAACCAGATTCGCTGTTCCGCATGGCATATTTGCAAAGGATTGTGGTAAAAATGCCAGTCGTGGCCTGGCCTGGCGCCAGCGCCGCTGTCACGGATCTTTGATTGTCACTGACGCAACAACTTGGAGTAGTCGCAATGCAAAACACGGTACATTTCATCCTGCAGGGCAAGGGCGGCATCGGCAAGACCCTGGTATCGACCCTGCTGGCCCAGTGGCTAGGCGGCAAGGACGACACGCCTTTGCGCTGCTATGACACCGATCAGGAAAACGCCACGTTCTCGCGCTACAAGGCGATGCAGGTCAAGCACGTGCCCGTGATGACGGATGCGCGCAACATCGACCCGAAACGCTTCGACGCGCTGATGATCGACATCCTCGAAACAGACGGCAACTGCGTGATCGACAATGGCGCGAATACCTTTTCGCCGCTGATGGGCTATCTGCTGGAAAACGATTGTTTCTCGCTGCTGGAAGAGTCGGGCCGCAAAGTGTACATCCACACCATCGTCGGCGGCGGCGACACCCTGCACGACACGGCCACGGGTTTTGTCGCCACGGCGCAAGCGACGAAGGTGCCGCTGGTGCTGTGGCAAAACGAACACTTCGGCCTGCTGCAATCGGCGTCCGGCAAGCAGTTCATGGAATCGCAGTCGTATGCCGACAACCGCGCGCGCGTGAAAGGCAGCATTACCTTGAGCCAGCGCAATCCCGACACCTTTGGCGCGGACGTCAAGAAAATGAATACGGCACGCCTGACGATGCAGGAAGTGCTGCAGAACGACAAGTTCAACATCATGGAAAAACAGCGCATCAAGGTCGTCTACCGCGACATCTTCGAACAACTCGACAAGGTGCAATGGTAGATGGACCAGCACAAACTGCGCAGCCACGTCTTCGACAAGACGGGCATCAAGGTCGACGTTGACGACCCGATATTCGCCTTGGTGGCGCTGAACGAAGCGGTGCTGGCGGAAACCGTCGAGCGCCAGCTGGCCCTGCTGGACGCCGCCACGCAAGCGCTGGCGGCGCAGGCGCGCGCGGCAGGCGGCTTGCCTGCCTTGCCGGCGGCAGCCATGGCCCAGCCGGCGCCGGAAGCGCTCATACCCGCGCCAACACCGGCCGGGCCGGCCGGCTTTACGCCGCGCGAATGGCGTTTGCTGGGCGCGGCCGCCATCGTCTCGCTCGCCTGCGCGCTGCTGGTGCTGGGCGGCGCGGCCCTGCTGTATAAACTGTAGCACCGAGCGTAGCACTGTCGCGCTGCGCCAGCCACGAGCGAAGCGCAGCGTCTTCCCCCACCCTAGCCTGGAAGCATGCATGAAACCGATCAAATTGCTGGCCATACCCGCCCTGATGCTGTCGCTGTACGGCGCCCCGCTCACCCTCGCCCACGCCGCCGGTGCCGCCGCCGCGACCGCAGCCGCGGCCATGCCAAATATTGCCTACGAAAAATACACGCTGCCGAATGGCCTCGACGTGATTCTCGTGGAAGACCATAAATTACCCGTCACGGCCGTCAACGTCTGGTACCACGTGGGACCGGCCAATGAAGCACCGGGGCTGACGGGCTTTGCGCATCTGTTCGAGCACATGATGTTTGCCGCCACCAAGCACGTGCCGCGCGGCATGGCCGACCAGTTGCTCGAAGGCGCGGGCGCCACCGATTCGAACGGCAGCACGGATTTCGACCGCACCAATTATTTCGACACGGTGCCATCGAACCAGCTGGAACTGGCCCTGTGGGCCCATTCCGACCGCATGGGCTATCTGCTGGACGTGCTCGACCAGACGGCGCTGACGAACCAGCAGGACGTGGTGCGCAACGAACGCCGCCAGAGCGTGGAGAACGCGCCGTACGGCATCGTGCAGGAAGCCCTGTATCACCAGCTGTTTCCCAAGACCCACCCGTATTACGCCAGCGTCATCGGTTCGCATGCGGACATCCAGAACGCGAAACTGGCCGATATCAAGGAATTCTTTAGCAAATACTATGGTCCCAACAACGCCAGCCTGGTGATCGCCGGCGACATCGACAAGGCGAAGACCAAGCAACTGGTCAACAAATACTTCGGCAGCTTCAAGAGCGGCCCCGCCGTGCCGAAACCGAATGTCGTGACGCCACCCATCACGCAGGAACGCCGCGTCGTGGTGCAAGACCGGGTCGAGTTGCCGCGCGTGTTCATGGCCTGGCTGACGCCGTCGGCCTACGCCAAGGATGACGCGGAACTGTCGATGGCCGCGCACATCCTGGCCGGCGGCAAGTCCAGCCGCCTGTACAAGTCCCTGGTGTACGACAAGCAGATCGCGCAGGACGTGGGCGCCAACCAGAGCTCGAACGCCCTCACCTCCGTGTTTACCATCGACGTGACGGCGCGCCCCGGCCACCAGCCCGAGGAAATCGAGCAAGCCATGCAGGCGGAGCTGGAGCAATTGCGCGCCAAAGGGCCCACCGAGAAGGAATTGGAACGGGCCCGCAACAGTATCGAGACGAGCATGCTGAGCCAGGTGGAAAAAGTGGGCGGCAACGCCAACATGATGAACCAGTACAACCAGTACCTGGGCGACCCCGGCTACCTGCCCAAGGATATCGAACGCTACCGCCAGGTGACGGCAGCCGGCGTGCAGCGCGCCGTCGACACTTACCTGAAAAACCAGGCGCGCGTGGTGGTGTATGGCGTGCCGGGCACGCCGGACCTGGGCGCGGAAGTGCCGACACCGGCGCCGGGCAAAGTCAAGCCTGCGCCAAGCACGGCCATCAATGCGGACGAGCCGTGGCGCAGTGCCGTGCCGAAGGCTGGGCCCGCGCCGAAGATCGTGCTACCGCAAGCGACGTCCTTCACCCTGAGCAATGGCTTGACCGTGATCCACAACTACAATCCGGCCGTGCCGCTGGTGTCGGCCCAACTGGTGGTGAAAAGCGGTTCGGGCGCCAATCCTTTGGCGCAGCCGGGCTTGTCGGGCTTTACGGCGCAATTGCTGCAGGAAGGCACGGCCACACGCAGCGCGCCGCAGATCGCCGACGACGTGGCGCAACTGGGCGCTTTTCTGGGCACCGGTTCCGGCGCGGATGCCTCGTTCGCCCAGCTGACGTCGCTAAAAACCACCTTCCCGCAAGCGCTCGACGTGCTGGCCGACGTGGTGCAGCACCCGCAATTCCCGCAAGACGAGGTGGAACGCCAGCGCGCCAGCCGCATCGGCGAACTGGCGCAACAGCGCGAAAACGCGGGGGCCGTGGCGGCCCGCGTGGAAGCGGCAGCCCTGTATGGCCCGCAACATCCGTACGGTACCATCCAGCTGGGCACGGAAGCGGCCCTGAAGGCCACCAGCCGCGCCGACCTGCAGGCGTTCTGGCAGCAGCATTATGTGCCCAACAATGCGGCCCTGATCGTCTCGGGCGATATCGGCGCTGCGGAATTGAAGGCGCTGGCCGAAGCCAAGTTCGGCAGCTGGAAGGCGGGCACGGTAGCGCCGTCCGTGACAGCGGCGCCGGTCACGACGAAAGCCAGGCTGATCCTGGTCGACAAGCCGGGCGCGCCGCAGACGGCCGTGCGCCTGTCGACCATCGCCGTGGCCCGCACGACGCCCGACTATGCGCCGCTGCAAGTGATGAACGCGGCATTGGGCGGCTTGTTTACGAGTCGGCTGAGCAATAATTTGCGCGAAGAGAAGGGCTACACGTATGGCGTGCGCTCGCAACTCCAGTACCGCAGCCAGCCGGGGCCATTCTCCATCGCGGCAGGCGTACGCACCGACGTGACGGGTCCCGCCGTGTCGGAAACCTTCAAGGAAATCCGCGCCATGATCGCCAAGCCGTTAACGGCCAAGGAATTGTCGAATGCGCGCAATTCGCAGGTGCTGTCGCTGCCGGGCCAGTTCGAGACGAATGCCAGCATCAGCGCCAGCATGGCCAACACGTATATCTACGGCCTGGGCCTCGACTACTACGCGACCCTGCCGCAGCGCTTTGCGGGCGTCACGGACAAGCAGGTGCAACAGGTGGCGAAGAAATACCTGCAGCCGGAAAAGCTGATCGTCATCGGCGTGGGCGACAAGGCGAAGATCGCCCCGCAATTGTCGAAGCTGAAGCTGGCGCCCGTGGAATTGCGCGATGCCGAAGGTAACGTCAAGTAATCGGGTCTAGCGGCGCTTGAACAGCGCCGCTTTATCAACCAGCGCCGCGATCGCCACACCGGCCGTATAGGCGATCAAGTCGACCCAGCCGAAGGTGGAACCCAGCACCAGGTGCCCCAGCGGATGCGCGCGCAGCGCGACGAGCCAAGGCGCCTGGACCAGCTGGCCGAATTCCACGGCAAAGCAGATCAGCAAGGACCACAATGCCAGCTGCCACGTGCGCATGCGCGTGGCGATGATGCCCAGCGCAAAGACGATCATCATGGCCCACAGGGCGTCGCCCGGATACTTGCCAAGCGCGGCGGGAAGAAATTGGGGATAAGCGCGCGAGGCCAGGCCCAGCGCGATGACAGCCACGGTTGCGCCCACCTGCAGCAGGCGGCGGCGTTCAGGTTTTACCAGGAACATATTTCCATTCAAAGACACAATTCGGGCCGAACCATTGCGGCCCGTCCGATATTGTACTGCGCCTGCCCTGCCTGCCTGGCGCCTATTTCGCTATGGCAAGTTCAACCGGCACCCTTGCGCTGCGCCGGTCAAGCGGGGCCACCTGCGCAGCCCCACTGGACGGATCGACGCTCAGTCGCCCAAGCCTGCGTACAAGGCCGTGCTCAGGTAGCGCTCGCCAAACGACGGAATGATGGTGACGATGGTCTTGCCCGCGTTTTCCGGGCGGCGCGCCACTTGCAGGGCGGCCCACAGGGCGGCGCCCGACGAGATGCCGACCAATAAACCTTCGTCGCTGGCGGCCAGGCGCGCCGTGGCGAAGGCGTCGTCGTTCTTCACGCAGATGATTTCATCGTAGATGGCCGTGTTCAAGATCTGCGGTACGAAACCGGCGCCGATGCCCTGGATCGGGTGCGGGCCTTTGGTGCCTTTCGACAGCATCGGCGACGCTTCCGGTTCCACGGCGATCACTTGCAGGCCCGGCTTGCGTTCCTTCAACACTTCGCCGATGCCGGTGATCGTGCCGCCCGTGCCCACGCCGGCGACGACGATATCGACTTGTCCATCCGTATCGCGCCAGATTTCCTCGGCTGTCGTGGCGCGGTGGATGGCGGGATTGGCAGGATTGTTAAATTGCTGCAGCATCAGGTAGTGCGGCTCGGCCGCCACCATTTCCTCGGCCTTGCGGATGGCCCCCAGCATGCCTTCGCTGCCGGGCGTGAGCACCAGCTCGGCGCCGTAGGCGCGCAGCAGGATGCGCCGTTCGCGGCTCATGGTGTCGGGCATGACGAGGGTGCAACGGTAGCCGCGCGCGGCGCAGACCATGGCCAGCGCGATGCCCGTGTTGCCGCTGGTGGGCTCGACGATGACGGTATCGGCATGGATCTTGCCAGCAGCTTCGGCGGCGACGATCATGGACAGGCCGATGCGGTCCTTGACACTGTGGGCGGGATTGTAGAATTCGAGTTTGGCCAGGATGGTGGCCACACTGCCGGCGGCGATGCGGTTGATGCGCACCAGGGGGGTGTTGCCGATCAGTTCAGTGACGTCGTTGGCGATGTTCATGGAAGGAATCTCCGCTATTTCAAGAAACCCCAGTCTACCGCGTTTCAGCACGCTGATGGCGGCAGCGCGAGCAGGCACCGCCGCCAAACGGAACAATTACTTAACGTCCAGCAATTCCACGTCGAAGATCAGTGCCGAGTTCGGCGGAATGTCGCCATTGCCGGCGCCGCGAGGGCCGTAGGCCAGTTCGCCTGGAATGATCAGGGTGCGCTTGCCGCCCACTTTCATGCCGGCTACGCCCTGGTCCCAGCCCTTGATGACCATACCCTTGCCGAGCGGGAAGTCAAACGGGCCACGGCCCACGGAGCTGTCGAACTTCTTGCCGCGCGAATCTTTCGCCAGCGGACGGTACAGCCAGCCCGTGTAGTGCACGGTGACGTTGTTGCCGGCGGACGCTTCCTTGCCGGTGCCGACCTTGTTGTCGATCACGATCAGTTTATCGGCGACAGGGCCGGGGCTCAGCGAGACGGCGGAGGCGGGAACAGGCGCTGGCGCCTGTGCCTGCGCCAGCGACGCGGCGACGGAGCAGATCAGGGCAAACAAAACGGAGCTACGCGTCATGATGGTTTCTTTCAGTGAGTTTCGGTAAGATCCCTGCAGTCCAGATAGCGCAGGGACAACAATAATAGCAAACCGCTGCCCGAAGTTGAAAACCCTGTCACAAGACTTACACTTTCCACGCCCGCTGCCGGCGCGCAAGAAGAACTGGCGCTGCCGGAATGGACTTAGAGGTCCGGCAAGGCTGAGGCACCAGGCTGGCGCAAGCTTTTCAGCGCATGGGCGGCCGCCACCATGCCGAAGCTGGCCGTCACCACCACGCTGGAACCGAAGCCGGCACAGTTCAGGCCCGTGACGCCGGCGGGCGCGCTGCCATCGATGGCGCACGCTTCGGCGCTCTCGGGCGTGCTCAACGGCTCCATGGAAAACACGGCATCGACGTTGAATTTGTTTTTCACGCCACGGGGGAAACCATATTCGGTACGCAACAGTTTTCGCACGCGCTTGAGCAGCGGCTCCTGTTCCGTTTTCGACAGGTCGCGCACGGCGATCAGGGTCGGGTCCGTCTGCCCGCCCGCGCTGCCGATGGTCAGCATGGGCAAATTGCGCGCGCGGCAATACGCAATCACGGCCGCCTTGGCCTTGGCATTGTCGATGGCGTCGACCAGATAGTCGAAATCGCGCCCGCCCAGCAACTGCTCCAGATTATCGGGGGTAATAAAATCCTCGATCTGCGTGACCTGGCACAAGGGGTTGATCAGTTCGATGCGTTCGGCCAGGGCCGTGATCTTGGCCTTGCCGATGGTGTCGCTCATGGCTTGGATCTGGCGATTGATATTCGATTCGGCAACATTGTCCAGATCGATCAAGGTCAGGCGGCCGATGGCGCTGCGCGCCAGCGCTTCGACGATCCAGGAACCGACACCGCCCACGCCAATCACACACACGTGGGCGGCGCGGAAGCGTTCCAACGCGGGTGCGCCGTACAGGCGGGCAATGCCGCCGAAACGCCGTTCAAAATCGATCTCGGTCAAGTCCATGGAAATTAGTTCATTGGTAGAGGTATGCATGGCACCATTTTAACGGACACTGCGCTGGCGGATATTCTAAAATAGCCGAATTGACACAGCGACAAGCTGCACTGTCGCCATGCCCCCACACCGCCCACCACGAGAACTCGCCATGACCTCTCCCCTGTTCGACTCCGTTCCCGGCTTTGACCAGCCCATCGCCGTGCTCAAGCATTGCCACGACAAGATCCGCAAGCAACTGACGACCCTGCAAAACCTGCTGGGCCACCTGGCGCAGCACGGCAACACGGCGGACGCGCAGCAGGCGGCCAAGGCGGTGTTGCAATACTTCAATAAAGCCGCCCATCTGCACCATGATGATGAAGAGCAGGACTTGATGCCCATGCTGCAAGCGACGGCCACGGGCGACGATGCCGCCCTGCTGGCGACCCTGGTGCCGGAAATCCTGGCCGACCATCAGCGCATGGACCAGGCCTGGCTGACCCTGCGCCCGGAACTGGACGCCATCGCCGCCGGCACGGCCACGCAGCTGTCCGCCGACGGCGTGCGCGATTACGATGCCGCCTACCAGGCCCACATGGCCAAGGAAGAGGGCCAGCTGGCGCCCATGGCCAAGCGCCTGTTCAGCGCGCAGCAGATGGAGCAGCTGGGCACGGCCATGCAGCGCCGCCGCGGCATTGCGCCCGATGCGCCGGAGACGCCTGAAGTGCCGGACGCGGCTGCCGTGCTGGCGGCCATGCGCACCGATTACGTGCAGTCCAGCCTGAGCGAGACGGATGTGCTGGCCGATCCCATCGCCATGTTCCAGAAATGGTTTGCCGAAGCCGTCAAGGCCCAGGTGATGGAGCCCAACGCCATGAGCCTGGCAACCGTCAGTCCCGACGGCAAGCCCAGCTCGCGCATCGTGCTGATCAAGCAGTTCGACGAACGCGGCTTTACCTGGTACACGAATTACCACAGCGACAAGGGCCAGCAGCTCGAGCACAATCCGAATGCCGCCCTGCTGTTCTTCTGGGGCGAGCTGGAGCGGCAAGTGCGCATCGAAGGCACGGTGGTGAAAACCACGGCGGCCGAGAGCGATGAGTATTTCAATGTGCGCCCCGTCCAAAGCCGCTTGTCGGCGATTGCCTCGCAGCAAAGCGCCCCCATCGACAGCCGTGCCACGCTGGAAAGCCATTACGCGGCCGTGGCCGCCGCCCTCGGCGACGCCCAGCCACCGCGGCCGGCCCACTGGGGCGGCTACCGTTTGCAGCCGGAGCGCATCGAATTCTGGCAAGGGCGCCGTTCGCGCTTCCACGACCGCATCGTGTTTACCCGCGATGCTGACGGGCAATGGAGCATGCAGCGTTTGCAACCTTAAACGCGCAGTCAAGGCGGCGCAAAGCGAGCTGGTCAATAAAGGTGTAGGCTATGCGGGTAGAAGTTACTAAATAACATTGTTTCTCAATTTGTGGCCCCAACTGGGGCCGCTGCATTGGAGGCCATTTTGTTTGTACAAAACCAACTCAAGTCCTGGATCGCCAGCATCCGCAGCAAGACCGCCTTGCCGCTCCGCATAGAATTGTGGAATGGCCAGCATGTGGACCTGTCCAGCGAAGCGCCCAGAGTCACCATCCGCCTGCCGACCATCGCCTCGGCACGCTATCTGCTGAACCCGTCGCTGGCCAATCTGGGCTCGGCCTATGTGGAAGGCAATATCGAAGTCAGGGGCACGGCCCAGGACATGATTTCCATCTGCAATGCGCTGGCGCGCAATACCCTGAAACCGGAAGGCAAGCTGGCCCGCATCGTGCGCAGCTTTACGCACGACAAGAGCAAGGATGCCGAAGCCATCCGCTACCACTACGATGTGTCGAACGCCTTTTATGAGCAGTTTCTCGACCCCGCCCTCGTGTATTCCTGCGCCTATTTTGAAGACGGCGATGAAACGCTGGCGCAGGCCCAGGTCAAGAAGATCGACCATATCCTGAAGAAAATCCAGCTGCAGCCGGGCCAGACCCTGCTCGACATCGGTTGCGGCTGGGGCGCGCTGGTCATCCGTGCCGCGCAACAATATGGCGCCCGCTGCGTGGGCGTGACCCTGTCGGAAAACCAGTACGCCCTGGCGCGCGAGCGCGTGGCGGCGGCCGGCCTCGCGCACCTGGTCGAGATCCGCCTGCAGGACTACCGCGACGTGACGGGGCAGTTCGACCGCATCACCAGCGTGGGCATGTTCGAGCACGTGGGACTGAAACACTTACCCGCGTACTTTTCCATCATCAACACACTGCTGGCGCCAGATGGCATGGCGATGAATCACGGCATCACCTCCACCGACCCGGACAATGGCGAAACGCCGTATGGCGGCGGGGAATTCATCGAGAAATATGTGTTTCCGCACGGCGAGCTGGCGCACATCGGCAATGTGCTCAAGACCATGCAGCAAGGGGGGCTGGAAGTGCTGGACGTGGAAAACCTGCGGCGCCACTATGCGCGCACCTGCGCCCTGTGGACGGAGAATTTCGAAGCCAACGCCGAGCAAATTCGTCCGCTGGCAGGCGAACGGCGCTTCCGCATCTGGCACGTCTACCTGGCCGGCTGCGCCTATGCCTTCGAGCAAGATTTGATCAGCCTGTACCAGATCGTCTGCGTGAAGGCGGGCCGGCGCTCCTCCACCCTGCCCTGGTCGCGCAACTACATGTATGCGCAGGATGCCAGGCCCGCACCCGCACTCAGCACCTGACAGGCGCGCGCGGCGCTGGGGGCTGCCTCACTTCAGGCGCCCCGCATACATGGCACGGAATTTCTCCACCTTGGGCACGACGACCAGGGCGCAATAGCCCTGCAAGGGATGCTGCTCGGCATAATTCTGGTGGTAATCCTCGGCCGCATAAAAGGTGGCTGCCGGCGCCAGCTGCGTGACGATGGGCGCATCCCACACCCCGGCCATTTCAGCAAGCACCTTGCGCGCCACGCTTTCCTGCCCGGCCGACTGGTAATAGATGACGGAACGATATTGCGTGCCGATATCGTTGCCCTGCCGGTTCAGAGTGGTGGGATCGTGCAGGGTAAAAAAGATTTCCAGCAAGTCGTGGTAAGCGATGACGGCGGGATCGAATTCCAGGCGCACCACTTCCGCGTGGCCCGTGTCGCCCGTGCAAATCTGTTCATATGTGGGGTCGGGCACGCTGCCGCCCGTGTAGCCGGACTCGACGCGCGTCACGCCACGCACTTGCGCGTACACGGCAGCGTGACACCAGAAACAGCCACCGCCGAATACCGCCACTTCCGTCTGTTGATGCATGATGCCCTCCCGCAACGCCTGTGCGACGTATCATTTCACCACTGTAACGTAAAGCGCCATGGCCTGCAGCGCCGCTTGAAACGGCGCGTGGCGAACCGCACATCAGGGTACGCCGGCCACGATTGCGCTGGCGCGGCCGATTTTTGGCATAATGTCAGCAAATAGACAGGTATCCCATGAACACTCGCTCTCCCCGCGCGCCAGCGCAAGAATTCGATACGACACATTTCCGCCAGGCGCTGTCGCAGTTTGCCACCGGCGTGACGGTCATTACCACGCGCCTGGCCGACGGCAGTTTCCGTGGCTTGACGGCCAGCTCTTTCAATTCCGTCTCGCTGTCGCCGCCACTGGTGCTGTGGAGCCTCGGTTCCGTGGCGAACAGCATGCCCATCTTCAGTGGCAACTCGCATTACGTCATCAATGTGCTGGGTGCCGAGCAGGCGGAACTGGCTACGCGTTTTTCACGCCGCACACCGAATCCCTTCGACGACGTCGAATACGAACTGTCGCGCACGGGCCAGCCCATCCTGAAAGGCGCATCGGCCTGGTTCGAATGCCACAACCGCAGCCGCTATCCGGAAGGCGACCACGTCATTTTCGTGGGCGAAGTGGAACAATGCGCATTTGCCGCGCAGCCGCCCTTGATCTACCACAATGGAAAGTTCAATACACCGCCAGCCTGAGCGGGACAAAAAAAATCCGCCGAGGCGGATTTTTTGTTTTACAGGGTAAAGTTGTACCCGATGCTGATACTCACGGCAACCGGGTCGAGCTTGATGTCCTGCGTCTGCCCCGTCGAGAATTTCGCCTTGGTTTTCAGGTAGGTCTTGACCACGGCCACGTCGGCAAACCAGCGCTCATTGAAGGCCACGGTGCTGCCGACCACCAGGCTGCCTGTCAGCTTGTTGTCCATGCGGTAGGTGACTGGTTTTCCACCTGGATCCAGCAAGGCCGTCATCTGGCCCGAGCCGGTTTCCTTCTGGAAATAGGCATACGTCAAGCCCGCGCCCACGTAAGGGCGGATCATCGCATTGGGCTGGAAGAAACGGTACTGGATGAAGGCCGTTGGCGGCAAGGCTTCGGCCGTCCCCAGCTTGCCCGTGCCCTTGATGGAGCCGTCGCCGATCAGGTCGTGCTTGTACGGCACGCCCAGGATCATTTCAGCGGAAATATTGTCCGTGATCATGTAGGCAAAGGTCAGGATGGGCTTGGTATCGGCCTTGACGTCGGCCTTGGTGTTCGGCAAGGCCGGCGCGGAAAGATCTCCGCTGTCCACGTGCGGCGTGATCTTGTTGAGGCCAACCTTGGCCATCCAGGTGCCGGCGCTTTGCGCCGAGGCGCCCGTCGCCACGGTCATCGCGGCAACTGCGGCCAGTACGCGCACGGCGGTATTCAAATGATTCTTCATCTTGTCTCCTGATTCATTATGTGCGGAGTGTTCCGCTATCGAGTCTTGTCGCTGCCGGCACCGGCCGCGCCTCCCAGGCACAGCCGGTGCGGCCATCCCTTACAGCCAGCCCCGCACGACCATGTCCTTGGCCACATAACGGGCCAGCAACAGGTTATTGAACGGCGTAGGGTGCACATCGTCGGCATACGAGTAGTGGCTGACGTCGCCCGCTTTCAGGTTCGTACCATTGCAGGCCAGCGAGCTGCTCAGGAAATTCTTCGCTGACGTCAGATCGCATGCCGTCTCGCTGACATTGGTCAAGCCATACGGGCCAGGGTTGACACCCTGGTCATGGCTGACGGCAAACACATCGACCAGCAAGACTTTCGCATTGCCGCTCAGGCCGCCGCTCAGTTCGCCATTGAAGGCGCCGACCATGGCATTGATGAGCGCCTTGGTATTGGCATCCTTGCTCAAGCCCGATGGCGTACCGGCCACGTCCGGCAGGTTGTTGACCACCACATAGTTGGCGCCCTTGGCAATGATCTGGTCCTTGACCAGCGCCACCAGTTCGGTACCGGCTTTTTTCATGGCGGCAACCAGCAATGGCCCCTGGGCCGCAGCGTAGTCGGCACCGGCCTTGGCGCCGGCTGCATTGCCCGTCACCGTCGCATCGGCTTGTGCCTTGGCGACCAGTGGGCCGTACACGGCAGGCAAGCTGATGGAGTCATCGCGCGGCTGGCTGGCTGCTGCGACGATGGCGGCCTGCACGATCAATGTCGATGTCGCGCCAGGCGCAGCGCTGGCCGTCTTGATGGCGGCACCAATGGCAGCCGCTGCCGTGGCCGGATTCTTGGCGCCGGCCGCCAGCGCCATGGTCAGATTGGTAGCGAAGGCCTGCGCGCCCGCAGTAGCGCCCGCCGTCTTGCCGGCCTCCGTCGCGCCTGCCTGCAATACAGCCAGCTGGTACAGCACGTCATTACCGCCCGCCATCACGAAAACGGCTTCCGTGCCGCTGAACTTGCCGCCAGAGACGGCCAGGTGGTTCGCGATCTGCGTCACCACGGGCACGGTCAGGGCGCCCAGCACACCGCCCGCCAGCTTGTTGTTCGGACCGACCGGGTTGGTGACGCGGGAGCCGCCCATGGCGTAGCCAAAGCAGCCGGCATGCTTGACGCGCGGGGCCTGCAGGGTCGGTATCGTGCCTTCCAGGCCCGTTTCGGCTGCGCATGGTGCAGGCAAGCCGAATTGCGCGGCCAGGTGCTCGGTCCAGTTCTTGCCCGTCAGTTCAGGATTGATCTTGGTATTGTCGCCATTGATGGTGAATTTGCCACCACCGCTCGCTGCCACGCCGGCGACAGCATACGAACCGACATCGGACAGGCTGTCGCCGAACGACACCTGCGCCGTGTATTTCACTTTCAAGGCTTGATCACCGCCACTGGCGCCGCCGCAACCTGCCAGGACAGCCGCAGCCAGCACGGCCAGCGCGAATTTTGTTTGATGCATTTTGTCTCCTCGGTCTTTTTTCTGGTTTCTAAACGAACGGGCGTGCTATTCGCTACCCAACTAATATGCCATCGTTCCTCAGGCTTGTATAGAAAATATGTTTTAAAAATCAACGAAATAACAACACCGCCGGTGCCCTGTCATGACCGGGCGATCCGCTGAATTATGGAGGATTTAGTATGTTTCGTGGCAAGCATCGCTATTGCGCTGCATCAAGAAAAAGCCCCTTTCGGGGCTTTTTATCAGTCGGACAGGAATTGCTGCAAGATACCACTTGAGCCGAATGCGGCGCGCCGCAAACGGTCATTCACGCCCAGCCACGCTGGACCGGTGGGCGGGGCTTCGACGAGTATCAGCTCGGCGCCGACCTGGTCCATCGTGCGCAGCGAGGCATACAGCGCGTGTGCGTAATTTTCCGGGGTCGCTGCCAGGCGCACGCTGGCGCTGGCTGGCGGCAGATCCGAGTAATGGATCAGGGCCACGCGGCGCCCGTCATTGAGCAGGCGGTTCAAGGTGGCGCTCACGTCGTCGCTGTGCTGCATCGCAACAGGCGTGTGCGGTGCGTAGTGCGATTCCAGGGTCCCCGAAGCACGCGGTGCGGCCGCGTCCGCCATGGCCGGTGCGCGGCCGATGACAGCGGCGATCTGCGCGCTGCTGATATGGCCGGGACGCAACAGCACGGGGCCGTGCGTGGTCAGGCGCGACAGGTCGACAATGGTCGACTCGATGCCGACGTCGCTTTGTCCGCCATCGAGGACCAGGCCCAGCAAGCCGCTGGCGAGTTCCGCCGCGAATTCATCGCGCACATGCTGCGCCGTGGTGGGGCTGACATTGCCGAATTTGTTCGCCGACGGCGCCGCCAGGCCGCCCTTGCCGCCTTTGAAGGTGCGTAGCAATGCGATAGCCACCGGATGCGACGGGCAGCGCAAGCCCACCGTGTCCTGGCCACCGGAGACGGCGTCGGGAATATGCGCGGCGCGCTTGACGATCAGGGTCAGCGGGCCGGGCCAGAAGGCAGCCACCAATTGCTGCGCTTCCACGGGAATGTCGTCGGACCAGTGCGCCAAGTCGGCGCCGGGCGCCACGTGCACGATCACGGGATGGTCCGAGGGACGACCCTTGGCTTCGTAGATGCGCGCCACGGCGGCCGGGTTTTCCGCATCGGCGCCCAGACCGTACACCGTTTCCGTTGGAAAAGCGACGAGGCCGCCCGCTTCCAGCACGGCGGCCGCCGCTGCCAGGTCTTGTGCGGGCACGCTCACGGCGCGATTCTCAGGATCAGGCAAGCGTCGCGCAGGCGCTGCTGCGCCTCTTGCAAGGTGGCTGCGATGAAGGTCAGGTGGCCCATCTTGCGGCCACGGCGCGGATCGTCCTTGCCATACAGATGCAGGCAAGCACCTGGCAGCGCCAGCACCTGGTCCCACGCCGGTTCGCTGGCGGCATCACTGTCGTCGGCAAACCAGGCGTCGCCGAGGATGTTGAGCATCACGGCCGGCGAATGCTGGCGCACGTCGCCCAGCGGCAAGCGCGCCATGGCCCGCACCTGTTGCGCGAACTGGCTGGTGACGCAGGCATCCATCGTGTAATGGCCGCTGTTGTGCGGACGCGGCGCCATTTCGTTGACCACCAGGCTACCATCATCGAGCACGAAAAATTCGATGCACAGCACGCCGACATAGCCGAGTTCGGAGACCATGGCTTGCGCCGCCCGCTGCGCCCTGGCGGCGCAATCGTCCGACACGTTCGGGCCCGGCACGGTGGTGGTAAACAGCACGCCGTCGCGGTGCACGTTTTCGGCGATCGGATACACGACCGACTGGCCGTCCACTCCGCGCGCCGTCAGCACCGACACTTCATACGCCAGCGGCAGCATTTTTTCCAGCAGGCATGTCACTTCACCCATTTCCGCGAACGCGGCGCGCACCTCGTCGCGCGTGCGCACGCGGTACTGGCCCTTGCCGTCATAGCCCATGCGCACGGTTTTCAAGATACCGGGCAGCAAATCGTCGCCGATGGCGTCGATGTCCAGCTGCGTGGCGATCACCATGTGCGGCGCCGGCAGCACGCCCGATGTCGAGGCGCAGGCGACAAAGAAACGCTTTTCCGCGATGCGGTCTTGCGCCACCGACACGCCGTGCGCATCCGGCGCCACGAACACCCGTTCGGCCAGGCGCGACAGGCTGTCGGCCGGCACATTCTCGAATTCGGTGGTGACGGCCAGGCATTGCGCTGCCAGCGCGTCGAGACCGGCTGCGTCGCTATAGCCGGCATTGATCAGGCGCTGCGCCACCTGCCCCGCAGGGCAGGCATCGGACGGTTCCAGTACAGCCACCTGGTAGCCCATACTCTGGGCGGCCTGGGCAAACATGCGGCCGAGCTGGCCGCCGCCCATCACGCCCAGCCATGCCGGTGGGTTGGCGGCAGGCAGCAATGGGGAAGTCGATTTACTATTCATTATTTTTCAAACACATTATTCAGGCAAGACCATGGCCTTGGCGGCGGCCGTTTGCGTGGCACGGAAGGCTTCCAGGCGCTCGGCCAGGGCGTCGTCATTGGCGGCAAGCATCGCCACCGCCGTCAGCGCCGCATTCGCCGCGCCCGCTTCGCCGATGGCGAAGGTGGCTACCGGCACGCCCTTGGGCATTTGCAGGATGGACAGCATGGAATCTTCACCGCGCAAGTATTTCGACGGCACGGGCACGCCCAGCACGGGCACGATGGTCATCGCCGCCACCATGCCAGGCAAATGGGCGGCACCGCCGGCGCCGGCGATGATGGCGCGCAAGCCGCGCGCGCGCGCGCTTTTCGCATACGCATACATCTCGTCGGGCATGCGGTGCGCGGAAATGACTTGCGCTTCGTACGGCACGCCAAACTGTTTCAGGATGGCAACCGCATTCTGCATCACGTCCCAGTCCGAGGACGACCCCATGATGACGCCGACCAGCGGCTTACTCTGCTCGTTCATCTCAGGCCTTCAGCTTCTCGCCCGTCAGGCGTTCGATGGCTTCAAAGTACTTGGCCTGGGTTTTTTCGATGACGTCGGCTGGCAGTGCTGGCGCCGGCGCGGTCTTGCCCCAGGTCAAGGTTTCCAGGTAGTCGCGCACGAATTGCTTGTCGAACGACGGCGGCGAGATGCCGGGCTGGTAGGAATCGGCGGGCCAGAAGCGCGACGAATCGGCCGTCAGTACTTCATCCATCAAATGCATGACGCCATTGTCGTCCAGGCCGAATTCAAACTTGGTGTCGGCGATGATGATGCCGCGCGTGGCGGCGTATTCGGCAGCCGTCTTGTACAGTTGAATGGCGACGTCGCGCATCTTGGCAGCCAGTTCGGCACCGATGCGCTCTTCCATTTCAGCAAAGCTGATGTTTTCATCATGCTCGCCCAGCTCGGCCTTGGCCGCCGGTGTAAAAATCGGTTCCGGCAGTTTTTCCGCCTGTTGCAGGCCCGCTGGCAGCTTGATGCCGCAGATGCTGCCCGACTCTTGATAGTCTTTCCAGCCCGAACCGATGATGTAGCCGCGCACGACCGCCTCGACCATGATGGGCTTCAAGCGCTTGGCCACGACGGCGCGGCCCTTGACTTGCGCCACTTCATCAGGCGCCACCACGGATTCCGGCGCCACGCCGGTCAGGTGGTTCGGCACGATATGGCCCAGTTTCTCGAACCAGAAGTCGCTCATCTGGTTGAGTACCTTGCCCTTGCCGGGGATAGGCTCGTTCATGACGACATCGAAGGCCGACAGGCGGTCCGTGGTGACGATCAGGATCTTGTCGTCGCCAACGGCGTAGTTGTCGCGGACCTTGCCGTGGCCCAGCAATGGCAGGGAGTGGATGGAAGTCTGATAGAGGCTGTTCATAGCGGGGGAATAGTTGGATGAAACGAAACCGGCAGGCAGGGAAGGCGCCCGCCGGTCGAGAAAATCGGGCACGGAGATGCAGCTTCCGGCCCGTTCCAGACAGAATTTTACTTCACAATTTGCGACAGCTCGCCGGCCTTGTAGCGCTCGGCCATTTTTTCCATCGTGATGACCTTGATTTTCGACGCCTGGCCTTCGCAGCCGAATGCCTGCATGCGGGCGCGCACGATTTGCTCGGCGGCAAGGCGGGCTGGCTTCAGGTAATCGCGCGGGTCGAATTTCGATGGATTTTCAAACAGGTACTTGCGGATCGCGGCCGTCATCGCCAGGCGGATGTCGGTGTCGATGTTGATCTTGCGCACGCCGTGACGGATGCCTTCCTGGATTTCTTCGACTGGCACGCCATAGGTTTCCTTCATGTCGCCGCCAAATTCGCGGATGATGGCCAGCAATTCCTGTGGCACCGACGACGAGCCGTGCATCACCAGGTGGGTGTTCGGAATGCGCGCGTGGATTTCCTTGATGCGGTCGATGGCCAGGATGTCGCCCGTTGGCTTGCGCGTGAATTTATACGCGCCGTGCGAGGTGCCGATGGCGATCGCCAGGGCGTCGCACTGGGTGCGCTGCACGAAGTCGGCCGCTTGCGCCACGTCCGTCAGCAATTGCTCGCGCGTCATGGTGCCGTCGGCGCCGTGGCCGTCTTCCTTGTCACCCTTCATGGTTTCCAGCGAACCGAGCACGCCCAGTTCCGCTTCCACCGTCACGCCGATGGCGTGCGAGAATTTCACCACTTCACGCGATACTTCCACGTTGTACTCGTACGAGGCGACCGACTTGCCGTCCGCTTCCAGCGAACCGTCCATCATCACGGAAGTAAAACCCGAGCGGATGGCAGCCATGCAAACGGCCGGCGACTGACCATGATCCTGGTGCATGACGACGGGAATGTGCGGATACGCTTCGACGGCGGCGTCGATCAGGTGGCGCAGGAAGGCTTCACCGGCGTACTTGCGCGCGCCAGCGGACGCTTGCATGATCACCGGGCTGTTGAGCGCATCGGCGGCAGCCATGATGGCTTGCACTTGCTCCAGGTTGTTGACGTTGAAAGCAGGAATGCCATAACCGTTTTCGGCGGCATGGTCCAGCAGTTGACGCATGGATACGAGAGACATGGTAATACTCCAGAGAACAATAGAAACTGTTGTAGCGCTTCGCGGTCGATGACCGCGCCGGCGCCTGAATTCTTGGACCTTAGTCGAATTCGCCTACCTTCACAATCTTCAAGGCATTGGTGCCGCCCACCTGGCCCATCGGCTCGCCCCAGGTGACGACGATCATGTCACCCTTCCTGACGATGCCCTGCGCCACCAGCAACTCTTCCGCCTGCTTCAGCACTTGCGCGCTGGGGGCGTTCTGCATCAGATGATACGCCCGAACATTGCGGTACAGCGCGGCTTTGCGCAAAGTGGTGACACTGGGCGTGAGCGCGTAGATCGGCGTGTCGATGCTGTGGCGGCTCATCCACAAGGCGGTAGAACCGGATTCCGTCAGCGCCACGATGGCTTTCACGCGCAAATGGTGGGCCGTAAACAGGGCGCCATACGCGATCGACTGGTCGATGCGGGTAAACGTGACGTTGAGGAAATCGGCATCGAGCTTGTTGTATTCGGACTGTTCCGCTTCGACGCAGATGGCGGCCATCATTTCCACCGTCTCGATCGGGTACTTGCCCGAGGCCGTCTCGGCCGACGTCATGACGGCATCCGTGCCATCGAGCACGGCATTGGCCACGTCGGACACTTCGGCGCGGGTCGGCACGGCGTTGACGATCATCGATTCCATCATCTGCGTTGCCGTAATGGCAAGCTTGTTCGACGCGCGCGCCATCTTGATCATGCGTTTCTGCAAGGCCGGCACGGCCGCATTGCCCACCTCGACCGCCAGGTCGCCGCGCGCCACCATGATGCCGTCGGAGGCGTCGAGGATTTCCTGCAAGGCAGGAATGGCTTCCGCGCGCTCGATCTTGGCGATCATCATCGGCTTGTGGTGGTACGCTTCACCGGCGATATTGGCCAGCTGGCGCGCCATTTCCATGTCGGTTGCGCATTTCGGGAAGGAAATAGCCAGATAGTCGGCCTGGAAACTCATGGCCGTCTTGATATCTTCCATATCCTTGGCCGTCAGCGCGGGCGCGGACAGGCCGCCGCCCTGGCGGTTGATGCCCTTGTTGTTCGACAACTCGCCACCGATCTTGACGGTGGTGTGAATTTCGCTGCCGTGGATGCGCTCGACGATCAGCACGATGAGGCCGTCGTTCAGCAGCAGCACGTCGCCCTTGTGCAGGTCGCGCGGCAGGGCCTTGTAATCGAGGCCGACCCGTTCCTGGTTGCCCAGCTCGCCATTCTCGCCCCACTTGGCGTCGAGGATGAAGCGCTCGCCCGCTTCCAGCTCGATGCGCGTGTTCTCAAACTTGCCAACGCGAATCTTTGGCCCCTGCATGTCGGCCATGATGGCCACTTCGCGGCCGCATTCAGCTGCCGCCAGGCGTACCAGCGCCGCGCGGTCGATATGGTCTTGCGCCTTGCCGTGGGAAAAATTCAAACGCACCACGTCGACGCCCGCACGTATCATCTTCACCAGAATATCGAAGTCGGTGGAGGCGGGGCCGATTGTTGCTACGATTTTTGTACCGCGTGGCATAGGAGTCCTTGTGCGCGAGCGAAGGTGAGCAAGGCCGGCTCGATGCTGCATCCGGCAAGGTAAAAGCGCAGCGGTCAGGCTGCGCTTGGTGGCACTACAGTCCGGCTGTATCAGCCAGCACGTTGCATGAGAATTTCCACCGCGGGCAAAGTCTTGCCTTCCAGGAATTCCAGGAAGGCGCCGCCGCCCGTCGAGATATAGCTGATTTTATCGGTAATGTCGTATTTGGCAATCGCCGCCAGGGTGTCGCCACCGCCGGCGATCGAGAAAGCTTTCGATTCGGCAATGGCCAGCGCCAGAGTCTTGGTGCCGTTGCCGAACTGGTCGAATTCGAACACGCCAACCGGGCCGTTCCACACGATGGTGCCGGCAGCGGCGATCTGCTGCGCCAGCAGGGCCGCCGTTTTCGGGCCGATATCGAGGATCATGTCGTCGTCCGCCACATCGGCCACGTCTTTGACGGTGGCGGCGGCCGTAGGCGAAAACTCCTTGGCGCATACGACATCGACGGGAATCGGCACTTGCGCGCCGCGCTTGGCCATGATCTCGATGATGGCTTTCGCTTCTTCAACGAGTTCCGCTTCCACCAGCGACTTGCCGACGTTCAAGCCAACGGCCTTCATGAAGGTGTTGGCGATGCCGCCGCCAACGATCAGATTATCGACCTTGTCGGACAGGGCTTTCAAGATGGTCAGCTTGCTCGACACTTTCGAACCGGCGACGATGGCCAGCAGCGGGCGGGCTGGGGCGTGCAAAGCTTTGCCCAGCGCATCGAGTTCGGCGGCCAGCAGCGGGCCGGCGCAGGCGACGGGGGCGAACTTGGCGATGCCGTGCGTGGATGCTTCGGCGCGGTGGGCCGTGCCGAACGCGTCATTGACGTAGATATCGCACAGCTTGGCCATTTTTTGCGCCAGCTCATCGCTGTTTTTCTTTTCGCCCTTGTTCACGCGCACGTTTTCCAGCAAGACCACCTGGCCGGCGGCCAGGTTTTCCAGGCCGGCGCCATCGATCCAGTTTTGTTTCAGTGCAACTTCCTGGCCCAGCAGCTCGGACAAACGGGCGGCCACGGGCGCCAGGCTGTCGGCAGGCTTGAACTCGCCTTCCGTCGGACGGCCCAGGTGCGACGTCACCATGACGGCAGCGCCAGCGTCGAGCGCGGCGCGGATGGCCGGTACCGAAGCGCGGATGCGCGTGTCTTCGGTAATCTTGCCACTGTCATCTTGCGGGACATTCAGGTCGGCGCGGATAAACACGCGCTTGCCTTGCAGTGCATTTTGGGCGATCAAATCTTGCAGACGGATGAAGTTGAGAACAGCTGACATGGCGATCCAGATGACGAGTGGAAGGAAGTGCGCTATTTTACCGCAATGACCAGACCAAATCCCCGATTTGTCCTGCTTTACTGAAAAACATGCAACAGTCGCAAGCCCGTGAAAACCAGCATGCCAAACACGATGGTTTGCAGCATATTGCGGCGGATCACGAAAAAGAGCGTGGCGGCAATACCAGATAACAGTTTCAAATTAGATATGTCGAAGTACACTTGCTGCCCTTCCATCAGCATGTCGGGCGCGATGATGGCCGCCAGCGCGCAGGCCGGCGCATAGCGCAGCATCTCGCCCACGCGGCGCGGAATGCTGATGTGATGGCCGACCAGCCAGAAGGTGCTGCGCGTGGCGGCCGTGGCCACCATCAGTACGGCGATGGCGATCCACACGTCGCTCCTGCCCCAGTCCAATCCGTCAAACATGGCGTTTGTTCCATTTCTCGGTCAATTCTTCCACGGCCATGGCGCTGACCATGCCCACCACGACGGCCACCAGCAAGCCCAGTTTATACGGCAGGCCGAAGGCCAGCACGGCCACCGTGCCCGCCACCAGCACCCCGCAAAGGGCGGCGCGGCTGAGGATCAGCGGCACCGTCACGCACAGGATCGCCAGGGTGCCGGCAAAACCCAGCCCCCATTCGGCCGGCACGACGGCCCCCAGCACGATGCCGATGAAGGAACCGATTTGCCAGGCCAGCCAGTTGGGATAAATCAAGCCCTTGAGGAAGGGCAGCTTGGCCGGATCCGGCGTTTCATGCGGGTAGCGCTGCAGGAACAGGCCCACCGTGATATCGCCCGCCACATAGCCGAGCGCAAAGCGCTGGCGCCACGGCAGATGGGCGAAATGGGGGGCCAGCAACACGGAAAAGATAACAAAACGCAAATTGACGACGAGGGCCGTGGCAAAGATCACCCACACGGGCGCCTGCGCGGCCAGCAGGGGCAGGGAGGCGAGCTGGGCCGAGCCGGCAAAGACAAACAGGGTCATCGCCCCCGCCTGCGCTACCGTCAGGCCGCTTTTCACCATGGCCACGCCCACCACCATACCCCAGGCGGCGATGCCCAGCAGGGTGGGCGCACCCAGGTTCAGGCCGGCGCGCCAGGCGTCTTTCAGCAAGGCATCGTCGCTGGCGGCCGGGACGGCGTTCACGCGGCGCTCCGATGGGCGCACTGTGGTAACAGCACAACAATGGTGCGCGGGGCGCATGGGCGCAACGGTAATACCGGCAAGGCAAATCCAGTCAGTGTGGCGCTGCAGCCGCCATATTTCCGCAAAAAACCGCGCCGCAGCCGAAGATGATCGAGCCGACATTTTAGCCATGATTTTTGCTGTCTGCCTGAATCCGTTAAAATCGTGCTTTTGGCAGCAGCCGACTTCCATCCATACAGCCTCACGGAGCATGACAAGATGACAAAATCCACCCAGCCAGCGGTCGAACTCGACAGTAAAGACTTGCCAGCCCACTGCCCTAACCCGGCCATGCCGCTGTGGTCGTCGCATCCGCGCGTGTTTCTGGAATTCAACAAAGACGGTATCGCCAAGTGCCCTTACTGCGGCACGGCGTATACCCTGAAGGAAGGCGCCAGCGCCGGCCATCATTAACCTGCCCAGCGGCGCGCCCCCAGCGCGCCGTTTTTATTTGCATCAATTTAGTTGTACCGCTCAAGCCGGAGTCGTCATGAAACGTCTGAAGGAACTCAATGGCAGCGCCGCCGAAGTCGAAGCGGCGTTCTACGATGCCTTGCACCGCGCCGATCTTGAAGCGCTGATGGCGCTATGGGCCGACGATGAAGAGATCGTCTGCATCCACCCGGGCGGCGCGCGCCTGATCGGCCATGCCGCCATCCGCGCCTCGTGGGAAACCATTCTGGCAGGTGGCGGCCTGCACATCGTGCCGGCACAGCTGCATGAGACGCACAACCTGATGAGTTCCGTGCACACGGTGATCGAAGGCGTCACCGCCGAAGAAGGCGGCCCGGCGCATCTGCTGGCGACAAATGTCTATGTGAAAACGCCGCGCGGCTGGCGCATCGTGCTGCACCACGCCTCCATCGCCCCCGGTGGCGCGCCGGCTGACAGCACGGGGACGCAGATCCTGCACTGATGTCCTTGCCTCTTATTGACAACGCCCCCTATACCGCCCCGCTCTGGTTGCCTGGCGGCCACGCGCAGACGATTTATCCAGCCGTGTGCCTCGCCAAGCCGGCCGTGGCCTTCCGCCGTGAACGCTGGCAAGCACCCGATGGCGACTTCGTCGATGTCGATCTAGTCGACGGCCAGCCGGGCCAGCCCTTCGTGGTGCTGTTCCACGGGCTGGAAGGCTCGTCGAACAGCCATTACGCGCGCGCCCTGATGAGCGAAGTGGCGGCGCGCGGCTGGTCAGGCGCCGTGCCGCACTTTCGCGGCTGCTCGGGCGAAGCCAACCTGGCGCCGCGTTTCTACCATTCGGGCGATGCGCAGGAAGTGGACTGGATCGTGCAGCGCCTGCGCCCGCGGGCGACGGGCAAGTTTTACGCGGCCGGCGTGTCGCTGGGCGGCAACGCCCTGCTGTGCTGGCTGGGCCAGTCGCAGCACCAGGCCGATTTCATCGATGCGGCCGCGGCCGTGTCGGCCCCGCTGGATCTGGCCCAAGGGGGCAAGGCCCTGTCTTCGGGCGCCAACCGGCTCTACACGCGCATGTTCCTGAACACCTTGAAACCGAAATGCCTGGCCAAGCTGGAGCAATTTCCCGGCCTGTTTGCGCGCGACGCCATGCTGGCCGCGCGCGACTTGCACGCCTTCGACAATGTCGTCACGGCGCCGCTGCACGGCTACCGCGACGCCGACGATTACTGGCACCGCGCCAGCGCCAAGCACGTCTTGTCGGACATCACCGTGCCAACCCTGGTGCTGAATGCGCAAAATGATCCCTTCCTGCCCGGGCGCTTCTTGCCGCGCCGTGCCGCGCCCAAGGTCACGCTCGAGTATCCGCGCCACGGCGGCCACGTCGGCTTTGCCGCTGGCAAGTTGCCGGGAAGCACACGCTGGCTGCCGCAGCGCCTGATCGCCTTTTTTGAAGGCGGCAACACGGCGCCATCGGCGCCGCAAACCTGTCACGCTGGCGGTGCACGCACTCACACGGAAAACGCACCACATGGATGAACTCGTCAAACAGGCGCTGGCCAAATGGCCCAACGTGCCCCACTGCTACGGCTGGCTGGGCCTGGACGCGCGCGGTAACTGGCGCATGCGCGACCAGCAGGCACAACAGCAACAACTACCCGGCGACAAGATCGCCCATGTTGCCCTGCTGGGATTTATCAACCGCAATTACGACCATGACGAACGCGGTTGCTGGTTTTTCCAGAATGGCCCGCAGCGCGTCTACCTGAACCTGGAAGCGACGCCGTACATCGCCCGCAGCGATCCGCAGCACGGTTTTGTCTTGCAGACAGGCGCGCCGCTGGCAGCCATCGATGCCGCCTGGCTGTGCGACAACGGCGCACTGATCTTGCGCCAGGGCGACAGCGTGGCGCAGGTCGACGACCGCGACATGGCGCAGGTGCTGGCGTCGCTGCGCATCGATGGCTTGGCGGCCAGCGACGAAGCCCTGCTGGCCTGGCTGGAGCAAGGCCGGGGAAACCTGACCTTATTGCATGACGACAAGGAAATTGCCGTGCAGCCGCTGGCCTATGCCAGCGTGCCGCACACCTTCGGCTTCCAGCGCGCGCCGCAAGCGGAGTAGCCGCTAGCCCTTCTGGTCCTTGATCTGTTCGCGGCGCTTTTCCTGCAGTTCGCGCTCGCGCGCATCGATCACGGCCTGGTCATAGAAAGTCGCGTCCGTCGACTTGCGGGCGATCGTCAGCTGGTCCAGCGCGGCCATCGTGGCGCCCTGCAACACGTAGGATTCGGCCAGCGCCATGTGCTGCAAGGTCATCTTGCCCTGGTCCGCATAGGCTTTCGCCAATAAATCATACAGTTCCGGCTCCTCCTTGTAGAGCTGCACCTGGTCGCGCAGATACAAGGTAGCCGGCTCCAGCTTGCCGGCAGCCATCAGCGCTTCCGCATACTGATGGGCAATGCCGCGCGAGAGGGGAAACTGCTGGCGCGCCGCATCGGCCGCCTTCAGGGCTTGCTGCGCCACTTCCTTCTTTTGCGCCGGCATCAACAGCACTTCCAGCCCCATCGCCGCCAGCAGCGAATTGGGGCCCTGCGTGCCACCCGAGGTAAACACATTCGGCCCGACCGGCTGGTGCAGGGCGGCATTGGCCGCGTCGAGCTCCTTCTGGGCCTCCGCCGGCTTGCCCTGCTTGACGGCGACAAAGGACAAGCCGTAATGGGCGGCCACCACCTGGAAACGGCTTTGCTGTTCCAGCTGCGTCTTGAACACGGCCTTGGCATTCAACAGGCCTTGCACGCTTTCATCCTGCAGCACACGGGCACGCGCGCGGGCCAGGTGGAAACTCAGGCTGTCCGGACGCTGCTTGTAGGGCTGCTCGCGGATGCGCGCCTGGATGTCGGCGATGCGTTCCGTCGTCAGCGGGTGGGTCTGCAGATAGGCGGGCATCAGGTCGCTGTACGAACGGCTGGCCGCCTGCATGCGGCCGAAGAAGGCTACCATGCCGGTGGTGTCGAAACCGCCTTCGCCCATGATCTGGAAACCGATGCGGTCGGCCTCGCGTTCGGCGTCACGGCCAAAATTGAGCTGGCGCTGGATGGCCAGGCCTTGGCCGGCGGCAAACACGCCCAGCGCCACATCGCCGCCAGCGCGTGACGCCAGCGCCGCCAGCAGCATGGCGGCCAGCGGCATCAGGGCATCCTGGCGCTGCTGGCCCAGCATGCGCGCGATATGGCGCTGCGCCACGTGGCCGATCTCGTGCGACAGCACGGAAGCCAGTTCTGCCTCCGTTTGCGCCGCCAGCACCAGGGCCGAGTGGACACCGATGAAACCGCCAGGCAAGGCAAACGCATTCAACTGAGGATCGCGCACGGCAAAGAAGAAATAGTCGTAATTCGTTTCGCCGCGCACGCTGGGGCGCGCCGCCACGAGGGCGTTGCCGAAGGTATTCAGGTATTCGAGCAAGGGCGCATCGTCGAGATAATCGCGGTCGCCGCGAATGCCGCGCATGATTTCCTCGCCGATCTTGCGCTCCATCGCCGGCGACAGGTCTTCGCGCGAGGTATCGCCCAGGTTCGGCAGGTTCGGCGCTGGCGGCACGGCCAGCGGCGTCCAGTTGCCGGCCGGCTTGGCCGCCGTGCTGGCGGCCGACGCCGCCGGCGCAGACATATAGGTTTGCGCCAGCGCAAACGGCGCCGCCAGCCACCATGCAGCCAGCATGGATGCGCGCCGGGAGCGGCGCAACCATGCCGCAGCGGTGTTTTCACGGACGATCGGAAGGGGAGTTTTTGAATTCACGGGTGCTATCATACCTTGTTAGCGGCGCCCATTCCCACGCGTGCCGCGCCCCACTCCTCACCTATTTTGACGCCATGACAACAGCAGACAAGCAAGCCCCCGCCGGAGAACTGACCCATTTCGACGCCACGGGCCAGGCCCATATGGTCGACGTGGGCAGCAAGGAAGACACGCGCCGCAGCGCCGTGGCCGCCGGCACCATCCGCATGCAGCCCGCCACCCTGGCATTGATCATTTCCGGCAATGCGAAAAAGGGCGACGTCCTGGGCATCGCCCGCATCGCCGCCATCATGGGCGCCAAGCGCACCAGCGACCTGATTCCGCTGTGCCACCCGCTGGCCCTCACGCGCGTCACCGTCGACTTCGAAGTGGATGAAGCAGCCAACAGCGTGCACTGCCGCGCTCAAGTCGATACGACCGGCAAGACGGGCGTGGAAATGGAAGCGCTCACTTCCGTACAGATCGGCTTGCTGACGATCTACGATATGTGCAAGGCCGTCGACCGGGGCATGGTCATGACGAACGTGCGCGTGCTGGAAAAGCATGGCGGCAAGTCGGGCGATTGGCACGCCGAGCTGTAACTATGCTGCCTGGCGCGCCCGCTGGCCCTGGGCGCGGCGCAAGTCGCACAGCAGCCAGACGGCACTGGCCAGGCACAGCACGATGATGGCCATCGACAGGGGCAGGTGGAATTGCTCCAGCCCTGCCAGCGCAAAGCCGGCATGGATCAAACACGTTCCCACGCCCAGCGCGGCGCATACAGCCGCATACAGGGGCGCCCGCGGGGTTGCCAACAACACGTGCCGGTAACCGGCCAGCACCAGGGCAATCGCCGCCAGGTTAAACACCAGAAAACCCTGCACGCCGCCCGGCAAATGAAACATTTCCCACTCTTTCCAGTAGGCAGCGTCGATTTGATGCAAGATCAGAAACAACATGGTCCAGAAGTAGCTGCGCGGCATAAGATTTACATTCGTCAAGATTAATGCAATTGTAAACCCTGCACCGCGCACCGGCACGTGCACCTGGCATTTTTCTGCGCCAATATGAATTTCATTGATATAAGTGCTTTTTCATCAAGAAATCATGCATACTGCGATTCGACAATTTCAAGATGAGCATCGCATGACAAGCAACAAGCCCGCCGCGGAAGGCAAGCTCCAGGACTTCGAATTCGAGGCGATGAATCTGCAGGTGGGTGGACGCATCCAGTTCATCACGCACCGCACCATCAAACCGATCCAGCATTTCTCGACCCTGATCGGCTACGTGAAAGACGAGTACCTGATCGTCAAGATCCCGATGGAAAACGGTGCGTCCATCGTGCTCAACGAGGGCGACAAGCTGACCATCCGCGTGTTTTCCGGCGTCACCGTGTGTTCGTTTGCATGCAGCGTGCTGCGCATCTTTGGCCGCCCCCTCAATTATGTGCACCTGAGCTTTCCCGACGCCATCCAGGGCACCAGCCTGCGCACGGCCATGCGCGTGAAAGTGGACATTCCGGCGCAGCTGAGCTACCGCGACGTGGCGGCCGTGCCCGTGTTCATCGTCAACCTCAGCGTCTCGGGCGCGCTGATCGAGGCGCCCAGCATGCTCACGCCGGACGACGAGGGTGTCGCGCTCAGCTTTACCCTGCTGGTGCAGCCGAACAAGCATCAGATGCGCGTCAACACGCGCGCGCGCATCCAGAACGTCAGCGTGGGCAAGCCATCGAATGGCAAGGCGGCCGAGGTCGCCGAAATTTATACCTATGGCGTGCAATTCATCGACCTGGAACCGACCCACTACACCTTGCTGCAAAACCTCACCTATGAAGCGCTGATCGCGGACCGGCAAAAAATCGTCTGATACCCGGCTGGCCAGCGCCGCTTACAGAGTCGGGGTCACGTCGGGAATGTTGTTTTTGGTAATCGCTTCCTTCGCCGCCGGATTCGTCACGCTGGTGCTGTTAAACCAGGTCAGGCTGCTGGTGCCCGGCTTCATGGTCATCGTCACGCTTTGTCCACCGATCCCCGTGCCCAGGTCAGCAGCGAGGGTTAGCACGATATTCCCATTGTCCACGGTGGCGCTCGCCACTTCGCGCGTGGCACTGAACACGGGGATGGCGCTGGGCACGGCCTCGGTGGGCGTGCTGCAGGCGGTCGCCAGCCCGCCGTTTTCCTGCACGCACAGGGCCACGGCTGTCTTCAGCGGTGCGGCCGCCGCCAGCACGTTGCCGACCTTGGCCCGCATCGTATAGTCGCCGTACTGGGGAATGGCCACGGCCGCCAGGATGCCGGCGATGGCCACCACGATCATCAGTTCTATCAGGGTAAATCCGCTTTGCGCGCGCATCGTATCCTCCCATGGTGCATTGCTCACGCAGGGAATGGTGCAAGCGCCATGCCAGCGGCTCGCCCGGGCAGCGGCAGTACAGGTGGAAAGAAAAGCGACACTTTTGGGCAGGTTCGGACCAACTGCGTCGGCCCAGGCCGGGCAGCGGTCTGTCTTGCAGACAAAAAAAAGGAGCCGAAGCTCCTTTTTTGTACTGCGTGAACCAGGCTGAAATTACAGCATGGCTTTCAGCAGACGCGCCATTTCCGACGGGTTCTTGGTCACGGTGATGCCGCAAGCTTCCATGATTTCCAGCTTGGCTTGTGCCGTATCGGCACCGCCCGAGATCAGCGCGCCGGCGTGGCCCATGCGCTTGCCTGGAGGAGCGGTCACGCCAGCGATGAAGCCGACGACCGGTTTTTTCATGTTGTCTTTGATCCAATACGCCGCATTGGCTTCGTCCGGACCGCCGATTTCGCCGATCATGATGACCGCGTCGGTATCTGGATCATCATTGAACATCTTCATGATGTCGATGTGCTTCAGACCGTTGATCGGGTCGCCGCCGATGCCGACTGCCGACGATTGGCCCAGGCCCAGTGCGGTCAGCTGACCCACTGCTTCATAGGTCAGGGTGCCCGAACGCGACACCACGCCGATACGGCCCTTCTTGTGAATATGACCTGGCATGATGCCGATCTTGATTTCGTCTGGCGTGATCAAGCCTGGGCAGTTAGGGCCCAGCAGCAAGGTTTTGCTGTTGGCTTTAGCCATGCGGTCTTTCAGGGCCATCATGTCACGCACAGGAATGCCTTCGGTGATGCAAATGGCCAGATCCATTTCAGCTTCGACAGCTTCCCAGATCGCCGCTGCCGCGCCTGCTGGCGGCACGTAGATCACGGAAACGTTGGCGCCGGTTTCTTTTTTCGCTTCGGTGACGCTAGCGAAAATGGGAATGCCTTCGAAATCTTCGCCGGCTTTCTTCGGGTTCACGCCTGCCACGAAGGCAGCTTTGCCGTTCGCGTAGTCGCGGCAACCGCGGGTGTGGAACTGGCCGGTCTTGCCGGTGATCCCTTGGGTGACGACTTTGGTATCTTTATTGATCAGAATGGACATGTTGATTCCTTAATTAAGCTTGACCGGCAGCAGCGGCAACGACGCTCTTGGCTGCATCTTCCATGGTGTCGGCTGCGATGATAGGCAGACCGGAATCGGCCAGCATCTTCTTGCCCAGGTCTTCGTTGGTGCCCTTCATGCGCACCACCAGCGGTACGTTCAGCGAGACAGCTTTCACCGCGGCGATAACGCCTTCAGCGATCACGTCGCAACGCATGATGCCGCCGAAAATGTTCACCAGGATGGCTTTCAAGCCTGGGTTTTTCAGCATGATCTTGAACGCTTCGGTCACTTTTTCTGCCGTGGCACCGCCGCCGACGTCCAGGAAGTTGGCTGGCTCGCCGCCGAACAGCTTGATGGTGTCCATGGTGGCCATGGCCAGGCCGGCGCCGTTCACCAGGCAACCGATGTTGCCGTCGAGCGAAATGTAGGCCAGGTCGAATTTCGACGCTTCGATTTCAGCTGGATCTTCTTCGTCCAGATCGCGCAGGGCGACGATTTCCGGATGGCGGAACAGGGCGTTCGGGTCAAAGTTGAACTTGGCGTCCAGGGCGATGACTTTGCCGCTGCCGGTGACGATCAGCGGATTGATTTCGGCCAGCGAGCAGTCGGTTTCCCAGTACGCTTTGTACAGGCCTTGCAGGTTGACGCGGGCGTCGGCGATGGAACCGGCAGGCACGCCGATTTTGGTCGCGATGTCGTCTGCCTGGGCATCGGTCAGGCCAACGCCTGGATCGATGGTGACGTGGTGGATCTTCTCTGGGTGGCTCTCGGCCACTTCTTCGATGTCCATGCCGCCTTCGGACGAAGCCATCAGGACGATTTTCTGGGTGACGCGGTCGGTGACCAGCGAAACGTACAGTTCTTGTTTGATGTCGGCGCCTTCTTCCACCAGCAGGCGGTTGACTTTCTGGCCTTCGGCGCTGGTCTGATGCGTGATCAGCTGCATGCCCATGATCTGGTCAGCGTATTGCTTGACCTGTTCCATCGATTTTGCCACTTTCACGCCGCCGCCCTTGCCGCGGCCACCTGCGTGGATCTGCGCCTTGACGACCCACACCGGGCCGCCCAGGGTTTCCGCAGCCTTGACGGCTTCGTCGACGGACATGCACGGAATACCGCGTGGTACCGTCACTCCGTACTGCCGGAGGATTTCTTTGGCTTGATACTCATGGATTTTCATGCTGGCTTCCCTTCTGATACTGATGTGTAAAAATACGGTTAGTAGTGCAAAAAAAACAGGAAAAACAGAGCGCCGGGGTCACGCCTTGGCTACCCAGCGCGGGTAATACTGTGCCACCGCCCCGCCATCGGTGCGCAGGGCGTGGCATTTGTCGAGTTGAAACGGCTTTTCATGCGACAAGTCAGCATTCTCACCGTCACGGGTCGACCAGACATCGCCGGCAAATGCCTGAACCGTCGCAGTCGGCAAGACTTGCGCCAGTTCCGTCAAATGGGTACAGCCAGCGATTCCCGCCAGGCGCTGTTTCAAGTCGCGGCGGAAATTCTTCAATAAATTCAAACCGATCAACGCCCTGTAAGCGGGGCCGATGGTATCGCAAAAACCGGGATAGGGCACAGCATCGGAGGCAGCTTCGGCCTCGACGATGGTCAGTTCGCGGTCGACGGTAATGCGTAAATGGAGGTCATGCAGGGGAGTGCCGGCGGGACGGGGGCCGGAGGCCAGCATCGCGTCATAGCTTTTGATATCAGTGATACGGGCGTCAATATCCCACAGGCCGTCGTCGCGCACATACGCTTGGACGTCGATAACGCGGGAGTGCCGTAGGGCGCGCCGGGATACGGGAGTTGACAGGGGCATAAGACCGATGCCGCTTGCGCGGCCATAATTTAGTAAGCAGCCATGTGCATAAAGCACGCCGTTCGCAGCTTCTACGAACAGCAACCGCACCTGCGGCGCCGCAAAAACCCTAAAAGTGTAGCACATTGCGCGCAGGTTGCGCCGCAACATAATTTTTCATTGGTCGTGCCGCCTGCCACAAATCATTAACGAAAATCGCAAAATAAATGACGAGCATTCACCATGTGAATATCTTGGTGGCAGGCTTTGCGGCACAGGCAGACGCGCCGGCGCCGCGTTTCAATCAGCCACGCCCAGTGCGCGTAAAACAGGCAAGGTGCGCGCAGAAAAATATTGCGCGCGCGCCAGCAGTTCTTCCAGGTTTTCCTCTTCCGTCAACAAGGGCTGCCCGTCCCGCGTCAGCAGCTGGTTCAGACGCAGCAGCACGGGCCACGTCGCGCTCACCCATTCTTGTGGCGCTTGCCAACCTTGCAGCTTCGCCCACAGGAACAGCTGTTGTAAATGAGACACAACCACGCCGCCCCCCGTCAGGGGGCTGGCAAGGATGTGCAGATCGGTTCTGGCCAGCGCCTGTTCCAGCAAGTGCGCATTTAACCGCGCCGTCTGCGGCCGCGCCACGGCAATGTCGGCCTCGTCCTGGACGGCAAGCAGGCTGCCCTTGCTGACCAGTACCAGCATGATCTGCAGCAAGGCGGCCAGGCTGGCTTCGCTGCCAGCCATTCGCTGCTCCAGCTCGCCTATCGTATACACGCGATGGTCGGCCATGGCGTCGAGTATGGGCGCATACACACGCTCGTCCATATCGGCATCGCCCAGCACGCCATGCACGCTCAACACCACTTCGTCGCGGGGTACGGCCAGCATCACGCGCACGGCCCGCAAAGCGCTGGCCTGGGCCAATGGCGTCAGCCTGCGTGCGCCCTTGACCCAGTAATCCTTGCGGAACTGCTCGTTGACGAGAAAGGCACGCGTCGTCTCGCGGAAGATGGGATCGGGTATCTCGGCAAGGAATTGCTGGTGCTCGGCCGTCAGGTTCAACATGTCGATCAGAGCGGTATAGTTGGCGGAGGCGACGAACTCCAGCTTGGCCTCGCCCAGCATGGCGGCCAGGCGGGAAAATGCCATCGGCTGCCAATCAGAATTGAAATATTCGTGCGCAACATAGTTGCGGTCCAGCGCTTTCAGCTTCTCGAAACGGTCCAGCAACAGGGGATTAGCCTCCAGGTAGCGTGGTTGCACGGCGATCATCCGTTCAACGAAATCGATGGCACCGTCGACTCGTGCCAACACACCCACGCCGGGCGCGCTCATGACGCGGCTATGTTCGGCCAGCAGGTCGCGCATCGGCATCATGGCCCCCCAGCCCGGCTGCGTGTTATAGCTGATATAGGCAACGCCGCCCACTTTCAGCTTGCGCTGCAGGAAGTCGACGATCAAGGCGCGATTTTCCGCCGAGACCCAGCTCCATATCCCGTGCAGGCAAATAAAGTCGAAATCGGGCAAGTCATCGCGGCAGCAAAACTGCGCGAACGATTCATCCGTGAACTGCGCGCCGGCGCAGGCTGCGCTGGCCAGCTCCTGCGCAAATGCGGCCTGCGAAGGATTGAAATCATTGCCATACCAGCGCGTGGCGGACGCCGCCGCATGGATGTTGGCGCTGATGCCCTGGCCAAAGCCCAGCTCGCAGGCCGTGCCGCTGGCCGGCAAGGCGAGGCCGGCGGCCAGCAGGGGCAGCCGCAGGCGCAAAGGATTCAATTCTTCGTAATAGCCATAGGTATAGGCGATTTCGGCCATGTAGCCGGCATTCCAGTTGCTCATCTCGCATCCTGTCAAGATCAGTGGTACTGCGCGCATCGCACAGCGTTCGAGCGCCAGAATACCCTATCGCGCGGCGTCACCATACTATAAACAGACGGCGTTTGAAAGCGCAGTTCATGGCGGCATGGCAACGGCGGCACGGGCGTGGCTAGGCCGGCGGGGCCAGATGAACGGGAAAGCGGCCGGACCGTCGCGCCTGCAGTCCCGGTGACATGCCGGCGCCCACCTTATTCCTCGTCAGGGTCCAGCCCCTTCAGGGCGACGTGTACGGCGCGCTGCGAAAAGCCGCGCTGCATCAAAAAACGCATCTGCTTGTTGCGCTGTTCGGCATCCTGCGCCACTTCACCAAATTTGCGGCGCCACACTTCGCAGGCGCGCGCGGTCTCGCCTTCGGCCAGGCCCGCCTTGAGTTCCTGCAGCGCTTCGCCGCCTATGCCATGGCTTTGCAATTCCGCCATGATGCGGCTATTGCCGAAGCGGGCCGAGCGGCGATGGATCAGCGATTCCGAAAAGCGCTCCTGCGACAGCCAGTTGGCTTGCTCCAGGCTGTCGAGCAAGGCTTCCACGTCATCGCCCTCCTGCGCATGGCGCTGCAGCTTGCGCCGCAATTCCATGCGGCTATGCTCACGCATCGATAGAAAGCGGAGCGCCCTGCCCTTCAGGCTTAGTTGTACTGCGGCCATACACCCACCTTGTCTTTCATTCCACGATCACAGCACCCAAACACAATCGCCGCCCAGCGCAACAGCGCGGGACGGCGATCAGGGTCCTACCTTGCGGCAAGCCATGCGTAGGTCGGATTAGGCCTCTTGGGCCGTAATCCGACAACATTGTTGGCGTCTGATCCGACAACATTGTTGACGTCTGTGGTGTTGTCGGATTACGCGCGGATTTGCCGCGCTAATCCGACCTACTCTGCCTTGGCTTCCGCCTTGGCAGCCTTGTCAGCGGCTTTATCCGCTTTTTCCGGCTTTTCAGCAGCCAGCGGTGGCAGTTCGCGCACGCCCAGCGAAGCGCGGACCTTGTTTTCGATTTCGCGGGCCAGCGCCGGACGCTCTTGCAGGAAGGCACGGGCGTTATCCTTGCCCTGGCCGATGCGTTCGCCGTTGTAGCTGTACCACGAACCGGATTTTTCCACGATCTTGGCATCCGAGCCCAGATCCAGGATTTCGCCTTCGCGCGAGGTGCCGGCGCCGTACAGGATGTCGAAGTGCGCTTCCTTGAACGGTGGCGCGATCTTGTTCTTGACGACCTTGACTTTGGTTTCGTTGCCGATCACTTCGTCGCCGGACTTGATCGAGCCGGTGCGGCGGATATCGAGGCGCACGGAGGCGTAGAATTTCAGCGCATTGCCGCCGGTGGTGGTTTCCGGGCTGCCGAACATCACGCCGATTTTCATGCGGATCTGGTTGATGAAGATGACCAGGGTATTCGTACGGTTGATAGAACCGGTCAATTTACGCAGGGCTTGCGACATCAGGCGCGCTTGCAAGCCTGGCAGGGAATCGCCCATGTCGCCTTCGATCTCGGCGCGTGGCGTCAGTGCCGCCACGGAGTCGATGACGACCAGGTCGACGCTGCCCGAACGCACGAGGGCGTCGCAGATTTCCAGCGCCTGCTCGCCCGTATCCGGTTGCGAGATCAGCAATTCGTGCAGGTTCACGCCCAGTTTTTGCGCGTAACCGACGTCCAGCGCGTGCTCGGCATCGATAAAGGCGCAAGTGCCGCCCAATTTTTGCATTTCAGCAATGGTTTGCAGGGTCAGGGTGGTTTTACCCGACGATTCCGGACCGTAGATTTCCACCACGCGGCCGCGTGGCAAGCCGCCCACGCCCAGCGCGATATCGAGGCCGAGCGAACCGGTCGACACGACTTGCACTTCTTCGATCACCGCGCTGGCATCCATGCGCATGACCGAACCTTTGCCAAACTGCTTCTCGATCTGCGCCAGTGCAGCGGCGAGCGCCTTGGCTTTTTCCGATGCGGGTACTACAGCTTTTTTATCGTCCATATGTTCTTTCAGCCGTTCTACAGTTGCGAATCCATTTGAATCCTGCAGCCTGCGATAGCGCCAGTGGGTTAAATTCTTTACACAGACAGTACTGTATAAAAAAACAGTGATCAATGCAAGCGGAACGTGGATTTGTTTTGAAACAGATCAATACAACCCTGGTTTTTCACAAAAACTATCCACCTTGCGGAAAATGAAACACAATACAAGCTTCTACCGTCGCAAGCATAGGAAGTGCACCATGCGTATTTTACTTGCCGAAGATGACAGCGTGCTGGCCGATGGCCTGACCCGCTCGCTGCGCCAATCCGGTTATGCAATCGACTACGTCAAGACCGGCCAGGAAGCCGATACGGCCCTGTCCACCCAGGAATTCGACCTGCTGATCCTCGACCTGGGGCTGCCGAAGATGTCCGGCCTGGAGGTGCTGCGCCGCCTGCGCGCGCGCGCCTCGCTGCTGCCGGTGTTGATCCTGACGGCCGCCGATTCCATCGAACAACGCGTGAATGGCCTCGACCTGGGTGCCGATGATTATATGGCCAAGCCGTTCGCCCTGTCGGAACTGGAGGCAAGAGTGCGCGCCCTGACGCGCCGCGGCGCCGGCGGCGGCGCCACCGTCATCAAGCACGGCCCCCTCAGCTACGACCAGGTGGGGCGTAGCGCCTACATCAACGATCAGATGCTCGACCTGTCGGCGCGCGAACTGGGCTTGCTGGAAATTCTGCTGGGCCGCACCGGCCGCCTCGTTTCGAAAGAGCAGCTGGTCGACCACCTGTGCGAATGGGGCGAAGAGGTGTCGAACAACGCCATCGAAGTGTATGTGCACCGTTTGCGCAAGAAGATCGAGGTGGGCGGCGTGCGCATCGCCACCGTGCGCGGCCTTGGTTATTGCCTGGAAAAATACTCGGAAGCGGCGCGCCTGAATGCCGAAGCGGGCGAGTCGGCAGGCCCGGCCAGCGGACCCGTAACCAAGTGAAGGCGCGCGAGGCGCCAGCGGACGAGGCGGACGACGACGACTGGTTCGAGCCGCCCACCACGGAGCAGGATGACACCATCGAGCATTCGCTGTTTGGCGAAATCCTCGACTGGATGCTGGCGCCCTTGCTGCTGCTGTGGCCGATGAGCATCGCCATCACCTATCTGGTGGCCAAGGGCATCGCCAATCAGCCCTTCGACCATGCGCTGGAAGACAGCGTGACGGTGCTGACGCAACAGGTCAAACAGGCCGACGGCGCGATGCTGCGCCGCGTGCCGGACAAGAACAGCAATAACAAGGGCCGCGACTTCCTGCGCGGCGACGATGTCGATACCCTGTATTACCTGGTGGTGGGCGGGCACGGCGAATACCTCGACGGCGACCGCGACTTGCCGCCGCCGCAAGACCCCGACAAATACCGCAGCGGCATGGTGCTGTTTCGCAACGACACCATCCACGGCACGCCCGTGCGCGTGGCGTTCAGCTATCTCGACATGCCGTCCGGCAGCGGCGACGAACCGCGCCGCACGCTGGTGCAAGTGGCCGAGACGCTGGAAAAGCGCGCCCAGCTGGCCAATGAAATCATCAAGGGCGTGATCTTGCCACAGTTCATCATCCTGCCCGTGATCCTGGCCCTGGTCTGGTTTGCCCTGGCGCGCGGCCTGTCGCCGCTGGCGCAATTGCAGGAGCGCATACGCGCGCGGCCGCCCGACGACCTCTCCCCCATCGAATCGGGCCAGGTGCCCGAGGAAATCACGCCACTGGTCGGTTCGCTCAACGAGATGCTGGCGCGGCTATCGCTGTCGATCGACATGCAGAAACGCTTCATCGCCGATGCCGCGCACCAGATGAAAACACCGCTGGCCGGCATGCGCATGCAATCCGAGCTGGCCCTGCGCCAGACCGACCACGACGAGATTCACCGCTCGCTGCTGCAACTGGCGAAAAGTTCGGAAGCGGCCACGCGCCTGGTCAACCAGCTGCTGGCCCTGGCGCGTGCGGAAAACCAGCCACAGGCGGGCACGGCGTTCGAGCCGATCGAGCTGAGCGAACTGGCGCGCGGCGTGGTGCAGGACTGGGTGCAAGCCTCGTTTGCCCAGCATATCGACCTGGGCTTCGAGCAGCCCGCCTATTCGATCATGATTTCCGGCAATGCCATGATGCTGCGCGAGCTGCTGAGTAATTTGATCGACAATGCCCTGCGCTACACGCCGGCCGGCGGCAGCGTCACGATACGCGTGCGCAGCACCCTGGAACTGGCCATCCTGGAAGTGGAGGATACGGGCCCCGGCATACCGCCGGCCGAGCGGGCGCACGTGTTCGAACGCTTTTACCGTATTCTCGGCAGCAATGTCGACGGCAGCGGACTGGGCCTGGCCATCGTGCGTGAGATTGCCCAGCAGCATGGCGCCGAAGTCGACATTTTTAACAATCCGCGCGCGCAGTCGCCGAAGCTGCCGGGCACCCTGCTGCGCCTGAGCATCGCCCTGCTGTTGCCGGATGCGCCAGAAGAGGATCACATCACGTATGGATAAGCCGAGAACAACCGTTCCCCCGGCACGGCCGGCGCGCACGCCCAGCCCCGAACTGCAGGCGCGCCTCGATGTTCACTGGCACAAGACGCGGCGCCTGACGGCCATCCTGCTGCTGATCTGGCTGCTGACGGGCTTTCTGACCGTGTTTTATGCGCGCGAACTGTTGCACCTGAACTTGTTCGGCTGGCCGCTGCCCTTCTACATGGCGGCCCAGGGCGCCTCGCTGGTGTATCTGGCCATCATCGCCTTCTATGCCTGGCGCATGCGGCGCCTGGACCGGGCTTTTCATGCCGAGGAGCACGCATGAACGGCCAGCGCAGCTTCTTTGCGCGGCTGTGCCGCTACTACCTGCTGTTTACGGCCGGTTTTGCCGCCTTCCTGCTGGCCCTGGCGGTGCTGGAACAGGAGGGCATGCCGCGCGCGTGGATCGGCTACCTGTTCATGCTGGTCACCATCACCCTGTACGCCACCATCGGCGTCATCAGCCGCACCTCGAATGTCACCGAATACTATGTGGCAGGGCGCCGGGTGCCAGCCATGTTCAACGGCATGGCCACGGCCGCCGACTGGATTTCGGCCGCCAGCTTCATCAGCCTGGCCGGCGGCCTGTACCTGAATGGTTTCGACGGCCTGGCCTTCATCATGGGCTGGACGGGCGGCTATTGCCTGGTGGCGCTCTTGATCGCACCCTACCTGCGCAAGTTCAGCCAGTACACGATTCCCGACTTCCTCGCCGCCCGCTACGGCAGCGGCACCGACAAACGCGGCGCCAGCGTGCGCGTGGTGGCCGTGGCCGCCACCATCATCGTGTCGTTTACGTATGTCGTGGCGCAGATCTATGCCGTCGGCCTGATCGCCTCGCGCTTCACGGGCGTGGATTTTTCCGTCGGCATCTTCCTGGGCCTGGCCAGCATCCTCGTCTGCTCCTTTCTTGGCGGCATGCGCGCCATCACCTGGACGCAGGTGGCGCAGTACATCATCATCCTGGTCGCCTTTCTGATTCCCGCCATGTGGCTGTCGGTCAAGCATGCGGACAATCCCGTGCCGCAGATCGCCTACGGCAAGGTGTTGCCGCAACTGAGCGCGCGCGAACACGTGCTGGAAACGGACCCGAAAGAAAACGAAGTGCGCGCCATCTTCCGCCAGCGCGCGCAAAGCTACCAGGCGCGCATCGCCGGCTTGCCCGGCTCCTGGGAGCAAGGCCGCCTGGCGGCCCAGCGCCAGCTCGATAGTTTGCGCCAACGCAATACTTCGCTATTCGATATCCGCAACGCGGAGCGCTACCTGATTGCCTATCCGAAAAGCCCGGACGAGGCACGCGTGCTGTGGCAGGCGATGCAGGCGCAGAATCAGAAACGCGCCGAGCCGATCATTCCGCACGCGCAGCCGTTTCCCGCCGCGGACCGCGAGCAGTCCGACATCAAGCGCAACAATTTCCTGGCCCTCGTGTTTTGCATGATGTTGGGCACGGCCGCCCTGCCGCATATCCTGATGCGCTCCTACACCACGCCCTCCGTGCACGAAGCGCGCGTGTCCGTCTTCTGGACCCTGTTCTTCATCTTGTTGATCTACCTCACGATTCCCGCGCTGGCCGTGCTGGTCAAATACGATATTTACTCGGCACTGGTCGGCACGCAATACACGAACCTGCCCACCTGGGTATCGTACTGGGCCAATGTGGACAAGCTCAGCCCCCTGATCAGTATCATCGACGTCAACCGCGACGGCATCGTGCAACTGGCGGAAATTTCCATCGACGCCGACGTGCTGGTGCTGGCCACGCCCGAGATCGCCGGCCTGCCTTATGTGATTTCCGGACTGGTGGCGGCCGGAGGCCTGGCCGCCGCCCTGTCGACGGCGGACGGCTTGCTGCTGGCCATTTCCAACGCCCTGTCGCATGACATCTATTACAAGGTGGTCGATCCCAGCGCCTCGACGCAAAAGCGCGTGACGATTTCCAAATTGCTGCTGCTGGCCGTGGCCTTCATCGCCGCCTATGCGGCTTCGCAAAAGCCGGCCGATATCCTGTCGCTGGTGGGCGTGGCTTTTTCCCTGGCCGCCTCGACCCTGTTTCCGCCGCTGGTGCTGGGCGTCTTCTGGCAGCGCGCCAATTACCAGGGCGCGCTGGCCGGCATGCTGGCCGGCTTTGGCGTGTGCCTGTATTACATGCTGCATACGAGCACCATGCTGGGTGGCAATGCCAGCGGTCAATGGTTTCACATCGCCCCCATTTCAGCCGGCATCTTCGGCGTGCCGGCCGGCCTGACCGCCGCCATCCTGGTCAGCTGGCTGACACCGGCGCCAGGACGGCGCAGCACGGGGCTGGTGGAACATATCCGGGCGCCGGAATAAGCGCACATCCAGTCCTGGGATGACGTGGAAAAATTTCACGACTGAACTATCGGAAAAGACAGCGCCGCGGTAAAAAAGGTGTAGGCTGGAGGGCCGTTCCACTACGAGGAGATCCCATGCCGTCTGGAAAAATTCTTGTTGCCCAGGGAGGCGGCCCCACCGCCGTCATCAACCAGTCGCTGGTCGGCGTGGTGCTCGAATCGCGCCGCTTCCAGCATGTCACGCGCGTGTATGGCGCGCTGCACGGCGTGCGCGGCATCGTCAATGAGGAATTCGTTGATCTGACGCAGGAAACCAGCCACAACCTGGAACTGGTGGCCGCCACGCCGTCCTCGGCGCTTGGCTCCACGCGCGACAAGCCCGATATTGCCTACTGCCATCAAATCTTCGAAGTGCTGCGCGCGCACGAGATCGAACACTTCTTTTACATCGGCGGCAATGACTCGTCCGACACGGTGCGCATCGTCAGCGAGGAAGCGCGCAAGGCCGGCTATCGGCTGCGCTGCATCCACATCCCGAAAACCATCGACAACGACCTGGTCGGTAGCGACCACACGCCTGGCTTTCCCTCGGCCGCGCGTTTCGTCGCACAAGCGTTCGCCGGCGCCAACCTCGACAATGCAGCCTTGCCCGGCGTATACGTGGGCGTGGTGATGGGCCGCCACGCAGGCTTCCTGACGGCCGCCTCGGCGCTGGGCAAGAAGTTCCCCGACGATGGCCCGCACCTGATCTACCTGCCCGAGCGCGTCTTCGTGCTGGAGCAATTCTTGGCCGACGTGAAAGCCACGTATGAAAAATACGGCCGCTGCGTGATCGCCGTCTCGGAAGGCATCCACGATGCCTCGGGAGAGCCGATCGCCAGCCTGCTGGCCAAACAGGTGGGCAATGAGGTAGAACGCGATGCGCACGGCAATGTGCAATTGTCCGGCACGGGCGCGCTGGCCGACCTGCTGTGCGACGAAATCAAGGCAAAACTCGGCATCAAGCGCGTGCGCGGCGATACCTTCGGCTATCTGCAGCGCTCCTTCATCGGCTGCGTCTCCGACGTCGATCAACGCGAAGCCCGAGAAGTGGGTGAAAAGGCAGTGCAGTTCGCCATGTGGGGCGACCGCGATGGTTCCGTCGCCATCAAGCGCACGGGCTTTTATTCCGTCGACTACGAGTTGCTGCCATTGACGGAAGTGGCGGGCAAGACGCGCACCATGGAAGACGAATTCATCAGCGCCAGCGGCACCGACGTGACCGATGCTTTCCGGCTGTACCTGCGTCCGCTGCTCGGTTCCGGCATGCCCGATGCGTTCCGCCTGCGCGCAGCGAAAGTAGCGAAGGTCTTGAAACCTTAGCTGTTTTCCGCCAGCAATAGCGGCCGCAGCTTGACGGCCGCGTCCTTGAGCTGCGGCACGTGCTGCATCAGTTGCTCCACGGATTTTCTCGCCACAGGCGCGTGGCAGGCGACGGCCGCCACGATGCGTCCGTCGGCGGCGCAAATGGGCACGGCCACGGCCACCATGCCGTGCACGAATTCCTCGTCGTCGATGCCGATGCCCAAGCGGGCGATGCGCACGATCTCGCGCTCGAGCAACAAGGGGTCCGTGATGCTTTTCGGCGTGCGCGCCTGCAGGCTCAGCATGGCCAGCAATGCGCGCCGCTCCAGCAGCGACATGTGCGCCAAGAACAGCTTGCCGCTGGCCGTGCAATGCATGGGCGCGCGCGTGCCCAGCACCAGGTGCAGGCGCAGCGGTTCCTGCGTTTCCACGCGGTCCACATACACGATCGCATTGCCCTCGGGAATGGCCAGGTTGCACGTTTCGCCCGTGGCCGCCACCAGGCTGCCCAGGATGCTGCGGCTCACACGGATCAGGGCATTGTTGCGCAAGGTCGCCAGCGCCAGATTGGTGGACGCCGCACCGGGCACATAACCGCGTCCCACGGGCGTGCGCAGCACATAACCGTGCTGTTCCAGGGTATCGAGCAGGCGCATCATGCTGGCCTTGGGCACCTGCATGCGCGCGGCCAGCTGCGACAGGGTCAAGGGCTGGCTGGCGCTGGCCAGATGCTCGATCAGGCGCAGCACGCGCAAGCCCCGCGCCTCATCGCCATGGCTGGCCGCCACGCTGGCAGCCACCGCGCCAACCGCCGAGCTGTCTTCTTCGGCCTCGGCCTGCCGTTTTTGAAACGCATCCTGCATGTTCTGTTTCACCTCTCGCGTATGCGGCTGTTTCCGCTTGTCCCGGTGCTGCTCGTCTTTTATAAATGGAACCAGACGTTCCAAAACATCAAATAAAAGACCAGTGTATCGCAAAAATCGCCCGCAAAGGCAAGCGATACCGCAACGCAGGAGACAAGCACCATGTTGCAAACACACTACGATTACATCGTTGTCGGCGCCGGTTCCGCCGGTTGCGTGCTGGCCAACCGCCTGTCGCACGACAGCAACAAGCAGGTATTGCTGCTGGAAGCGGGCGGCAAGGACAACAATCCCTGGATCCACGTGCCGGTCGGCTATTTCAAGACCATGCACGACCCCAGGCTGGACTGGTGTTACCGCACGGAGGCCGATGCCGGCATCGCCGGGCGCCAGTTGCAATGGCCGCGCGGCAAGGTCCTGGGCGGCTCCAGCTCGCTCAACGGCTTGCTGTACGTGCGCGGCCAGAAGGAAGATTACGACCGCTGGGCCGAGCTGGGCAATGCAGGCTGGAGCTATGCCGAGGTGCTGCCCTATTTCAAGAAATCGGAAGACCAGGAACGCGGCGCCAGCGATTACCACGGCGTGGGCGGTCCCTTGAAGGTATCGGACTTGCGCCTGCGCCGTCCCATCGCCGAGCATTTTATTACTGGCGCCACGGAAAGCGGCATCCCTTTCAATGCCGATTACAACGGCGCCACGCAGGAAGGCGTCGGCTACTTCCAGCAGACGGCCAGCAAGGGCTTGCGCTGGAGTACAGCGAAAGCCTTTTTGCGCCCGGCCCGCAAGCGCGTCAACCTGCGCGTGGAAGTGCGCGCGCACATCACGCGCGTGCTGTTCGAGGGCAAGCGCGCCGTCGGCATCGAGTACCGGCAGGATGGCCAGCTGCGCCAGGCGCGCGCCAGCGGCGAAGTGATACTCTGCGCGGGCGCCATCGGCTCGCCGCACATCCTGCAGTGCTCGGGCGTGGGACCGCGTGCCCTGCTCGAGGAAGTCGGCGTGCCGCTGGTGCACGCCTTGCCCGGCGTGGGACAGAACCTGCAAGACCATTTGCAAATCCGCCTCGTCTTCAAGACGCGGCTGAAAACCCTGAACGATGAAGTCAACAGCCTGTGGGGCAAGCTGTGGGTGGGCATGCAATATGTGTTTTCCCGCTCGGGGCCGCTGACCCTGGCGGCCAGCCAGGTGACGGTGTTTACCAAGTCTTCGCCCGAAGTGGAGCGGCCCGACATCCAGTTTCACATGCAGCCGCTGAGCGCCGACAAGCCGGGCGAAGGCGCGCATCCGTTTTCCGCGTTCACGTCGTCCGTGTGCCAGCTGCGCCCGCACAGCCGCGGCCACGTGTCGATCAAGTCCGCCGATCCCCTCGCCTATCCGGGCATCTACCCGAACTACCTGTCCGACCCGCGCGACCAGCGCACGGCGATTGCCGCCCTGCGCGTGGCGCGAAAAATCGCCGCCGCCCCGTCGCTGGCGCCGCACATCATTTGCGAGTTCGTGCCCGGCCCGCAATTCGAGACGGACGAAGAACTGCTGGACGCGGCACGCCGCTTCAGCCAGTCCATCTACCACCCCAGCGGTACCTGCAAGATGGGGCATGACGTCATGGCCGTCGTCGATGACCGCCTGCGCGTGCACGGCCTGCAAAACCTGCGCGTGGTCGACGCATCGATCATGCCGGAAATCGTCTCGGGCAACACGAACGCGCCCACCATCATGATCGCCGAAAAAGCGGCCGACATGATCCTGTCGGACGCCGTGCGGCTGCCTCAGGCTGCGTAGCCAGCGCCCCGTCCACTTCCACCCGACCAAGGAGGATGCCTACGGCGGGCAGACGGCCACGCCCCTCAATGACCTGGCGACAAGCCAGGCATCAAACACATAATCGATATCGATTGGAGACTAGATATTATGGATAACAATCCGAACCATCCGAAAAAAGCCAAAGAGCTACGGAAAGTCGTGATGGCCAGCGTGATCGGCGCCACCATCGAATGGTATGACTTCTTCTTGTACGGCGTGGTCGCCGGCATCGTGTTCAGCAAGCTGTATTTTCCGGGCGGCGATCCGCTCGTCTCGACCATGCTGGCCTACGGCACCTTCGCCGTGGGCTTTTTGTCGCGCCCCATCGGCGGCGTGATCTTCGGCCATTTCGGCGACAAGATCGGCCGCAAGAGCATGCTGGTGATGACCCTGATGATCATGGGGGTCTCCACCTTCCTGATCGGCGTGCTGCCGACCTACGACCACATCGGCTACTGGGCGCCCGGCCTGCTGCTGCTCCTGCGCGTGCTGCAGGGTATCGGCCTCGGTGGCGAATGGGGCGGCGCCGTGCTGATGGCGTATGAATATGCGCCGCCGAAGGAGCGCGGCTTCTATGCCAGCCTGCCGCAAATCGGCCTGGCCATCGGCCTGTGCCTCGCTTCCGGCGTGGTGGCGATCCTGTCGTACACCCTGACGGATGCGCAGTTCCTGTCCTGGGGCTGGCGCGTCGCCTTCATTTTATCTGCGGCCCTGGTCTTCATCGGCATGTGGATACGCCTGAACGTGATGGAAACGCCGGAATTCCAGGCCGTCAAGGAGAAGAACGCGGAGACGCAAATCCCCTTCTTCGACCTGCTGAAACGCTATCCCGGCAATGTATTGAAGGGCATGGGCGCGCGCTATATCGACGGCGTCTTCTTCAATATCTTTGGCGTGTTTTCCATCACCTATCTGACCAACACCATCAAGATAGAGCGCACGGAAGCGCTGATGGGCGTGATGGCGTCGGCCGTCGTGATGTGCTTTTGCATCCCCTTCTTTGGCCGCCTGTCGGACCGCATCGGCCGCAGCAAGGTGTTCTTCTGGGGCGCATTGATCACGGGCGTGTCGTCCATCCCCGCCTTCTGGATCATGCTGCACCACGCCGACAATCCGCTGTTGCTGTGGTGTTCCGTGATCATCCCGCTGGGCGTGCTGTATTCGGCCGTGTACGGCCCGGAAGCGGCCCTGTTCTGCGACCTGTTCGACGCCAAGGTGCGCTACACGGGCATCTCCTTCGTGTACCAGTTCTCCGGCATCTTCGCCAGCGGCCTGACGCCCATCATCGCCACCTACCTGCTCAAAACGGGCAATGGCGAGCCATGGCACATCGTCGGCTACATCCTGTTCGCCTCCCTCGTCTCGGCCGTCAGCGTGGCCATGATCGGCAGAGGCGGCTCGCAGCCGGATGGCCGCATGAAGACGGCGCACGCGCGATAGATCGATTTGCGACGTAAAAAAAGGCAGGCCTCTCGCGAGTGCCTGCCTTTTCTATGCGTGCTAAAACTTAGATCACGATGGTCTGGTGCTCGTCGCCGTTACGCGCGCGGATGGTGCCGATGCGCGAGACAGTTTCGCCGGCCGCTTGCAACTGCGCGATGGCGGCGTCCGCGTTTTCCTGCGAGACGATGACGGTCATGCCAATGCCGCAGTTGAAGACGCGGTGCATTTCGGCGTCAGCCACGCCGCCATGCTGTTGCAGCCACGTGAACAGCGGCGGCATGGTCCATGCCTTCGAATCGAGCTCGGCCACCAGGCCAGGCTGCAGCACGCGTGGAATGTTTTCCACCAGGCCGCCACCGGTGATGTGCACCATGCCTTTGACTTCCATGGCATCCATCAGCGCCAGCAATGGCTTGACGTAGATGCGCGTCGGTTGCATCAGCACGTCGGCCAGCTTGCGGCCGTGGAAGTCGCCTTCCAGGTCAGGTTTCGCCACTTCGATGATCTTGCGCACCAGCGAGTAACCGTTCGAGTGCACGCCCGACGAGGCCAGGCCCAGCACCACGTCGCCCGGGGCGATCTTGGTGCCGTCGATGATTTTCGATTTTTCCACGGCGCCGACGGCAAAACCTGCCAGGTCGTATTCGCCGGCCGGGTACATGCTCGGCATTTCCGCCGTTTCGCCGCCAATCAGCGCGCAGCCCGCTTGTTCGCAACCCTGGGCAATGCCCTTGATGACGTCGGTGGCAATGGCCACGTCCAGCTTGCCGCAAGCGAAGTAATCGAGGAAGAACAGCGGTTCGGCACCTTGCACCAGGATGTCGTTGACGCTCATGGCAACCAGGTCGATGCCGACCGTGTCATGGCGGTTCAGTTCGAACGCCAGGCGCAATTTGGTGCCCACGCCGTCGGTACCCGAGACCAGCACCGGTTCCTTGTACTTCTTGCTGATTTCAAACATGGCGCCAAAACCGCCCAGGCCGCCCATCACGCCTTCGCGCAGGGTGCGCTTGGCAAACGGCTTGATTGCTTCGACTAAAGCGTCGCCTGCGTCGATATCGACGCCAGCGTCACGGTAGGAAAGGGAAACATTAGAAGTCTGGTTCATGGTGTGGTGGCAGCGGAGGCGGTAAAATAGAAGGCGGATACCCGCCGGCACACGCGCGCAAGCATGTTTTTCAACATCGTGCGGCAGGGCGCCAGCGGGTGAATTCGGTCGATCAAGACGCTATTTTATCAAACTGCCCCGCCATTTCGTAATTAACTGCCTTTTTTTAACGCAACAGCACAAACTACATGCCATTCGCCATCACCGCAGAACAGAAGCAAACAGCATTTTGGATCGCGGTCTGGCTGGCATTCTTGCTGCTGCTCGTCAGCCTGGGCCCCATCCTGACGCCCTTCCTGGCCGCCGCCATCCTCGCCTATGTGCTCAATCCCGGCGTGGACCGATTGCAGCGCCTGCATTACAAGCGCTTTTACGTGCCCCGTCCGCTGGCCGTGCTGGTCGTCGTAGTGTTGTTTTTCCTCGCCATTACGGCGCTGGTGCTGATCGTCGTGCCTGTGTTGCAAAAGGAAATCCCCCTGCTGCAGGCGCAAATCCCGCAATTTCTCAGCAAGGCGAACGAGTTCCTGGCACCGAAACTGCGCGACCTGGGCATCCGCGTGCGTCTGGACGGCACGGGCATCAAACGCATGCTGAGCCAGCAGATGGCCACCAGCGGCGATGAAATCTGGAGCACCGTGCTGGCCTCGGCTCGCATCGGCGGCACGGCCGTGCTTGGCTGGCTGGCCACCGTCGTACTGATTCCCGTGGTGCTGTTCTACCTGTTGCTGGACTGGCATCCGATGCTGGCGCGCATCGCCGGTACCGTGCCACGCCGCTGGGTGGGCCGCACGGTGGGCATGGCGCAGGAAGTCGATACCCTGCTGGCGCAATACCTGCGTGGCCAGTTGCTCGTCATGCTGGTGCTGGCCACGTATTACTCGGTGGCGCTGGCCATCGCCGGTTTTGAAGTGGCATTGCCTGTGGGCATCATCACGGGCTTGCTGGTGTTCATCCCCTACCTGGGCTTCGGCCTCGGGCTGATGCTGGCGCTGATCGCCGCCCTGCTGCAGTTTGCCGACTGGAGCGGCGTGATCGCCGTGGCCGTCATCTATGGCTGCGGCCAGGTCATTGAAGGCTTTTTCCTCACGCCGCGCCTGGTGGGCGAGCGCATCGGCTTGAATCCACTGGCCGTGATCTTCGCCCTATTGGCATTCGGACAATTGTTTGGTTTCGTCGGCGTTTTGCTCGCTTTACCTGCTTCTGCCGTCCTGATGGTCGCTTTTAAGCATCTAAGACGCCACTACCTCTCCAGCAGCTTCTATAATACCTAGTAAAAGCGGATATCATATCAACCTAGCAATACCACGATGCACATGCAGTAATGAAAAACAGGACAAGGCGTACGCCATGAAACAACTGGTGCTCGATTTAGGCACAGACCAGGCGCACAGCCTCGATACCTTCGAGGTGGGACAGAATGCCGAAGTGGCGCAGCTGATGCGCCAGTTCGCCGCGCGCACCTCGCGCGAACATTTTGCCTACCTGTGGGGCGAACTGGCCGCCGGCAAGAGCCATCTGCTCAAGGCCCTGGCCAGCACCGAGCGCGCGCGCTACATTTCGCCATTCTCGATCGAGTCCGAATTCGTGTATTCGCCTGACGTGGATTTGTACCTGCTCGACGACTGCGAAAAGCTCTCGCCGCTGGCGCAGATCGATGCCTTTGCCCTGTTCAATGAAATCCGCGCCAACAAAGCTTACATGGTGTGCAGCGGCGCCGTGCCGCCCGCCGTGCTGCCCGTGCGCGAAGACTTGCGCACGCGCATGGGCTGGGGCCTGATCTATCAAATCCACGGCTTGACCGACGATGAAAAAATCGCCGCCCTGACCCAGGCGGCCACCACCCGCGGCTTGACCTTATCGCCGGGCGTGTTACCCTATCTGCTGTCCCATTTCCGGCGCGACATGCGTTCGCTGTCGACGATGCTGGACTCTCTCGACCTCTACTCCCTTGAAACCCAACGCCCGATCACCTTGCCATTGTTGCGCGAGTTGCTGCAGGCGGAAGCGAAAGAATGATGAATCTGGCCCTGTTTGACCTCGACCACACCCTGCTGCCCATCGACTCGGATCACGAGTGGGGCGAATTCCTGGTACGCATCGGTGCCGTGGACGCCGCCGAATTCACCCGCCGCAACGACGAATTCTTCGCGCAATACCAGGCCGGCACGCTCGACCCGGTGGAATACCTGGAGTTTTCCCTCGGCACCCTGGCGCAATTTCCGCGCGAACGCCTGGAAGCGCTGCACCAGCAATTCATGGCCGAAGTGGTCTTGCCGGCGATCCGCCCGGAAGTCGTGGCCCTGCTCAAGCAGCACCAGGACGCGGGCGACCTGCTGGCCATCGTCACGGCCACCAACCATTTCATCACCAAGCCCATCGCCGATGCGCTGGGCGTCGAGCACCTGCTGGCCGCCATGCCCGAATACGACGCCGTAGGCAATGTCACGGGCAAGCTGCTGGGTACGCCGACCCTGGGCGCGGGCAAGCTGACCCACACCCACGCCTGGCTGCAAAAAATGGGCAAGGAACTGGGGCAGTTCGAGCGCAGCTACTTTTACAGCGATTCACACAACGACATTCCCTTGCTGTCGGTCGTGACCCATCCTGTCGCGACCAATCCCAATACCGCTTTGAGCGCACACGCATCCCTCCACGGCTGGCCATCACTCCACTTATTCAATGATTAAAAAATTCATCCGCAAGATCCTCGGCGTTAAAAAAGAGGCAGCGCGCGACACCACGACAGCCATCGTGCTCGGACCTGCGCAACACGGAATCGACCCGAAACTGGTGTCGTCGAATGCCATCCGCGTCACCAGCAGCCTGCAGGAAGCGGGTTTTGAGGCCTTTGTCGTCGGCGGCGCCGTGCGCGACCTGCTGCTGGGTGTGAAGCCGAAAGACTTCGACATCGCCACCAACGCCACGCCGGAACAGGTCAAACGATTGTTCCGCCGCGCCTTCATCATCGGCAAGCGCTTCCAGATCGTGCACGTGATGTTCGGCCAGGACTTGCTGGAAGTGACGACCTTCCGCGGCGCCGGCGCCGACTCCGCGCCCAAGGATGAACACGGCCGCGTCCTGCGCGACAATACCTTCGGCTTGCAGCACGAAGATGCGCTGCGCCGCGACTTCACCATCAACGCCATGTACTACAACCCGGCCACGCAGGAAGTACTCGATTACCACGGCGGCGTGGAAGATATCCGCGCCAAGACCTTGCGCATGATCGGCAAGCCCGAAGAGCGCTACCGCGAAGATCCCGTGCGCATGCTGCGCGTGGTGCGCTTTGCCGCCAAGCTGAAATTCACCATCGAGCCGCACACGGCCGCGCCGATTCCCATCATGGCGCCGCTGATCAACAATGTGCCCGCGCCGCGCGTATTCGACGAAATGCTGAAACTGCTGATGAGCGGTCACGCGCTGGCCTGCCTGCAGCAGCTGCGCAAGGAAGGCTTGCATCACGGTTTGCTGCCGCTGCTCGACGTGGTGCTGGAGCAGCCGCTGGGCGCGAAATTCGTCACCCTGGCGCTGGACGCCACGGACCAGCGCATCGCCGCCGGCAAGACCGTCTCGCCAGGTTTCCTGTTTGCCTCGCTGCTGTGGCACCAGGTACTGGAAAAATGGACGGCCTACCGCGCCGCCGGCGAGTCGACCATTCCCGCGCTGCACCTGGCGGCCGACGACGTGCTCGATTCGCAAACGGAAAAATTGGCCCTGCAGCGCAAGATCGGTTCGGACATGCGCGATATCTGGTCGATGCAGCCGCGCTTCGAGCGCCGCGTCGGCAAGGCGCCGCATAAACTGCTGGAACACCTGCGCTTCCGCGCCGGCTACGACTTCCTGCTGCTGCGCTGCGCCTCGGGAGAGATCGATACCGAGATCGGCGAGTGGTGGACAGCCTTCTACGAGGGCGACGAGGAAACGCGCGAAGCGCTGCTGGTCAGCGCGAATGCCGCGCCGGGCGCCGTCAAGAAGAAGCGTCCGCCACGCCGCAGCACGCGCAGCAAGACGGGCAGCGGCACGGGCAGCACCAGCGGTAGCACCGGCGAGGATTGAACGCAGCCATGCAGCAAGTGATCGCTTACATCGGCATCGGCGCCAACCTGGGCGACGCGCGCGCGAATGTGCAGGATGCGCTTGCCCGCCTGGCGCGCCTGCCTGGCGCCAGCTTGCTGGACGCCTCGGCCAGCTACCGCACGGCGCCCATAGCTTCGAGCGGTGACGACTACATCAACGCCGTGGCGCGCATCACGACCACCCTGCCGGCCGAAGAACTGCTGCAGGCCCTGCACGCCATCGAAGCGGCGCATGGGCGCGAACGCCCCTACCGCAACGCCCCGCGCACCCTGGACCTGGACTTGCTGCTGTACGGCGACGCGCAGATCGCCAGCGCCAGCCTGACGGTACCCCATCCGCGCCTGACCGAACGCGCCTTCGTGCTGGTGCCACTGCTGGCCCTGGCGCCCGCCATCGTCGTGCCTGGACTCGGGCCGGCGCAGGACTACCTGGCAAGCGTCGCTGAGCAGGCCATCAGCCGGCTCTGAGCGCCACGCGGCATTGCTCTACAATGCCGCTCCTGCAGCACGCCGCATAAAGTACTACACTAGCGGCGTCGCAATCGCATCCCCCCCTTTCACTCTAGAGAATACCTATGTCCGCTTATTTGCAAGGAACAGATCTGGCCGCAAAAGACAAGGCTGCCACGCCAGCGCCGGCGCCATCCAAGCCTGTCGCCAACAAGGCCGTGACCATCCACACCCTGGCCACGCTGCGCGCCGCCCGCGAAAAGATCACCATGCTGACCTGCTATGACGCCAGCTTCGCGTCCCTGATGGACCGCTGCGGCGTGGAGATCCTGCTGATCGGCGATTCGCTCGGCATGGTCTGCAATGGCCACAACTCCACCCTGCCCGTCACTGTGGCCGAACTGGCCTATCACACGGCGTCCGTCGCGCGCGGCAGCAAGTCAGCCATGATCATGTCCGACCTGCCGTTCGGCGCCTATGGCACGCCCGAGACGGCGTACGCGAATGCCGTCATCCTGATGCAGGCGGGCGCGCACATGATCAAGATCGAAGGCGGCGCCTGGCTGGCCGAGACCGTCCGTTTCCTCACGCAGCGCGGCATCCCCATCTGCGCCCACATCGGCCTCACGCCGCAATCGGTGCACCAGCTGGGCGGCTACAAGGTGCAGGGCAAGAGCACGGAAAGCGCCACAGAGCTGAAGAACGACGCGCTGGCGCTGCAAAACGCGGGCGCCGCCATCGTGCTGATGGAAGCCATGCCGTCGCAGCTGGGCAAGGAAGTAACCGACATGCTGACCATCCCCACCATCGGCATCGGCGCCGGTCCCGACTGCTCGGGCCAGGTCCTCGTCATGCACGACATGCTGGGCGTCTTCCCAGGCCGCAAGGCGCGCTTCGTGCGCAACTTCATGGAAGGCGCGGCCAGCATCGACGACGCCGTCACCGGCTATGTCAAAGCCGTCAAGGATGGCAGCTTCCCGGCGCTGGAACACTGCTTCTGATCTTCTGATCTAGCCTATTGAGGCGATATCGCCCTGGCACTCGCCGGGGCGATTTTTTTTTCGCGCAGCGTTTCTGTGCGTACAAACGCCACCTCCAGTCCAAAGAACTGCCCGATACGGTTCAGCGTCTGGATGGTCGGATTGCCTTTGCCGCTCTCGATCTCCTTGATGGTTTTCAGGCTGACCCCTCGGTGTTCCGCAAATTGGGCCTGCGTCAGGCGCGAGATGGCGCGCATTTCCTTGACGGCGTGCTGTAGCGTGACGGCGCCTGCTTCAATGGCTGCGTAAAGCACTACCCTGCGCTGCCGCAACTCTTCCTTGTCAACGCTCTTTTTCGTACGCGCCATGTCAGTGCTCTCCCAATGCCTTGAGCTGTTCGATCTGCCCGGCGATATGTGGCCGGAGGAAAGCAATGATGTCATCATCCACGCCTGCCTCCTGCATATGCTGTTCCAGCGCAACCAGGTGCCGGGAAAATCCGTACAGCGCGAGGCGGATCTGCTGGCGCTCCACGTCCGGCATGCCGATCGTAGCCAGTATCGTCGTCCAGTCATGCAGCTCGTTTTTGGTCTCCGGGTGATACCAGCGCGCCGCGCGTGGTATGCCATCCGGGTCCAGGTACATCGGCGCAAAATCGAACAGCGGCGTGAGGCGCACCTCGGCACCAATTTGCTGCACCGCCGTATTGCGTGCGTGATTGTCGGTATTGCGCATGGCCAGGTTCAAGATATCGCGTTTGAGAAATTCGATGGTTTCCGCAGTCTTGTCGCTGACGACGGCGCGCAGCGCCTGCAATAGGTCGAACTGGCTGGGCGTGGCTTCAAAGCCAACGATACCTGCCAGCGAAGCGGCGCTTTCCTGATGCAGCCGCAGCACTTTTCCATCCCGGATGCGGCGGTCAAAACGGGGAATGAACAAGGTATCGTCCTGGTAGCGCAGCTGGCCTTCGGTGCGCAAGCCCACCGCGCGTGCCACAGTCATGTATGCGGCTTCATTCCTCAATACCTTGGCGTCGCTGGCGGTCTTTCCGCGCGGACGCTTGACGATGAAATGGGCAGCCGCGTCCTGGTCCGCCAGGGCGCCATCGGCATGCCAGAGACCGGCATGGTCAGTGGTCAGCAGATATTTCGGTGCCGCTCCTTGCACCCCCAGACTGCCGGCGGCCAGCATGCCATGCATCAGCATTCGCTCATTGAAGGCATCGCCGCGACCGATGATCTCGTCCAGTGAAAAGCCGCTCAACGGCTTGCCCTTGTCATGGCGATTCATATGTTGTGCGTAGTACTGCACGGCCTCGGCGATGCGCACGCGCCCGACGGGATTGAATGCGCCGGCACACGCCAGCGGAAAATCGGCAGCCGGACCATCGGCCAGTTGCAGCTGCCCAAGCAGATATGTCCGTCCGCTTCCCTGGGGAATCAGGTCAAAGAGAAAGGCTGGCCATTGCGCCAGCTTCTGCATCTCTGCCGTGACGGGAAAACGCAGCGAGACAGGTCCACTCTCCAGCTTGAAGAAGGCATAATCGAGGTCATACTCGAACAGGGCAGCGGTGCGTGGATTGCCGCCTGCAGGCTCAAGCAAAGTCAGCGATGCGCAATCGTGCCACGCATCATCATGAAAAATTTGAAAATGGCATTGCATGGCGGCTCCACTGGATCTTATAGTAGCTAATTGTGTTCAGTTTATCCCTAAATTAGCACTTATACGATCCAAATTTTAACAACTGTAGCGCCATGGAAAATTTAATAGCACTTAAAAGAACTATTTTAATCCGGTAACACCATTAATTAGCCCTTTTAAGTACCCTTATAGAAATTACCCCACCTGTATCCACGTCGTCTTCAACTCCGTGTACTTGTCCAGCGCGTGCAATGACTTGTCGCGCCCGTTGCCCGACTGTTTGTAGCCGCCGAACGGCACGGTGATGTCGTCGCCATCGTACTGGTTGACGTGCACGGTGCCCGCGCGCAGGGCGCGCGCCGTCTGGATGGCCTTGGTGATGTCGGACGTCCACACGGCCGCCTGCAAGCCGTACGGCGTGGCGTTGGCCTGTTGGATGGCTTCGGCGATATCCGTAAAGCCCAGCACGGACAGGACGGGGCCGAAGATCTCTTCGCGCGCAATCGTCATGCCGGCGTCCACGCCGAAGATGGTGGGCTGCACATAGTAGCCGCCCGTCTCAAGACACACGGCCTCGCCGCCGCCGAGCAACTGCGCGCCTTCGTTCTTGCCGGCCGCGATATAGCCCATCACCGTGTTCATCTGCGTGGCATCGACGATGGCGCCCATGACGGTGGCTTCGTCGAGCGGGTCGCCTGGCTGGAAGCGGGGCAGCATCGCCAGCGCCTTGGCCAGGAATTCCTGCTTGATCGATTCTTCCACAAACAGACGCGATGGCGCGTTGCAGCTTTCCCCCTGGTTGAAAAAGATGGAACCGACGGCGGCTGCCACGGCCTTGTCCAGGTCCGGGCAATCGGCGCAGACGATATTGGCGGACTTGCCGCCCAGTTCCGTCCACGCCCGTTTCAAATTCGACTGGCCCGCCATCTGCACGATCAACTTGCCTGTGCGCGTGGAGCCCGTAAAGCCGATGCAATCGACATCCATGTGCAGCGCCAGCGCGGCGCCCGCCTCGTGGCCATAGCCGGGCAGCACATTGAAGACGCCGGCCGGCACGCCCGCCTCCAGCGCGATATCGGCCAGGCGCAAGGCCGTCAATGGCGATTTTTCAGACGGTTTCAAGATCACGCTGTTTCCGGCCGCGAGGGCCGGCGCGATCTTCCAGGCAGCCATGATCATCGGGTAATTCCACGGCACGATGGCGGCGACCACACCGACCGGTTCGCGCGTGATCAGGGCCAGGCTGTTGGCGGGAGTCGGCGCGATTTCATCGTAGACCTTGTCGATCGCCTCGCCATACCAGCGCAGGCAGTTGGCCGTGGCACCCACGTCCACGCTCTGGCTGTACTTGATCGGTTTGCCCATGTCCAGGGTTTCCAGCAGGGCCAGCTCGGGGCCGTATTGCTGCACCAGGTCGGCGAACTTGATCAATATCCGCTTGCGCTGCGCGGGCGACTTGCCTGCCCAGCGGCGGTCCTCGAAGGCGGCGCGCGCGGCCAGCACGGCCGCATCCACGTCGGCAGTGTCGCAGCGGGCCACCTGCCCCAGCAGGCGCCCATCGATGGGCGACAGATTGTCGAAAGTCTGGCCGGACCTGGCCCAGGTGCGTTCGCCGTTGATGAAGGCGCGTCCATCGATCGTGAGCGCTGCGGCCCGTGCATGCCAGCTGGTGTTTTCCGTCATGGTCGTCTCCTGTGTCAGTGTAAGAGCAGCTTACTCCTGGTCTGCCAAATAGGCCGCAGACAGTTGCTTGCGGCGTTTCCGGTCGGCGCGCGCCAGCATCACGGCATACGCGATCACGGCGAGCGTCACCACCAGAATAGTCAGCGCGGCGATGGCATTGACGCGCGGGTCGAGCCCCAGGCGCGCGCGCGAGAAAATCACCAGCGGCATCGTCGTCGAACCGGGGCCGGACAAAAAGGCCGATAGCACCACGTCGTCCAGCGACAGGGTGAACGTCAGCAGCCAGGCCGAGGCCAGCGCCTGCGTAATGTTCGGCAGGGTCACGAGGAAGAACACCTGGTGCGCGCGGCAGCCCAGGTCCATGGCCGCTTCGGCCAACGATTTACTCATTTCCTGCAGGCGCGACTGCACCACCACGGCCGCATACGCCATGCCCAGCAGGGTATGCCCCAGCCAGATGGTCAGCACGCCGCGCTCGGGGAAACCAAAGACTTTTTGCATGGAGACCAGCATCAGCAGCAGGGACAGGCCGATGATCACTTCCGGCATCACCAGCGGCGCGCTGACCATGGATGAGAATAGGGTGCGGCCGCGGAAGCGCTGGTAATTGGTCAGCGCGAAGGCGGCGAAGGTGCCGAGGATGACGGACGAGGTGGCCGACATGAAGGCGATCTTCAGGGACAAACCAAAACCCGAGATGATTTCCGTATCGCTCATCAACTCGCTGTACCAGCGCAGCGAAAAGCCGCTCCACACCATGTCCTGGCGCGAGCTGTTGAACGAGAAGACGATCAGCACGATGATGGGCAGGTACAGGAACAGGTAGCCGAGCGAGAGCCAGCCGCGGCCGAACCAGCGCTGTAAAAAGGTACGTCCGTTCATGTGCGCTCCTCCGCGTCCTGGTCCGTCTTGTATTTGTTAAAAATGGCCATCGGCACGAGGATCAGCAAGACCACCAGCACCGTCACCGACGACGCCATGGCCCAGTCGTTATTCGTGAAATATTCATCCCACAGCACGCGGCCGATCATCAGGGTTTCCGGGCCGCCCAGCAGCTCGGGAATCACGTATTCGCCCACGGACGGGATGAACACCAGCATGGCACCGGCAATGATGCCCGACTTCGACAGCGGCACCGTGATGCGCCAGAATGCTTGCAAGGGTGTGGCGCCCAGGTCGGCCGCCGCTTCGAGATAGCGCATGTCCATTTTTACCAGGTTGGCATACAGGGGCAAAATCATGAAGGGCAGATAGGCGTACACCATGCCGACCACCAGCGAGAATGAGGTATTCATCATGTGCAGCGGTTCTTGCACGATACCCAGCGCGATCAGCAAATCGTTGAGCAAGCCGTGGTTGGCCAGAATGCCCTTCCACGCATACACGCGCAGCAGGAACGAGGTCCAGAATGGCAGCATCACCAGCATCATCAGCACGGGCCGGATGGACGGCCTGGCGCGCGCCATGAAGTAGGCGAACGGATAGCCGATGAAGAGGCAGATCGCGGTGGTAATGGCCGCATACTTGATGGAACTGAGGTAGGTGAGCAGATACAGTTCATCGGCGGCGATGAACAGGTAGTTGGCAATTTTCACCTTCAGCACGACGATGCCGTCGACATACGACAGCAAGCCACCGAACGGACTGCCCGCCGTGTCCATGTCGGATAGGCTGATGCGCAGCACGATCAGGAAAGGCACCAGGAAAGCGGCCGTCAGGAACAGCGACGGCACGGCGATGACGGCGTTGCGGCCCGTCAGCCAGCGCAAGGTGACGAAGTGGCGCAGCGATTGCAAGAGGGACGTCATGATGGCCTCAGCTGGTCAGCACGACGATGTCGGCGCCATCCCACCACACCCACACGCGCTGTTCGCGCTCCAGGCGCGCGGCGTCGTGGCGGGCCGCGTTGGTGCGCGAGACTTTCACCACCGTGCCGCTGTCGAGGCGCACGTGGTAGCTGGTTTCATTGCCAAAATACGCCATGGCGACGATCACGCCCTGGGCGCAGTTGTAGCCATGTTCCGCGGGCGACGCGCGCTCTTCCAAAGCGGGTGGCGCGAGCTGGATGCCGATTTTTTCGGGGCGCACGGCCACCGAGACATCCATGCCCAGGTTGCCCGTGATGCCGTGCGAGACATAGTGCTCGCCATCGGGCGTGGCGATCACCACGTGATCGGGTTCGTCCTGCGTGATGTGCCCGTCGAACAGGTTGACGCTGCCGATGAAGTCGGCCACGAAACGGCAGTTCGGCGTTTCGTAGATTTCGCCGGGCGCGCCCACTTGCAGGATGCGCCCCTCGCTCATGACGGCGATGCGCGTGGCCATGCTCATGGCCTCGTCCTGGTCGTGCGTGACCATCACGCAGGTCACGCCCACCTGCTCGATGATGTTGACCAGTTCCATCTGCGTGCGTTCACGCAGTTTCTTGTCGAGCGCGCCCAGCGGCTCGTCGAGCAGCAGCAATTGCGGACGCTTGGCAAGGCTGCGCGCCAGCGCCACGCGCTGCTGCTGGCCGCCCGACAGCTGGTGCGGCTTGCGTTTCGCGTATTGGCCCAGTTGCACCAGCGCCAGCATCTGCTCGACCCGCGCCGCCACTTCCGCTTTCGGCAAGCCGTCGCGGCGCAGGCCGAAGGCGATGTTGTCCCACACGGACAGGTGGGGGAACAGCGCGTACGACTGGAACATCATGTTGATGGGGCGCTGGTGCGGCGGCACATCGACGATGCTGTTACCCGCCAGGGCGATGCGCCCCGAGGTCGGCGTCTCGAAGCCGGCCAGCATGCGCAGCAGGGTCGACTTGCCGCAACCGGAACTACCGAGCAGGGCAAAAATCTCGCCCTTGTTGATCGTCACGGAAATATCATTGACGGCGCGCACGCCATCGAATTCCTTGACCAGTTGATCAATCAGCAAGAATGGCGCTGGGGCGTCGCTGGCCGACGCGGCTGGTGTTGCTATCGTCATGTGGGTGCTTTGGGTAAGAGGGTGTCAAAATGAAAAACTGGCCGCTGTAGGAGCGGCCAAGATGGAAGTTTAGCGGAACTGCCGCGATTCTGGTCCAAAAAAACTTGAGTTAGCGTCTATTTGGGTGAAAAACTGACACCAACCCCAGAGCAAACCCCGGGGTCGTACCCTGAGGGTACGACCCCAGCCCTTGCGTTTGGGTTCACTACACCCAGCCCTTCGCTTTCACATCCGCGTACGTCTTGTCCAGGCACACCCGTATCAATCCCACCATCTCGTCGATCTGCGCGCGCGTCATGACCAAGGGCGGGGCGACGATCATGCGCTCGCCCACAGCGCGCATGATGACACCGTTGTCGAACATGTGGCCGCGGCAGATCATGCCTACGCCCTGGCCCTCGTCGAACAGCTCGTTCTCATGCACGGTGGCGCCCTTCTTGCGTACCAGGTTCAGGCCCGCCACCAGGCCGCAGCTGTCCGCATAGCCCACCAGCGGATGCTCGCCCAGGCTGGCGAAGCACTGTTTCAGGTACGGCCCCGTATCCTCCGCCACCTTCGCCACCAACTGCTCTTCGTCGATGATGCGGATGTTTTCCAGCGCCGCCGCGCAAGCCACGGGGTGGCCCGAATACGTGAAACCGTGCGTGAATTCGCCGCCCTGCTCGATCAGCACCTTGGCCACCCTGTCGCCCACCAGCACGCCGCCCAGGGGCACATAGCCCGAAGTGACACCCTTGGCAAAGGTGATCAGGTCGGGCTTGATGCCGAACAGTTCGGAGCCGAACCAGCGGCCCAGGCGGCCGAAGCCGCAGATGACTTCATCGGCGATCAGGAGGATGCCGTACTTGTCGCAGATGCGTTGGACCTCGGGCCAGTACGTCGATGGCGGGATGATGACGCCACCGGCGCCCTGCACCGGCTCGCCGATGAAAGCGGCCACCTTGTCGGCGCCGATTTCCAGGATTTTCTCTTCCAGCCAGCCAGCCGCTTTTATACCGAATTCCTCGGGCGTCAAACCGTGCCCCGCTTCCAGGTAATTGGGCTGGCCGATATGCGCGATGCCGGGGATGGGCAAACCGCCCTGCGCATGCATGCCATCCATGCCGCCCAAGGATGCCCCTGCCACCGTGCTGCCGTGATACGCGTTGTGTCGGCTGATGATGGTGTGGCGCTCCTTGTAGCCCAGCAGATCCCAGTAGCGGCGCACCATGCGCAGGTTGGTGTCGTTGCCTTCCGAGCCGGAACTGGTGAAGAACACATGCTGGAACTGCGGTGGCGAAATCTGCGCCAGCTTGGCCGCCAGCTGCGCGGCCGGCACGTTCGTCGTGCCAAAGAAGCTGTTGTAGAACGGCAGCGTCTCCATCTGCCGGTACACGGCTTGCGAAATCGAGGTGCGGCCATAGCCCACGTTCACGCACCACAGGCCCGACATGCCATCGACGATTTTCTTGCCCTGGCTATCCCACAGGTAGACGCCGTCGCCGCGCACGATCACGCGCGCCCCCTTGCTGGCCAGGTCCTGGAAATCGGTGAATGGATGCAGGTAGTGGGCCGAGTCCATTTGCTGGATGGCGGCCGTGTCATACACCTGCGGTACGGCATTTTTCTGCGCCACGGAGGATACAAGAGCGGCGCTGGGCGCCAGCGGATTGTTTGTTGTGCTCATTACGATCCTTTCTTAAACGTGGAGCAGAAGATGTTCGCGCTCCCAGGGGCTGATGACGGTCATGAATTCCTGGTGTTCCAGGTCCTTGATGGCCGCATACACGTCGATGAAGCGCTCGCCCAGTACCGTGCGCAGCTTGTCTTCCGCGCGCAGCAGTTGCAGGGCTTCGGGCAAGCCTTGCGGCAGCTCGAATTTCATGTCGTAGGCGCTGCCCACCATCATCGGCGTCGCTTCCAGCTGCTCCGTCATGCCCAGATATCCGCAGGCCAGCGTCACGGCCAGGGCCAGGTAGGGATTCGCGTCGGCGCCGATGATGCGGTTTTCCACGCGGCGGTCCTGCACGCCCGACTCGGGCACGCGAAAACCCACGGTGCGGTTGTCCAGGCCCCACTGGATGTTGATGGGTGCGGCCGTGTGGCGCACGATGCGGCGGTAGGAGTTTACGTAGGGCGCGACAATGGCCATGGCCGACGGCATGTAGCGCTGCAAGCCCGCAATGTAATGCTTGAAGATGGGCGCGGCCGAACCATCGTCGTTGCTGAAGATATTCAAGCCCGTCTTCGCGTCGACGACACTCTGGTGCACATGCATGGCGGACCCCGGCTCGCCGGCCATGGGCTTGGCCATGAAGGTGGCGTACATATCGTGTTTCAAGGCAGCTTCGCGCAGGGTGCGTTTGAAGAAGAAGACCTTGTCGGCCAGGCCCAGCGGGTCGCCGTGCAGGAAGTTGATTTCCATCTGGCCCGCACCGATCTCATGGATCAGGGTATCGACGTCAAGATTCATCAGTTCGCAGTAATCGTAGATATCCTCGAACAGCGGGTCAAACTCGTTGACGGCATCGATGCTGTACACCTGGCGGCTGGTCTCGGCCCGGCCGCTGCGCCCGATGGGCGGCTTCAGCGGCAAGTCCGGGTCCGTGTTTTTCGCCGTCAGGTAAAACTCCAGCTCCGGCGCCACCACGGGCTTCCAGCCCTTGTCCGCATACAGTTTCAGCACGCGCCGCAGCACAGATCTTGGAGCAAAATCGACCAGCGCGCCATCGGAAAAATAGCAATCGTGGATGACTTGCGCGGTGGGGTCCGTGGCCCACGGCACCATGGTGATGGTGGTGGGATCGGCCTTCAAGATCATGTCGCGGTCGGTGCTGGAAATGGCGCGGTCGTAGCCACCGTCGTCGACCGGGTAATTGCCCGTCACCGTCATGCCCAGCACCGCTTCAGGGATGCGCATGCCGCGCTCCTGGGTGAATTTCCCGCGCGGCAGTATCTTCCCGCGCGCCACGCCCGTCAAGTCGGGCACCAGGCATTCGATTTCCGTGACGCGCTTTTCATTGAGCCACAAATCCATATCCGTATAAGTGAAATTTTCGCGTATTGCCATGTTTCCCTCTCGTTGGTCTTGCGCTTTTCCTGATCAAGCGCCACATGCTGCGGGCGGCGCGCCCTTCTACTCTGCTGTCATCCTGTCCTGTCATTCTTTCTGTGCTGCTGTTCCTGGTAATCGCGGCATGCCTGGCCGAAGGCGCCGAACAGGCGCATCGACTGCGGATTGTCTTCCACCTGCCATTCCGGGTGCCATTGCACGGCCAGCGTAAAACCGGCGGCGCTGGCCACCGTATAGGCTTCCACCAGGCCGTCGTCGGCCAGGGCATCCACCAGCAAGCCATCGGCCAGCCGGGCGATGCCCTGGCCATGCAGGGAATTGACCATCATCTCGCTCTCGCCGCCCAGCAGGCGTGACAACAGGCCGCCCGGTATCAACTTGATGCGGTGCGCGGGCGCGTACTGGCGCGCCAGGGGATCGAGCACGTTTTCCCGGTGGTCCAGCATGCCCGGCACGGCATGCACGGCCTGGTGCAAGCTGCCGCCCAAAGCCACGTTCACTTCCTGGAAGCCGCGGCAGATGGCGAGCAGGGGCAGCTGGCGCGCCAGCGCGGCGCGGATCAGCGGCAAGGTGGTGGCGTCGCGCGCAGGGTCTTGCGGCAGGTCGGGATGCAGGATGTCTTCGCCATACAGGCGAGCGTCGACGTTCGAGGCGGAACCGGTCAGCATGACGCCATCGGCGATCTGCAGCGCCGTGTCCAGGTCCGCGTCAGCTCCCAGGGCAGGCAGCAGCAGCGGCAGGCAGCCGGCGCCATGCAGCACGGCGTGCAGGTACTTGTCCTGCGCCATGTGCCAGGCATGGTTTCCCAGCTGGCGCTGGCAGGCAGGAACGAGAACGATGGGATGGCGCATGGAGCTTCCTCGCTGGCGTGACGATCCAATGACAGCGCCATGACAGCGCTGCCGCTCGCTTCACTGTACAGCAGAGCCGGCAGGGGCGGCCACACCGAAGGACGTGGCCAGCGGTGGGACACATCGCCTACACTACGGCTTTGCATTATTGCCCTTACTAAAATCATCATATGCCCGTCCGGCGCCAAATACCAGCGCCGCCGGCAAAGTCCCTTACTTTCTCATGCATCCACACCGTTTTCCAGCCATCCCGAACACCTTTTCCACCCTGCGGGGGCAATCATGAAGCATATGCCATGGCGTGACTTCTTCGCCCTCGTGGTCAGCATCGGCGTGGTGGGCCTTGGCTTGGGCGCCACCATGCCGCTCACGGCCCTGACCCTGCACCAGCGCGGCGTGGGCACGGACATCATCGGCATGATCACGGCCGTCAGCGCGCTCGGCATCCTGGCCGCCTCGCCCTTTGTCTCGCGCTGGGTGGGGCGGTTTGGCGCGCGCGCCACCATGCTGGGCGCCGTGTGGGCGGCATCGCTGGCGACAATCGCCATGCAGTTCACCGACCATCTGCTGGCGTGGAGCGTGCTGCGTTTCCTGTTCGGCGGCGCCATGGGCGTGCTGTTTACCATCGGCGAGGCGTGGGTCAACCGCCTGGCGCCCGACAATTCACGCGGACGCGTGGTGGCCATGTACACCACCAGCTTTACCTTTTTCCAGCTGATCGGCCCGGCTCTCGTGGCGCTGTTCAATGACAAGATCAGCTGGAGCTTCGCCGCCTGCGGCCTGCTGTTTTTACTGGCCGTGCCGGGCCTGATGCTGATCTCGAACAGCGGCCCGGAACGCGCAGCGGAAGAGCAGGGTGTGAAATGGACGTTGATCTTGCCGCGCATGCCGATGATCGTGCTGGGCGCCGCCTTCTTTGCCCTGTTCGACACCCTGGCATTGAGCCTCCTGCCGCTGTATGCGATGGAGCACGGCATCAGCACGGACCTGGCCCTGCTGTCGGCCACCGTGGTGCTGGTGGGCGACACGGGCCTGCAGTTCGCCCTGGGATGGATGGCCGACCGCTTCGGCCGCGCCAAAGTCCACGCAGCCTGCGGCGTGGCCGTCTGCCTGCTGCTGCCGCTGCTACCGTTTGCCGTCGGTACGCCGTGGCTGTGGTGGACCTTGCTGCTGTTGCTGGGCGCGGCGGCGGGCGGCATCTACATGCTGGCGCTGGTCGCCTGCGGCGAGCGGTTTACCGGACTGTCGCTGACCAGCGCCAGCGCCATCGTCAACGCCACCTGGGGCGTGACCAGCGGCGGTGGTCCCCTGCTGACGGGCGTGTTGATGCAGTCGGTAGGCGTGAACGCCCTGCCGGCCGTGATGTGGGTGTGCTGCGCAATTTTCGTCGGCAGCGCCGTGTGGGAACGCAGGAAGGGGATCGTGTAACGCGCTACTTTTTTTCCAGCCGCTGTCGCAGCTCCTCGGCCACGGGATAGTCGGGATAGGCCTGCCGGAACGCAGCCCATTCCTCCTGCGCCAGCGTGCCCTCACCTGCCTTGAGTAGCGCGTCGATCTTCACCAGCCATACGCCAGCATCGAGCCTGGCCGGCGACGGCAGCGGCGCCGCCTTTGCCGCGACGGGCGCGGGCATGGCCAGCGCGCGCTGTACCGGTGCCTGGCGCCGCAGGCTGAACTCGGCCTGCATGGCGGCTTGCTGCTCCATTGCCTCCCGCATTGCCGGGGGAGGTGGCGGGGCCGGTGGCGCTGGTACTGACACGGGTGCTGGCGCCGGCTCGGCTTGCGCCGGCGGCCTCGGTGCCGCCTTGGCCATGACGCGCGGTGCTGGCGGTAGTGGCGCAAACTCACTCGCAGGTGCAGCGGCCGGTGCAATGACCGGTGCGGCTGCCTGCATCACCTCCTGCGTGACCGGTTCCCCGACCACGGGAAATTGCGCCGGCTTCGAGCCGAACCAGTCCACGCCGATCAGGTTCACCGTCAGCAGCACGGCGGCGGCCAGCCCCAGCGGAATGCGCCAGCGCTGCAGGTAGTCGGGCGCCTTCTTGACGGGCAAGGTGCGCAGCACGCCATCGGCGCTGTCGTTCGCAGCTGCCGGTTGGTGCAGGGCTTTCTCTGCATCGGCCAGGATGGCCGCATCGAGCGCGCTGGAAGGCGCTGGCTGCGGCAAGCTGGCCAGCAGCGCCTTCAATTCTGCGTCATGCACTTCGTCGTTATCTTGATCGTGCGTATTCATGCCTGCCCTCCCACGCTGTCCAGTCCGGCCCGCAACTTCTGCATGGCATAGCGCAGCCGGCTCTTGACGGTTTCCGCCTCCGCCCCCGTCACCACGGCGATCTCGAGGATGCTCATGCCGCTGAACTGCTGCAGCACCAACGCTTCCTTTTGCTCCACCGGCAGCGCGGCGATGGCCGCATGCAGCAGCGCATGCTGCTGTTTCTGCTCCAGCGATTGCGGCGGCGATGCGCCCTCGTCCGCCACTTCGCCCACGTCTTCGTGTTCCTGTCCTTCTCGCTGGCGCAGGAGGTCGATCAGGCGGTTGCGCGCGATCTGGTACAGATAGGTGCGAAACGCCGCCTGCGGCTGGTAGCCTGCGCGCGCCGCATGCAGGCTGGCCCAAGCATCCTGCACGATCTCGTCCACCCAGGCGCGGCGTGGCGCACGCCAGGCCACGAAGCGGTACAGGCCCTGGCTATGGCGCCGGTACAATTCGCGAAACGACGGCAGGTCGCCGGCGCTGTAGCGCAGCATCAGCTCTTCATCCGTCGCGGTGAGTAAAGTGTCGGGCATGCGGAGCAGTGTAGCCGAACTGCGCGGCAGCGACAATTTCCCTACGCCTTCAGCGTGCAGAGGACGCAATGGGCGCATAGCTGACGCGGCGCACTTCGCGGATCTGTCCATCCCTGAGCGTCCCTTCCACCAATTCATAGCCGAGCAAGGCGAAGACCCGGCCCTGCAGGAACAGGGGCCGCGCATTGCCGTACCAGTCCACGCAGGACGCGCGGCAGCCGTCGTCCGGTGTTTGGCCTGGCCGCGCCGCCAGCGCGCCCAGTTCCGTCAACTGCAAGCCGCTGTTGCGCAGATAGAGAACGGATGCGGCTGACTTGTTGAGGCCTGGCCGCTCGTCCGCGCCCAGGATGGGCAGGCCGATCACACCCTCGCTGGCCGTGTGCGGCTTGTAGAAAAAGCCGTGGCTGCGCGACTCGCCCTGCGCCGCGTCGGCGCGGATGTAGCGCGTGGCAATCGCTGCCTGCGCCCCCAGGCGGATGCTGCTGAAGTGCAGATCCTTGCCCTGCGCGCCGATCACCACGGCATCATTGCCCAGCGCCTCGATACGCTCCACGCCGTGCGGCAGGGACAAGGCTTGTACGCTGCCCGCATCGGCCCAGCGCACGGCATACAGGGGCTGGCGCGGCCAGGCCTGGTCCGCCTGACGGCGTCCTGCATTGCCGGGATGGCCGTACAACAGATACGCTCCCACGTAGCGGTTCTGCAAGCCGTAACCAGCACCACCGGGCAGCGGCTGATAGCTGCTCGCGGGCGCACTGTCGCGGCCATCGGAAAACGACGTCAATAGCACGCGCAGCAGGGCCATGTCGCCCCGGCCCCGCGCGCCATCCCACATGGCGTCGCCCTGGCCTTCGGCGCGCAGCAGCACGTTCAGGTGGCCGTCAGCGCTTTCCAGGAACGAGAACTGGTCAACGGGTGCGCCAGCCACCTTCAGGGCGCTGGGCGCCGTGCCATCGAGGGGAATGCGGAACACGCCCGAGTCGCGGCCGCGGCGCGTGGTCCACACGAAAACGGATTCGCCCGACACATAAAACACGCGGCCCTGCGGCCCCATCACGGCAGTCGCTTCGCAGCGCATGTCGCGCTGCGCCAGGTCGCACACGGTGACCGTATGCAGGGTCAGAGCAAAGCCCGTTTCGGGTTCTTCATCGGTGCGGTAGATGCGCGTGGCCGGCGCGATGCGCTTGAAGTCGGACGGCACTGCGTCAGGGCGCCAGCGGCGCAGCGCGGGAAAGCCGCCAAACGGATCGCCCCGGCGCAAGTTCAGCGACAGAGGCGAATAGAACACCAGTTTGCTGCCGATCAGGCGGCTGGCGTAATTACGCGACGAGTAATAATCGTTGGAGCGCAAATGATACGTGGCGCGGTAGGCCAGCTTGCCGTTTGCATCGATGTCGAACAGGCCGATTTCCGTGCCGCCACGGCTGTAGCTGTAGCCGATCACCACCAGCGTATCGCCGTCGATCAGCATCTCGTCATACCAGCTGCCCGACGGATCGCTGCCCGGCGCGTACGCATCGAGCGACGACACAGGCTGCAAGGCATTGCCACCCACCTGCACGGTGAACAGCTTGCCGCGCCGCAGCATCACCAGGTGCTTGCCATGCAGCTTGACGATGCCGCCCTCGTCCACGCCCGCCGTCTGCACATTGGTGACGGATTCGGCCGCTTCTGCCGATGCTGCCGGTGCGGCTTTCGCCGCCATCGGTGCAGGAGAAGCGGGAGGGGCAGGCGGCGCCGACATGTACTGCGCCGTGGCGCGCTGCAGTTTCTGCTGTTCCTTTTGCCGGGCCTCCTGGCGCGCCTGCAACTGCTGCAGGTAGCTGCTCAAGGCCTGCTCGCTGGCGAACGGCGCCAGGGTCTTGCGCGGCGCCGTGCCGGCGGCGTGGCTGCCTGCCGACAGCAACAGGGACAGTATGAATGTAATCTTGAGGGCGGTGGACATCGCTTCTTCTCCGGTTGGCTGGGGTGTCAACCATGAAACGCAGCAGCGCAGGAAAAGGGGTTAAACGCGCGTGAAAATATTCAGAAAATATTCACGCAGCGTTCAGCTTACTCAAAACCGCGTATGCGGTCGCCATTGAAATTGGGCAGGCGCCACTCGAAGTGCAGGGCCAGGAAACGGAACAGGAAACCGGCGCCGATGGACGCCAGCTGCGCCACGGCGCTGTCGACCTTGAAGTGCAGCAAGCCGACATACAGGGCGCCCGTAAACAGCGCCACTGTGGCATACACTTCGCGCTGCAGCACGAGGGGAATCTGGTTGCACAGAATATCGCGCAGCAGGCCGCCAAAGACGCCCGTGATCATCCCCGCCAGCACGACGATGGCCGGATGCATCTTGGCCGACATGGCGATGTCGCAGCCGATCACGCAAAACGCCACCAGGCCCAGTCCATCGACCAGCAAGAAAATGGCGCGCAAATGGTGCAGGTAGCGCGCGACAAAGGCCGTGACGATGGCCGCGCCGATGGTAAACAACAGGTATTCCGGATGCGCGATCCAGCCCAGCGGATAGTGCCCCAGCAGCACATCGCGCACGGTGCCGCCACCGAGCGCCGTGACGGTGCCGATCATGCAAATGCCGAACAAATCCATGCCGCGCCGCATGCCCATGATGGCGCCGGACATCGCTTCGGCGACAATCGCCACCAGGTAAATCGTATATAACAGCATGCTCTTACTCTTCCGAAAATGATTTGAGAATTTGTTCGCGTTCGCGCGCTTCGCTCAGGGTGCGTGCCTCGTTCGTGCCCGTACTGGAGCCGCCATTGCCAGCGTCACCGTGCGCCATGCGCGTGTCCGCACCATCGCTGCCGCAGCCGACACTGCTGTGGATAAAGGCAAAGTTATCCTTCAGGCAATCGCCGGCCAGGTATTCGGCATACACATAGTCGCCATCGAGCAGCGCCAGGCCAGGCGGTTCGGCCAGCACCTGTTCGCGCCGGCCTTGCACTGCCACCTGCATGTAGTCGCGCCAGACGGGCAGAGCCAGGGTGCCGCCGGTAGCGTTGCCCAGGCTTTTCGGCTGGTCGTAGCCGAGCCATACGACGGAGACCAGGCCCGAAGAATAGCCGGCGAACCAGGCGTCATAGGCATTGTTCGAGGTGCCCGTCTTGCCGGCCGCGTCGCCGCGCCCCAGCGCCAGCGCACCGCGTCCCGTGCCGCTCTTGACGACGTCGCGCAGCATGCTGTCCATGACGTAGGCATTGCGCGTGGAGATGACTTGCGTGCCTGGTGCCGGCTCGCTCTTGGCGCGTGGCGCCGCATCGCTGAACAGCACCACGCCGCTGCGGCTGCGCACTTCCTTGATCAGCTTTGGCGGCATCTGCATGCCGCCGTTGGCGAACACCGCATACGACTGCGCCAGCTGCAGCGGCGTGACGGCGCCCGCGCCCAACGCCAGCGGCAGCGAGACAGGATTGCGCGCGCCCTCGAAGCCGAAGCGCGTGGCGTAGCGCTGCACGTAGCCGGGACCGGCCGCCTGCATCAGGCTGACGGCCACCAGGTTTTTCGAGCGCACCAGGCCGCGCCGCACGCTGATGAAGCCTTCATAGTTGTTGCCATAATTGCGCGGACGCCACGGCCGCGCGCCCGTTTCCTGCGGCAGCAGCAGGCGCTGCGTATCGTCCACGGCCGTGCCGGGAAAATATCCCTTTTCCAGCGCCGCCGAATACACGAAGGGCTTGAAGCTGGAACCGGGCTGGCGGTAGGCCTGCGTGGCGTGGTTGTAGTGATTGCGGTAGAAATCGAAGCCGCCCGCCATGGCGACGATTTCGCCGCTGTGTGCCTCGACGGAAATGAGCGCGCCTTCCATCTCGGGCAACTGGCTCACCAGCCAGCACTTCTTTGCCGCGTCGTGCGCCACGCGAATCACGCTGCCCTCGACGATGGCGCGCTTGCCATCCCATTGCAGCTTGCCGCCCAGGCGCGCATCCGAGGCGGTCAGCACGATCTCGTCGCCATTGCGCAGCTGCGCCGTCAGCTGGCGCTTGCCGCTCGTCTCGACCTTGCGTACCAGGGCGGCGCGTAATTCTCCGCTGTCCGGATAGGCGGCCAGCTGGCGCGCCACGCTGTCTGCGGAGGTAAGCAGGCGCGCTTCCGGGCCACGGTAGCCACGCCGCGCCTGCGCATTCAATAGCCCATCGCGCAGCGACTTGTCAGCCGCGATTTGCGGCGCCATGCGGATGGTCGTCGTCACGTCCAGGCCCATGCTGTAGGCGCCTTCCGGATAGCTTTGCAAAATCAATTGACGCGCTTCCTCGACCGCATACGCGGCCGCGTGCACGGAGCTGTTGCGGTCCTTGTTCAGGACCAGTTTTTCCGCCACGGCCGCATCGTATTCGGCCGGCGTGATGTAGCCGAGTTCGCGCATGCGCTGCAGGATGTAGTGCTGGCGCACGCTGGCGCGCTGCGGATTGGCGACGGGGTTATAGGCCGACGGCGCCTTCGGCAAGCCCGCCAGCATGGCCGCTTCGGCGATGCTGACCTCGGCCAGGGGCTTGTCGAAATAGATGTTCGAAGCGGCGGAAAAGCCGTAGGAGCGCTCGCCCAGGTAAATCTGGTTCATATACAGTTCCAGCAGCTTGTCCTTGCCGTAGTGCTGTTCCAGCTTGTAGGCGAGCAGCATTTCCGTCAGCTTGCGCTGCACGGTCTTTTCGCGCGACAGGAAAAAGTCGCGCGCCACCTGCATGGTGATGGTGCTGGCACCCTGCGCATGATGGCCCGTGACGATGTTGGCGAGCGTGGCGCGCGTCAAGCCATAGAAATCGACGGCGCCATGCTCGTAGAAACGCGCATCCTCGATGGCCAGCAAGGCCTGGCGCATGTGCAGCGGGATATCTTTCAATGGCAAGAATTCGCGGCGCTCTTCGCCGTATTCAGCCAGCAGCTCACCTTCGCTGGAGAAAATGCGCAGGGGCAGCGCAGGCTTGTACTGCGCCAGGTGCTCGACGGCGGGCAAATTCTGCCATGCCTGGCGCAGCCACCAGCCGCCCGTCAGGGCTAGGGACAAGCCCAGGCCCAGGGTCAATCCCAGGCCGAATTTCAGATTGCGCGTCAGCCTGGATGGCGACTTGCGGGTGGTAGTGTCGTTCGCTTGTGCTTCCATGGTGGTATTCCCTTGCTGCCAGGAGGCCGCACGCTGGCGCGCGGCACTCCATCAAAGAGACATTGTGCATTGCAACACGCCTACCCTTATGAAAAGTAAGTATTATTTAGTATTGATAAATTTTTCTTATGCAAGGCAATGACCATGGATCTCAATCCCAAGCACACGGAAGCGTTCCGCGCCGTCGTCGAAACGGGCAGCTTCGAGCAGGCGGCGCTGCGGCTGCACCTGAGCTCGCCCGCCATTTCGCAGCGCGTGCGGGCGCTGGAAAGCCAGCTGGGCAATGCCTTGATCGTGCGCAGCCGTCCAGCACGCGCCACGCGCATGGGTCAGCGCCTGATGCAGTATCTGAAACGCGCCAAGCTGCTGGAAGCGGACTTGCAGGCGGAGCTGGCGGTGCAGCAGGACGCCCCGCTGACCCTGGTGCTGGCGCTGAACGCCGATTCGATGGGCACCTGGTTTTTTCCCGCCCTGTCCGAGGTGCTGATACGTGAGCGCGTGCTGCTGGACCTGACCGTGGAAGACCAGGACCACACCTACACCTTGCTGGAAACGGGCATGGCCATCGGCTGCATCAGCACGGAACCCAAACCCATGCGCGGCTGCACGGCCGAGCCGCTGGGCGTGATGCGCTACTGGCTGGTGGCCACGCCCGCGTTCCGCCAGCAGTGGTTCGCGCACGGCCTGACGCGCAAGGCGGCGCGCACGGCGCCCGTCGTCGCCTACACGCGCAAGGACACCCTGCAATCGTCGTTCCTGCAAGAGGCGCTGGGGCTGCCCGAAGGGGCCTACCCCTGCCATTACGTGCCCGGCGCCACCTCGCACTTCAACGCCATCCGCTACGGCCTCGGCTACGGCATGGTACCCGAGCTGCTGCTCAAGGCGAACACGGATGGCGAGCTGGTGGAAATGCTCACGCCCAAGACACCGGCCGACGTGACCTTGTACTGGCACACGTGGAAGGTGCAATCGCCGCGCATGGAACAGCTGTCGCGGCAAATCGTCGCGGCGGCGCGCAAGATCCTCAAATAGCTGTCGCGGCATGCCCTGGCGCTTGAGGGGCGCCCGCTCCAGGCTGCGAAAGCCGATGTCTTACAACAGCAGCCCTGCGACGATATGCGCGGCGTGTTGCGCCAGGCTGCAACAGCGGCTGTCACGCAATGGCACAGCAGTATCGGCCTTGCCCGGGAATGGCGCTAGCATGCAATTTGCTTATCTACCCTGCCGATCTTCAATCGTTGACCAGGAAAGCCATGCCCACCTATGCCCTGCTGTTCGCCCTGCTGTTCCCTGCCTCCGTCCATGCCCAGGAAAACCAGGACGAAGGCGATCTCAGCTACAAAGCCTATGTGCACAGCGACAAGCGCATCAAGTGTTTGTACGGCTATGCGGCCGACAAGACGGGCGACCATGCGGCCGCCGTCGCCATCTTTGAAGACTGCATCCGGCGCTGGAACGATGTGTATTCGATGATTTGGCTGGCCCAGCTGTATGAAACGGGCGTGGGCGTGCCGAAGGACTTGGCGCAGGCGACGGCGCTGATGCGGCGCGGCGCGCATACCAATGATGACGCCGCCTATGCGCGGCTGGCGCGCTACCACTATGGCGTGGCGCTGGCCGAAGGCCGGGGCACGCCGCAGGATATTGCCCAGGCCAAGACCTGGCTACGCCAGGCGGCGCAGGAAGGCATGCGGGAGGCAGGCGATTATCTGGACCACCTGGAGCGCGCGGCGCCATAGGCGCTGCGCCAGCGTCGATTATGCCGTTGCTTCGTAGCGGGCCAGGCGGGTCGCCATGCGCGGCGCCAGCTCGTGGCCGGCCGTGACCGTCACTTCCAGGTCGTTCAGCAAGCCATCTTTCAAGCCATAGACCCAGCCATGGACGCTGAGTTCCTGGCCCCGTTCCCACGCATCTTGCACGATGGTGGTCTGGCACACGTTCAAGACCTGTTCGACCACGTTCAGTTCGCACAGGCGGTCGCCGCGCTGGCGGCTCGTCAGCACGTCGCCCAGGTAGCGTTCGTGCTTCTGGCCCACGTCCTGCACGTGGCGCAGCCAGTTGTCGACCAGGCCGATGCGCGTGCCCGTCATGGCCGCATGCACGCCCTTGCAGCCGTAATGGCCGACGATGATGACATGTTTGACTTTCAGCACGTCCACGGCAAATTGCAGGACGGACAGGCAGTTCAGGTCGGAATGCACGACCACGTTGGCAATATTTCTGTGCACAAACACGTCGCCAGGCGCCATGCCCAGCAGTTCGTTGGCGGGCACGCGGCTGTCGGAGCAGCCGATCCACAGGTATTCGGGCGACGTTTGCGCTTCCAGGTTCTTGAAGAAGTTAGGGTCTTTCGCCACCATCGAGTCGGCCCAGCGGCGGTTACGCTGCAGCAGTTCCGCCAGGGCCAGGCCATTTTTCTGTTCGGTCATATCGCTCCCATTGTGTAAGCACGACTGAGGGAGGCAGATCGCGCCCATAGGCCGGCGATGTGCGCACATTGCTCAGTCGTAGTGAAAAAAACGCCGGGATGTTGAAGCATCCCGGCGCATGGTATTACGTGTGCTTACTCAAAAAAATCCTTGACCTTGTCTTTCCAGGTCTTGCTTTGCGGACTGTGCTTGGCACCGCCCTCGGTGGTCGACTTTTCAAAGTCGCGCAGCAGGTCTTTCTGTTTTTCCGTCAGCTTCACGGGTGTCTCGATCGCCACGTGGCAGAACAGGTCGCCTGCGTAACCGGAGCGCACGCCCTTGATCCCCTTGCCTTTCAGGCGGAAGGTCTTGCCCGACTGGGTGCCTTCAGGAATCGTAAACGACACTTTGCCGTTCAGGGTCGGCACTTCGATTTCGCCACCCAGGGCCGCCTTGGTGAACGAGATCGGCATTTCGCAATGCAGGTCGTCGCCTTCGCGCTGGAACACGGCGTGCGGCTTGATGTGGATTTCCACATACAGGTCGCCCGCCGGACCGCCATTCGTGCCCGGTTCGCCGTTGCCGGACGAACGGATACGCATGCCGTTATCGATACCCACTGGTATCTTGACTTCCAGGGTCTTGTTGCGCTTGATGCGACCGGCGCCGCCGCACGGCGTGCAGGGGTCAGTGATGACCTTGCCGCTGCCATGGCATTTCGGGCAGGTTTGCTGGATGCTGAAGAAACCTTGCTGCATGCGCACCTGGCCGTGACCACCGCAAGTACCGCAGGTGGTCGGCGAAGTACCGGGCTTGGCGCCACTGCCGTGGCAGGTGTCGCATTTGTCCCAGCTCGGCACGCGGATGGTCGTGTCGAAGCCGTGCGCAGCTTGCTCCAGTGTAATTTCCAGGTTGTAGCGCAAGTCGGCGCCACGGTACACCTGTGGCCCGGCATTGCGGCTGCGTCCACCACCACCACCAAAGATGTCGCCGAAGATATCGCCGAAGCTGTCGGCAAAGCCGCCAGCACCGCCACCGAAGCCGCCACCGCCGCCCATGTTCGGGTCCACGCCGGCGTGACCATAACGGTCATACGCTTCGCGCTTTTCCGGATTGGTCAGCATTTCGTAAGCTTCTTTGACTTCCTTAAACTTTTCTTCCGATTCCTTGCTATCCGGATTGCGGTCCGGATGGTATTTCATCGCCAGTTTACGGTAAGACTTTTTGATCTCTTCTTCCGAAGCATTTTTTGCGACACCGAGTGTCTCGTAAAAATCACGCTTTGCCATGTTGTCGGCACCTTGCAGTCTATCTACTGATGTAAAAATTACACGAAAAAGCCGAGTCGAGTGCTGCACTGGGCAACGACTCGGCTCGGCCGGTCTTCGCGGCTAATCCCGCGATGTAGCGTTCAGCCCGGCTGCCCCCAGTTCATGGGAGCGCAAGACATTACTTGCTGTCTTTGACTTCTTTGAAGTCAGCGTCAACAACATCGTCTTGCTTGGCGCCTGCGTCCGATGCGCCAGCAGCTTGCTGTGCACCTTCCGCGCCGCCGGCAGCTTGCTGCGCTTGCATGTCGGCATACATTTTTTCGCCCAGTTTCTGCGATGCGCTCGACAGTGCAGCCACCTTGGTGTCGATCTCAGCCTTGTCGCCCGCCTTGATGCTTGCTTCCAGGTCGGTGATCGCCGCTTCGATCTTCTCTTTCTCGCCCGCATCGAGCTTGTCGCCGTATTCGGTCAAGGATTTCCGGGTCGAGTGTACCAGAGCATCGGCCTGGTTGCGCGACTCGGCCAATTCTTTGACCTTCTTGTCTTCTTCCGCGTTCAACTCGGCGTCTTTCACCATCTTCTGGATTTCAGCCTCGGTCAAGCCGGAATTGGCCTTGATCGTGATCTTGTTTTCCTTGCCGGTGGCCTTGTCTTTCGCGCCGACGTGCAAGATGCCGTTGGCGTCGATGTCGAAGGTCACTTCGATCTGCGGCGTGCCGCGCGACGACGGTGGAATGCCTTCCAGATTGAATTCACCCAGGCCTTTGTTGCCGGCGGCGATTTCGCGCTCACCCTGGAAGACCTTGATGGTCACCGCAGGCTGATTGTCGTCGGCCGTCGAGAACACCTGGCTGAACTTGGTCGGAATCGTCGTGTTTTTGTGGATCATCTTGGTCATCACGCCGCCCAGGGTTTCGATGCCCAGGGACAGAGGGGTGACGTCCAGCAACAGCAAATCTTTACGTTCGCCCGACAGGACCGAACCTTGAATCGCTGCGCCCACTGCCACGGCTTCGTCCGGATTCACGTCCTTGCGTGGATCTTTGCCGAAGAATTCCTTCACTTTTTCCTGTACCTTCGGCATACGCGTCATGCCGCCGACCAGGATAATGTCATCGATGTCCGACACTTTCACGCCAGCATCTTTGATGGCGATGCGGCATGGTTCCATCGTCGCGATGATCAGTTCTTCCACCAGCGACTCCAGCTTGGCGCGGGTCATCTTCAGGTTCAGGTGGACCGGCGCGCCGTTCGCCATGGCGATGTACGGCTCGTTGATCTCGGTTTGTTGCGACGACGACAATTCGATCTTCGCGCGCTCGGCCGAAGCCTTGATGCGCTGCAGAGCGATCGGATCTTTTTTCAGATCGATGCCGTTGATCTTCTTGAACTCGTCGATGATGTAATCGATGATGCGCTGGTCGAAGTCTTCGCCGCCCAGGAAGGTGTCGCCATTGGTCGACAGCACTTCAAATTGTTTCTCGCCATCAACATCTGCGATTTCGATGATCGACACGTCGAACGTACCGCCGCCCAAGTCATACACGGCGATTTTACGGTCGCCTTTTTCGGTCTTGTCCAGGCCGAACGCCAGCGCTGCCGCGGTTGGCTCGTTGATGATGCGCTTGACGTCCAGACCAGCGATACGGCCGGCATCCTTGGTCGCTTGACGCTGCGAGTCGTTGAAATACGCAGGCACGGTGATGACGGCTTCGGTAACTTCTTCACCGAGGTAGTCTTCTGCCGTTTTCTTCATCTTGCGCAGCACTTCAGCGGAAATTTGTGGCGGCGCCAGTTTTTTGTCGCGTACGCCGATCCATGCATCGCCGTTGTCGGCTTTCATGATTTGGTACGGCATCAGGGCGATGTCTTTTTGCACTTCTTTTTCGTCGAACTTGCGACCGATCAGACGCTTGACTGCGTACAGCGTGTTTTTCGGATTGGTCACGGCCTGGCGTTTCGCCGGCGCGCCGACGAGAATTTCGCCATCTTCTTGATAAGCAATAATCGACGGCGTCGTGCGTGCGCCTTCAGCGTTTTCGATTACCTTTGGTTGACCGTTTTCCATGATGGAAACGCAGGAATTCGTGGTTCCCAGATCGATACCGATAATTCTACCCATGATTTTTTTCCTTTTATTTGCTAGATTTCAGATGGTTCTTATATGTGGCAAAGCGGCATGGTTTCAAGGCTTGCTTGATGCCGCCCTCTGATTATTTTGCTTGCGCGGTCGTTACAATGGCTGGACGCAGCAGGCGGTCCGCAATCATATAGCCCTTTTGCAGGACTGACACGATGGTATTGGCTTCCTGCTCCGCTGGCACCACGGCAACGGCCTGGTGTTTCATCGGATCGAGCTTTTCACCCTGCACTGGCAACACTTCCACCAGGCGGTTGCGCTCGAACGCGGCGTTCAGTTGCTTCAGTGTCATCTCGACACCTTCTTTCAGCGATTCGATGGTCGGTGCTTCCACCGTCAGCGCCGCTTCCAGGCTGTCTTTCACCGGCACCATGGCTTCGGCAAAGCTTTCCACTGCGAATTTATGCGCTTTAGCAACATCTTCTTGCGCACGGCGGCGAATATTTTCGCCATCGGCCTTGGCGCGCATGAAGGCATCGTGCATCTCTGCAAGACGCGCTTCGGTACTCGCCAGTTGCTCTTCCAAAGTAGGTTCTGCGGGAGCCGCGGCGTCCGCTTGCGGATTTGGTATAGCTTGGTTTTCCTGATCTTGCATCTAGAAAGCTCCTACAATCAATGACTTAAATGAGTTAGTCTAATTATCTTTACAACACTAACGGGCAGATGGGGCTATATCCTATTGTTTCAAGGGGTATTCATGGTAAAACCTGGGATTACATCCTTCCATGTTACGCCTTAATACAAAGCACTTCCTATTTCGGGCAGCGATCCGTGCGCGCCCCCCTTGATTTTGCAGGCTTCCCACGGCAAAGCGGGCATTCTACCAGCCCCCGCCACAGCCATCGCCATTGGCAGCGTTGCAATCTGGATAGTGCCTTGCTCACGCCGGACATGACAAAGCCGCGCAAGCGCGGCTTTTTATTGCGTAAAAAATAATACCTATTAATTCGTCGCGCCCAACGCCAGGGCAGTCAGGCGCGCCAGCTCGCCCGCTTTCTTGTCCGCTTCGCGCTGCGGCGCCGTCTTCATCGTCGGCCAGCCAATCATGTGCTGTTCGGCAATTTCCGCCATGCCTGCGATCCACGCTGGCGTTTCGTTCAGGCAAGCGATGTAGTGAAACTTCTGGCCGCCGGCCGTTTCGAAATCATGTTTGGCTTCCATGGCGATCTCTTCCAGCGTTTCCAGGCAATCGCTGGTAAAGCCCGGACACAGCAGGTCGACGCGCTTGACGCCCTGTTGCGCTAGCGCCACCAAGGTGGGGGCCGTGTACGGCTGCAGCCATTCGGCCTTGCCAAAGCGCGACTGGAAGGTCACCACGTATTGCTCTTTGCTTAACTTTAACTTTTCCGCCAGCAATCGCGCCGTCTTCAGGCATTGGCAGTGATACGGGTCGCCCAGCAGCAAGGTGCGCTTGGGCACGCCATGAAAACTCATCACCAGTTTTTCCGGACGGCCATGCGCTTCCCAGTGATTCAACACGGAATCGCGCAAGGCGTCGATATACGTGTCGTGCTCGTGATACTGCTTAATAAAGCGCAATTCCGGCACATTGCGCACCGTGGCGTAATGGGCAAACACGGCGTCGTAGATGGAACCGGTCGTCGGGCCCGAGTATTGCGGATAGGCTGGCAGGATGGCGATGCGCTCGCAGCCTTCGCTTTTCAGCCTGGCCAGTACTTCGGGCAGGGAAGGCGAACCGTAGCGCATGGCCATGGCCACTGTGACGCCGTCGTGGCCACGCTCGGCCAGGGCGCCGGCCAGCAATTTGGCCTGCTTTTGCGTATGCACTTTCAGGGGCGAACCCTCGCGTGTCCAGATCGATGCATATTTCTTGGCCGACTGGCCAGAGCGAAATGGCAAAATAATCAGGTTCAGGATGAACCACCAGACGACGCGGGGAATCTCCACCACGCGCGGATCCGACAAAAATTGCTTCAGGTAACGCCGCACGGCCGACGAGGTCGGCGCATCGGGCGTGCCCAGGTTGACCAGCACCACGGCGCTGCGGTCGATGCTGCCATGCGTGTACGGCGGTTCTATTTGAAATGACATGAAAGCTCTTCGAAGACGTTGGATGGATTAGCCAGTTATTATAGTTGCATTGAGTTAATGACGAAGCGCTGGGGTCAGACCCTCAATGCCGCTAACGTCAAGCTCAGCGCTAACGCATCCGGGGGTCTGACCCCAGATTTCGGCGGGTCTGACCCCGGTCTGCCCCCAGCCACGAATCAAATCGCCAGCAGTTCACGCGCATGCTTGCGCGTAGTGGCCGTGATTTCCAGGCCACCCAGCATGCGCGCCACTTCTTCCACGCGGGCCTTGGCATCGAGCATGTCGATGCGCGACGCCGTCTTGCCATTATCCAAGGTGCTTTTTGCCACCTGGAAATGCTGATTGGCCTGGCTGGCCACTTGCGGCAAGTGGGTCACGCACAGCACCTGGCGTCCCTGCCCCAGGCGTTTCAATAGACGCCCGACGACTTCGGCGACGGCGCCGCCGATGCCGCTGTCGACCTCGTCGAAGATCAGGGTCGGCGTGGTGGTGGCGTGCGAGGTGATGACGGAAATGGCCAGTGCGATGCGCGCCAGTTCGCCGCCGGACGCCACTTTGGCCAGCGAACGGGGTGCCGTGCCCGCATGGCCGGCAACGAGGAATTCCACTTGCTCGAGCCCGTGGGCGGCCGGTACGCACGGGTGCAGGGCGATCTCGAAGCTGCCGCCCGTCATGCTCAGTTCCTGCATGGCGCGCGTGACGGCGTGCCCCAGCTCCACTGCCGCCGCCTGGCGCGTGGCCGACAGGCGGCCCGCTACGACGCGGTATTCCGCTTCGATCTTCGCTTCCTGGCGCAACAAGCCTTCGATATCGGAAGCGTCGGCCAGGTGCTGCAGCTTTTCCGACAGCTTGGCGTGTTCCTCTGGCAATTCTTCGGGCGTGACGCGGAATTTGCGGGCCGTGCTGTGCATGGCTTCCATGCGCGCGTCGAGCTGGTGCAGGCGTTCCGGATCCAGTTCCACGCGGTCCAGGTAGTTGTTCAGCGCGTACACGGATTCCTGCAGCTGGATGCGCGACGATTCGATCAGGTCGACGATAGGCTGCAATTCCGCATCCACGGACACCAGCTTGCCCAGCTTCTGGTTCAAGGCCGACAGTTGCGACACGATGGGGTGGTCTTCCGACTCGGAAATGAGGGACAGCGCTTCCTGCGCCCCTTCCAGCAGGCTGGCCGCGTGCGACAGGCGGCTGTGCTCGTTCGTGATCTCCGTCCACTCGCCGGGCTTGGCAGCCAGCTTTTCCAGTTCGCCCACTTGCCATTCCAGGCGTTCGCGCTCGTACAGCACGTTGGCGGCATTCGTTTCGAATTCTTCGCGCTGGCGCACGAGGGCGCGCCAGCGCTTGTGCAGCGCTGCCACCTGCCGCGCATCCTGCTCCACGCCCGCTTCGCGCGCCGTCGCCTGGCCGTCGAGCAGGGCGCGCTGCGCCTCGCTTTTCAGCAGCGACTGGTGCGCGTGCTGGCCGTGGATATCGACCAGCATATCGCCCAGTTCGCGCAACTGCGCGGCCGTGGCGGGGATGCCGTTGATATACGCCTTCGAGCGGCCCGCATTGTCGATCACGCGGCGCAGCAGGGCGCCGCCCTCGTCGTTGGAAAATTCGTTGGCGACCAGCCAGGCCTGCGCCACCTCGCTGACGGAAAAATCGGCCGTGATGTCGGCCTTGGCCGCGCCTTCGCGCACCACGCTGGCGTCGCCGCGTCCGCCCAGCGCCAGGGTCAGCGCATCGATGAGGATGGACTTGCCGGCGCCCGTCTCCCCCGTCAGCACGCTGAAGCCGGCGGAAAATTCCAGTTCAATGGTATCGACAATGACAAAATCGCGAATGGACAGTGTATGGAGCATGGCTTCTGTGGTTAGGCGGCGTGCCGCGGGTTAGCGTGGAGAAAATGTTAGCTGAGCTTGCCCTCGCCCGACGGGTACTCATTCCAGTGCAATTTTTCACGCAGGGTGTTGTAGTAACTCCACCCTTCCGGATGCAGGAAGGTAATCGTGTGCGGCGAACGGCGGATGAGGATGCGGTCTTGCTGCACCAGGCTGGCAAAGGTCTGCATGTCGAAATTGACGCTGATATCGCGCCCGCGCACGATTTCCACGACGATCTGGCTGGAGTCGGGCAGGACGATGGGCCGGTTCGACAGCGCATGCGGGGCGATCGGCACGAGCACGATGCCGCCCAGGGTCGGATGCAGCAAGGGGCCGCCGGCCGACAGCGAGTACGCGGTCGAGCCCGTGGGGGTGGAAATGATCAAGCCATCCGAACGCTGGTTGTACATGAAGTGACCATCGACTTCGACGCGCAATTCGGCCATGCCGGCGCCGCCCCCGCGCGAGACGACGACATCGTTGACGGCCATGCCCACGTGAATCGACTCGCCATCGCGCAGCACACTGCCTTCGAGCAAGGTGCGGCGTTCGGCCTTGAAACGGCCACCAAGAATTTGCGCCAGCACGGGCAGCATGCGCTCGAGCGGGATATCCGTCATGAAACCCAAGCGCCCCTGATTGATACCGATCAAGGGGACGTCGAATGGCGCCAGCTGGCGCGCAATGCCCAGCATGGTGCCATCACCGCCCATGACGATGGCGCAATCGGCGGCGGCGCCGATCTCGGCCGGAGACATGGCACGCACGCCGGGAAACGCCAGGTTCAGATGCGCGGCCGTCTCCGCCTCAAAGACCACCGTGTGGCCCAGCACTTGCAGGAAATCGACGATGCTTTTAACGGGCTCGGCAATGCCATCCGTATTCTGGCGCACGACCAGGGCAATGGTCTTGGCGCCCAGGTTGAAGCGCTCGCCCGGGGCTGGCAAGGTCGCGGCTGGCTGTTCGGCACGCTGTTCGGCGTGTGTATCGACGGGCATAAGAGTCTCGCAAGTGAATTCAGTGGCAAGCCGCCCCAGGCTGTCGCGTCGCACGCCGCCATCGCATGATACTGTATATATGCACAGTATAGTGCGGCTGCTGTTTGCCTGCAAGGGGTGTTCTTGGTGTTGCACGCAGTGTAGCGCAGAAAAAGAATCGTCCATGCGTGCGCCAGCGCTCCCAGCTGGGACAAATCCGCTTGCACACGGACTGCCGCGGCGGGACACTGGTGCCACGTCAACGTTACTGTCAGGAGGCCATATGCGTACCCCACCAAGTGAACGCAAGATCAATACCGATGAAAAAGTCAAAAATGACGGTGTCGACCGCCTGCCACACGAGCGCGATGAATCGCCCGATGCGCAAGACGTGCGTCCGCGCAAAATCATGCAGCAGGCGGCCAGCGACCTGGAACAGGGCCTGGTCGATACGGACCGCCACGCCCAGCCCGGCGTGGAAAAGGTCAAGCCCGCCGCGCCGCAGCAGGCCCGTCCCGACGCGCAGCTGGAACCAAAGAAGGCGCGCTGACTCTAACCCTCACGCACTACTTCTTTTCCGGAGTACGCCATGCACCGCTACGTCTGTTCATTCCTGCTGGCAGCCGCCTGCAGCACTACGCTCGCCCATGCCCAGGCGCCCGCCATGCCCGTCGGCTTTGGCCCGCAACCCGCCCTGCCCGCGCCAGACAAGCAATTCATTCCCACCGTCAAGGTGGCGCCCGTGCAGCGCTGGACGGCCACGCAGCGCCCCGTCGTCGCGGCGGGCCTGGCCATCCATGCGTATGCGCGCGACCTCGACCATCCGCGCTGGCTGTATGTGCTGCCGAATGGCGACGTGCTGGTGGCGGAAACGAATGCCCCGCCGAAACCCGATGACAGCAAGGGCATCAAGGGCGCCATCATGCAGATGCAAATGAAAAAGGCGGGTGCCGCCACGCCCAGCGCCAACCGGATTACCTTGCTGCGCGGCATCGATGCGAATGGCGTGGCGCAGACGCGTAGCGTGTTCCTGCAAGGACTGAACTCGCCGTTCGGCATGGCCCTGGTCGGCAACGAGCTGTATATCGCCAACGCCGATGCGCTGCTGCGCTTTCCTTACGTCGCCGGGCAGACGGCCATCACGGCGCCAGGCGTGAAGGTGATGGATTTGCCGGGCGGACCCATCAATCACCACTGGACCAAGAACGTCGTCGCCAGCGCCGACGGCAAATTTCTCTATGTTTCCGTCGGCTCGAACAGCAATGTGGGCGAAAACGGCATGGCGGCCGAAGACGGCCGTGCCGCCATCTGGCAAGTCACGCGGGCGACGGGCAAGGCACGCGTGTACGCCACGGGCTTGCGCAATCCGAACGGCATGGCCTGGCAACCCAAAACGGGCGCCCTGTGGACGGCCGTCAATGAACGCGACGAGCTGGGCAACGACCTGGTGCCCGACTACATGACGTCCGTCAAGGAAGGCGCCTTCTATGGCTGGCCCTACAGTTATTTCGGCCAGCACGTCGATGCGCGGGTCAAGCCGCCGCGCCCCGAACTGGTGGCCACCGCCATTGCGCCCGACTACGCGCTGGGCGCGCACACGGCCTCGCTGGGACTGGCGTTTTATGACGGCACCTTGCTGCCCGCCCGCTACCGGGGCGGCGCCTTCATCGGCCAGCACGGCTCATGGAACCGCAAGCCCTTCAGCGGCTATAAAGTCATCCATGTGCCCTTCGCCAATGGCCTGCCCAGCGGCCCGCCGCAGGATGTCGTCAGCGGTTTCCTGGACGAGAACGGCAAGGCGCAAGGGCGCCCCGTCGGCGTGGCCGTCGACAAGGCGGGCGCGCTGCTGGTGGCAGACGACGTGGGCAATGTCATCTGGCGCGTGACGCCGGCGCCGTGAGCGTACTCGCGCCGCGCATACGCCCCTGCATGCGCCCCCTGTGTGACGCAACGAACGGAAGCGCAAGGGCGGGGCGCGCATGATGGACGCTCAAACCACGCAAGGAGTACATCATGAAAAAAACAGGATCAGCCGTCTGGAGTGGCGGCCTTAAAGATGGCAAAGGGTTTATTTCGACCCAAAGCGGCGCGCTCGACAACGTGGCATATGGTTTCAACACGCGCTTCGAAGACGGTCCCGGCAGCAATCCGGAAGAATTGATCGGCGCCGCCCATGCCGCCTGCTTCACCATGGCCCTGTCCGGCCAGCTGGGCGAGGCGGGCCTGCACGCCACGGCCCTGAAAACCACGGCCGATGTCAGCCTGGAAAAAATCGATGGCAGCTATGCCATCACGGCCGTGCACCTGACGCTGGTGGCCACCATTCCCGGCGCCACCGACGAAGCGTTCCAGGATGCGGCCCTGCGCGCCAAGCTGGGCTGCCCGGTGTCCAAGTTGCTGGCCACGGAAATCACGCTGGACGCCCATCTGGAGTAAATCCAGGGGCACGAACGTCACCGTCCGCTGCTGTCCTGCACCAGGGCAGCCGGGGCGGTCTCGGCAAGAAAGCCATAAAGCGCATAAAATCCTGCCATTCCCCCATCATCATCAAGGATTCACGATGCGTATTTTGCACACCATGTTACGGGTCGGCGACCTGCAGCGCTCCATCGATTTTTACACCAAGGTCCTGGGCATGAAGTTGCTGCGCACCAGCGACAACCCGGAATACCAGTACACGCTGGCCTTCGTCGGCTACGGCTCGAATCCCGACCATGCGGAACTGGAACTGACGTATAACTATGGCACCACCAGCTACGAGCTGGGCACGGCGTATGGCCACATCGCCATCTCGGCCGACGACATCGTCGCCGCTTGCGACGCGGCACGCGCGAATGGCGGCAACGTCACGCGCGAACCGGGCCCCGTCAAGGGCGGCAACACGGTCATCGCCTTCATCACCGATCCGGATGGCTACAAGATCGAATTGATCGAACGCAAGTTCGACGGCCAGGGCGGCGGCCTGTAATTCCTCAGCCTGGCTCGGTGGCCTGTGCAATGGCCGCGCGCAGCCAGGCTATCCCCGCATCGCCGTCTGTGCGGCGGTGTCGTATCACTTCAAACGCAAATGGCGCGATGGCAAATGGCGCAGCATGCTGTGCCAGCCCCTGCGCCGCGCTGCCGCGCAGGGCCCGCTGCGCCACCGTCAGGATCATGTCCGTCCCCAGCACGACATCCGGTGCCACAGTCCAATACGGCACGCGCACGGCGATGCGGCGCGTCTGGCCCAGCTGGGCCAGGGCCGCGTCGACTTCGGCGGCCATGCCACCCTCGCTGGACGCCACCAGTACATGCGGGCGCGCCAGATAGGTCTCCAAACTCAATGTTTCACCATCTGCCAAACTGGCCGGATCGAGCGCGCACACGAACGTTTCCTCAAACAAGGTTTCCCTGTGTAACTGCTCGGGCAATTGCGGGAACACGCCCAGCGCCAGGTCGATCTCGCCATCCTGCACACCGGCCACCACGGCAGAACGGCTGGCATAGCTGACGGCCAGGTCGATGCCGGGCGCTTCCACGCGCAAGCGGCGCAGCAAAGCGGGCAAGATCAACGCCGCGCCGTAATCCGACATGGCCAGGCGAAACACGCGCTGCGCCGTGGCCGCCTCAAAGACGGCGCCGCCCAGCACGGAGCGCACGCTTTGCAGGGCCTCGGCCAGCGGCCGCGCCAGCGCCAGCGCGCGCGCCGTGGGCTGGAAGCCACCCTTGCCGCGCAACAGCAGGGGATCGTCGAGCAAGTGGCGCAAGCGTGCCAGCGCATGGCTGACGGCAGGCTGGCTCATGTGCAAGCGTTCGGCCGCGCGCGACAAATGGCGTTCGCTGAGCAGCGCTTCCAGGATCACCAGCAGGTTCAAATCGACGGCGCGCAGATTATTTATTTGGTGCATAGTTTAATGACAAATTACGAATTGGATTTAATCATGACTGCATAATACGATGACGCCATCAACTCAAAGAGATGGAGTCACACATGCATGGATGGATTACCGTATTTGCCCCACTGGCCATGCTGGCCGGCGCCGTCGTCCCTTTCCAGGCGGGCGCGAATGCCGCGCTGGGCCGCAACCTGGGCCACCCGCTGTGGGCTACCCTCGCCTCGCTGGCCGTCAGCGCCGTGCTGGCGTCGCTGGTGATGCTGGTCTGGCGCGTGCCGGCGCCCGATTTCCACCTCGCCGTGCGCGGACCCGGCTGGTCCTGGCTGGGCGGCGCGGCCGGCGTGTTTTATATTACGGCGGCGCTGATGCTGGCGCCGCGCATGGGTTCCGGCCCCTTCATGGCTGCCGTCATCGGTGGACAAATGCTGGCCGCGCTGGCCATCGACCGCTACGGCTTGCTGGGCTTTGCCGTCAAGCATATTTTTCCGCTGCACTGGGCGGGCGCGGGCCTGGTGGTGGCCGGTGTCGTGCTCACACAGATCGCCAACAGCCGGACCATGTGAAAACACTTCCAGACGAAAAAAAACCAGCGCCGCTACCGGTGCTGGTTTTAATTTTCAGCAAGGCCGCGCTTACTTGTCGAGCAAGGCGTTCACTGGCATCAAGTCCGTTTCCTTCAGAGTGCCGGCCGCCGCCTTCAGGCGCAAGCCGTTCATGATCGTGTCGTAGCGGGCTTTCGACAAGTCTTTTTGCGTCGAGAACAATTGTTTCTGCGCATTCAAGACGTCGATATTGATGCGCACGCCCACCTGGTAGCCGAGCTGGTTCGACTCCAGCGCCGATTTGCTCGACACTTCCGCCGCTTCCAGCGCCTTGACTTGCGCCAGGCCGCTGTTGACGCCGAGGAAAGCCTGGCGCGCGCCTTGCGACGCCGTGCGGCGTGCCGTTTCCAGGTCGTTGCGGGCCTTGTTTTCCAGCGCGATCGATTCACGCACCTTGCTGGTGACGGCAAAGCCGCTGAAGATCGGGATGCTCCACTGCACGCCGATGGCATTGTTGTTATTGCCGTTGCCATTACCGCCACCGGAGGTGTAGCTATGGCCCGTGTTGGCGATCAGGTCCAGGGTCGGGTAGTGGCCGGCGCGGTTGCGGCCGATGTCGCGCTTGGCCGATTCCACGTTGAACTGGGCCGTGACGACGCCATAGTTCTGCTCTTCGGCGGACGACACCCACGGCTCAATGGCAGCCGGTTCGGGCGCGCTGATGACCACGCCCGTGCGCATCGGCGCCAGATTCGTTGGCGCCTCGCCGATGATGGTTTGCAGGGCGCTGCGCTTGTTGGCCAGGTCATTGATGGCGGAAAATTCCTGCGCCACCACCAGGTCGTAGGCCGCTTGCGCTTCGTGCGTGTCGGTAATCGTTTGCGTGCCGACTTCGAAATTGCGCTTGGCCGATGCCAGCTGCTCCGTCGTGGCGACTTTTTGCGCCTGCGTGGCGCCCAGGTTGTCCTGCGCGCTCAGCACGTCGAAATACGCCTGCGCCACGCGGGTGATCAAGTCTTGCTGGACTTGCGCAAATTGCGCTTCGGCGATCGCTTGCGCCAGTTTGCTTTGCTGATAGGTTTCCCAACGGTCCCAGCGGAACAGCGGTTGCGCCAGGGTCAGGTTGTAGCTGTTCGTACGGACGTTAACGGACGGCGAGGTGATCTTGTTGCCGCCATTGTTCTGGACGATCTGCTCGGTATTGCCGCGCGTATTGCTGCCCGACGCAGAGATCTGCGGCAGCAAGCCTGCCAACCCTTGCGGAACCCGCTCCATCCCGGCCGACAGGGCCGCGCGCGCGCTGGCATACTGTGCGTCATTGGCCAGCGCCTGCTGGTACACCTGGATGAGATCGGCCGCCTGCGCTTGCAGCGAGCATGTCATCGAGACAAAGGCGCTGGTCATCAGCACGGCGATAAGGGGTTTCCGCATTGCATTTCTCCGTTGGAGTCGTCAAAAGTTGATGGAATCAAAAATCTGCTACCGCTTGCCTTGCGCCCGCCGGGTGAGCGGGGTACAGGCCTCCGCAGGCATGCAGGAAAACATGCCTGGGTGCATCTACTGCAACATAATTTAGTATTTAGGCATCGCGCTGTCGACTTGCAGCGCCCAGGCATGCACGCCGCCCGTCAAATTACTGATCTTGCCAAAACCATTGCGCTCCAGGAAGGCCGCCACTTGCATGCTGCGCATGCCGTGATGGCAGATGCAGACGATCTCGGCATCTTCATCGAGGTCATCGATGCGCGCAGGAATCGAGTTCATCTGCATCAGGGTGGCGCCATCGAGGTGGCACAGGTCAAACTCCCACTGTTCCCGCACATCGAGCAACAACGGGCGCGGGCGGGAAGGGTCAGCCAGCCAGGCGGCCAGCTGCGGTGCACTCAAATGCTCCATCGAATCGGTCGCCTCAGAACTGGAAATGCGACGGTGCCACGGCTTGCAGCGGTGTAACATTGGTTTCAAACAGCTTGCGCGTGTCGTAAGCCTTCTCCGAGCTGCGCGTGATCAGATGCGCCGACATGATCGGCGCCTCGCCGATGATGGCCAGGATGCGGCCGCCGACTTTCACTTGTTGCAACAGTGCTTCCGGCAACACGGCCAGGGCGCCGGACACGACGATCACGTCGTACGGTGCGCCCTTGCTCCAGCCCTGGGCGCCGTCGCCCAGTTCCACGGTGACGTTCGTCACGCCATTGGCGGCCAGGTTCTGCTCGGCCAGGGTTTTCAATTGAGGAACGATTTCCACGCTCGTCACATGACGCGCCTTGTGCGCCAGCAAAGCGGCCATGTAGCCGCTACCGGTGCCGATTTCCAGCACATTTTCATGCTTCTTGACGGCTACGTCTTGCAAAATACGCGCTTCCAGCTTCGGCGTGAACATGTATTCGCCACCGCCCAGTGGAATTTCGGTATCGACGAAGGCCAGGTTTTTATAGGCGGCTGGCACGAAATCTTCACGCTTGACCACGTTCAACAGCTCCAGTACGTCGATATCCAGTACGTCCCATGGACGGATCTGCTGTTCGATCATATTGAAGCGGGCTTGTTCGATATTCATCTTTGGACTCGGTAAGTGAAGTAATAATCCGCCATTTTATCGTTGAACTGGCTGAAAGCACATGTTAACCATAAAGGCGGGGAATGGAGGAAATTTGCGACGATCTGCAGATTTGGGGGGGCGAACCTTGGAAAAGGGGCAACTGAACGGTATTGGCCAGGCCCGGCGCATCAGCTTTTCCTGGGCGCCTCCACCTGCAGGCTGCGCAAGCTCATGTCGATAAAGGCATCCATGTAGGCGAGCGGATCGATATCCTTGACCTCGCATGGCAGGAAGGAATGCGTCCACATCATGAGCATGGTGACGGGCGCGCTGAGGATGGTGCTGACCAGCACGGGATCGACTTGGCGAAATTCGCCGCGCTGCATGCCCCGTTCCAGCAGGCTGACGATCAGCGCATTGCCGCGCGTGACGACTTCTTCGTTGTAAAACTGCGCCAGTTCCGGGAAATTATTCGCTTCGGCCAGCATCAGCTTGGTCAAACCGGCCAGTTTGGTGGCGCCGAATTCTTCCCACCACTGCATCATCACCTTGCGCAACAACTCGGCGCTGCTGCTGTCCGAGGCAGCCATGCTATCTTCCGCCTCGCCGATCGACTGCACGATATTGTCGCGCACCACGGCCTTGAACAGCTCTTGTTTATTCTCAAAGTACAGGTACAGGGTGCCTTTCGACACGCCGGCCCGCTTGGCCACATCCTCCAGGCGCGTCGATGCGAACCCCCGTTCGACAAACAGGTCGAGGGCGGCGGCGAGCAACTCCTGCGGGCGGGCATCCTTGCGCCGCTCCCAGCGGGGCTTGGTATCAATCGGGGCTTGCATGTGTCTTTCCAAGTAACTTACTTTTGAGTCATTAATAGTAGACCTGTCTACCGCCAAGGTCAAGCGCAGGCCGCCAGGCCCATCCTGCTCCCAGGCGCGGCGCGCAGAAGTACACTGGCACGTATACATATAAGTATCAGCACCGCGCCTGCTGGCTGACGTGCACGCTCGCCATTGTAACGCGTCGCAGTTGCAGGGCGTCCATAGGCCGGGAGTGCCTGGGGCTGACGCCTTCCGCAAGCCCACCTCAATCGCGCAAGGCTTGCGCTGGCGCCATGCGCATGGCCAGCCAGGCGTGGCGCGCGGTCGCCAGGGCCACCACCAGCGAGGCCGCCAGCAGCGCCAGCACCAAGGGCCAGACACCGATGGGCGGATGCGCGCTGAAGGCCGCCAGGTAGCGCGCGATAGCCAACGCTGCCGGCGGCAAGGCGATCACGCCGGCGATGGCAACCAGCCACAGAAATTCGCGCACCACCAGCGCCCCGATGGCCCGGCGCCCGGCGCCATGCAGCTTGCGCAACACGATCTCTCGCGCGCGCCGCTGCACATTGTGCGCCACCAGCACATACACACCAAAGGCCGCCAGCACGAAGATGGCGGCGCTGGCCCAGGCAAGTAGGCTGGCCATGCGGCGATCGTCGGCATACGCGCTGGCAGCATACGCCGCCAGCGGCTTGGGCGCATACACTTGCCCCGGAAAATAGCGCTGCCACAGGGGTGCGATGGCCTGCGCCACGGCAGTGCCATCCGTCCCCGCCGCCAGGCGCAGCGTCAGCATCGCATTGGCGGCGTCGAGCCGGTACATCACTGGCAGCAGCGGCTCACGCAAGCTTTGCCAGCGGATGTCCGGCACGACGCCGACAATCTGCAGCGCCTTGCCATTCAACCAGCGTCCCGGCGCCTGCTGCGCCGTGGCCATGCCCAGCGCGCGTACAGCCGCCATGTTGATGACGATGGCGCTGGCCCCCGGCTCACGTTCGATAGCGGGATCAAACGCGCGCCCGGCCAGCGCAGAAACGCCATACACATCAAAAAACGTGGCACTGACTTCGCGGATCTCCAGCGAGATGCTGCCGCCGTCCCCGCGCTGCACGATATCGCTTGAACGGGTGCCGCCGCCCCCGTCGCGGCCAGGCACGTCGCGGCTGTGCGCCACCGCCGCCACGCCGGGCAAGCGCGCCACGGCGTCGCGGAAGGCGGCACTGGCCGGCTGGCGCATATCCTGTTCCTGCGGTAGTTCCAGCACCAGCAACGGCGCCGCATCGAAGCCGCGCGCAGCCTCGCTGGCAAAATGCGTCTGCCAGGCCACCGCCAGCGCCACGCTGCCCAAGCCCATGGCCAAGGCCAGTTGCAGCACCGTCAGCACGCGGCGCAGGCCGGCGCTGCCGCGGGTGTCGCCGCGACGCTGCGCCAGCGCCTGGCGCATGTCGACACGACAGGCCAGCCAGCCCGGGTAGGCGCCCGCCGCCGCGCCGGCCAGCACGCACAGCAGCAGAGGCCACGGCGCAAAGATGTCATCCAGCGGCCGCGCCACCAACGTCGCGAACAGGGGCAGCATCAGCCAGGCCAGCAGCACGCCCAGCGCCGTGGCTCCCAGCGACAGCAACAGGGATTCGGCCATGAACTGGGCCAGTAACTGCCCCGAGGAAGCGCCCAACACGCGCCGCACGGCGATTTCACGCTGACGCTGCAAGGTGCGCACGGCCGCCAGGCTGATGTAGTTGAACACGGCCAGCAGCAGGATCAGCAGGCCGATGGCGCCCAGGCCCAGCACCAGCCGTCGGTCGGCGCGCGGACCGCCGCCGATGGTGTTGGCCACCGTGGTATCGAAATAGGCGTCGCGCAGGGGACCCAGCGCGATCTCGACCGGCTTGCGCTCGCCCAGCGTGGCGCGCTGCTGCGGCGGCACCAGGCTGTTCCATGGCCCCCGGTCCGTGGCAGCCTGCAGCACGCCGCGCAAGGCTTCGGCGCTCACGCCCGCTCCCGTCTTGACATAAATTTTGCCGGCGATGCCCATCCAGTTGGCCAGGGCCGCGTCACGCTGGCGCGCAGGCCACAGCACGCTGCCCGTCCCCGCCAGCACCGCATAGGACACCGTGCTGGCCAGTGGCGGATCGGCCAGCACGGCGCGCACGCGCAGGCGTTGCCGGTCCAGCACGATATCACGCCCCAGCACGTCGTCGCGGCCGAACAGGCGGCGCGCCATCGACTCCGTCACGGCCAGGCCATCGGGCCGGCTCAGCGCCGTCGACAAGTCGCCAGCCAGCACGCGCGGCTGGAAGATGGCGGCAAAGGCGGGATCGACGGCCGTGATCTCAAGCTCCTGCTGGCGGCCAGCCTGCTCGAAGGTCGCCTTGCGCGGCCAGAACACGCTGGCCTGCAAGGGAAAACCGCTGCGCAGGGCCACCTCGCGCAGGGCAAATGGCGTGTACTCCAGCCACTGCGGCTGCGGAATGAAGTTGAGCCTGTGCTTGAGTACATACACGCGCTCGGCTTGCGGCACGGCGGCATCGAAGCTGAAGGAATAGCGGACCATGCAAAGCAGCAGCAGGCACAGCGCAAAACCCGTCGCCAGCCCGCCCAGCGCGGCGGCGGAATACGCCGGTTGCTGTGCCAGCAAGCGCCAGCCGATGCGAAAATCTCGTGCAGACATCATGCTATCCCTTGAAGTATCAGTCAGCGCGCAAGGCTTGCGCTGGCGCCATGCGCATGGCCGACCAGGTGTGCCGCACGGTGGCCAGCAAGGCCACCAGCATGGCCAGCAGCAATGCCGCCGCCAGGGGCCAGGCGCCCACCGGCGCGCGTTCGACAAAGCCGGCCAGATAGCGCGCGATACCCAGGGCCGCCAGCGGCAGCCCCAATACGGCGCCAGCTGCGAGCAGCAGCATGAACTCGCGCCCCACCAGGCGGGCAATGGCGGCGCGGCCTGCGCCATGCAACTTGCGCAGGACAATTTCACGGCTGCGGCGCTGCACGCTGTAGGCCGACAGCACGTAGATGCCGAAGGCGGCAAGCAGCATGGCGATCAGGCTGGCCAGGCCGAGCATGCGCGCCAGGCGCAGGTCCTCGGCATACATCGCCGTCAACAGGCTTTGCGCTGTGCGCAGTTCCAGCATCCGCTCCGGAAAATAGCGCCGCCACAGCGGCTCGATGCGCGCGTGGGCAGCTGCCACATCATCATTGCTGCGCAAGGACAGCGCGCCGCCATGGCGCAGATCGAACAGCATCGGCTGGGCCGCCTGGCGCATGTCCTGGAAGCGAATCGGTGGCGCAATGCCGATAATCACCTGCCCGTCCGGCATCGCTTGCCCCACGGCGGCCTGCGGCGTGGGATAGCCCAGCGCCAGCGCTGCCGCCGCATTGAGCACCACCACCTGGCTGCCGATCCGGTCCTGCGCCACATCGAACAGGCGCCCGTGCAAGGGCACGATGCGGTGCAGCGCAAACCAGCCCGGCGTCATGGGTTTGTATTCCAGGCGCACATCGCGCCCGTCGCGCGTCCTGACGCTGCCGACGACCTTACTGCTATCGCGCCCTACCGCTTCCAGGATGCCCGCCACGCCGGCGATGCCGGGCAGGCGCGCCAGCGCCTCTTCGAAGGCGCGCGCCTGCGGATTCTCTTCGCTCCCGGGCGGCAAGTCCAGCACCAGCAAACCGTCCGGCGCAAAGCCGGGCGACGCATGGCTGCCGTACCAGGATTGCCAGCCGACCGCCAGGGTCGCGGCGCACAGCGCCATGGCGGCGCCGAACTGCAATACCGTCAGCACGCGACGCAACCACAGGCCAGCCGCTGTTTCGCTATTGCCGCGGCCCGCCAGCGCGGGACCGGGTCGCACGCGCAGCGCGCACCAGGCGGGATAGGCGCCCGCGCACAAGCCCGTGAGCACGCCAAACAGCAAGGCGCCGGTGCAGCGCCAGGCGGTGAACATATCGTCCAGCGGCCGCTGTACCAGTTCGGCAAAGAGCGGCAGCGCCAGCCAGGCCAGCAGCAAGCCGGCGGCGGCCGCCAGCAGCGCCGTCAGCACCGACTCGGCCAGGAACTGCTGCATCAGGCGCGCCGCACCGGCGCCGAGCAGCTTGCGCACGCCAATTTCGCGCTGGCGGCGCAAGGTGCGCACGGTGGCCAGGTTCACATAATTGATGACAGCCAGGGCAAGTATCAGCAGCGCCAGCACGGCCAGTCCCACCACGCTGGCGCGCTGCCCATGGCGCGCCGCCGCGCGGCTGTGGTACAGGTCCGCATCGAAGTAAGCCTGTGCCAGCGGCAGCAGCGCGATGTCGGTGACGTTGCGCCCCGCGAGCGCGCGTCCCATGGATGCCCCGCGCACCTGCCGGTCTTGCGGCGAGTCGTTGACCGCCTGCTGCAGCAGCGCCGCCAGCGCGTCGGGTGCCGCGCCCGGACGCATCTGCAGGTAAATCGCGCCGCGCCCCCTGCCGGCAAAAGCGGCCTCGCGCTGCGCCGCCGGCCAGGCAGTGCTGTGCGTCCCCACCAGCACTTCATACGGCACGCTGGTGTTGCGCTGATGGTCAGGCAGAATCGCGCGCACCTTCAGCGTGACGCCGCCGATCTGCAGCAGTTGGCCCAGCGCGGGCGCGTCGGCAAACAGCTTGCGCGCCGCCGTCTGCGTCAGCGCCACGGCATCAGGCTGCGCCAGCGCCGAACGCAGATCACCCTGTAGCGCCGTGACGCCGAACAGGCTGGCGAAATCCGCATCGACCGCTTGCACGTTCAGCGCATATGGGCGCTCGCCGCGCTGCACGGGCACATCAAGTTCCTTGACGATGCTCGCCATGGCAACCGCGCCGCTGCGCCGCGCCACATCGCGCAGCGACAGATAGGCAAAATTCTGCCACTCGGGGCGGATGAACAGATTGATGCGCTGCTTGACCAGCAGCACGCGCTCGCGCTGCGGCACTTGGCTATCGTAGCCCAGGCTGTAGCCGACAAAGCCCAGCAGCAGGAAGCAGGCTGCGAAACCCACCGCCAGCCCCAGGATGACGGCCACCGAGGCGCCGCGCTGCTGCGCCAGCAGACGCCAGCCGATGCGAAAATCGGCCGCCTTCATGCGGCCTGCAAGGCGTCGACCATGACGCGGCCATCCAGCAAATGCAGGGTGCGCGACGCCTGCGCCGCATGGTCGGGCGAGTGGGTCACCATCACCACCGTCGTGCCCTCCGCATTGATGCTGCGCAGCAGGCGCATGACTTCATTGCCGTGCGCCGTATCGAGGTTGCCCGTCGGTTCATCGGCCAGCAAGACGGCCGGCCCGGCCACCAGCGCGCGCGCGATCGCCACGCGCTGCTGCTGGCCGCCGGACAGTTGCGACGGCCGGTGTCCGGCGCGATGCGCCACGCCCAGCTTGTCGAGCATGGCGGCCACGCGCTGGCGCCGTTCGCGCGCCGGCGTGCCGTTGTACTCGAGCGCCAGCTCCACGTTCTCGAACACGCTCAGTTCCTCGATCAGGTTGAAGCTCTGGAAGATGAAGCCGATGCGCCCGCGGCGCAGCGCATTGAGCTTTGCCTCGCTCCAACCTGCCACATTCTGGCCCTCGAACCAGTATTCGCCATGGCTGGGAATATCGAGCAAACCCAGCAGACCCAGCAGGGTCGATTTGCCGCAGCCCGAGGGGCCGGTGATGGCCACATATTCGCCCGCCTCGATCTCGAGGTCGATGCGATCCAGGGCCTTGGTCTGGATATCGCCTGACTGATGCATCTTGCTGACGCCGACTAGTTTGAGCATGGATGGTACCTGTATGGAGGATGAGGGGAATTTACCGGTTTATATGCAATCTGGGGGAATTTCCATAGGCTGCGTAGGCCGACAGGATCACGCGCTCGCCTGCCTGCAGCCCTTGCAGCACTTCGAGCTGGCTGTTGTTGCGCCGGCCGATGCGCACTGCGCGCCGCTGCGCCTGGCCGCCGGACGCATCGAGCACGTAGACCCAGGCGCCACCGCTGTCGTTGATGAAGGCGCCGTTCGGCAGCAGCAGCGCGGCAGCCGGCTCGCCCAGGGTGATCTGCGCATCGAGGCTTTGCCCAGGATTGAGCACGGGCGGCTGGCCCTGCAGGAACACCAGTTCCACCGTGAAGCGGCCCTCCTTGATCTGCGGATAAATCGTCTGCACGCTCAGCGCGTAGCTTTGTCCAGCCTGGACGATGCTGGCCTGCCGTCCCGCCGCCATGCGGTTCAGGTAAAACTCGTCCACCTTGGCCGACAGCTTGTAGCGCACAGGGTCGTCGATGCGGCCCACATTCTTGCCCGTCGCAATCGACTCGCCCACCTGCAACCGGAAGTCCGTCAGCCGGCCGGCGGACGGTGCGCGCACGGCCAGGGCATCGACCGTGGCGCCGACCAGCAGTAAGCCCGAACTGAGGCCCGCGATGGACGCGCCAAGCTGGCTGGCCGCATCGCGGCGCACCCGAGATTCCGCCTGCGCCGCCTGCTGTTCCTGCGCCAACGCGCGCTGCTGCTGCAGCAGCGTGTCGGCCGATTCCTCCAGCGCCACGCTGGAAATGAAGCCCTGCGCCGCCAGCCTGACATTGCGCGCATGCTGCTTGCCGCCCTGCTGCAGCGCGAAGGCCAGGTCATCGAGGCGGCGTTGATGCTCGCTGGCGCTGGCCTGCTGCGCCACGCGCAAATTGGACAAGTTGAAAATCTGCTGCGCATGTTCAGCCTTGCGGGCCAGCAGCTCCAGGTTGCGCTGCGGATTGGAGATGCGGAACAACAGCTGGCCCTTATTCACCAGTGCGCCATCACTGGCAAGCACCTCTTCGATGCGGCCCGACTCGACCGAATCGAGGAGCACGGAATGGAGCGGCTCGGCGCTGGCGCGCACCACCACTTCATCGAGGAAAACACCGCGCGCCACGACACCGATGCGCAATTCGGCGGCAGGCACCTGCAAGCCGCGTGGCATGGCCCACCACCCAGCGGTGGCAAGCGCGGCCAGCAACAGCATGCCCGCCAGGCCGGTAACGACAAGCTTGCGGCGGCTGCGCGGCACGCGCGTATCCATGGCCGCGCCGCTGGCCGGCAAAGGAGGTATCAAAGTTCGGGGAACCGGCATATTTATTTTCACGTCTTTCGCACAAGGTTTCTTCGTGTATCAGCAAGCAGCGTGCCAGCAGCGGACGCCACGCGGACATGCGCCCCACAGCCGTTCTCCGGCGCGGGTGGTGCGGCGCGGTGTCCTGCAGTGTCCATTTCCGGACAGCGGCTGTTCGCAAGCGCACAGCGCCGGCGAACAGGCATGCCCGCAGCGGCCGCCACGACGCCAGCACGGCTGCTAGAATGCGCCACCGACCGACGCTCACTATGCTCTCCATGGCCCACACCGCAGCCCACGTCCTGATCCTCGACGACGATATCGATGTCGCCTGCGCCGCACAGCTGCTGCTGCGGCGGCGCTATCGCGACGGCAAAGTCGATACGCTGTGCGACCCTGCAGGACTGCCCGCGCTGCTGGCACGGGCGGTGCCGGACGTAGTCCTGCTCGACCTCAATTTCCAGCCCGGCCAGACCGATGGCGCACAAGGCCTGGCCTTGCTCGACCTGCTGCGCGCGCTGCCGCAACCGCCTTGCGTGATCGCCATGACGGCGTATGCCGACGTGCCGCTGGCCGTGGCGGCGCTGCAGCGCGGCGCCGGCGATTTCATCACCAAACCCTGGGACAATGGGCGCCTGGCCGCCGCCGTCGAACATGCACTGGCGCGCCGCGCCGGCATGGCCACGCCAGGCACTGCCGCGCCGGACCTGATGGGCGACTCCCCGGCCATGCGCGAGCTGCGCGCGATGGTCGCCAGCGTCGGCCCCACCGAAGCCAACGTGATGGTGCTGGGTGAAAACGGCGTCGGCAAGGAACTCGTGGCGCGCGCCCTGCACCAGGCCTCGCACCGCGCCGCCGGTCCCCTGCTGGCGGTGGACATGGGCGCCGTGCCGGAGGCAACCTTCGAAAGCGAATTGTTCGGCCACCGCAAAGGTGCATTCACCGATGCCAAACATGAACGCGCAGGACGCTTCCAGGCGGCGCGCGGCGGCTCGCTCTTTCTCGATGAAATCGGCAACCTGCCGCTGGCGGCGCAAGCCAAGCTGTTGACGGCACTGGAACGGCGCGAAGTGACGCCGCTGGGCGCGGACCGTCCGGAAGCGATCGACGTGCGCATCCTCAGCGCCACCAATGTCGATGAAGCGCGGCTGTTCGATCCGGCCGTGTTCCGGCCCGACCTGCTGTTCCGCCTCAATACCATCGTGCTGCGCGTGCCGCCGCTGCGCGCGCGCCGCGACGATATCGCCATGCTGCTGCGGCACTACCTGGCGCACTACGAAAGCCAGTACCAGCGCCCCGCGCGCGCGCCTGCAGCAGAGGCGCTCGACTACCTGCAGCGGCATGACTGGCCTGGCAATGTGCGCGCGCTGCGCCATGCCTGCGAACGAGCCGTCATACTGGGACACGAAGCGCACTACACGCGCGGCGATTTCGGCCTGTTCGACAGCCCCGGCCAGGCGGCAGCGGCGCCCGCGACAGCCGCCTATGCACGCCAGACGCTCGGCGCGCTGGAACGCGACGCCATTCACCGCACGCTGGAACAGGTCGACGGCAATATCAGCCATGCGGCCAAGGCCCTGGGCATCAGTCGCGCCGCGCTGTACCGCAAGCTGAACAAACATGGCATCTGAACGCAGCCTCAAGACGACGGCCAGCGCCAGCATCGCCGCCATGCTGGCGCTGGCTGGCGGCGCCGGCTATTTTTTCGCCCTGGCGTCACCGCGCCTGAGCGTACTGTGCCTGCTGCTGGCCATGCCGCCGGCGTGGCTGCTGTGCCGCTGCCTGACACGCCTCGCGCCGCGGGTGTCGCGCCAGGAGCCGACAATGGCAGCGGCCATGGCGGCGGCAGCGTCGCCAACGCCCGATGAAGAATCGCTGAGGGCACTCGAAGCCTGTCTCGAACACGCGCCCATCGCCCTGTTCCGCATCCAGAACGGCACCGTGGAACGCAGCGTGACGCCACTCAATGCAAGCGCCCGGCGCCAGCTGGCGCCAGGGCACGCAAGCGTACCGCAGCGGTGGCAGGAACTGCTGGCGGCGCAGCCGCCCGGCCAGCGCCGCCTGCTCAGTTTTGACACGGAGCGGGGCGTGGAACGGGCGCTCGTGGCCGTGGCGGCGCTGACCTTGCAAGGCGCGCCACAGCACCTGGCCGCGCTGATGCCGGTGGAAAGCGAACTGGAAGCCGAGGCGCTCAATGCCTGGCGCGAACTGGTGCAAGTGCTGACGCATGAAATCATGAATTCGCTGACGCCCGTCGCCTCGCTGTCGCGCACGGCCTGCGACCTGCTGGCGGACGTGCGCCCCCTGCTGCCGCAAGACATCCATGCCGACCTGGCCACGGCGCTCGACGCCATCGCGCGCCGCGCCGCCAGCCTGGCCGATTTCGTGGCCAGCTACCGCAGCCTGTCCAGCGTGCCCGCGCCGCAGCCCGAAACGGTGCGCCTCGAACACCTGTTCCAGCGCCTGGAAGCGCTGCTGGCACCGGCCTGGCAGACGCGCGGTGGCACGGCGGCATTTTCCGTCGAACCGGCATCGCTGGAAGTGCGGATCGATGCAGGCCAGCTGGAACAGGCGCTGATCAATCTGCTCAAGAACGCCGCCGAAGCCACGCAGGATGTTGCCGCGCCGCGCGTCACGGTCAGCGCCCGCCTGAGCCGGGGCGCGCGGCTGCGCATCGAAGTACGCGACAATGGCCATGGCGTGCCCGATACGCTGGCTGCGCACATTTTCATGCCGTTTTTCTCGACCAGGAAACAGGGGCGCGGCATCGGCCTGGCGCTGGTGCGCCACCTGGCCCACGCCAACGGCGGCACCTTGCGCCATGCGCGCCCGGTCGGTGCCGGCGCCTGTTTCCTGCTCAGCTTTTAAGCCGGACGGCACCGCGTCAGATACACACGCCTGCAGTTCACGCCGCGTTTTACGCAGTTCATCGCATTTCCCTTCCAGCCAGCATGCCGCTTTGTTATCTTGCTATCGACAGCACGGCAGCCGCAGCGCGGCAGCCGGCTTTTTCTTGTCCTGAACTACAACAATCATAAAGGAAACACCATGCGTACCTTGCTGGCCCTGTGCTGTGCCGTTACCCTTGGCGGTTGCGCCATCGTCATCAACCCCAACGATGGCGAAGTGCGCTATGCGAGCGAGGCGGGCGGCAATACCATCCAGGGCAACGAGCAAGTGAGCCGCGACCTACGCCAGGTCAGCACCATCAACACGCTCGACATCGACAGCATGAAGCGCATCGATATGAAGATCGACGTGCGCGTCGGGCCGGCAACCTCGCTGGTGATCGAAGCGGACAGCAATCTGCAGCCGCGCATCCATAGCGAAGTGAGCGGCAATACCTTGCGCATCTGGAGCGATACGAACATTCGCAGCAGCAATGGCATCCACGTCATCTACACGACGCCGCAATTGAAGAAAATCAACATTTCCGGCTCCGGCCGCCTGGTGGTCAGTGGTTTCAATGGCGAAGATTTCAGCCTGGTCCAGCGCGGTTCGATGAAGAGCGAACTGTCGGGCACGGTGGGACGCTTCGACGTGGCCAACCATGGCTCGGGCAGCATCAACGCGGCGGCCCTCGCCAGCGGCAATACAGATGCAGTGCAGAACGGTTCGGGCAACATCCAGCTGGGCAGCCTGCGCGGTGAACGCATCAACGTGGCCGTCAATGGCTCGGGCAGCATCAGCGCCAGCGGCACCGTGCAGCGCCTCGACGCCAACGTGAATGGCTCGGGCGACATCAACCTGGCCGCCTTGCACAGCGACGTTGCCTATCTGGCGAGCAATGGTTCCGGCGACATCGATGTCACCGTCCAGAGTGAGGTCAATGCCCGCGCCAGCGGTTCCGGCCGCATCACCGTGCATGGCGATCCGGCCCGCCGCACCCTGTCGGGCAAGCGCGTCAGCATCGTGCGCTAATCGCGCTCTGGCGAAGCACGCGGGCCGGCTTGCTATACTGTCGGCCCCTGTCCCTTTTCACTCATCGCCATGCCGTCCCCCGCCGTTTCCCTGGCATGCCGCCCATCCTGCGGCGCCTGCTGCACCGCACCGTCCATCACCAGCCCGATTCCCGGCATGCCGGATGGCAAACCTGCGGGCGTGCGCTGCGTGCAGCTGGCCGACGACAACCGCTGCAAGATCTTTGGCCGGCCGGAGCGGCCCGCCTTTTGCGGCGGCTTGCAGCCGTCCGAGGACATGTGCGGCAGCAGCCGCGAACATGCCATCCGCTGGCTGGATGAGCTGGAACAGGCAACGACACCGCACAACTGATACGCGCACAGGCCACCATCGGCTACGTTTTCACACCACGCTGACCTGCATACGCGGCAAAAATGAACGGCTTTGCCGCATCAAGTTCCGCCAGCGTACTGATGCTGATCTCCAGGTTACCCGTGCCCCAATGCCCGATGGCGGTCACATCGCGCGCTTTTGGCAGGACGTGCAATACGGGGGCCGGGTCGATGTGCAAGTACAGCGCGAGGCAGTTCTTCTTGTGTATCACCACCGTCGCAAAGTTCTTCAGGCGCTTGAAGGCCAGGTACAAGCGCAGCTCTTTACGTTCAACATCATCGCCCAGCGACATCGTGTAATCCTCCAGCGAGGCCAACAACTGACGCATGGGCTCCGACAGACCTGCCAGCACTTCCACAAATGCTCTGTCTGGTCCCGTCGGCTTGTTCATCCCCACGTCTGTGGCTCCTGCAGCCATTGTGTCCAACCTGGCTGGCGCCGACGTCTGCCGCTTGGCGGGGCCTTTCTTTGTTGCGGGATCCATGCCGGCACTTACGGACTCAAGAAGAAACAGATCCTCTGCAAATCGACGATAGCGGATGAGTTCGATCGTCCGGCCTATCTGCTGGACGGCATGGCTATCGAACTTGGTAAAGTCAGCGGCAATGCAAATCACCCGCGGCGCGCTCCAATCGATTGCCTCCGATGCCAGCTTGCCCAGCTTATCGAGGACCAGCAGTTGAAAGTCGGCCTGATGGTCCATCAACCAGTCCAGGTAGTACAAACCTTGATTGATGACATTTTCACCAACCGACCGTTTGTACTCCAGAATGACCGGGCAATTGTTCTCATCCAATCCAAGGGAATCGATGCGGCCGGCATGCGTCTTGCCGGTCGAATACTCGCTCGCCAGAAAACGGATACTCAGCAAAGTATCGAGGTTTGCCTCAATCAAGGTCTGCAATGGTTTTTCCAGGTCCGATGCGCTACCTTGCAGTTCCTGGGCTTGGCCATGGGCTAACTTGAACAGTTTAATGTCGCTCATTCGTCTGTTTCCCTTATTCCTCGGCAAGCAAACACCAAGGTGCATCAAGATATCGGCGATGAGCATAAACGTAAATTTATCTTTTTTGCAAATTCATTTGCAACAGGCATGCCGTGGGCAGTCCCCGCCCGCGTCGATCCTGAGCACGATGCTGCATCAGGTAAACGTTGACGGACTTTGCACGTTTGCGTATATTTATACGCATTCCTGCACGATTTAACACTACCCCATGTCCGCCACCCTGCTCCTCAAACAACGTCACGCGCTGATCCAGCAACAATTGCACGCCGACGGCCGCGTGCTGGCGCTGGACCTGGCGCGCCAACTGGACGTGTCCGAAGATACGATACGGCGCGACTTGCGCGAGATGGCGGCGGCTGGCCTGTGCCAGCGCGTGTATGGCGGCGCCCTGCCGCTGGCGCCGGACGGCGGCACTTTGACGCAGCGCAAGCAGGAAGCGCCGGAACGCAAGGCGCGCCTGGCGCAGGCTGCCGTCTCCCTCGTGCGCGCGGGCCAGGTGCTGTTTCTCGATGCGGGCTCGACCAACCTGGCCATCGCCAGCGCCTTGCCAGAGTTGGCGCTCACTGTCATCACCAACGCCCCAGCCATCGCCATGGCCCTGATGGAACGCCCGGAAATCGAGCTGATCATGGCTGGCGGCAGGGTCGACCGCCGCGCCGGCGCCAGCCTGGGTCCGCAGGCGCTGCGCACCGTCGAACGCATGCATCCCGACCTGTGCTTCCTCGGTGCCTGCGGCGCCGACGCGGACGCAGGCGTGACGGCGTTCAACTACGACGAGGCCGAGTTCAAGCGCAGCATCGCCGGCGCCAGCAAGGCCGTCGTCGTCGCCGTCACCAGCGACAAGCTGGGCACGGCCGCTCCCTTCGGCGTACTGGCCACGGGCTTGCTGCAGCACCTGGTGCTCGAAGCCGATGCCGATGCGGCCTACATTGCCGCCTTTGAACGACTGGGCGTGCAAGTGCTGCGCGCCCGCGCCTGACCTTATCCACCCCGACTCTTGAAAAGCTCTCCCATGCATCTCACTGGCACCCTGCAACAACGCGCCACGCGCCTGGTCTTTTTCGCCGCCGGCCTCGGCATGGCGGCCTGGGCGCCGCTGGTTCCCTACGCCAAGTCGCGCCTGGGCCTCGATGAAGCGACCCTCGGCATTTTGCTGCTGTGCCTGGGCGCCGGCTCGCTGTGCGCGATGCCGTTTACGGGCATGCTGTCAAGCCGCTTCGGCTGCCGCCGCGTCATCGTCGGCGCCGGCCTGTTGTTGATCGCCATCCTGCCCGGCCTGGCGCTGGCCGCCACACCGCTGCAACTGGGCCTGGTGCTGCTGGTGTTCGGCGCGGCCATGGGTACCTTCGACGTAGCCATCAACATCCAGGCGGTGATCATCGAAAAGGCCAATGGCGGCGCCATGATGTCGGGTTTTCATGCGCTGTTCAGCGTGGGCGGCTTTGCCGGTGCGGCCTGCATGGCCCTGCTGCTGTGGCTGGGCCTGACACCGGCCTGGTCGTGCGTGGTGGTGATGCTGCTGCTGTGCGGCGTGCTGGGCGCGGCGCAAGGCCATCTGTTGCCGACAGCGTCCACCTCGGGCGAAAAGACGCCGCTGTTCGTCATGCCCCATGGCGCCGTCATTCTCATCGGCTTGCTGTGTTTTATCGTTTTCCTGGCCGAAGGCGCGATTCTCGACTGGAGCGCCCTGTTCCTCACCACCACGCGCGGCGTGGAAGAAGCCAAGGGCGGCCTCGGCTACGCTGCCTTCGCCATCGCCATGACCTTGGGCCGCTTCACCGGTGACAAGGTGGTCAGCCGCTTTGGCGGCAAGCGTGTGCTTACTTTTGGAGGGCTGTGCGCAGCCGCCGGCTTCTTCCTGGCCGTGCTGGCGCCGCACGCCAGCCTGGCCATGGCCGGCTTCGTGCTGATCGGCCTGGGCGCGGCGAACATCGTGCCCATCCTGTTCACGGCCGCAGGCAACCAGCACGCCATGCCGGCCAGCCTGGCGGTGGCGGCCATCACCACCATCGGCTATGCGGGCATCCTGGCCGGTCCGGCCGTCATCGGTTTCGTGGCCCACGCCACCAGCCTGAATATCGCCTTCGCCATGCTGGGCGCCGCCCTGCTGCTGGTGGCGGCCAGCGCGCGCCTGGTGGCGCCGGCAAAACAGGTATCCTGATCCCCCTTCTGCCTGGCGGACGGTGCTAAAAAAGCGCCGCCCGTCAGCGCCCAAATAAGGTCGGCAAGCCTCTGTCGTGGTAAGCTTCGACCCCGCGCACATTGCTGGCGCCACGCGCTCACCCCATCCTGTCACTTATACCCGTACTTATACCCTTTTATACATCTATGGATCTCATTCTTGCGTTAAAAGCCATCATCATGGGGCTGGTCGAAGGTTTTACCGAATTCTTGCCGATTTCGTCCACGGGACATCTGATCCTGGCCGGCAGCCTGCTCGACTTTACACAGGATGTCTCGAAAGAAGTCATGGGGGTATTTGAAATCGCCATCCAGGCCGGCGCCATCCTGGCCGTCTGCTGGGAATACCGTCAGCGCATCGGCAGCGTGCTGTCCACCTTCGGCACCGAGGTCAAATCGCGCAAGTTCGTGCTGAACGTGGCCATCGCCTTCCTCCCGCTGGCCGTTATAGGACTGGCCATAGGCAAGATGATCAAGCATGCGCTGTTCAAGCCCGTGCCCGTGGCCATGGCCTTCATCATCGGCGGCGTCATCATCCTGCTGGTGGAGCGCCGCGCGCGCACCAATCCCGTCACCGTGCGCGTCAACTCGGTCGATGAAATGACGCCGCTCGACGCCTTGAAAGTGGGCTGCGCGCAGGCGTTCGCGCTGATTCCCGGCACCAGCCGTTCCGGCTCGACCATCATCGGCGGCATGCTGCTGGGCCTGTCACGCAAGACGGCCACCGAATTCTCGTTCTTCCTGGCCATCCCGACGTTGCTGGCCGCCACCTTCTACTCGCTGTACAAAGCGCGCGACATCCTGTCGGCCACCGACGTGCCCCTGTTCGGCCTGGGCACCGTGGCCGCCTTCATCTCCGCCTTCCTGTGCGTGCGCTGGCTGCTGCGTTACATCAGCTCGCACGACTTCACGTTTTTTGCCTGGTACCGCATTGTGTTTGGCTTGCTGGTCCTGGCCAGCGCCCACTACGGCTGGGTTGTTTGGGCAGAATAAGGCACTATGAATCAAGATCTTAACCAGCGCGCGCTGCACCTGCTGCAAACCGTTTTCGGCTATCCGGCCTTCCGCGGCCAGCAAGCCGACATCGTCGACCATGTCAGCCATGGCGGCGATGCGCTGGTGCTGATGCCCACGGGCGGCGGCAAGTCGCTGTGCTATCAGATTCCCGCGCTGCTGCGCGATGGCGTGGGCGTCGTCGTCTCGCCGCTGATCGCGCTGATGCAGGACCAGGTGGATGCGCTGGAGGAAGTGGGCGTGCGCGCCGCCTTCCTCAATTCCACGCAAACCTACGAAGAAGCGAGCCGCATCGAGCGCCTGGTGCGCACGGGTGGCATCGACGTCGTCTACGTGGCGCCCGAACGCCTGATGACGCAGCGTTGCCTGGACCTGTTCCAGGCGTCAAAAATCTCCCTGTTCGCCATCGACGAGGCGCATTGCGTGGCCCAGTGGGGCCATGACTTCCGTCCCGAATACATCAAGCTGTCGGTGCTGCACGAGCAGTTCCCGGACGTGCCGCGCATCGCGCTCACGGCCACGGCCGACCCGCAGACGCGCGCCGAAATCGCCCTGCGTTTGCAGCTGGAAGACGCGCGCCAGTTTGTCTCTTCCTTCGACCGTCCGAACATCCGCTACCAGATCGTGGAAAAGGCGAACGGCCGCAAGCAGCTGCTCGACTTCATCAACACGGAACACACGGGCGACTGCGGCATCGTCTACTGCCTGTCGCGCAAAAAGGTGGAAGAGACGGCAGAATTTTTGAACCAGAGCGGCATTCGCGCCCTGCCGTATCACGCCGGCATGGAGTACGCCAAGCGCAGCGCCAACCAGGCGCGCTTCCTGCGCGAAGAAAACATCGTCATGGTCGCCACCATCGCCTTCGGCATGGGCATCGACAAGCCCGACGTGCGCTTCGTGGCGCATCTGGATCTGCCGAAAAGCATCGAGGGCTATTACCAGGAAACGGGCCGCGCGGGTCGCGACGGCATGGCCGCCAACGCCTGGATGGCGTATGGCTTGCAGGACGTGGTGCTGCAGCGGCGCATGATCGACGAATCGGAAGCGGACGACACCTTCAAGCGCGTGCTCGGGGTGAAACTCGACGCCATGCTGGGCCTGTGCGAAACGCTCAGCTGCCGCCGCATGCGCTTGCTCGAATACTTCGGTGAACCGGCTTCGCCGTGCGGCAATTGCGATACCTGCCTGGTGCCGCCCGTATCCTTCGACGGCACCGTGCCCGTGCAAAAACTGCTGTCGGCCATCTACCGCGTCGACCAGCGCTTCGCCGGCGGCCATGTGATCGACGTGCTGCGCGGCGTGGAATCGGAACGCATCAAGACCTGGCACCACGATACACTGTCGGTCTTCGGCATCGGTTCGGACCTGGGCGAGGCGGAGTGGAAATCGATTTTGCGCCAGGCCATCGCACTGGGCCTCGTCTCGGTCGACCATGAACAATACAGCTCGCTGAAACTGACGGACGCTTCGCGCCCCGTGCTCAAGGGCGGCCAGAAAGTGCAGCTGCGCCAGTACCAGAAACCGGTGAAAACCAGCAAGCGCAGCACCAGCGTGGCGAAAGGCTATGTCGAAACGGATCTGTCGACCAGCGAGCAAGCGATTTTCGACAAACTGCGCTGGTGGCGCGTGGAGACGGCGCGCACGCACAATGTGCCGGCGTACGTCATTTTTGTCGACGCCACTTTGCGCGAAATCGCCAAAGCCAAACCCACCTCGCTGGAGCAGATGCGCGGCGTGAGCGGCGTGGGCGAGAAAAAACTGGCCTCGTACGGCGACGAAATCGTCGCCATGATCCTGGAGATGATTTGATGGAAGCACTCTCGCCCGACCTGATCTATCAGGCGGTGAAAATTCTCGGCGCCCAGCCTGACGCCGACGACGCGGTGGAAGCGCAAGTACGTGCACTGGTGCAGGATGACCTCACCGTGCGCCGCCTGGCCGACGTGGTGCCGGAAGCCTTCGGCCTGGTGCTGGCGTCGCACCTTCCCGGCGCCGAAAACATGACCCTGCCCGACACCTTTTGCGCCCAGGACGACGACGGCGAATGGGTGGAGTTCCCCCTGCGCCGCGAACCGATCTTTGTTGTCGCTGCGGATATCGCCCAGCATACCTTCCACAATGGCCCGCGCGCGCTGATGCAAAACCTGGCCGACCGCAGCTCCTTGCTGTCGGCCATCAACAAGGGCTTGAACGCGGGCGGCTCGCTCGACGGCACGACCCTGGGCCCGCCGTCCTTCTTCGGCCTGCCCGCTTCGCTGTACCAGCCGGCGGCATCGACCGGCAAGGCTTGACCACCATACCTTGCATGCGCCCTTGATAAGAGAACGGTCCCGCGATGGAAACCAAATGGCTGGAAGACTTCATCTCGCTCGCTGAAACGCATAATTTCAGCCGTTCTGCGGCCCTGCGCCACGTCACGCAGCCGGCCTTTTCGCGGCGCATACAGTCGCTGGAAAACTGGCTCGGCATCGACCTGGTCGACCGCACTTCGTATCCCACGCGCTTGACGCCGGCTGGCGCCGTGTTCTACGAGCAGGCGCTGGAAATGCTGGGGCAGATCAACGGCGTGCGCGCCCTCTTGCGCGGCAAGCGGGCGGCCACGCAAACGAGTGTCGATTTCGCCGTGCCGCATACCCTGTCGCTGACCTTCATGCCGAAATGGCTGACGGCCCTGGAAGACGGTTTTGCGCCCATCAACAGCCGTTTGATGGCCCTGAACGTGCACGACGCGGTGCTGCAGCTGGTCGATGGCGGCTGTGACCTGCTGCTGTGCTATCACCATCCGCGCCAGCCGGTGCAGCTAGACCCGGGCCGCTACGACATGCTGGTGATGGGCCGCGAAACCGTGCGCGCCTATGCGCGCTGCGGCCAGGACAAGGTGCCGGACTTCGTCCTGCCTGGCAGTGCCAAGGAGCCGCTGCCCTTCCTCTCCTACACCAGCAATGCCTACCTGGGACGCATGGTGGAACTGCTGGTGGCCGACGCCAAGGCTCCCCTGTTCCTGGAAACCTGCTACGAAACGGACATGGCCGAAGGCCTCAAAATGATGGCACTGGAGGGGCGCGGCATCGCCTTCCTGCCCGAATCGGCCGTCATGCGCGACGTCAAATACAAGCACCTGGCGCGCGCCGACGGCGGCGCGCCGGGCTGGGAAATCGAGCTGGAAATCCGTTTGTACCGCGAACGCCCATCGAGCCTGCGTCCCGGCAAGCAGATCGTCGAAAGCCTGTGGCAGTACCTGGTGCAGGCGCAGGAAAGCGCCGCGCGCGGCGGAAAAAAACGCCGGCGCGCGGCTGTCACCACAATTCCATCCTGACCTCCAAACTATGCAATAAATGCATAACCGGATGCGCACAAAGCATTGGCCGGGGCATGAAGCTATCGCCTACGATGCGGTTCCGCTGCGCGCAGCTGCATCCCGGTTGCGCCTCTAACGTATTCGTATTGTCAGGAGCTTTCAAGCATGACCAGCAAGCACGCACTTCCTTCCTACCTCAATCCTGAAGACCTGGGCCCATGGGGCGTCTACCTCGAGCAGATCGACCGCGTTACGCCCTACCTGGGCAACCTGTCGCGCTGGGTGGAAACGCTGAAGCGTCCAAAGCGCATCCTGACGGTCGACGTGCCTATCGAGCGCGATGACGGCACCATTGCTCACTACGAAGGCTACCGCGTGCAACACAATCTGTCGCGCGGCCCGGGCAAGGGCGGCGTGCGCTTCCACCAGGACGTGACCCTGTCGGAAGTGATGGCCCTGTCGGCCTGGATGACGGTCAAGAATGCTGCCGTCAACGTGCCATACGGCGGCGCCAAGGGTGGTATCCGTGTCGATCCGAAGACCCTGTCGCGCAACGAGCTGCAGCGCCTGACCCGCCGCTACACGAGCGAGATCAGCATGATCATCGGACCAAACAAGGATATTCCTGCGCCGGACGTCAACACGAATGAACAAGTCATGGCGTGGATGATGGATAGCTACGCGATGATCGGCGGCAATATGTCGACCGGCGTCGTGACGGGCAAACCAATCTCGCTGGGCGGCAGCCTGGGTCGCCGCGATGCGACGGGCCGCGGCGTGTTCGTCGTCGGTTGCGATGCGGCCGCCAAAGTCGGCATGTCGCTCGAAGGCGCGAAAGTCATCGTGCAAGGTTTCGGCAACGTGGGCGGCGTCGCTGCACGCATGTTCGCTGAAGCCGGTTCGAAAATCGTCGCGGTACAAGACCACAAGACCACCGTGGTACATGCCGGCGGCTTGAACATCCCGCAATTGCTGGCACACGTGGCCGAAGTGGGCAGCGTCGAAGGCTTCTCGGGCGCCGAGGCATTCGTGCCACGCGAAGATTTCTGGGGCATCGATTGCGACATCCTGATCCCGGCCGCGCTGGAACAGCAGATCACGGCCGAACGCGCACAAGTCATCCGCGCCAAGATCATCCTGGAAGGCGCCAATGGCCCGACCCTGCCGGCAGCGGACGACATCCTGACCGACCGCGGCGTGCTGATCGTGCCGGACGTGCTGGCCAACGCCGGCGGCGTAACCGTCAGCTACTTCGAGTGGGCGCAGAACTTCTCGAGCTTCTTCTGGACGGAAGAAGAAATCAACAGCCGCCTGACGCGCATTATGCGCGAAGCGTTCGACGCGGTATGGCAAGTGTCGCAAGAGAAGAAAGTGTCGATGCGTACCGCCACCTTCATCCTGGCGTGCACACGCGTGTTGCAAGCTCGCGAAGTGCGCGGCCTGTATCCATAATGGCTGCCTGAGAAAATGCCTGGGGCGTTGTTGCCTGCCCCTCGCCGTACTGGCGTACTGTCTTCGGGGCGGCGCCTAGCCCCCGACATTTTTCAGACGCCATTGCTACCTTTGACGCCATTGGTTTAATGGCGCTCTAAAAAAATCCCGCCACACTTTTGTGTGAGCGGGATTTTTTGTATCTGGCGGACTTTTTTACGCCGCGTAGCCTTGCGGGTTCTGGTGCTGCCAGCGCCAGTGGTCGCGGCACATGTCGTCGATGTTTTTCTGCGCTTGCCAACCCAATAATTCCTTCGCCTTGTCGGCCGAGGCGTAGCAGCTGGCGATGTCGCCGGGGCGGCGTGGCACGATGTCGTACGGCACGGTGCGGCCGCTGGCCGCCTCGAAGGCACGCACGGTATCGAGCACGCTGTAGCCGTGACCCGTTCCCAGGTTGACGGTAAAGCCGCCCTCGGTGGAAAACAGGCGGTTCAACGCGGCCACATGGCCCAGCGCCAGGTCAACCACATGGATATAGTCGCGCACGCCCGTGCCATCCGGCGTAGCGTAGTCGTTACCAAAGACGGCCAGGCGCTCGCGGCGGCCCACTGCCACCTGGGCGATGAAAGGCATCAGATTGTTCGGGATGCCGGCCGGATCTTCACCGATCAAGCCGCTGGCATGCGCACCGACTGGGTTGAAATAGCGCAACACACCGACTTGCCATTGAGCATCGGCATGCACGAGATCGGCCAGGATCTGCTCGACCATCAGTTTCGAGCGGCCGTATGGGTTGGTCACGGACAGGCGCGACGATTCCAGGATCGGCAAGGCTTCCGGATCGCCATACACAGTGGCCGACGAGCTGAAGACAAAACGCTTCACATTCGCCGCAGCCAGCACTTCCAGCAACGCTACGGTGCCCGACACGTTGTTGTCCATATACATCAGCGGCTGCGCCACGGATTCGCCTACCGCCTTCAAGCCCGCGAAATGGATCACGGCATCGATGGCATGCTCGCGCAGGACGGTGGCCATGGCCACACGGTCGCGCACGTCAGCCTCGTAGAAAGGCACGCTTTTTCCGGAAATGCGCTCCACGCGCGCCATTGCTTCGCGCGCGCTATTGCACAGATTATCCACCGCGACGACCTCAAAGCCGGCAGCCAGCAATTCGACGCACGTGTGCGAGCCGATGAAACCGGATGCGCCGGTCACGAGTATTTTCTTGGACATAATATCAATCAATGCAAAAAAGATAAGGCTACCGTAATTCACCCACCTTGCCTAGCCAGTACACGCTAACGCACGCATTAAAAAAGCCTGCGGCGTCGCTGCGGCAGGCTTGTTCTCGTGCAAACGGCACAGGTGGGCAAACCGCCAGGTTTATTTCTTGATGAACACCAGATCCCACACGCCATGGCCCAGCTTCAAGCCACGGTTTTCAAACTTGGTCAGCGGACGGTACGCCGGCTGCGGCGCATAACCGTCGGCGCTATTGTGCAACTGGGGCTCGGCGCCCAGCACGTCCAGCATTTGCACCGCGTAATCTTCCCAATCGGTGGCGCAATGCAGATAGCCACCCGGCGCCAGGCGATCGGTCAATTGCTTGACGAACGGCGACTGGATCAGGCGGCGCTTGTTGTGGCGCGCCTTGTGCCATGGATCGGGGAAAAACACGTGGATACCGGCCAGCGAATTGGCAGGAATCATGTGTGTCAGCACTTCCACGGCATCGTGCTGCAGCAGGCGCAGATTCGTCAGCGACTCTTCGCCGATCAGTTTCAGCAGGCTGCCGACACCCGGTGTATGCACTTCGACGCCGATAAAATCCTTCTCCGGCATGGCCTTGGCGATATGCGCAGTCGTCGCCCCCATGCCAAAACCGATTTCCAGGATGACCGGCGCCTTGCGGCCGAACACCTGTTCGAAGTCCATCGATTCCTTGCCGAAAGGCAACAGGAACTGCGGCCCCAAGGTCTCAAGCGCACGCGCCTGCGCGACAGACAGCCGTCCCGCGCGGGTCACGAAGCTGCGGATGCGGTGTTCGGTCGGATCGTACATCATCGGCCGCGCCGGGCCGTTTGCTGGGGTATCAGAAGACATGGGAATGAAGAAATAAGTGGCCGCGCCGCATAAAACCAGGCGCCAGCGAAAAATGGAGCGGGTGAAGGGAATCGAACCCTCGTCGTAAGCTTGGGAAGCTCGACAAGGAACTCAACAACCATGCGGGCTTGCGGCCCGTTTCTGCTCCGCAAAGGTGACATTATAGCAGCCGTACAAGCGGCCATCCATGCGATGTATTTTGTGTTTGTGGTGCGAAAAATAAACACATAGCGGCCAGAAGAAAAGTTGAACTATTTACATCGAAAATTTTATGGCTACCTCACATAAGTCTTGTAAGAACGGTAGTTATTGTCGAGAGATGACTTGCCGGTTATGATACGGCTGAGAAAATTTTGCCACTTCACTCTCAGACACTCTCACAATATTCCGGTGAGTAAGAAAATAGGTTACAGGTTGAAACATGGAAAAAACAAGCGTAAAGAATCAAATCAGTAAACCTACTTTTATTGACGTGTTTGCCGGTTGCGGAGGCCTTAGCTTAGGGCTTATGAAATCTGGATGGGATGGGCTATTCGCTGTTGAACATGACGAAAATGCATTTAAAACATTACAACACAATCTTATTGAAAAAAATAACCAATATCAGTTTAGTTGGCCAGAGTGGCTGCCAAAGAAACCCCATAGTGCAATAGATATATTGGAAAATTACCTCTCAAACTTTCAGTCTTTGGAAAACAATGTGGATATGCTTGTTGGCGGTCCTCCATGCCAAGGTTTTTCAATGGCCGGACGTCGAGATCCAAACGATCCACGAAATAAGCTCGTAGAGGCGTATTTTCGCCTGGTAAATCTGATAAAACCACGAATCGTTCTTATCGAGAACGTTAAAGGGATAACTCTTGATTTTGATGAAAAAAATGGGGAAAGTGAAGAATCAAGCAAAGTAAACTATGCAAAAAAAATAATTTTAGAATTATCAGATAACTATATCGTATCATCGAAACTTATTGATACGTCACAGTTTGGAGTACCACAAAAACGCCATCGATTCTTCATTATTGCCATAAGAAAAGATATCGCCAAAAACCTAGAAGAAAACCCTATAAACCTCATTGAATCGGACAGAATTTCATTTTTAAGATCAAAAAATATTTCCAGTGTACCGATTTCCGCAAAAACTGCGATTTCTGATTTAACACTAGAGCGTTGCGGAAAAGTAAAAAGCCGAGATACTGAAGGGTTTGAAGAAATTCAATATAATGGCCCCCTAACTTCTTATCAAAAATTAATGAATTCAGGGGACATAAAAAATCCCTCCGATACTCGTTTGGCTCGACATAAAACTGAAATTAAAGACCGATTCAAAAAAATAATTAAGATATGCCAAGATAGTGGAAGACTAAATGTTTCCTTATCAGCGGAAGTTAGAGAAAGTTTTGGGCTGAGAAAGCGCGCGATAAGAGTAATGGACCCAGACAGCCCATCCCCGACCATTACAAGTATGCCAGATGATTTAATCCATTTCAGCGAGCCTCGCACATTAACAGTGCGAGAGAATGCTCGCATTCAAAGCTTTCCTGATTGGTTCGAATTTAAAGGAAAATATACGTCTGGCGGTGAACGCCGTAGGAAAGAAGTACCGCGATTTACCCAGGTAGCAAATGCGGTCCCTCCCTTAATTGCTGAAGCTATCGGCGTATCGCTTTTAAACTACTATTTTTCCGTCTAATTTGGCTTCACCTGCAGTGAAGAGAAAATCTGCTCAAATATTTCTTGCTTCTCTAGTAACGCAAGCCGTAATCCACGCATCTCTTCACATGTGAACTCTTCGCCTTTCTTATTCAAGAGTTTTCTGGAGAAGCCATCAATTGCGACGCGCACATGCGCCAAATCATTTCTTTTTGGCATTATTTTTTCCGCATACTCCAGCATTATTTTATCCTGCTCAACATATCCACCTACAAGTTTTAATGCCTTACGCAGTAAATGCAGCCTATCAGAGCTTGTGTAAACCAAGTGCTTATCGAATAATTCTGAAATATGATTTATTTTTTGAAGCTCTTCTACATTTGCATCGAAGGCTATTTTTATTTTTGCGACTCTTTCAATAATCTTCTTTACAATTTCTTTTTGAAATTCGACATCGTTATTTTCAAACAAATGCAGCAAGCTATCATTCACATAATGATCAATATCGCTAGTTGCCCCCATAACCAATCCTCTTGAATGGTCTATATCAAGAACTTTCTTTACCAAAGTTTGAAAAATACCATCTGCGGTATCAGGCAAGTCATCACGACTAGATAAATATATACCGCTTACATCTGCCGCCTTAAGATATTCTCGCAAATTATTAGCCTGTGCCGAATAAAATATGACGTCTTTATAAGGAAGAACTCGCCGCACCTCTTTTAAACCTTCATCTCCGTTTGGGCCAGCATCCAAATTATAATCCATCAATATTAAATCAACATGATCAGCAAATACATTGTCCGATATGTACCTTTTTGCTTCTTCGACTGAAATAGCAAATTGTACTTTTAATCGAAATCCTTCCGCCCTTATTAGTCGCTCTAACTTCTCTTTCTGGGCCTGTACACTTTCCTGCAAATCCTCAACCCATAGAATGTTAAAGTCTAATCTCATTTTGAAATCCTAACTAAGAAGTGTGCGCCTCGACCATTAGGTCCGCTAGAGACGTCAATTGAACCGTTCATTTCACCTAAAACATGCTTTACATGGTAGAGACCGAGTCCTGATCCATCAGTGGTCGAAAATCCTTTTTCAAAGACTCTATCAAGCTGCTCAATCTTATTATTAAAGCCTTTTCCATCATCGAATACTTCAATGTGTAGACCATTTTTATTAGGATGGCTAATTTTAAAAGTAATAGTTCCTGCGCGAGCCTTCTTTGCATTTGCAACAAGATTATCAATAACTACCGAAATATCAATTGGCTTGAATCTTTGAATAAACTGCTTTCCATCATTTTCCACTTTAATTTCCATAGGACCATGAAGAAAGTCTCGTGCAACCCCTTCAATATATTGCTCTATGTAATTTCCGATATCGGCCTCAATTTTCTCAGACGCCAATCTGAAATTTGCCTTGGTAGCAAATTTTGAAACCCCCATAATTCGGCGATTAATAAGAGCTATCCGTTCAAGTGCATTTATTACATCGCTGGAAGAAACTGATGGCTTCCCAGCAATGCTTACCAAAAAGTTTTCTATCTGTTGGTTTATGTCTACCGAATATATAGTTACTTGATGATGTAAGTTAAGAATAGTGTCTGTATCAAGCGTAGAAATAGAAGCGAGAAAGAGGTTACGTTTTTTTTCCTCGACTAACTGTTCCCGTACAGTTGCTGATGCGTGCTCAGCAATCTTGGCTCGTTCCAGAGCGAGCTCTTTTGCAGATCGTTCCTCATCAGCTTGTCGTCTTGCGGCTTCTTCAGATTTCCGTAGTTCATCGAATTTGCGTTCTGCTGACTCAATATTTTGAAAGAGCTCTACATCCTTGGTCTTTTCGGCGATAGATCTCAAACTCCCCAAGGACCCTTCAAATTGGGAGGAACGTTCATCAAGTATATTAATTAATTTTTTACTGTATTCAATTAACTCAATTTCATCACTATCCACAAGCTTAGCTACTGCGGATGCCACACGGGCTTTACCTGGATCAGTAAGCAATCTCGATATGTCGCTCGTATTTTTATCCTCTTTATCAATAAATGTTACAGGCACAACGTAACGTTCAAGCCTCTTTAAACAATGCTCACGAAAGCACTTTTTTAGTTGGGCTACTGCTGGTGTTTCAATTAATCCCGTATCACGACTAGATGATTCATGAAAATCATCGTCTGCTCCTGACACATCAATTCGGCCAATCACATCCCTTGTACCTAGAAATCGAGCATAGCCCTGTTGCTTGCGCCGGTCCATTTCAAACCAGTCATCGCCTTCTTCGCCAATGGGAAAAACTCTAAATCCATTTCTAAAAAGAAAAACTGCACCGAACTGTACCGACGGTACGCCCATACGCCGAGAAAATGTTAGTTTTGCTGATTGGTTTAGAAAAAATATTTGGCAGCGAAAGCCAGATCGAAGAAGTAATGGATACTCATTAGGTTCACGAATTTTATAAATTAACTCACCTCGATCAGTAAGTGAACTTTCTATAAAGTTTCCACTCGGATCTATTCGAACTTCGATGAATGTAGTTTTTTCCTGAAGCGTCGAAAATATGAAATTTCCGACTGATCCATTTACTATTGAATTAGGTGAAATTTCAATATCTTTTCGCTCAGCATTTGCAATTTCAACCTGATCTTGCATTATTTCTGCTGGCGCGTGAACCACAATACTGAATCCGTCAGATTCTGCGCCGAAAGGATTTATTAATTTTGCAAGCGCTGATTTCAATCTGAGAATAGAGTCTCTATTCCAGTCGCGACGAGTTATTTCTATGGTTAATATAGTTCCGTGAGGACGTTCAGCTATTTCTATTGGCAATTCGAAATTAATTAATTTTGATGAATACGCAACCTCAATATTTTCGAAACGTTCTTTATGATCACGATCAAAAAGATTCCAATCAATCACTAACGAATGCACCTCACCACTGACTTCAGTCATGTGTCGTGTCTGAAGCTTAACTATTTGTCCTAAACGATCCGATGAAAAACGACCAATACCTTTGCTTCCCGCGTAGTGATGACGCTCAGCGATATCGTCCCGGAAGCCACTTGATCTAGTTTGGCCTCGCTTTGAGGAATAAGCAACAAACAGCCATTTATTGCGAATATCCTCATAAGTCATTCCGATTCCATTGTCAGCGACTACGATCTTTCCATCGCCGAAGTAAAGATCGACCTGACTAGCATCGGCATCAAATGAATTTTTAACCAACTCAAATATTGCGACCTCATCATCGGTAATGAGGTCACTACCCAGCACGCTCTTAAGCCCACTACTGACGTCAAAATGCAAGTCTGTTTGCTCGTCATTCTTCATAGCACTCCAATACAGAAGTTGGTTATTAGCAACAATTTAACAAAGATGCATTATATTCCAGGTTTCGAGGGTTGGCGATATCTAAACCAGTCCTCCACGCTGTTGAATTTTCATCGTTCCAACTTGTCCCAATACGTGCAATTAATGATCAACGAGGATCGATAGCCTTACATGGCGGATGATCGCCCGGAAATAAGCTGTAGACCGAAAATATAGCTCGTCGTTGAGAAACCTAAGCTCGGCGACAAAGATCACACAAAGTGCGTCAAAATGAGTCAAATCGCATACCCCCACCTCGCCCCGCCGCGCCAGTCCTCATGCGCCTTCGGCCATGGTGCAAATTTGAGTCAAAAGACCCCTATATAGCGGGCAGGTGTGGAGGGGGGACAACTGCGCGCGCCGGGCCGAAACGGGGCTTTTTCTTGCCTCTGTAGCAATGCCATTCGTCGGGACGTGAAAAAGCCGCCTCATGGGCGGCTTGCGCGGTGGCTGGGGCGCTCTGGCGCGGCTGGGCTATCGCGGCCCCGCCCTGCCGGCTATCGCGGAGTGGCGCTCATCCTGCGCGGCCGGCGCGCGCCTTGGCCGCTTGCTCCTTCTCGTAGTCGTCGCGGCAGTCCAAATCGCAGAACAGCAGCGCGGGCGCCAGCGGCTCGTCGCAGTAGTGGCAGCAGCCGTGCGCCCCCAGGGCGGGCCGGCTGCGCACGGCGGCCAGGCCGCGCGCCACTTCGGCAAAGATGATCTTGTCCGTGTTGTCGATGTGATCGCTCATGCCGCACCTTCCCCGCCTGTGGCCAGGTCATACGGGGCGAAGCGCACCACTTCCACGCCGGCCCACTCGTTGATCGCTTCGAACTGCGCCTGCAGCGGCACCAGCTCATTACGCGCGAAGACGCGCGCGGCCGGTTCCACGGCGCCGAAGCCGCCGGCATTGTTCGGCAGGATGCCCATCAGCTGCGGCGGCACGCGGTGCGCGGCCAGTTGGTCGTCGCGCGTGACGCTCTTGATGTTGAAAAACTCGTCCTTGGCGGCCACGTCCGACACGGGCAGAATCTGGATGCCGTCCTTCTTGCCGTTCGGCGCGTACATGAACAGGTTGCGGAAGTTGCCCGGCCCCTTGCTGTCGCGCATGGCCTGGCGCAAGTTGTCCACGTCCTGCGTGTTCGCCGCGGCGTCCGTCATGTAAAAGACGAAGCCCGCATGCGAGCCGTTCTTGTAATACTTGCGGCGGAACAGGGTCGCCGCCTCGTTGAGCCAGGCCGATTGCAGGGCGCTCAGGTACTGCGGCACGCCGTACAGCTCCTGGTTGACGTCCGGTTCCATCAGGTGGAACACGCGGCCCTTGTCGAATTCATGCACGGCCTGGTAGCCGTTGACGAAAAAATAGGTATCCAGATCGACGCCGCGCCGCATGTACTTGGCCAGCGCATGCTGGTACGCCAGCGCCTTGCCGCTGCGGCTGGGCCGGTCTTCCAGGTAAGCATTGCCGAAGGTCAGGAAGTCCAGCGCCATGCGTTTGAAGGCGTCGCGCGAGAGGTACTTGCTGGGGATCAGGGTTGACGCCAGCACGTTGGCCTTGAAGTGGATGGCGCTGCTGTGGTGCACGCCCGCGTTAAACGACTTGGCCAGGCCGGCCAGGTTGACGGGCGGCTCATACCAGTGTCCGTTCTTCCAGCATTCGAAGCAGTCGAGAATGTCGGCGTGCTCGAGCACGGGCGTCGGGTCGCCAAAGGAAAACGCCTCGATGCCGGCGGCGGCCGGCGCCGTGGCGGGTGGTGGTGCGCTCCCGGCCTGCCGGCCGCGCAAGTGTCGTGCTTTTCTCAAGAATAAATCTCCATGAAAGATTGGTGGTTGTCGGTGGTGCCTTCGAATGGTTCGTGATCGAGGGCGTGCATGCAGGCCCACGCCAGATCGGCGTGGCCGGTTTCGTCGCTGCGGCCGGCGACATAGGTCACGTGCCGCCCGCTTGGGGTGAGGGTCTTGTGGATGGCCATGAACGATTGCGCGATGTCCGTCCAGCCGGCGTCAAACTCCAGCCGGCCCTTGCTGATGATGTTTTTGGCTTTCAGCACCATGCGGGTTTTGACTTCGGGCGAGTAATTCAGGGCCGTGACGGCCGGGAAGAAGCCGCGCACGATAGGCAGCACGCCGATACCCATGCCCGTGGTATCGATGCCGATATATTCGACGTTGTAACGCTGGGTCATCTGGCGGATGGCGTCGGCGTGATCCTCGAAGCTCTGCCCGCGCCACTGGTGGCGCTCCAGGATGCGGAACTTGCCGCCAGCCGTCATGGGCGGCGCCAGCACGACGCAGCCGGCGCTGTCGCCGTTCAAGGCCGGGTCATAGCCGATCCACACGGGCCGGTTGCCGAACGGACGCAGCCCCATTAATGGCTTGTAGTCGTCCCACTCCACCCAGGAATCGACCATGCAGCGCTGCAGCTCGGCCAGCGGAAAGACCGAGGCCGAGTCGTCGATGAAATTGCACATCAGCAGGTTGTCGAACTGGTCGGGGCTGTATTCGAAGTTGCGCAGCTCGTCGATGTCGAACAGGTTGCAGCCGCCGCGCTCGGCGTCGAGGATGGTGACGATCTGGCGCCAGATCTTGTCTTCGCCCGTGAAGCCTGACGACAGGCGCCCGTGGCTCACATCGATATTCACCTGGTCCGCCTTGGCGCGGCGCTTGTTGAACAGCTCGCCCGTCCAGAACGGGTAAGCCTGGTGCGTGGTCGAGGATGGCGTTGAAAAGTAGGTCTTGCGCCACTTCTTGTGGATGGCCATGCCCGAGGCCACCTTGTTCAACTCCTGGAAATTCTGTGTCCAAAAGAATTCATCGAAGTAGAAATTGCCGTGGTAGCCCTGCGCCGTGCGCGCATTGGTGCCCAGAAAATACAGGTGCGCACCGTTCGGCAGCACGATGGGGTCGCCCGTCAGCTCAATGCCGGCCGCCTCGCGCGCGAATTGCACGATGTACTGCTTGAAGACGTGCGCCTGCGACTTCGATGCGGACAGGAAGATTTGATTGCGCCCCGTTTCCATCGCATCGGCCAGCGCCTCGCGCGCGAAGTACCAGGTGGCGCCGATCTGGCGGGACTTCAAAATGGCGCGCGTGCGCTGGTCGCCGTTGCGATACCAGACCTTTTGATAATCGAACAGCGAATCCTGGAAGGCATCGAGCAGCTGGATTTTCTGTTCTTCGCTGAAATCGTTACGGGTCGGTTTCTTCTTCGGCCCCGCGTTGCGGTTCGCCAGCTTGGGGTTGAGATCGACCTCATTGCCGCCCGGCTGTTCATAGCGGCGCACGCGCGCCATCTGCACGATGGTGCGGGCGAGTAAATCGATTTCCTTGTAGTCGCTGCCGCTCTTGACCTCTTTTTCGATCAGTTTCACCAGGCGCAGCTCGGCAGACGCCTCGACGTGCTCGATGGCCCGTGCCTTGTCCCATTCGTCGCGCTCTTTCCAGCTATTGATGGTGCTGCGCTTGATCCCCAGGTGGCGGGCGATGGAGGAAATGCGCCAGCCCTTCCAGTACAGGGCGCGCGCGGCACGGCGCGGCTCGGATTCGGGCACGGTCAGTTCGCCGATGATTCCATCGACGGTTTGTTCGCTTGTTTTCTCGATTGTCAGCATGCCGCCAGCGTAGGCCGCGCGCGCGCGGAGCGGGGGAAGGCAAAAGTCGCTATGGCCCATAGCAACCCGCACCGCATTGAATCGCGGCGCCAAGACGTTGACCATGGCGTTATCCGATCAACCGAGAACGCCCACCATGTCCAAATCGAAATTTTTCCGCGTCGCCACCGAAGGCGCCACCACGGACGGCCGCAACATCGACCGCGCCACCATCGAGCAGATCGCCGCCACCTACAACCCGAAGACCTACGGCGCGCGCATCTGGCTCGAGCACATTCGCGGCATCCTGCCCGACAGCCAGTTCAAGGCTTACGGCGACGTGATCGCCGTCAAGGCCGAGGAAGTGGACACCGACAGCGGCAAGAAACTGGCCCTGTTCGCGCAGATCGAACCCACGCCGGAACTGGTGGCCATCAACAAGGCGAAACAGAAGCTGTACACCAGCCTGGAAATTCAGCCCGACTTTGCCGACTCGTCGCAGCCCTACCTGGTCGGCCTGGGCGTCACGGACAGCCCTGCCAGCCTGGGCACCGAGGCGCTGCAATTCTCGGCCAGCCGCAAGCAGCAAAGCACCAACCTGTTCACCTCCGCCGTCGAGGTGACGCTGGAATTTGAAGAGCCGCAGGGCATCAAGCTGGCCGACGCCGTGAAAAACCTGCTGTCGCGCTTTTCGAATAAATCCGGCGCCGACGCCGCGCAATTCGCCGACGTCAGCGAAGCCGTGCAGGCGCTGGCCGGCCACGTCGTCACCGTCAACGACAACTACGCGGGCACCGTGACCCGCCTGGAAAAAACCGAAACAGCCTTGAAGGCAACGCAGGAAGAGCTGGCCGCCTTCAAGGCGCAAATGGACGAGGCGCCCGGCAACGGCCCGCGCCGCCCGGCCGCCACCGGCAACGACGGCGCCGTGCAGACCGAGTTTTAAGCGCGCGCCATCCACCAACACCCCATTCAACAACGGAGCAATGATTTATGAAAAAGCAAACGCGCCAGGTATTTTCCCAGTATGAAACCCGCCTGGGCCAACTGAACGACACGGACAACGTGGCCAAGACGTTCAGCGTCACGCCCAGCGTGCAGCAAAAGCTGGAAACGAAGATGCAGGAATCGAGCGAGTTTCTGTCGAAGGTGAACATCATCGGCGTGACCGAGCAGGAAGGCGAAAAACTGGGCCTGGGCGTGTCCGGCCCGATTGCCGGCCGCACCAACACCAAGGACAAGGAACGCAAGACGCGCGACCTGTCCACCCTGGACGGCACCAAGTACCGCTGCGAGCAAACCAACTTCGACACGCATTTGAACTATGCCAAGCTGGACGCCTGGGCCAAGTTCGCCGATTTTCAGTCGCGCGTGGCCAATGCCATCCTGACGCGCCAGGCGCTGGACCGCATCGTCATCGGATTCAATGGCGTGAAAGCCATGGCCGACACCGATCTGGACGCCAACCCGCTGCTGCAGGACGTGAATAAAGGCTGGCTGCAGCACCTGCGCGAACTGGCGCCTGAGCGCGTGCTGGGCCTGGTGGCCAGCGGCATGCCGGGCAAGGTCATCATCGGCGACGCGGCCGATGCGGACTATGCCAACCTCGACGCGGCCGTCACGGATGCCGTCAACCTGCTGGACCCGTGGTATCAGGAAGACACCAACCTGGTGGCCATCGTCGGGCGCAAGCTGTTGAACGACAAGTATTTTCCATTGGTCAACACCAAACAGGCGCCCACGGAAACCCTGGCGGCCGACATCATCATCAGCCAGAAGCGCATCGGCGGCTTGCCGGCGGCGCGCGTGCCGTTCTTCCCGGACAACGCCATCCTGATTACGCGCTTCGACAATCTGTCGATCTACTTCCAGGAAGGCGCGCGCCGTCGCCGCGTGGAGGACGTGCCCAAACGCGACCGCATCGAAAACTACGAGTCGTCGAATGACGCCTACGTGATCGAAGACCTGGGCCTGGCCGCGCTGGTGGAAAACATCGAGCTGAAAGACAAGTGATGGGCAATCTTTCCCCTGCCCTCCGCCACCGCGCGCGAATGCTGGCCGAGCGCACGGCCGGCGCCGCCGCGCCGCTGGGCGTGACCACCGGCAGTGCTTATGAGCTGATGCTCTACAAGCTGTCCGATGATCGACGCCAGCTGAAATCCATTCAGTCGGTCCAGCGCAAGATCGAGGTCAAGGCCACCATGCTGGCGACCTATGCGCAGTGGATCGACGGCGTGCTGGCCGGCGGCAAGGGCGCGCAAGACGATGTCGTGGCCACCTTGCTGGTATGGCACATCGACACGGGCGAATATGACCGCGCCCTGGTCATTGCCGCCTACTGCATGGAACACAAGTTTACCTTGCCCGATGGCTACAGCCGCGACATTCCGACCATGATGCTGGACGAATTTTCCGCCGCCTACCTGCAAGGCAAGCTGGGCGACAATTCGCAGCATGCCGTGGCCGTGCTGGGCACCGTCGAACAGTTGACGGCCGCCAGCGACGCGCCCGACCAGGCGCGCGCCAAACTGTACAAGGCGATTGGCCTGGCCATGATCGCCGTGCTGGATCAAGCCGATGACACGGAGATCGCCCCGGCGCTGGTGGCGCAGGCGGAAACGGCCATGGCCCAGCTGAAACGTGCGCGCGCCCTGTCCGAGTCGTGCGGCGTCAAGAAAGATATGGAACGGCTGGAGCGGCGCCTCAAGCGCGCGGCCGGTTCCACGTAAAGAGCATCCCCCGCAGCACGGCGGCACGGGGGGATTCTGGCCAACGCATAGTCAACGATGCTGACCTGATGAACCCCGTCCACCGCCCCATTTTGAAAGCGCCCCGTATGTCCTTCATGGCCCTGCCCCCGTCCATCCCGCCCGGCACCACGCCCGCGCCGCCAGCACCGGCCGCCGGCGTCATCGAGAACGACGGCTGGTTTCCTGACATCCTTCTCACCGATATGCGCGACGCCATGCGCCTGGACGGCACCGTCACCGACGCGCGCCTGGTGCAAGCCGTGGTCGATGCCATCCTGCAGGTCAACCGCGAGCTGACCGACTGGCAGGGCAAGCAGGCGGCTGCAGGTATCGCCGCCCTGGTGGACGTGCCTGCCGCGCGCATCAACCGCGAATCCCGCCTGCTGGCGCAGTACCGGCGCGCCGTCTACAGCACGGCGAAAGCGGATCTGATCGAGCGTTACCGCGATTACGACAGCACCGCCACGTCCGTGAGCGACAAGAAAAGCATGGAGTGGCTCGACGACGCCCCAGGCGCGCAGCGGCGCAATGCGCAATGGGCCATCGCCGATATCGTCGGCCGCACGCACCTGACCGTGGAATTGATCTGATGCAGGTGCGCACGCAGCAGCACGACACGGTGGACGCCCTGGTCTGGCGCTACCTGGGCGACGGCGCGGGATACGTCGAGCAAACCCTGGAAATGAATCCCGCGCTGGCGCGCCACGGCGCCGTGCTGCCGGCCGGCCTGGTCGTCACCCTGCCGGAACCTGCCGCCAACGTGGCCGCCGTTGCCGATCTTGTGCAGTTATGGGACTAACTTTTTTAACAACACCTCTACTTATCCTCATCATGGAGAAACAAGCAATGTCCGCAGAATCGTTTGGTGGTTTCGCCACCCTGGTCAAACTGTACGGCTTCAAGGCGGCGCTGGGCATGGTCGGCGCCGCCATGCTGTACATCGTGCTGCCTCCATTGAATGCCGATGGCACCTTTAACAAGGGCGAATTCGTCGCCCGCCTGGCCTGCGCCGGCGTGTTCTCCTGCCTGCTGGGCGGCACTGTGTATCAACTGCTGTGCGCCCAGCTCCCCGCCATCGGCGCCATGGTCAACGCCAGCGCCATCGACTTGATTGTCGGCGCCCCCGGCTGGTGGGTATCGCGTGCCGTGGCCCTGTGGTTCCAGCGCCGCAGCGACAAGGACATCGCCGAACTGGTCAAAGACGCGAAGGAGCATTGATGGCCACCACGGAAAATCTCCTGATCGCGCGCACCATTGACGCCATCCTGCGCGCCGAAGGTGGCTACGTGAACGACCCGCAAGACAAGGGCGGCGAAACCAATTACGGCATCACTGTCGCCGTGGCGCGCGCCAACGGCTACACGGGACCGATGCGCGACCTTCCCGTGACGGTGGCGCGCGCCATCTACACGGCCCGCTACATCACGGAACCGAAGTTCGACCAGGTGCTGGCCCTGCATGCCGGCATCGGCACCGAAGTGATCGACACGGGCGTGAACATGGGGCCGCACCGCGCGGCCGAGTTCCTGCAGCGCTGGCTGAACGGCTTCAATGACACGGGCGCCCGCTATCCCGCCCTGTTCGTCGACGGTCGCCTGGGCGCGCAGTCGCTGGGCGCCCTTGCATCCTTCCTGAAATGGCGCGGCCAGGACGGCGCCACCGTGCTACTGCGCGCCTTGAACGGTCTGCAGGCGGCGCGTTACCTGGAAATCACCGAGGCCAACAAGACCCAGCGCCGTTTCCTGTTCGGCTGGATCAAGGAACGGGTGGCCATGTGACCGCGACCACCTGGCGTCCGCTGGCCGCCTGCCTGCTGTGCGGCGCCATCGCGGGCTGGACGACGCAGGGCTGGCGCAAGGACGCCAGCATCGCCGAACTGCAGCGAGCGGCCGCCACCAGCAAGACCAATGCCGCCACCGCAGTGGCCCAGGCCACCGCTCGCGTGCTCACCTTGGAGCGCGCCGCCGGCGGCGCCCTGGCGCAGCGCGCCGACCACCTCACCCAGGAACAAACCCATGCGAAAACCGAACGTGACCATTTCAATGCTGACGTGCGCAGCGGCGCTGTGCGCCTGTCAATCACCGTCGCCAGCGGCCACTGCGCCGCCACTGCAGATTCCACCGCTGCCGCAGGCGATCGGCATCAAGCGCGCGCCGAACTTGACGCAGCGACTGCGGCAGCTCTTGATGCCATTGCCGGCGACGGCGACGACGCCACCCGCCAGCTGAACGCCTGCATCGACGCCTACAACACCGTGCGAGACACCTACCATGTACAAACCGAATAGCCTGCGCCAGCACCTGGCCGCCGCCATCCCCGACCTGCAGCGCGACCCCGACCGCCTGCTGGTCTTCGCCGACGAGGGCAACGTGGTGGCGTCGGCCACCGCCTCCCTCTCCTTCGAATACCGCTTCAAGCTCAACCTGATCGTCACCGACTACGCGGGCGACGCCGACGCCATCATGGTGGCCCTGATCGCCTGGCTGAAAATCCACCAGCTCGACATGATGGCCAACGAGGAAACGCGCAAGCATGGCATCGCCTTCGAGGTGGACTTCAACAACCATGAAACGGTGGATATTTCGATCAAGCTGGACCTGACCGAACGCGTGGCCGTCAAGACCGGCGAATCGGGCCGCCTGGACATCAAGCACCTGGCCGAGATACAGCACATGCCCGCCTATGCTGACGAGTTCTGGAAGCTGTACGCAGGCGAGACCCTGCTGGCCGAATGGCGCACGCCCGAGGCCACGCCATGAGCGACAACCTGCACGCGCTGGAAGCCTGGGCCGGCGCCCTACTGGCCAAGCTGCAGCCAGCCCAGCGCCGCGCCATCAATCACAAAGTGGCCATCGACCTGCGCCGCAGCCAGGCGCAGCGCATCAAGGCGCAGCAGGGACCGGACGGCACGGCCTATCCGGCGCGCAAGCGGCGCAAGGAATTCAAGGGGAAGAATGGACGGATCAAGCGGCAGAAGGCGGCCATGTTCGCCAAGATTCGCACCGCCAAACACCTGAAAGTGAAGGCGACCGGCGACCAGATCGAGGTCGGTTTCTTTGGCTGGGTGGCGCGCGTGGCGCGGGTGCATCAGTTTGGCCAGCAAGACCGCTTGTCGAAAAAAGGGCCACTGTACAAGTACCCGGAGCGGTTGCTGCTGGGCTTGGGTGAACCGGATCGGACCTTGATACGCGAATCGTTGCTGCGTCACATGGAAAAAAACTAAGATGCTTCAATGCGATCTTCAACTGACATTAGTTATCAAATGAGTTAGAGTCGCATAATGCCGACCGCGACTGACCAAGAGCGCTCGGGCGCTTAAACACATATTAATTAACTCAGGAGTTCTCCATTGGACAAAGCTTACTTCTTTATTGCGGGTGCATTCACATTGTCTGTGTTCCTAGGTTTCCGGAACACAAGAGTCTGGCCTGCGGTTTGTCTTATAGCGATAGCGCCCGCTGTACTATCCCTTGCAGGGTTAGGCTTCCCATCGACAAGCATGCTGTTTGTTAGTCTGCATCTTATCGGTCTAACAATCTTGTACACCTTCATCGGTTTTATAGGGGTGCTGCTGGGCAAAAGCATCCGAAAGAGAGTTAGTAGCAATGGCGGCGAATTACCCCAGAACACGCGTGTGTAAGCTTGGCCAAGGACGGAAGCCAACACGACTAGTATGGTGTTGCTTCAATCGTCAGCAAACGGCCACAAGCAGACATTCGAGAAGAATAAATCTATCTCACAGACAGAGTTTTAGTTTTTAATTCGCAACTCACAAACGAGGCATCTGATGATACTACTGAAGTCGCCACTGGCATTTCTTTTCGCTGTTGCTGTTTCTGGCTGCACTACAACCCAAGTAGCTGGTTCCTGTCTAACCTCTCCGGGTGGTGCCTGCTACGTGTCAAGACCCGCCTGGTTATAAACACGTTTAACGAATAATTGTGGCTTTTTTGCCTGCCATTTCTTCATTGCCTGAATCGGCGTTTCGTTGTTGAGAGCACGCTGTGGGATGTTGT